>NZ_SRHZ01000054.1 GCF_004684085.1 Stenotrophomonas maltophilia
CCCACCCCGCCCGGCCCAACCCATGAAGCCAGCGCTTTACGCGACCAGCCCCCGCCACGAGGGGCTGCGCCGTTGGCCGGAACCCCCGCGACAATCCCGCGCACGTGCGCAATCCCCACGAACGGCGGACAATGCAGATCTCAGGCGGCCCGCCACGCCGCCCCTCCCGTTTTCCGCTGCAAGGATCTCCCCCATGGCCTCCCGCAAGTCCTCCGCCCCCCTGATCGAAGTCACTGCCCGCCCCGGCCAGCCGCTGGGCATGGCGCCGGCCACCTTCCTGCGCGATTTCTGGCAGAAGCGCCCACTGCTGATCCGCAATGCCTTCCCGGATTTCCAGACCCCGGTGCAGCCGGAAGACCTGGCCGGCCTGGCCTGCGAAGAGGGCGTGCTGGCGCGCCTGATCGAACATGACAAGACCCAGGACAGCTGGCGCGTGCGCAGCGGTCCGTTCCAGGAAGACATCTTCCCCGCCCTGCCCGACCACGACTGGACCCTGCTGGTACAGGACGTGGACAAGTGGGACAAGGACGTGCGTGCACTGATCGAGCACTTCAGCTTCCTGCCGCGCTGGCGCATGGATGACGTGATGATCAGCTTCGCCGCCACCGGTGGCTCGGTCGGTGCCCACGTCGACCAGTACGACGTGTTCCTGCTGCAGGCCCAGGGCCATCGCCGCTGGCAGATCGACGCCAGCGAATCGATCAAGGGCAAGCAGCCGCCGCTGGGCTTCCGCCCGGACGTGGAGCTGAAGCTGCTGCAGGTGTTCAAGCCGACCCACGACTGGGTGCTGGCGCCGGGCGACATGCTGTACCTGCCGCCGAACGTGCCGCACCACGGCGTGGCCGAAGATTCCTGCCTGACCTTCTCCTTCGGCATGCGTGCGCCGGCCTCGGCCGAGCTGATCAGCGACTACCTGGACACCCTCATCGCCGATGCCGACGAGAACATCCGCTACCAGGATGGCGACCTGAAGGTACCGGCCGACCCGAACGAAATCGACACGGTCGCGATGGCACGGGTGATCACCGCGCTCAACGCCATCCGCATGAACGACCCGGACAAGCTGGGTGACTGGTTCGGCCGCTTCATCACCACCTACCGTGCCGCCGGCGAAGTAATGGCCCATCAGGCCGCACCCGCACAAGAAGAAGTGGTCCAGGCACTGGCCTCCGGGCTGCTGCTGCAGCGCCACCCGTGGGCGCGCCTGGCCTGGCGCCGGGCCAAGCGTGGCGCCAGCCTGTACGTCAGCGGCCAGGACTTCCCCCTGTCGGTGAAGGACGCGCAGCGCCTGGCCGGCGCCGAGCAGCTCGACGACGCCGCCTATCGCGGCCTGTCCGACAAGGGGCGCGCGGTGGTCCAGCAGTTGCTGGTGGGCGGTGTGTTCCAGCTGATCGACCCCAACGAACTGTATGACGCCGAAGACGAGGACGACGGCGAGGACGCCGGGGTGCTGGGCGAAGTCATCGAAGGCCGTGAGCGCGTGGAGGCGATCGACGCCGACGCGGTGTCCGACGACGTCCACTCCGTGACCGTGCACGACGACGGTATCGAGGTCATCGTCAACTTCGAGGACGACGAGGAAGACGACAGCGCTGGCCGCGCCTGAGCCATCGTCATGATCCGGGTCCAGCAGGTCAGCCACGCCGACGCCCATGTCGCCATCCACGAGGTGCGCCAACGCGTGTTCGTGCAGGAACAGGGCATCGCCGCCGAGCTGGAGCGCGATGCGCTGGACCCGGTCAGCGCCCACGTGCTGGCGCTGGACGGCGACGGCCAGCCGGTTGGCACCGGTCGGCTGGCCCCGGATGGCCGCATCGGCCGTATGGCAGTGCTGGCCGGTCACCGCAGCCACGGGGTCGGCGAGGCCCTGCTGGAGGCGCTGGTCGAGGCCGGGCGCCGGCTCGGCCTGGCCGAGCTGCACCTGCACGCGCAGTTGCCCGCCTGTGATTTCTACGCCCGGCAGGGCTTCCTGCCTGAAGGCGAGGTGTTCCAGGAGGCCGGCATCGGCCACCTGCAGATGCGCCGCCGGCTGGGCATGCCCAGCGCCATCGGCAGCCGCGCCGAGGCGGTGGCCGTCACCACCGCCATCGTCCACCGTGCCCGTCGCCAGCTGTGGCTGCACAGCCGCCAGCTGGACCCGGGCCTGCTGGATGCGCCCCCGGTGCAGGCTGCTTTGCGCCGCTTCGTCACCGCCCGCCACGACAAGCAGCTGCGGGTGATCGTGCACGATGCTGCCGCGATCGCATCCTCCGGTGCGCCGCTGCTCGCGCTGGCCCAGCGCCTGCCCAGCGTGGTCCAGTTCCGCGAGGTCGCCGACCCGGTCGACCGTGCACTGGCCTCGGCCTGCCTGCTCAACGATGCGGGCGACTTCTACTTTCGTCTGATCGGCCACCGCATCGACGGCGAAGCGGGCATCGCGCTACCAGCACGTTCGCAGCCGTTCGAGCAGCAATTGCAGCGCGTCTGGGACCGTTCGCGCGATTGCAGCGAACTCCGCGCACTCGGCATCTGAGCGGGCGCAGCTGACCCAACCTGTCTGGAAGCGGCACCGGGGGACGCGCGATGCCCTTGGTGGTGCCCCTTCGTGTCCGGTTGGGGGTACAATTTGGCTGTTTGAACGCGCCCGTGCACGGCTATTCATCTTCGTGCCGGGTCCTTCTGAAGCCATACCCCACAAAGCGAATCAGCACCCTCCATCGTGGACAATCAACTGAAGCAGTTTGCGCAATCTTCGCAACTCGCCGGCGGCAACGCCTCCTATGTCGAGGACCTGTACGAGCAGTACCTGGTCTCCCCGGATAGTGTCGATCCCAAATGGAAAACCTACTTCGACGGCTTCAAGGGCCGCGAAGCAGGTGACATTCCGCACTCGGCTGTCATCTCCCACATTGCGGACGCGGCCAAGGATGCGCTGAAAGCCGGCACCGGCAGCGGTGCAGGCGACGAGCGTGAGCGCAATGTCGGTCGCCTGATCACCGCCTATCGCTCGCGCGGTCATCTGGACGCCCGCCTGGACCCGCTGGGCCTGGCCGCTCCGGTCAACACCCCGGATCTGGGCCTGCCGTTCCACAGTCTGTCCGATGGCGACCTCAACAGCGAGTTCAGCACCGGCGGCGTGGGTGGTCAGCCGCGCATGAAGCTGCGTGACCTGCTGGCACGCCTGAAGGCGACCTACACCGGCTCGATCGGTGCAGAGTTCATGCACATCTCCGAGGTCGAGCAGCGCCAGTGGATCTACAAGAAGCTGGAACTGGCCGGTGGCAACTACCAACTGGACGCTGACACCCAGCGCCGCACGCTGGAACGCCTGACCGCAGCCGAAGGCCTCGAGCGCTACCTGCACACCAAGTACGTTGGCCAGAAGCGTTTCTCGCTGGAAGGCGGCGACTCGCTGATCCCGATGATGGACACCATCATCCGCAGCGCCGGCAAGGATGGCGTCAAGGATGTGGTCGTGGGCATGGCCCACCGTGGCCGCCTGAACGTGCTGGTCAACACCCTGGGCAAGAACCCGCGCAAGCTGTTCGACGAATTCGAAGGCAAGTTCGAGCACGACGAGCACGCTTCGGCCGGCGACGTGAAGTACCACATGGGCTTCTCGGCCGACGTGTCCACCGAAGGTGGCCCGGTCCACCTGGCGCTGGCGTTCAATCCGTCGCACCTGGAAATCGCTGACCCGGTGGTTGCCGGTTCGGTGCGTTCGCGCCAGGAGCGCCGCAAGGACACCGCGCGCAAGCAGGTGATGCCGATCCTGATCCACGGCGACGCGGCCTTCTCCGGCCAGGGCGTTGTCATGGAACTGTTCCAGATGTCGCAGGCACGCGGCTTCGCCGTGGGCGGCACCGTGCACATCGTGGTCAACAACCAGGTTGGCTTCACCACCTCCAACCCGCTGGATACGCGCTCCACGCGCTACGCCACCGATGTGGCGAAGATGATCGCCGCGCCGGTGCTGCACGTGAACGGCGATGATCCCGAAGCGGTGGTGTTCGCTGCGCAGCTGGCCTTCGAGTTCCGCCAGACGTTCGCCAAGGACGTGGTCATCGACCTGATGTGCTACCGCCGTTGGGGCCACAACGAGGCCGACGAACCGGCAATCACCCAGCCGCTGATGTACCAGGTGATCCGCAAGCACGCCACCACCCGCGAGATGTACGCCGAGCAGCTGGAAAAGGCGGGCGTGATCGCCGCCGGTGCCGGCAAGGCGATGGTCGATGCCTACCGCGAGAAGCTGGACGCCGGTGAAGTGACCACCGAGCTGGCCAAGGTCGAGAAGACCCCGCCGACCAGCCCGCTGTTCGTCGATTGGCCGAAGCTGCTGGAAGGCAAGCTGTCCGACCCGATCTCGACCAAGGTCGAGAAGAACAAGCTGGTCGAGCTGGCCAAGCTGATCAACAACGTGCCGGAAGAAGTGCAGCTGCACTCGCGCGTTGCCAAGGTCTACGACGACCGTCGCAAGATGGCGGCCGGTGAGATCCCGGGCGACTGGGGCTTTGCCGAAAACCTGGCCTACGCCACCCTGCTGGACGAAGGCAGTGCCCTGCGCCTGGTCGGCCAGGACGTCGGCCGCGGCACGTTCACCCATCGCCACGCGATCCTGCACGACCAGAAGACCGACAACTACTACCTGCCGCTGCGGCAGCTGGTGGATTCGCCGGAGAAGGCCACCATCATCGATTCGCTGCTCAGCGAAGAAGCCGTGATGGCCTACGAGTACGGTTTCTCCACCACCGATCCGAACACGCTGTGCATCTGGGAAGGCCAGTTCGGCGACTTCGCCAACGGTGCCCAGGTGGTGATCGATCAGTTCATCGCTGCCGGCGAAGCAAAGTGGGGCCGCATTTCCGGCCTGACCCTGCTGCTGCCGCATGGTTATGAAGGGCAAGGCCCGGAGCACAGCTCGGCGCGCCTGGAGCGCTTCCTGCAGCTGTGCGCGCTGGAGAACATGCTGGTCGTGGTGCCGTCGACCCCGGCACAGGCCTTCCACATGCTGCGTCGCCAGCAGCACCTGACCACCCGCAAGCCGCTGGTGGTGATGTCGCCCAAGTCGCTGCTGCGCCACAAGCTGGCCGTGTCGACCCTGGACGAGCTGGCCAACGGCGAGTTCCAGCACCTGATCGGCGATGCCAACGCGGACGCCAAGAAGGTCAAGCGCGTGGTGCTGTGCTCGGGCAAGGTCTACTACGACCTGCTGGAAGACCAGACCAAGCGTGGCCAGGACGACGTGGCGATCATCCGCGTGGAGCAGCTGTATCCGTTCCCGCGTGCGCTGCTGGCCGCCGAACTGAAGAAGTACGGCAAGGCCACCGACGTGGTGTGGACGCAGGAAGAACCGCAGAACCAGGGCGCGTGGTACCAGATCCGCCACCACCTGCAGTTCTGCCTGGCCGATGGCCAGAACCTGCACTACGCCGGTCGCGCACGTTCGGCTTCGCCGGCTGCCGGTCACATGGCTGACCACGTCCGCGAACAGCAGCAGCTGGTCGCCGATGCACTGGTCAACCCGTTCAACGACTCGTTCGCTGAATAACTCTCCCCCTATTTAGAAGACAAACCAGGAAGCTCCCGCATGGCCACCGAAGTCAAAGCCCCGGTACTGCCCGAATCCGTCGCCGACGGCACCATCGCCACCTGGCACAAGAAGGTGGGCGACGCCGTCAAGCGCGACGAAAACCTGCTTGACCTGGAAACCGACAAGGTCGTTCTGGAAGTGCCGTCGCCGGTTGATGGCGTGATCAAGGAAATCAAGTTCGCCGAAGGCGCGACCGTGACCTCCAGCCAGGTCGTGGCGATCATCGAAGAAGGCGCCGTGGCCGCAGCCCCGGCTCCGGCCGCTGAAGAGAAGAAGGCTGAGGCTGCTCCGGCTGCAGCAGCCGCTGCTCCGGCGGCTGCCGCTGCTCCGGCCCCGGCTGCCAAGTCGTCGGCCGATGCGCTGCCGCCGGGCGCCCGCTTCACCGCCATCACCGAGGGCGTGAACCCGGCCGATGTCGACGGCACCGGCCGTCGCGGCGCGGTGACCAAGGAAGACATCGTCAACTTCGCCCGCAACGGCGGCGCCGGCAAGGCCGGTGGTGCACGTCCGGAAGAGCGCGTGCCGATGACCCGCATCCGCAAGCGCATCGCCGAGCGCCTGATGGAGTCGAAGAACTCCACCGCCATGCTGACCACCTTCAACGAAGTCGACCTGTCCAAGGTCTCGGCGGCGCGCAAGGATCTGCAGGACGAGTTCGTCAAGGCGCATGGCATCAAGCTGGGCTTCATGAGCTTCTTCGTGAAGGCCGCTGCCAACGCGCTGCAGCGCTTCCCGCTGGTCAACGCCTCGATCGACGGCGACGACATCATCTACCACGGCTACTCGGACATCTCGATCGCCGTGTCGACCGAGAAGGGCCTGGTCACGCCGGTGCTGCGCAACGTCGAGCGCATGTCGTTCGCCGACATCGAGCGCACCATCGCCGACTACGCCAAGAAGGCACGTGACGGCAAGCTGAGCCTGGAAGAACTGCAGGGCGGCACCTTCACCGTCACCAACGGCGGCACCTTCGGTTCGCTGCTGTCGACCCCGATCATCAACCCGCCGCAGAGCGCCATCCTGGGCATGCACGCCATCAAGGAACGTCCGATCGCCCAGAACGGCCAGGTCGTGATCGCGCCGATGATGTACCTGGCGATGTCCTACGATCACCGCATCATCGACGGCAAGGACTCGGTGCAGTTCCTGGTGGACATCAAGAACCAGCTGGAAAACCCGGGCCGCATGCTGTTCGGCCTGTAAGCGACCTCCCGCCCCTCCGCGCCTGCGCGGAGGGGTTCTGGTAATGCAACAAGGAATAATTCAATGGCTGAACAATTCGACGTCGTCGTCATCGGTGCCGGCCCGGCCGGTTACCACGCTGCCATCCGCGCTGCACAGCTGGGCCTGAAGACCGCCTGCATCGACGCAGCGCTGGGCAAGGACGGCAAGCCGGCCCTGGGCGGCACCTGCCTGCGCGTGGGCTGCATCCCGTCCAAGGCGCTGCTGGATTCCTCGCGCCAGTTCTGGAACATGGGCCACATCTTTGGCGACCACGGCATCAGCTTCAAGGACGCCAAGATGGACGTCGAAGCGATGGTTGGCCGCAAGGACAAGATCGTCAAGCAGTTCACCGGCGGCATCGCCATGCTGTTCAAGGCCAACAAGGTCGCCACCTACTACGGTTTCGGCGAGCTGAACGCCGACAACGTGGTCAAGGTCACCCAGCATGACGGTTCGGTCGTGGAGCTGAAGGGCACCAACGTCATCATCGCCGCCGGTTCGGATTCGATCGAACTGCCGTTCGCCAAGTTCGACGGCGACACCATCGTCGACAACGTCGGCGGCCTGGACTTCACCGAAGTGCCGAACCGCCTGGCCGTGATCGGCGCCGGCGTGATCGGCCTGGAACTGGGCAGCGTGTGGAAGCGCCTGGGCGCTGAAGTCACCATCCTGGAAGCACTGCCGGAGTTCCTGGCCGTGGCCGACGCCGAAGTGGCCAAGACCGCTGCCAAGGAATTCAAGAAGCAGGGTCTGGACATCCGCCTCAATGCCAAGGTCTCCAAGACCGAGATCACCGGCAAGGGCAAGAAGAAGGAAGTCATCGTCACCTACACCGACGCTGAAGGCGAAAAGACCCTGACCGTGGACAAGCTGCTGGTGGCCGTCGGCCGTCGCGCCGCCACCAAGGGCCTGCTGGCCGAAGGCACCGGCGTGAAGGTCAACGAGCGCGGCCAGATCGAAGTCGACGCGCACTGCCACACCGGCGTCAACGGCGTGTGGGCGGTCGGCGACTGCGTGCGCGGTCCGATGCTGGCGCACAAGGGCTTCGAGGAAGGCATCGCGGTGGCTGAGCTGATCGCCGGCCTGCCGGGCCACGTCAACTTCGACACCATCCCGTGGGTCATCTACACCGAGCCGGAACTGGCCTGGGTTGGCAAGACCGAAGCGCAGCTGAAGGCCGAAGGCATTCCGTACAAGGCCGGCAGCTTCCCGTTCGCCGCCAACGGCCGTGCCGTGGCGATGATCGAGCCGGCAGGTTTCGTGAAGATCCTGGCCCATGCCGAGACCGATCGCATCCTCGGCATGCACCTGGTCGGCGCCAACGTGTCCGAGCTGGTGCACGAAGGCGTGTTGACCATGGAGTTCAGTGGTTCGGCCGATGACCTGGCGCGCATCTGCCACGCCCACCCGTCGCTGTCGGAAGTGATCCACGACGCGGCGATGGCGGTCAGCAAGCGCGCCATCCACAAGGCGAACTGATCGGCATCCGGGTAGGTGCCGACCGTTGGTCGGTACTCCCCTGCAAACAGAAAACCCCGCTTCGGCGGGGTTTTTTGTTGCCTGCAACGGTGCCGCGTGACTTGACGCTGCAATACTGCGGTTCAATGATCGCGGCATCTACCAAGGAAGAAACGCCATGCGATCGAGCCCCCTCGCCCGTACATCGCGCACGGCGGCGGTGATGTTGATGGCCGCACTTGTTCCGCTGTTGGCCTGTGCAGCCGAACCGCTGGAAGGCGACTACCGCAGAGCCCCGGTCCAGCCGGTCGAGGTGAGCCTGCTCGGCTCCAACCAGATCAGGATCCGCTACAGCATGCCGGGCGAAACCCTGTTCCACTCACCCGGGGTCGATTACAGGTCTGCCGACGGCACCCTGCAGATCGCCATTCGTCGCTGCGCTATCAAGGACAGCGGCTGTACCGCCACGGCCAAGGCTACCGCGCCAAAAGGCAACCCGTGGCGGCCGGAGGTCGTGCTGCCCTACCGCGGCGAGAAGATCATGATGATGTACAGCGATGGTCAGCAGGTCGTCCCTGCAACGCCCTCACGCTGATGCGGAGGCCTGGCCTGCAGCAGCGCCTGCCAGTTCCTGCATGAAGACCTGCGTTGCACGCGATGCGCGACCCGCCTGTGAACTGACCAGGCCAAACACGCGCCGAATGCCCGGCTGCACCGGCAGCACCCGCAGGCCCTGAAGATCGTCCGGCAACGTCGATTCCGGCACCAGCGAGACGCCCAGCCCCTCACGGACCAGCACGCACGCACTGGCCCAGTCGCGCACGGTCACCCGTACGTCACTCAGCTGTAGACCGGCGTCCGCCATCAGGCGCTGACCGTTCACCGCACAGCCCCCTGTTGCGAGGATGAAGGGCTCGGCCGCCAGCTCGCTCAGCGCCACCCCGCTTTCCGTGGCGCGCCGCGCCAGCGGATGGGTCTGCGCAAGCACCGCCATCCATCCGTCGCTGCCCAGCATCAACGGGGCGCGATCGGCAGCGGGGTTCATCACCACTCCGGCGTCGACCGTGCCTGATTCGAGCCAGCGCTCCACCTCCTCGTCGGTTCCCTCCACCACCACCACCTCGATGCCCGGGTGACGGCGCTGGAAGTCACGCAACAACGCTGGCAGCAGGCTGGAAACGAGCGACGGGAAGCTTGCCAGGCGGATGCGTGCGCCACTGAGCCCCTGGCTGTCATCGGCCAGCGCGCGGATCGCCTGCAGGCCGCCCAGCATGATGCGTGCATGTTCGATCACCCGTTGCCCGAGCGCGGTGATCTCAACCTGACGCCGCTCGCGCACGAACACCGCAAACCCCAATGAGGATTCCAGCTGGGCCAGGGCCTGGCTGGCACCGGACTGGCTGATACCGACGCGATCAGCGCCGCGCGAGATGGTTCCCTCGTCGGCCACGGCAACCAGCAGGCGCCAATGGGCAAGATTCATCATGACAGGCAGTAGTCCAGCTTATGGCAGGAAAATCGAAGATTGATTTTACCGGATACCGCTCGCCCAGCAGACTGCCTCGCATCGGCTGGCCCAGCCGTCCCTTCCCCCTCGAGCCTATCCATGAAGCTGTACTACGCGCCCTACACCTGCTCACTGTCGCCTCATATCGTGCTGCGTGAGCTTGGCCTGCCCTGTGAACTGATCAAGGTCGACAACACCACCAAACTGACCGCCGATGGCCGCGATTTCCGCACCATCAACCGCAAAGGCTATGTAGCGGCGCTGGAACTGGATGACGGGCAGGTGCTGACCGAAGGCCCGGCCATCGTCCAGTACCTGGCCGACCTGAAACCCGAATGCGCGCTGGCCCCGCCCGTCGGCAGCTGGGAGCGGGTACGACTGCAGGAGTGGTTGAACTTCGTGACCAGCGAGATCCATGCCGGCTCGGCGCCGCTGTTCAACGCCGATCTGCCGGAAACGGCCAAAGCCTTCTTCCGGCAGAAGCTGTTCAAGCGCTTCGATCTGCTGCAGGACACGTTGGCGGCGCAGGACTTCCTGATGGGGCCCGACTTCAGCGTGGTCGATGCCTACCTGTTCACGGTGCTGGGCTGGTGCCGCTTCTTCTCGATCGATCTGGCGGCGTGGCCGGCCCTCCCTGCCTACATCCGCAGGGTCAACGCGCGGCCGGCCGTGCAGGCAGCGCTGCGTGCCGAGGCAGCATGAGGGGGAGCCGAGCATAGGCTCGGCGCTACACCTTTCCGGCGGGCTTCTTCGGCGGATCGTCGCAGATGCGATGCTGCACCACGGACTCGCCGATCTTCCATTCCTTCACCACACGGCACCGCTCCCTGGCCTGCGGCTTCACCGTTTTTGCCGCTGCGGCGTCAGCCTCGTCGGCCGCAGCCGTCTGCTGGCGCTCCAGCCACACTGATGGCGGTGCTGTAGGTGCGGCCAGTACCGGGCCCGCCAACAGGACCAGACCCGCCAGCAGCACCGACTTCATGCGGGAACCGCCCGGCCGCCGAGCATCCGTGCCGGCAGCATGAACAGCGCGCGCAGGAAGGCGAACAACGCCGAGAAGGTGATGCCGACCAGGCGGAACGGCAGGCTCAGCAGCCAGACGAACGGCCATGCGATGAGGGCAAGGATCGCCAGCGGCCAGCACAGCACGAACAGCAGGCACCACACACCGAGCGCGAACAGGGTCTTCATCACGGTCTCCTTGTGGCGGCACCCTGCCGCCTGGAACCACCCTGCCGCCCTGCCCGGCCGGCCGCAAATGGTTTGCGACGAAACCGGGCTGGGGGCGATGAAAGCGGTGGTGGGGAAACCGGGGATTCAGGAGGTTGCCGGCCGGCGGCCGGCACTACCGAACGGAGTCACACCGGGACTGCGCCTGGGCGGCCGTGGGCCACCTGGAAGCGTGCCACGGTCTGCACCGCAGCATCCGCGCGCAGCACGCTGTCGGCAAAGCGCAGCTCGGCGTCCACGGTCTGCCGGTTCAACTGCAGCTTCCACCAGCCACGGCGGTCGCCGTCGAAGTAGCGGATGTGCGGGTTCTCCGGTATCGAAGGCCCGTAGTACGGCCCATACGGCGTGTCGTCGCCGCCACTGCTGATCGCCGGGGCGATGAATTCGGTGGCGACGACGGGCGCATTGGCCGCGTCGAAATCCAGCTTCAGGTCGTTGACGAAAGTGGAATGCCAGTCACCGCCGAGCACGATGGCATTGCCCTGCCCGCCCGCCTGCATCGCCTGCAGCAGCCGCTTGCGTGCGGCGGGATAGCCATCCCAGGCGTCGTTCCAGAAGCGCTCGCGCGGCGTGCCACCGTCCAGCCGCAGCTGCGCCATCAGCAGCTGCTGCACCACCACGTTCCAGCGTGTGCCCTGCGCGGCCGCCATCGATTGCGTGAACCACGCCTCCTGGCCTGTGCCGAGCATGCTCATACGCGGATCCAGTGCGGCATCACAACGTGGCGACTCGCCCACGCCACAGGGATTGGCCGGGCGGAACTGGCGGCAATCCAGCAGTGTCAGCTGCGCAAGATCGCCATAGCGCAGCCGCCGGTGTACACGCAGGCCGCCATTGCCCGCTGGCGTGCTGCGCATCGGCAGGTGTTCGTAGAACGCACGGTACGCCGCCGCACGCCGCACGATGAAGTCTTCGGTCGAGACGCCGGGCTTCTCCGGGTGGATGCCGGAGTAATCGTTCTGCACCTCGTGGTCGTCCCAGATCACCGCGAACGCATGCGCGGCGTGTGCCGCCTGCAGATCCGGATCGAGCTTGTACAGCGCGTACTGGTCACGGTAGCGCTCCAGACTGATCGTCTCGCCACTGAAGCGTTCGGCATCCAGTGCGCGGCCGCGCGCATTCTGCAGCGGGCTGTACTCGTACAGGTAATCGCCGGCATGCAGTACCAGGTCGACATCGCTCTGCGCGATATCGCGCAGGACCGGGTAATAGCCGCTGTTCCAGGCTTGGCAGGTACACAGCGCCAGCCGCAGCTGCTGCAGCTGCGTGTCCAGCAACGGCGCGGTGCGGAAGTGGCCGACCGCGCTTTCCTCATCGCCATCGCAGGCGAAGCGGTAGTAGTAGTCACGGCCCGGGCGCAGGCCGTTGACCTCTACGTGTACCGAATGGGCCAGCTCCGGCACCGCGGCAGCGACGCCACGCTGCACCAGCCGGCGCATGCCCGGGTCTTCGGCCACGAACCAGCGCACCGGCACCGCCCGGGACGGCATGCCGCCGCCGTTGAGCGGGTCAGGCGCCAGCCGCGTCCACAACACTGCGCCCTGCGGATCCGGATCGCCGGCGGCAACCCCCAGAGTGAACGGATCGCGCCCCAGCCGCGGCCGTGGGCCGGCCGTGGCCAGCCCCGGCATCGCCGCCAGTGCGATCGCCGCCCCCGTGCCCTGCCACGCCATGCGCAGCAGGCGACGACGGCTTTCCGGATCCACAGGCCCGCGCATCAGAAGTGCACGGTCGCGGTGGCCATCACCTGCCGCGGCGCCCCGACCTGCATGGTCGCCAGGCTGCGGGTTGGATCGGCGGCGTAGGTGCCGTTGGTGTTTATCGAAGACAGATAGCGCTTGTCGGTCAGGTTGGTCAGATTCAGCGCCACAGTCAGGTTCTGCGCCGGGCCGAGCGTGCCGAAATCATAGGCGACCGAGGCGTTGACCAGCCAGTAGCTCGGCACCGACACATCGTTGGTGTAGGTCACGTAACGCTTGCCAACGTGGTTGGCGGCCAGCCGCATGTCCCACGGGCCCGGGGTCCAGGCCAGGGTGCTGGCGAACATCCACTCCGGGGTGTCGACGGTCTTCTTGCCACGGGTCGGCACTACGCCATTGTTCACGTAATCGTTGTCGTAGGTACTGTCATTCCAGGACAGCGCGTTGGACCAGGTCAGATCCTGCATCGGCTTCAGCTGCAGGGTCGCCTCGGCGCCGCGGCTGGTTACCGAGCCGACGTTGGAGAACAGCGCCGGGCAACCAAGGATGCCGACGCACTGGGCAATGGCCAACAGGCGGTTGTCGAACTTGACGTCGTACACCGCCACCGAGGCCTCATAGCCCTGGCCGTAACCGCGCCAACCCAGCTCGATCGTACGCGACTGTTCCGGCTTGAGGTTCTTCGCACTGCTGTCGAAGGCCGCCTGCGGCACATTGAACGGGCTGCCGACACCCAACGCATAGGCAGCCACGTTCTTGGCGAACGAACCGAAGATCTCGTTGCCTTCGTTGAGCTTGAAGTTGAAGCCGGCCTGCGGCAGCAGGCCCTTCTTCGAGGTCAGGCTGCTGTTGTTGGCATAGCTGCCCAGCGGCGTGCGCACGCTGGTACGGGTGTGCGGCGACTTCGCACCGATGTCGATGGTCAGGCGGTCGTCGAACAGGCGGAAGCGATCCTGCACGTAGAACTGGCGGGTAATGGTGGTGTAGCGCTGGTGCCACACACGCTGGTCCGGGTTGCGCAGGAAGAAGTCGTCAGTGATCGGGCCGTCGATGTAGTAGAAGTTGCGCTGCACGCTGTGGCCGTTGTCCTCGTACCACAGGCCGGCTTCCAGTTCGTGGGCACCGACGTTCCAGGTGAATGCCGAGGTCACGCCGGTGCGGTCGATCGCATACTCGGTGGTGCGGATCGAAATCGGAATCTCGCGACTGGTGCCCGGATTGGACGGATTGGAGGGGCTGAACCAGTGACCCTGGCCACGATTGCTGTGGTTGTAGACGTTGACCTTCAGGCGCATCGTCTCGTTGAGGCCGAAGTCACCGGCGATGCTGGAAACATCGTCGTTGCGCAGGCCATGACCCGAGTAATATGCGTCCCACGGACTGTTGACACCGCCGCTGTACTGGCCACGGGCAGCAGCCACGGCACGGTTCCAGTCCGGTGCGTAGTTGTCCCAGTCCCAGCCGAGGCGGTCGATCATCTCCAGTGACAGATCCTGGTAGTCAGCTTCGACGCGGCGCGAGGCGTTGAACAGCGCGGTGATCCTGCTGTCCACACCGAAGTTGTAGGTGGCCTTGCCGTTGAACTGCTTCAGCTCCTGCGAGCCTTTGCCTTTCCACTTGTCGCCTTCCGAGTACGCGCCGGACAGGTAGGCCGCAAAGCCCTGGTGGTCGCCGGTATCGAGGCGCGCATAGCTTCGGCGCGCGTTGTCGCTGCCGAAGCCCTGTGCCAGAACCACCCCGTACTCGGTGGACGGATCGATCGAATAGAACTGGAACACGCCACCGAGGTTGCTGGTGGACGGCGTGCCCAGCGCACCGATACCGGTAGAGACTTCTGCACCCCCAAGGTTCTCGCTGATCACCGCGCGGCTGATGTGCAGGCCATTGCTGTTGCCGTAGGCCATGTTGCCCAGCGGAATGCCATCGAGGGTGTAGCCCAGGCGGTTCTGGTTGAAGCCGCGCAGGCTGATGCTGGTGGACCATTCGTAGGCGCCGGTGGCGTCGGCGGATTCAAAGTGCACGCCCGGCTTGCTGGCCAGCAGCTTCAGGGGATTGGCGCCGGGCGGCAGCACCTTCATGTCCTCGGCGGTGACGCGCTGCACCTGGCGCGCTTCACCGCGGCCGATCACCGAGACCGAATCGAGGGTGGTGGCCGACTGTGCGTCAGCAGCGGGGGCAGTTTCAGCGGCGGCCAACGACGGCAGCGAAGCACAGACCAGCAGGGCCAGCAGATTGCGGCGGAGCGGAGCGTGGGACGGCATGGAGGCGGATTCCTTGGGCACGCTGGACGCCGAAGGGCGGCGTCGAAAGGGGCAGCAGCGGCGGAATCGTAGAAGCCTCGCGTTACATGTCATTTACACGCCACATACGGAAGATTGGCGTTTTGAATGGTTTGCCGACCGGAATTGTTGCCGGCCGGCAGCCGGCACACCCGTTACTCGAACGAACCGACCGAATCGTGGGCCAGGTTGTCAAAACGGGTGTACTCACCGAAGAACTTCAGTTTGCACGAACCGGTCGGGCCACCACGGTGCTTGCCGATGATGATCTCGGCGAGGCCCTTGTCCGGCGAATTTTCCTTGTTGTAGTAATCGTCGCGGTAGATGAACACGATCATGTCCGCGTCCTGCTCGATAGCGCCCGATTCACGAAGGTCGGCCATCACCGGGCGTTTGTCGGTACGCGTTTCCAGCGAGCGGTTGAGCTGGGACAGCGCAATCACCGGGACGTGCAGTTCCTTGGCCAGGCCCTTCAACGAACGCGAAATTTCCGAGATTTCGGTAGCGCGGTTCTCGCTGTTGCCCGGCACGCTCATCAGCTGCAGGTAGTCGATCACGATCAGACCGAGATCATGTTCGCGCTTGAGGCGGCGGCACTTGGAACGCAGCACTTCCGGCGACACGCCGGGCGTGTCGTCGATGAAGATCTTGGTTTCCTTCAGCATCTTGATCGCGCTGGTGACGCGGCTCCAGTCCTCGTCTTCCAGCTGGCCGGTACGCAGGCGCTGCGCGTTGATGCGGCCGTTGGAGGAAATCAGGCGCATCGCAAGCTGCGATGCCGACATTTCCATCGAGAACACCGCCACGCCTTTCTTCGATTTGATCGCCGCATACTCAGCGATGTTCAGCGCGAAGGTGGTCTTGCCCATCGCCGGGCGCGCCGCGAGGATGATCAGGTCGGTCGGCTGCAGGCCGGCGGTCATCGCATCGAAATCGGTGTACCCGGTCGGCAGGCCGGTGATGTTGCCACCGTTCTCGAAGCGGTTGCGCAGCTCCTCGAAGGCATCCTTCAGGGCACCGGGCATGGCCACGAAGTCGGTACGGCCGCGCGCGCCCTGCTCGGCGATGGCAAACACGCTTTTTTCCGCCGACGCCAGCAGCTCGCTGCTGTCGCGGCCTTCAGGCTGGAAGCCATCGTTGACGATGTCGGTGCCGACCTGGATCAGCTGCCGCAGCACCGCCTTGTCACGCACGATTTCAGCGTAGGCCACGATGTTGGCGGCCGACGGCGTGGTGCTGGCCAGCTCGATCAGATAGGCACCATCGCCCACCAGTTCCAGCTTGCCCTGCGATTCGAACCACTCGCCCAGGGTCACCGCGTCGAACGGACGTTCGCGTTCGGACAGCTCGCGGATCGCGCGGTAGATCATCTGGTGGTCGCGGCGATAGAAATCGCCTTCGGTCAGCTGGTCGTTGACCCGGTCATAGGCCTCCGGCGCCAGCATCAGGCCGCCCAGTACCGCCTGCTCGGCTTCCACAGAATGCGGAGGCACACGCAACTGATCGATGCGCGACTCGTCGCGATCACGATCAAAGCCATCACCGCGCTCTCTGCGGTTGGAACGGAAGCCGGGACGAGCGGACATGCTGCGGTGTTTCCTGCGGAAGTGGCCAGACGAGTGTAGGCAGGTGCCGACCCCGGCGACCATGCACAAGCCTGTGGATAAGCCGTGGAGAAACGGGGGATATCCGCCGGTGCCTGGCCAGACTGGCATGGGGGCGTCGCACTGCCTGCGACGGGCGCCGTTGCGGCACCCGAGCGGGGCATTATCGCAGATCAGGCGGCCAGGGTCGGATCCCGTGCCGCGTAAGGGCTCTGGCCCGCTCAGCGGGAAGTGGGATCCGACCCCGGGCGCGGCTGGGGGGGGATCCCTCTGCGACGCAGAGGGCGCTGACTCCGCAGACTTCAATCGCCCTTGACGTGCACCGCGATCAACTCCAGGAAGCGGTCCACGTAGCCCTGCAGGAATTTCTGCGTGCCCTCATTGTGGATCGCGCCATCGGCATCGATCAGGCCGTCCTTGAAATGGATGAATGCTTCGGGCTGGCCCAGCACGTGCATGTCCAGGAAGGCCAGGCTGATGCGCAGGTGCTGCTGGGCCACGGCGGTGCCGATCTGGCCGATGGAGGCACCGATCACCGCCGCCGGCTTGCCGGCAAACGCGCTGTCGCCATACGGGCGCGAGCCGATGTCGATGGCATTCTTCAGCACACCCGGTACTGACCGGTTGTACTCGGGGGTCACGAACAGCACCGCGTCGGCGGCGCGCACCTGATCCTTCAGCCGGGTTCCCTGCGCCGGATAGCTGCTGTCGAAGTCCTGGTCGTACAACGGCAGATCGCCGATCTGCACATACTGGAAGCGCGCGCGGTCGCCTGCGATCTTCTCCAGTGCATGGGCCAGCTTGCGGTTGCAGGAATCCTTGCGCAGGCTGCCGACGAACACGGCGATGGTAGGGACGGACATCAGGACATTCTCCTCACGGTGCGGGAGGCCCAGCCTAGTCGCCGGGCCCTTGCAGGCCAGTGAAGATCAGCCGCCGACGACCCCGGCCCGCACCTGGCGCCAATGCGCCTGCCAGGCCTGGAACATCAGCACGTTCCACAGATGGGTATGCCACTTGCGCTGGCCCCCAAGGAACTGCTGCCACAGCGGCTGTACCGCGGCCGCCGACAGCACGCCCTCACGCTCCAGCCGTGCGGGCTGCAGCAGGTCTTCTGCCCATGGCCGCAGGTCGCCCTTCAGCCAGTCACTGACCGGCGCACCGAAGCCACGCTTGGGCCGGTGCACCATCGACTGCGGCACATAACGGCCCAGAACCCGCTTGAGCAGCACCTTGCTGGTGGTTTCGCTTCGCTTGAAGCCCAACGGCAGCGACCAGGCGAACTCGGCAACACGCCAGTCCAGCAGCGGCGCACGCGCTTCCAGGCTGACCGCCATCGACGTGCGATCGACCTTGCACAGCAGGTCATCCGGCAGGTAGGTCACGTAATCGGCCAGCATCATCGCGTCGGCCGGGGTGCCTGCACCATGCAGCGGGTCGGCCAGATCGTAGAAACTGCCTGCAGCCTGCGCGCCCGGTACCGCAGCGGCCGGATCGCGCCAGCGCGAAATACGGTTGCGATACACATCACCAATGCCACGTGCACCCGATTCGGCCAGCAACGCGGCCAGGCCACCGGTACGCGAGGCCTCGCCCTGCTGCTGCGCACGCGCGCCCATCCAGCGCCGCAGCGGCCCGGGCACGCGCCCCAGCATCTGCCAGTTGCGCAGCGCGCGCACATAGCGGGTGTAGCCGAAGAACAATTCGTCGCCGCCATCGCCGGACAACGCCACGGTCACGCCCTGCCGCGCCAACCGCGCAACCAGCGCGGTCGGCACCTGCGAGGCATCAGCGAACGGTTCGTCGAACATCGCCGGCAGCTGCGGCACCACCGCCAATGCGTCGGCACCGCTGACGTAGAGTTCGGTGTGGTCGCAGCCCAGGTGCGCGGCCAGCTCCCTGGCCAATGGCGCCTCGTCGTGGCCCGAACCGGTGAAGCCGATGCTGAAGCTGTGCACCGGCTGCCCGCTCTGCGCCTGCATCAGCGCGGCCACCAGTGACGAATCGGTGCCACCGGACAGGAACACGCCCACCGGCACGTCGGCCACCATGCGCAGCGCCACGGCGTCGCGCAGCAGCGCATCCAACTGTTCTTCGGCCTCCTCGATACGGCCCTGGAACGGTGCGGCCAGCGCCGCCTGCATCCGTGCACGCGCATCCCAATAGGGGCGCTGCGCCTGCTCCGGGCGATGCGCGGCCGCACCTGCGGCCACGGTGGCCGCATCCAGGCGCAGCACGCGGCCCGGCATCAGCTTGTAGCAGCGCTGGTGGATGCTATGCGGCGCAGGAATGTAGTCCAAGCGCAGCAACAGGGTGAGCGCGTCACGGTCGATGTCGTTGTCGAAGGCCGGGTGCTGCCACAGCGCTTTCAGTTCGGAGCCGAACACCAGCGTGTCACCGGCCCAGCCGTAGTACAGCGGCTTCTTGCCGACGCGGTCACGGGCCAGCCACAGGCACTGCTCCTGTCTGTCCCACAGCGCGATGGCGAACATGCCGTTGCAGCGCTGCAGGGTATCCTCCATGCCCCATTGCAGGATCGCTGCCAGCAGCACCTCGGTGTCGGAGTGGCCCCGGAAGGTGTGCCCCAGCGGCTCCAGTTCGGCACGCAGGGCGGCGAAGTTGTAGACCTCGCCGTTGTACGCCATCACGTAGCGACCGTCGGCCGAGGCCATCGGCTGGTGGCCCAGCGGGGACAGGTCGAGGATGCTCAGCCGGCGGTGCGCCAGCGCGATGCCGGCCCCGGCCTCAACCCAGCTGCCGCCATCATCCGGCCCGCGGTGGTGCAGCGCCTCGCCCATGGCCAGGACCTGCGCCTGCAGCACCTCGGCCGACGCCACCGGCGCCGGCAACAACATTCCCGCCAATCCACACATGCATCAGGGTTCCTGCGCCAGTTCAAGGGCGGCGCCAATCACTGCATTGTCGCTTGGAAGCCCGAACATTGCTGCCCCCGCCAACGGCGTATAGGTATCGGCACCGCAGACCCGGCGCAGCGGCAGGTGGCCGAAGCCGGCCTCGACCAGTGCCGTGACCACGCCCTCGCCCACCCCACCGCTGTGACGACCCTCGTCCAGCACCAGCACGCGTCGGGCGCTGGCGGCCTGTGCAGCGATGAAGCCGGCATCCAGCGGCACCAGCCAGCGCAGGTCGACCACCCGTACCTGCCAGCCCAGCTGCTGCTCGATCGACCGCGCCGCACGCAGCGCCATCGGCACGCCGTTGCCGTAGGTATAGACCACCAGATCGCCGGCGTCGGGTGCATAGACCCGGCCCTCGCCCGGCACCAGCGCCTGGCCCTGGGCCGGGTAGTCGAACAGCCACTGGCCATCCCCCGGCGCGTGCAGGTCCTTCGTCATGTACAGCGCGATCGGCTCCAGGAACACGGCCACCCGGCCGTCCACCCGGGCCAGGGCAGCCAACGTGCGCAGCATCATCACCGCGTCATCGCCACGCGACGGGCAGCCCACCACCAAGCCGGGAATATCGCGCAGCGCGGTGATCGAGTTGTCGTTGTGGAAGTGGCCACCGAAGCCCTTCTGGTAGCCCAGCCCTGCCACGCGCACCAGCATCGGGTTGCGATACTGGTCGTTGGAGAAGAACTGCAGCGAGCAGGCCTCGCCGCGCACCTGGTCGATGGCATTGTGCAGGTAGGCCAGGTACTGGATCTCCGGAATGGGCAGCATGCCCATGTTGGCCAGGCCCTGTGCCATGCCCAGGATCATGGTTTCGTCCAGCAGGGTGTTGAACACCCGGCGCGGGCCGAAACGACGCAGCAGGTCCTTGGTGATCGTGTAGACGCCGCCTTTCTGGGCCACGTCCTCACCGAACAGCAGGCTCTGCGGATACTTCGCCAGCAGTTCCTGCAGGCCGTGGTTGATCTGGATCGCGAGGTGTCGTGGAGCCTGCCGCTCCGGTAGCGCGTCGACGCCGCCATACAGTGCTTCGCGCGTATCGGCGGGCACCTCTCGTTGCGCCTCCGCCTGCACCGCTGCTGGCGTGTACGGCGCCAGCGGTGCCATCACCTCATGCAGCGACTGCAGTGTCGGGCTGCGTTCGGCGTCGGCGGCGGCCGCCATGCAGCGCGCACGCATCGTCTCGTAGGCCGTCTCGATCGCAGCCGCATCCATCCAACCCGATTCCAGCGCGATCTGCGCCGAGCGCAGCAGCGGGTCCTGGGCCTCGGCCGCGCACAGCTCCGGCAGCGCGCGCCATTCCACTTCAAAGTCGGTGCCGGCGTGGCCCATCAGGCGCGTGGTACGCAGGTGCAGGAAGGTCGGTCGTCGGGTCCGTCGGCAGTGCTCCACCGCCGCCTGCACCTGGGCATGTCCCGCAGCCAGGTCGAGGCCATCGGCGAAGAAATAGTCCAGCCCGGGCTGACGGCTGAAGCGCTCGGCAATCCAGCCTTCCGGCGTCTTCACCGAGATGCCCAGCCCGTTGTCCTCGCAGACGAACAGGATCGGTGCCGGCAGCTTCTGGTAGGCCGACCACATCGCGGTATTGAAGGCGGTCTGCGCGGTGGCATGGTTGGCCGAGGCATCGCCGAACGAGCACAGCACGATGCTGTCGGCGGGAATCGGCAGCGCCTGCCCCAGCCGCTTGCCGCTTTCGATGGCCAGCGCGGTGCCCAGCGCTTTGGGCAGGTGCGAAGCGATGGTGGAGGTCTGCGGCAGCACCCACAGCGGCTTGCTGCCCCACACCTTGTGGCGGCCACCGCTGGCCGGATCATCGGCGCTGGCGGCGAAGGACAGTGCGGCATCGCGCAGCGGGTCGATACCCGGTACCTGGCGCGAACGCTCGGCCATGAAGGCACCGGAGCGATAGTGCAGGAACGCGGGATCGGTATGCCGGCAGGCCCGCGCCAGCAGCGCGTTGCCTTCATGGCCGGAGGAACCGATGGTGTAGAAGACTTTGTTCTGCACGCGCAGCACGCGTGCCATCAGGTCCAGCTGACGGCTGGCCAGCTGTGAATCGAACAGTTCATCAAACGCAGCGGCGGCAAGCGTGCTGCCCGGCAGGATCGGTGCGTCCGGTGTCGGGCGCGGGCGCGGAGTGCCGCGCCAACCGCGCACTGCATCCAGGAAGTTGACGTCGCACACTTCGGCGCGATTGAGCACACGCATGCGTGCGGGAATCGGATCTGGAACCACAGCGAACATCGAACACCCTCCGTGTCGTTGTTGCATTCCGCCGGGCATGGCCCGGCACTACCCTGTGGGGGTCACCTTGGTGAGAGTCACGCGGCCTCGAATCGTGAGCGCACTTCGGCGGTCACCGCCGGCATCGGCAGGAAGCGCGGCTGCTCACGCACGCGCTGCAGCCAGGCGCGCACCTCCGGGAAGGGCTCCAGGCTGATGCCGCCCTCGCCCGCCACATCGGTATAGGCAAACAGCGCGATATCGGCAATGCCGTATTCGCTGCCGGTGAACCACGGCGCCTGGCGCAGGTGCTGCTCCATCACCGCCAGCGCGGTGGCGGCGCGCTCGTGCAGGCGTGGCAGTTCGATGCGGCGCGGCGAATCGGGCGCGGTCCAGCCGCGGATGAAGCGCGCCACGGCCACGCACGGCTCGTGCGTGTACTGCTCGAAGAACATCCAGCTCAACGCCTGCGCGCGCTCCCAACCGTCGCTGGGCAGGTATGGCGTGCCTTCTGCCAGCCAGAACAGGATCGCGTTGGATTCGGTCAGCACGCGGCCATCGTCGCGGACGATCAGCGGCACCTTGGCATTGGGATTCAGCGCGAGGAATTCAGCGGTGTGGGTCTGGCCATGGGCACTGTCCACTTCCACCCAGCGGTAACGGCTGCCGAGCTGCTCCAGCAGCAGGCGGACCTTGTGGCAGTTACCCGAGACCGACATGCCATGCACCGTCAGCGGGACGCGCTCTTCCAGCATTGCCTGCTCCATCGAATCCGGCCGGCGGCCGGCTGCGGGCAGTCTGGCAAGCGCCCCGGTGAATGCCAAGCGCGGGTGCAGCATGGCGACCCGGTAGTGCCGGCCGCTGGCCGGCAATCGCACGAATCCTGCCGAGAGCTTGCCGGCCAGCGGCCGGCACTACCGGGCAGCGCTCAGCGTGCGCGCTGCCGCCACTGATCGCGCGACTGCCCCCAGATCTGCATCGGCTTGCCGTTGTACGGCGGCGGCAGTTCACCCATGCGCAGCAACGTACTGCCCAGCTTGCGCGCGACCACGCGGGAATTCTCGTTGTCCTCGGCGATGGTGTGGACCACCTCGTCCCAGCCCAACGCATCGAAGGCCCAGTCGATCGCGGCAGTGGCCGCTTCCGGCGCATAGCCCTTGCCCCAGCTGGCGCGACGGATGCTCCAGCCAACTTCGGTGCCCGGCCAGTCCTGCGGCTGCCACGGTCCCATCCGGCCAACCCACTCGCCGCTGGACTTCTCGATCACGCTGAACATCGAGAAACCGAACAGCTGCCACGCTCCCGCCAGGCTGCAGAAGCCACGCCATGCGACCGATGGCGGCTGTACACCGCCGAGCGTGCGCATCACGTCTTCGTCGGCGCAGAAAGCCAGGTACGGCTCGTAGTCATCACGCTGTGGCGGGCGCAGGATCAGGCGCTCGGTTTCCAGGCGCAGGTCGAAAATGCTCATGCCGATTCCATGTCGCAGAGAGGGGAAGGCCCATGATGGTAGACCCACGCCCGGCGCGGATGAACATCGGCGCCCACAACGAAACGGGCCGGCATGAGCCGGCCCGTCGGGTACTGCGTGGTGCGGATGGATTACTGGCGGGTCGCGGCGGTAGCGCCGGCGGCCGCAGTCTGCGTAACCAGCTGGCCATCGACCACGGGCAGGCGATCGCTGGCCGGCTTGTTGTCCAGGCGCACGGTCTTCTCGGCACCGTCATAGCGGTAGGTCACGTTGTAACCCTTGACCACGTCATTGGTGCCCATGGCGATGCGGTTGCCCGGCTTGCTGGCCATGCGCATTGTGCCGGTGGTGCCATCCTCGTTGCGGTAGGTCACGTTGTAGCCGGTAACACGGCTCGACTCGGAGCTGGCGGTCTCGGTGTGGCACTGGCGCTCGGTACGGTTGACCACGCGGCCACCGACGTGGCGCTTGTCGATCTGGTTGCCGATGAAGCCACCGGCCACGGCGCCGGCAGCGGTCGCGGCCTTCTTGCCGTTGCCGCCACCCACCTGGTTGCCGAGCAGGCCACCGACCACGGCGCCGACCACGGTGCCGCCGACGTTGCCATCACGCTCCGGCAGGCGTTCCTGCACCGTCACGTCCTGGCAGACCTCATGCGGGGTCTGGGTGGTGGACGTTTCGCGCACCGCATCGGTGCCGATCACGGTGGCGTAGGCCTTCTGCTTCTCGGTGATCGGGTCCACCTTCAGTACGTCGGCATATTCCAGTCCGCGCGGCGCGGACGGATCGAGCGTGTCACCACGCGCGCCATCGTCAGCGGCGTTGCCGTCGACAAGGCGCGATTCACCGTTGGGGGTTCCGGCGCTGATGGAATCGGACGTACCGCCACTCTTCATGAAGGCGGCGGTGGCGATGCCACCGACCAGCAGCGCGCCCGCTGCGACCAGGACAGTTGTAGTTGTGCTTTTCATGACCTGCTCCTTGCGGACCGTCCGCAACGTTCTCGGGGCAGATTGCAGCATGCGCTGCCTGAACGGAATCTCCACATTTCCTGCTCATTCCCGTAACCCATTCAGCATCGGGAAATGCTGGGCCCGTGGTAGCGTTTGCATATTCCCCAGGAGGACCCCCGCCATGGCCAACCCGATGCTGCTGCCGGTACTGCAATGGGCGCGCCGGCTGCGCTACCCCACCCTGTTCAAGCTCACCGCCGGGTTGTTCGTCTTGACCCTGTTCGTTCCGGACCCGATTCCGTTCATCGATGAGCTGGTGCTGGGCTTCGGCACCCTGCTGCTGGCCAACTGGAAGCGCCGCAACACGGTCGCGGCTCCACCGCCGCTGGAACAGCGTTGAGCGCACTGGTCGACAGCCACTGCCACCTCGACGCCAGCGAGTTCGATAGCGACCGCTGCGCCGTGATCGAGCGGGCGCAGGCTGCGGGCGTGCGCATGCAGGTGGTGCCGGCGGTGACCGCCGCCAGCTGGCCGAAGCTGCGCGAGGTGTGCAGGCAGGCGCCTGGGCTGTACCCGGCGTACGGCCTGCACCCGATGTTCCTGGCCGAGCACCGGCCCGGGCACCTGCCCGAACTGCGCCAATGGATCGAGCGCGAACGTCCCTGCGCGATCGGCGAATGCGGCCTGGACTTCTTCGTCGAAGGTCTGGATGCGCAGGCCCAGCAGGTCTACTTCATCGGCCAGCTGGAACTGGCCCGCGAGTTCGAGCTGCCGGTGATCGTGCACGCGCGGCGGGCAGTGGATGCAGTGATTGCTGCGATCCGTCGCATCGGCGGCCTGCGCGGCGTGGTGCACAGCTTCTCTGGCAGCCCCGAACAGGCTGCACAGTTGCACAAGGAGGGCTTCCTGCTGGGCCTGGGCGGGCCGCTGACCTATGAACGCGCCCAGCGCCTGCAGCGATTGGTGCGCGAGATGCCGCTGGAACAGCTGCTGCTGGAGACCGACGCCCCCGACCAGCCCGACGCCGGCATCCGCGGCCAGCGCAACGAACCGGCACGGCTGGCGGTCATCGCCCGCCACGTGGCCGCGCTGCGCGGAATGGAGCTGGAGGCCGTGACCCAGGCCACGACGGACAATGCACGGCGGTTGTTCAACCTGCCGGCAATGTAACGGTAGGTGCCGGCCGCTGGCCGGCATGATCCATCACACCTCGCTGACCTCTACCGCTTCGACCTTCACCTTCTTCGGCTCCAACAGCATTTCCAGCGCCTTGCCCACCGCCGCGAACGCGAACGCACCGGTGATGTGGGTGGCGGCGCCCAGACCAGCACCGCAATCCAGCTTCAATGCAGCATCGGCACCGAGGTTCGGGCGGATGCCGCAGACGCTGCCATCGGCCTGCGGATACTTCACGTTCTCCAGCGAATACACCGCCGGCACGCCGAAGTAGCGCTTGGCATTCTTCGGGAAGTTGAACTCACTGCGCAGCTTCTTGCGGATCAGTGCCAGCATCGCATCGTGCTCGGTGCGCGAGACATCGCGGATCCGCACCAGGGTCGGATCGGTACGGCCACCAGCAGCGCCCACGGTCAGCAGCGGCAGCTTGCGGCGACGGCACCAGGCGATCGTCTCGACCTTGACCCGGAAGCTGTCGCAGGCATCGATCACCAGATCGAACCCACGGTCCAGCCGTTCGGTCATGTTGGACACGGTCAGGAACGCCTGCACCGCGTCGACCTCGATATCCGGGTTGATCGCGCGGCAGCGCTCAGCCATCGCCTCGGCCTTGTTGCGGCCGTAGTTGCCTTCCATCGCCGGCAACTGCCGATTGGTGTTGGACACGCAGATGTCATCGGCATCGATCAGGGTCAGGTGGCCGACCGCTGAACGCGCCAACGCCTCCACCGCCCACGAGCCAACGCCCCCCATGCCCACCACCGCCACGCGGCGACTCTGCAGGCGCTCGAGCGCGCCCACGCCATACAGCCGTTCGATACCGGCAAAGCGTTGTTTGACCTGTTCGTTCATCCGGCTATTTTAACGTGCAGGCGCCGGCGCCTACAGCGCGCTGGCATCGAACCCACCGTTGCACGCCCGGAGAGCCCGCCATGAACGCCAGCCCGCCCCGCCGCCCGTCCGCTGCCTACCGTTATCTGTTCGTGCTGTGCCTGGGACTGTTGATCGGGCTGATTGCTACGGTGATGGTGGGGCGCACGCTGCAGGCGCGCCGCGACCCGTTCCCGGACAGCCTGATGCAGGTGATGCAACGGCAGTCGCAGCTGCTGCAGGAGGCCCAGCAGCAGAACCGTTGCAGCCTGGCCGACAGCGTGCCGCGGCTGCAGGCGCTGCGCCTGCTGTCCAATGACCTGGACCTCGCCTTCCCCGGGCTGAAGGACAGTGCGCAGTTCCAGCAGCACGCCAGCCAGCTGCGCGGCAACCTCAACGCCGCGCTGGCCGCACCGCCCAGCGACTGCGCCGCCTTGGCCAAGGTGGCGGAAACACTGCAGTCGGACTGTCGCGCCTGCCACCAGGACTTCCGCTGACGCGTATTCATCCTGCAGCCGGTCAGGGCACGCATGGTTGGCGCGTTGTTCACGTTCGAAAGGAGAGGATTCGTCCACCCTGCTGCATGACGCAGTACCACCCAACGCACCCGCCTTCACGGCCAGGAGACGCCCCATGAAGATCCAGCTCATCGCTGCCAGTGCCATCGCAACCCTCGCCCTGGCCGGCTGTGCCACGTCGCCCGGTTATGGCGGCGGCGGTTACAACAACGGCTACAACAACGGCGGCTACGGCAACAATGGGGGTTACAACCAGGGCCGTTGCGCCGACTGCGGCATTGTCACCCGCATCAACACCGTGCAGTCCGGCCGCACCGCGCCCAGCGCCACCGGCGCGATCCTCGGCGGCATTGTCGGCGCCGTGGCCGGCCACGAGATCTCCGACCATACCGGCGGCAGCCGCGGCAACAAGAACATTGCCGCCGCCGCAGGCGCGGTCGGTGGCGCTCTGGCCGGCAACCAGATCCAGAAGAACGTGACCAGCGACACCTATGACATCAGCGTGCGCATGGACGATGGCCGCACCATCGTAGTCAACCAGCGTGACCTCGGCGGCATCCGCGAGAACACCTATGTGCGCGTGGTCAACGGCAAGGTCATCCTGCGCTGATCTGCGGCGGGCCCTCCTGGCCAGGAAAAATCCGGCCAACGAAAAAGGCCCGCTTGCGCGGGCCTTTTTCATGCCGACTGGCGGCCTGTATTACACCGGCTGTACCTTGTCAGCCTGCAGGCCCTTCTGGCCCTGCACGACTTCAAAGCTCACAGCCTGGCCTTCCTTGAGGCTCTTGAAGCCCTGGGTCTCGATGGCACGGAAGTGCACGAACACGTCCTCGCCATTCTGCCGGCTGATGAAGCCGAAGCCCTTCGCATCATTGAACCACTTAACGGTACCGTTCTCGCGCTCAGCCATCTCACTAACTCCCTTTGACTCTCTCTTGTTGTTGGAAACGCCTGTTGGGCGGCTGACAAGCAAGGGGGAAGCGAGGTGCATCGATGCAGCGGATCGGGAAGATCTTGCTTCATCAGGCCACGATCCACGGTGACCTTGCCAAGCTCAGCGACTGCAACTTAACCCGCCCAAAACGAAAAATCAACTGGCAAAATCTTTCACTGTCAACCCCAAAACGGCGACCATACGGGACAGCATGGGACTCTCATTCATCTTATATCTGCTAGCGGTCATTTTTGTCCTGATCGGCATCGCCGGGATCATCCTGCCGGCCCTGCCTGGCATCCCGCTGGTGTTCATCGGCCTGCTGCTGGCGGCCTGGGCCGACGGCTTCGCACACGTCGGCTGGCCCACGCTCGTGGCTCTGGGCGTACTGACCCTGCTGTCTCTGCTGGCCGACGTGCTGGCCACCGTAGTCGGCGCGCAGCGGGTCGGCGCCAGTCGCAAAGCGTTGTGGGGCACCTTCGTCGGCAGCATCGTTGGCATGTTCTTCATGCCGATCGGCCTGTTCGCAGGGCCATTGATCGGCGCGCTGCTGGGCGAGTACTGGCATACCCGTGAACTGGGCCGCTCAACCAAGGTCGGTCTGGCCACCTGGCTCGGCATCCTGCTGGGCCTGGTGCTGAAACTGGCCGTGGTGATCGCGATGCTGGGCCTGTTCGCCTTCGCCTGGTTCCTGTGACCGCCGCCGCCTTCACGCCCCGCGCACGCAGTGGCCGTGCATAAACCGTGGGGGCTGGCCGCGATGCGGTACAGCCGCCACACTGTGCGATTCCCGTCTTCACCGAAGGGCCTGCTGCAATGACCCTCCCCACGCTGTTTCCCCGTCTCGCACCGCTGGCGCTGGCCCTGGCCAGTGCCCCGCTGGCTGCGCAGGAGTTCGCGCCCGGCGCCGACACCTCGCCGGCCGCCTGTGCGGCCATCAACACCGACGCCGCGCGCCTGGCCTGTTATGACCGTCTGTTCGCGCACACCCCGCAGGCCACGGCCGCTGCCGACGCCGCTGCCGAAGCCGCCGCACTGGCACGCCGCGAAGAGCGCCAGACCGCGCGCGTAAGCCAGGGCGAGGAAAAACTGCGCGAGCGGGTCAGCGACCTGTTCCGTCCGGCAGCACCGGACAGCGCGCTGGCCAACGCTGGACGCGGATCGCTGCTGGACAGCCGCTGGGAACTGGCCGAAGACTCCAAGCTGGGCCCGTTCCAGTTGCGCGCCTACAAGCCGGTGTACCTGCTGCCCGCCTTCTGGACCAGCGACCGCAACACCACGCCGCATTCGCCGAACCCGGCCAACACAGTCACCACCCCGCAGGTGCTGGACAGCGCCGAGCTGAAGTTCCAGATCAGCTTCAAGACCAAGATTGCCGAGAACCTGTTCGGCGACAACGGCGATATCTGGGCCGGCTACACCCAGAGCTCGCGCTGGCAGGCCTACAACGGCGAGGATTCGCGCCCGTTCCGCGAAACCAACTACGAACCGGAAGTAATGATGGTGTTCCGCAACGGCTACTCGATCGGTGGCTGGCGCGGGCGCATGACCGGCATCGCCCTGAACCACCAGTCCAATGGCCGCGCTGATCCGCTGTCGCGCAGCTGGAACCGGGTGATGCTCAACATCGGTCTGGATCGCGAGAACTGGGCACTGGTACTGCGCCCGTGGTACCGCATTCCGGAGACCCGCAGCGACGACAACAATCCGGACATCGAGGACTACATGGGCCGCGGTGATGCGACCCTGACCTGGAACCGCAACGGCCACGAGGTCTCGCTGATGGCGCGCCATTCGTTGCGCACCGGCAGCCGCTCGCACGGTGCCCTGCAGCTGGATTACGGCTTCCCCATCAGCAACCTGCTGCGCGGCCATGTGCAGATCTTCGACGGCTACGGCGAAAGCCTGATCGACTACAACCACAAGGCTACCTACGTGGGCGTGGGCGTGTCCCTGCTGGAGTGGTTCTGATGCAGGTGACGATCTGGCACAACCCGGCCTGCAGCAATTCACGCGGCGCACTGAAGCTGATCCGTGATGCAGGCTTCGAGCCGGAGGTGATCGAGTATCTGGGCGCCCCACCCGATGTGGCCACGCTGCGCCAGGTGCTGCTCGAATCGGGCCTGAGCGCGCGGGAGCTGGTGCGCAGCAAGGAAGCGCAGTTCGCCGAACTGGGCCTGGAAGATGCGGACGACAGCACGCTGCTGGCCGCGATGGCCGAACACCCGCGACTGATCAACCGCCCCGTGGTGCGCACGGCCAAGGGCACACGGCTGTGCCGTCCACCGGAAACGGTGCTGGAGATCCTGTAACGGAAAAGGGGACGGAGGGGATTAAGTCGTTTGTGCACAAACGACTTGATCC
>NZ_SRHZ01000055.1 GCF_004684085.1 Stenotrophomonas maltophilia
ATCAAGTCGTTTGTGCACAAACGACTTAATCCCCTCCGTCCCCTTTTCTGGTTACCGCCAGTCGGTGATGCCTTCGCGGCGGTACACCTCGGCGAACGCCGGGCGTGCCTTCATTGTGATGGCATGCGCCTTGAGCACCGACCAGGTGTCGCTGGGCTTCGGCATGTTGCGCGACCAGCGCATCAGCATCACCAGCATGTAGTCAACCACGCAGGGCGTGGCGCCCAGCAGGTAGGGGCCGTGCGCCTGCAGGTGCGTGGCGGCATGCTGCCAGGCCGCTTCCAGCCGCTGACGTGCCATCTCGCGGCTCGCCTCGATATTCGCCTCGCCCGCCACCTCATGCGGGTAGAACCAGGCACGATAGGCCGGCTGCAGCGTATTGGCACACCAGAACATCCAGCGGTAGGCATCGGCACGTTGCGGTGTACCTACCGGGGGCAGCAGGTTGGCTTCCGGATGGCGATCGGCCAGGTACAACGCAATGGCCGCCGCTTCGGTCAGTACCAAGCCATCGATCATCAGCGTCGGCACCACACCGGCCGGATTCAGTGCCAGGTACTCCGCCGACTTCTGCTCGCGCGCGTCAAAATCCAGCAGTACCAGTTCGTGTTCGATGCCCAGCTCGATCAGCAGCCAGTGCACCACCAGCGCGGCGGTACTGGTTGAACCATACAGCGTGGTGCTCATGCGCGGATCCTGTGTGGATGGATCGGCCGATTATGCGCCCACACGGGCTGTCGCTGCTCAGCCGCAACGGCTCATGCAGGTATCGCGGCTTTCGCTACAGGACATGATCGGTGTGCGTATCGCGCAGTCGTGCGTCTTCAGTTCACAGGAGCGCCGCAGTTCGGGATTGGCGACGTCCTTGCAGCGCTTGTCCGGCGCCGGCACCATCTGTTGTTCACAGCTGAAGTCGTTGCTGCCGATGCTGCCCTTCGCCATGCAGCTGCGGTAGCTGGCCTGGCACTGCATGCGGCACTGCGAGGAGGCGGAGAAATCCGCACCTTCGTAGGACGACGTTGTGCTGCAGCCGGCCAGGACCAGGAGGAACACAGCCGCGAGGGATCGATGCAGGCGCATGCGCACATCCTAGTGCAGGGGATGTGTCGACCCTAGCAGACCACGGTTGCTCCTGCATGCACCGGCGCGCCCCAATCAGTACACGGGAATACCGGTATCGGTGCGGACTTCATTCACGGTGCCGCCGCAGGAGAGGAGGCACTGGGCGTAAGGAGCACTGCATGAAGGAAGCGCCGGGGGACCACAGTAGTTGCCGGCACCGTTGCCTCCTTCGCAGTTGTGCCGCTGCTTGTCATCGGCGATACCACTGCAACGGCTGATGATCCGGCTCTTCTCGCGTTCGCAGCTCCGCTGCTCCGACTCGCCGCGGGCGCGGTTGTGGAAGTCGCACGTCGCCTTCTGGCTCTCGCAGACCGACGCGCAGATCTTCCCCGCTTCGTGGGTTGGCGGTTCAACGAAGTAACGCGGCCCGCAGGCGCTGCACGCCAGCGCAGCGACCAGCAACACGAAAACACGCGACCACTTCAGCACGATGGACTCCCTTCCAATGCGTCAGCCAGCACGTTAGCAGAGCACGTCGCCCGCGGGCAGGCCGCATACAACAACGGCGCCACAAGAGCGCCGTTGTCTGAACTGGAACGGGAGGAATTACTCCACCACCACCGGAATCTTGCCGATGCGGGCCTGCCATTCGCGCGGGCCGGTCTTGTGCACCGATTCACCGGTGGAGTCGACCGCCACCGTCACCGGCATGTCTTCCACGGTGAACTCGTAGATCGCTTCCATGCCCAGATCGGCGAAGCCGACGACCTTGGCCGCCTTGATCGCCTTGGACACCAGGTAGGCCGAACCACCGACGGCCATCAGGTAGGCCGACTTGTGCTTCTTGATCGCCTCGATCGCCGCCGGGCCGCGCTCGGCCTTGCCGACCATGCCCAGCAGGCCGGTTTCGCTCAGCACCTGCTCGGTGAACTTGTCCATGCGGGTGGCGGTGGTCGGACCGGCCGGGCCCACCACTTCGTCGCGCACCGGATCGACCGGGCCAACGTAGTAGATGAAGCGGCCCTTGAGGTCGACCGGCAGTTCCTCGCCCTTGTTGAGCATGTCGACCATGCGCTTGTGCGCGGCATCACGGCCGGTCAGCAGCTTGCCGTTGAGCAGCAGGGTCTGGCCCGGCTTCCAGTTGGCCACGTCTTCCGGCGTGATCGTGTCCAGGTCCACGCGGGTGCCCTTGGACGCGTCGTAGGTCAGCTTCGGCCAGTCTTCCAGCGACGGCGGGTCCAGCATCACCGGGCCGCTGCCATCCAGAGTGAAGTGCGCATGGCGGGTGGCCGCGCAGTTCGGAATCATCGCCACCGGCAGGTTGGCCGCGTGGGTCGGGTAGTCGTTGATCTTGATGTCCAACACGGTGGTCAGGCCACCCAGACCCTGCGCACCGATGCCCAGCGCGTTGACCTTCTCGTACAGCTCCAGGCGCAGCTCTTCGATGCGGTTGGACGCACCACGGGCCTGCAGTTCGGTGATGTCGATCGGCTCCATCAGCGCTTCCTTGGCCAGCAGCATCGCCTTTTCGGCAGTGCCACCGATGCCGATGCCGAGCATGCCCGGCGGGCACCAGCCGGCGCCCATGGTCGGCACGGTCTTCAGCACCCAGTCGACGATGGAGTCGGACGGGTTGAGCATCGCGAACTTGGTCTTCGCTTCCGAACCACCACCCTTGGCGGCGACGATGACGTCGACGGTGTTGCCCGGCACCACCTTGACGTTGACCACGCCGGGGGTGTTGTCCTTGGTATTGATGCGTTTGCCGGCCGGATCGGCCAGCACCGAGGCGCGCAGCTTGTTGTCCGGGTACAGGTAGGCCCGACGGATGCCCTCGTTGGCCATGTCCTCAACACCCATGGTGGCGTCATCCCAACGCACGTCCATGCCGATTTCCAGGAACACGGTGACGATGCCGGTGTCCTGGCAGATCGGACGGTGGCCTTCGGCGCACATCCGCGAATTGATCAGGATCTGTGCGATCGCCTCCTTCGCGGCCGGCGACTCCTCGCGCTCGTAGGCGGCGGCAAGGTTCTTGATGTAGTCGACCGGGTGGTAGTACGAGATGTACTGCAGCGCGTCGGCGACGGACTGGATGAGGTCTTCCTGCTTGATCGATGTCACGGATTGCTCGCTTGCTGAAGGCTGGCGGGGTAATCCGCCCATTTTACCCCCTCTGCCACCGGGGGTGCCGTTGTACATTCGTGTCACGTCCCTGCCTGCTGCGGCGTCCTTGCCCACATGAACGCCGAAACTGCCTTCCAGACCCACCGCCCGCGCCTGATGGCCCTGGCCTACCGATTGCTCGGCAGCCGCGCCGACGCCGAAGACGTGGTCCAGGATGCCTGGCTGCGCTGGTCCGGCGCCGACCCGGCGGCCGTCCGCGACCCCGAGGCGTGGCTGGTCACCACCACCACCCGGTTGGGCCTGGACCGGCTGCGCGCGGCCAAGCGCGAGCGCGTGCACTACGTCGGCCCGTGGCTGGCCGAGCCGCTGGCGGTCACCCTGGAACCCGATCCGGCGCCTGGCCCGGCGCAGCTGCATGCGCTGGCCGACGATGTCTCGGTGGCCTTCCTTACACTGCTCGAACAGCTCGGCCCCGAAGAGCGAGCCGCCTTCCTGCTGAAGGAGGCGTTCGACCACGACTACCGCGAAATCGCCGACCTGATCGGCCACAGCGAGGCTAACTGCCGGCAGCTGGTGCACCGCGCCCGGCAGCGCCTGCAGGCCGGACGACCGCGCTTCAACGCCGATGCCAGCCAGCACCGGCAGTTGCTCACCCGCTTCATGGACGCCTCGCAGCGCGGCGACAGCGAGGCGATCCAGGCGCTGCTGCACGCCAACGCGCTGCTGGTCTCCGACGGTGGCGGCGTGGTTACCGCGGCCATCCGCCCACTGCTGGGCGCCGAGCGTATCGGCCGCCTGTTCTGGGCCATCGCCCGCCGCGGCGCGGCACATCCGGCGCAGCTGGGCTATGTCAACGGCGAGCCGGCGATCCTGCGCTTCCAAGGCAATCGCCTGCACTCAATCACCACCATCGAAGTGGTCGATGGCCGCATCGCCAACGTGTACAGCGTGCTGAATCCGGAAAAGTTGCCGGACGTTGTCACGCACGGCGACACTGCGGCGTCCTTGTGATGAAAGGCGGCCATCGTGGCCGCCGTGGAGCCGAAGATGTCCAACCATGCCTCTCCCCGCGTTCCCTATACCCGCCTGGCTGCCGAGGCCTTCAAGGGCCTGCTGGCCACCAGCAAGGCGGTGCACGAGAGCTCGATCGACCCTACGTTGATGGAGCTGCTGTTCCTGCGTGTTTCCCAGCTCAATGGCTGCGGGTACTGCATGGACATGCACGCCACCACGCTGCGCAAAGGCGGCATCGAGCCGCGCAAGCTGGACACCCTGCCCGCCTGGCACGAAAGCCGCTTCTTCGATGCCCGCGAGCGTGCGGCGCTGGGCTGGGCCGAGGCACTGACCCGGCTGACCGACGGTGCGCCGTCGCAGGCCGCGTTCGATGCACTGGCACCGCACTTCGATGAGAAGGGCATCAGTGACCTGAGCATGGGTATTGCGGTGATCAATGCCTGGAACCGGCTGGGCGCGGGGCTGCTGCCGCCGCTGCCGTAAAGGCGCCCCACCCGATCGCCACGATCTGCGGTAGATCCACGCCATGCGTGGATGGGCCGGGCCGGATCCCTTCGCTTCGCGAAGGGCTCTGACCCGATGTAGGTCGCTGGGGTCAGATCCCTTTGCCGTGCAAAGGGATCTGACCCCGGTGCCGGCCACACGGCTGCACTGACCCCACCTGCACGTATCAGGCGCGCACAATACGGGCATGCCTGCTACCCTCACCGCTGGCGCTGCCGCCGCGAAGAAACCCAGCCTGCGCCAGCGCTTCAAGGCGATGCGCAACCTGCCGCCGTTCCTGCGCATGGTCTGGAAGACCAGCCCCGTGCTCACCTTCGCCAGTCTTGGGCTGCGCCTGATCCGTGCGCTGCTGCCAGTGGCGATGCTGTACGTCGGCAAGCTGATCATCGATAGTGCCCTGCACCTGAGCCAGCACGATGCCGGCTTCCCGCCGCTGGGCGAGGCGCTGTCGAGCGGCGTGCTCAATCCGCTGCTGGGCCTGCTGGCGCTGGAGCTCGGCCTGGCCATCGCCTCGGACCTGCTCGGCCGGCTGGTCAGCTACGCCGATGCCCTGCTCTCGGAACTGTTCGCCAACGTCACCAGCATCCGGCTGATGGAACACGCGGCAACGCTGGATCTGGAGGACTTCGAGGACCCGGACCTGCAGGACAAGCTGGACCGTGCGCGGCGCCAGACCATGGGCCGGATGAACCTGATGAGCCAGCTGTTCGGCCAGGTCCAGGATGCGATCACCGTGGCCAGTCTGGCCATCGGCCTGCTGGTGTACGCGCCGTGGCTGATCCTGCTGCTGGTGCTGGCGCTGGTGCCGGCCTTCATCGGCGAATCGCACTTCAACGCGGCTGGCTACAGCCTCAACTTCCAGTGGACCCCCGAACGCCGCCAGCTCGACTACCTGCGCCAGCTCGGTGCCAGCGTGGAAACGGCCAAGGAAGTGAAGATCTACAACCTGCATCGCTTCCTGGTGGAACGCTATCGCAGGCTGTCGGTGGCGCTGTTCCAGGCCAACCGAGCGCTGGCCCGGCGCCGCGCGTTCTGGGGCACGCTGCTGGCCGCGCTGGGCACGCTGGGGTACTACACCGCCTACGCCTACATCGCGTGGCGCACGGTGCGCGGCGACTTCTCGATCGGCGACCTGACCTTTCTCGCCGGCAGCTTCCTGCGCCTGCGCCAGCTGTTGGAGGGCCTGCTGATCGGCTTCTCGCAGGTGGCCAGCCAGGCGCTGTACCTGGACGACCTGTTCTCGTTCTTCCAGATCCAGCCGGAAATCCATTCGCGCGAGGGCGCGGTCCGGGTGCCACAGCCGATCCGCCAGGGCTTCGTGTTCGAGAACGTCGGTTTCCGCTACCCCGACGCCGAGCAATGGGCAGTCCGCCATCTCGACTTCCAGCTGCAGGCCGGCGAAGTGCTGGCTCTGGTCGGCGAGAACGGAGCGGGCAAGACCACGCTGGTGAAGCTGCTGGCGCGACTCTACGAACCGGACGAAGGCCGCATCCTGCTCGATGGCCGCGACCTGCGCGATTACGACCTGGACGACCTGCGCGCCAACCTGGGGGTGATCTTCCAGGACTTCGTGCGCTACAACCTCAGCGCCGGCGAGAACATCGGCGTCGGTCAGGTCGAGGCAATGGACGACCAGGCACGAATCGCCGACGCCGCACGGCGCGGCATGGCCGAGGAAGTGATCGACGACCTGCCCGGCGGCTACGACCAGTTGATCGGCCGCCGCTTCAAGCAGGGCGTGGACCTGTCCGGCGGCCAATGGCAGAAGATCGCCATCGCCCGCGCATGGATGCGCAATGCGCAGGTGATGATCCTGGATGAGCCAACTGCGGCGCTGGATGCGCGCAGTGAGTTCGAGGTGTTCCAGCGGTTCAGGGAACTGGCGGATAATCGCACCGCAGTGCTGATTTCCCATCGTTTTTCCTCGGTACGCATGGCTGATCGCATCCTGGTGCTGGCCGATGGACGGATCGAGGCCAGTGGCACCCACGCGCAGCTGATGGCGCAGGGCGGCCGTTATGCCGAGCTGTTCGAGCTGCAGGCGGCCGGTTACCGCTGAGAACGCCTCTCGTTCCGCCCAATGAGAACTTGTCTCATTTGAGATAGAATCACCCCCGACGACTTTCGATAGATACGCCCATGTCCTCCGCTTTTGGCGCCGAAACGGTGCTTGAGGTCCGTCACTGGACCGATGCCTACTTCAGCTTCACCCTCACCCGCGACAGCGGTTTCCGCTTCGAGAACGGCCAGTTCGTGATGATCGGCCTGGAAACCGAGGCGCGGCCGCTGCTGCGTGCGTATTCCATCGCCAGCGCCAACTGGGAAGAGCATCTGGAGTTCTTCAGCATCAAGGTGCAGGACGGCCCGCTGACTTCGCGCCTGCAGCACATCAAGCCGGGCGACAAGGTGCTGGTCGGCAAGAAGCCCACCGGCACCCTGCTGATCAGCGACCTGCACCCGGGCAAGAACCTGTATCTGCTGGGCACCGGCACCGGCATGGCACCGTGGCTGTCGGTGATCAAGGATCCGGAAACCTACGAGCGCTTCGAGAAGGTGATCCTGTGCCACGGCGTGCGCTACGAGAAGGACCTGGCCTACCGTGACTATTTCGAGAAGGAACTGCGTGAGCACGAGTTCCTCGGCGAGATGGTGGGCGACAAGCTGCTGTACTACCCGGCCGTCACCCGCGAGCCGTTCGCCAACCAGGGCCGCCTGACCCAGCTGATGGAAAACGGCGAGATGCAGCGCACGCTCGGCCTGCCCGAGCTGAACCCGGAGAACGACCGCGCGATGATCTGCGGCAGCCCGCAGATGCTGGCCGACCTGCGCAGCGTGCTCGATGCCCGTGGCTTCCAGGTCTCGCCGCGCATCGGCCAGCCGGGCCACTACGTGTTCGAGCGCGCGTTCGTCGAGAAGTAAGGCGTGGGGCACCCGCCCCGCCCTTTCTACGCGGCCTGTTGCGTACCTTGCGTATTACCGGCATCGTCCTCCTCACAGGGGCCGATGGCCCTGCTGGGGAATTCACGGATGATGAACACATGGATCCCGCACTGGATGCGGGCCTTGGCAATTGCCAGCCTGCTGCTGGCGGCCGTTCCGGCATGGGCCGCGCCGCCCGCCCGCGGCGAGGTGCCGCCGCAGGCGCTGGGCAACGACCGCAAGGGCAATCCGGTCAATCTGGCCGAGCAGCGCGGCAAGGTGGTGATCGTGACCTTCTGGGCCTCCTGGTGCGGGCCCTGCCGCAAGGAACTGCCGATCCTGGCCCATCTGCAGCAGGTGGTCGGCGAGGACGCATTGAAGGTCTATGCGGTCAACTGGGGCGAACCGCGACTGGAAGTCAGCCGCCTGATCCGCCAGCGTGACTGGCCGAAGCTGGAATACCTGCATGATCCCGGCGGCGCGCTTGCCGAGCAGTTCGGCATCGTTGCCGTACCCCACATGTTTGTCGTCGGCCGCGATGGCACCATCGCTCACGCGCACCGTGGCTACAGCGAGGCCAGCCTGCCGAAGATCCTGGAACAGGTGATCGAAGCCCTGCCCGAAGATGTGCGCAACCGCCAAGCAGGAGCGGCGGCGCTGGGGCGCTGAGCACAGGCACCCGGCACGAACGGCGGCATGTCACAGCAGCGCTTCAATCTCTTCGCGCAGCTGCTCCGGCTTGGTGGTGGGCGCATGACGCGACACCACCCGTCCCTGGCGATCGACCAGGAACTTGCTGAAATTCCACTTGATGCGGGCACTGCCGAGCAGGCCACGCTTCTCGCGTGACAGCCATGCCCACAGCGGATCCGCACCCTCGCCGTTGACCTCGATCTTCTCCGACAGCGGAAAGCTGACCGGGTAGTCCAACGAACAGAACTGGCGGATCTGCGCAGCGTCACCCGGCTCCTGCGCGCCAAACTGGTTGCACGGGAAGCCGATCACCATCAGCCCGCGTTCGCGGTAGTCCTGCCACAGCTGTTCCAGCCCGGTGTACTGCGGGGTGAAGCCACAGCGACTGGCGACATTGACCAGCAGCAACGGGTGGCCCTGGTACCGGGCCAGCGACTGCGGCTGGCCGTCGAGGTCACGGAAGCTGAAATCGTAGGCAGTGGTCATGGCGACAGGCCTTGGAGGGTTGTTGCATGGTACCCGGGCCCGGCTTCGGCAACATGCCTTTTGACACAAGTGCAGCCGCGCCGGACCGGGTTACCCTCGGGCCCTTGTTTGCCTTACCGGAGCTACTACCTTGACCACTCGCCTTGCCCTTGCCGTGGCCATGACCCTCGGCCTTGCCCTGCCCGCCTACTCGGCCGGTGCCGCCACCCCGGCTGCCAGCAGCGCCGCGCAGCAGGCCAACCCGTTCTTCGCCGACAGCCCGCTGCCGCTGCACTTCCCGCAGTTCGACAAGATCAAGGACAGCGACTTCGCCCCGGCCTTCGACGCCGGTATGGCGCAGCAGCTGAAGGAAGTGGAGGCCATCGCCAACGCCAAGGCCAAGCCGACCTTCGACAACACCATCATCGCCCTGGAAAAGAGCGGTGACACCCTGGACCGTGCGACCACCGTGTTCTTCAGCCTGGTCGGCGCCGATACCAACGACACCCGCAAGAAGCTGCAGGCCGACTACTCGGCGAAGTTCGCCGCGCACAGCGATGCGATCGCACTGAACGGCAAGCTGTTCGCGCGCATCCAGGCACTATATGACAGCCGCACCACCCTGGGCCTGGACGCAGAAGGCGTGCGCCTGGTCGAGAAGTACTACGACAACTACGTGCGCGCTGGCGCCAAGCTGTCCGAGGCCGACAAGGCCAAGCTGAAGGAAATGAACGCCGAGCTGGCCAACCTGGGCACCAAGTTCAGCCAGAACGTGCAGTCGGAAGTGAACGCCTCGGCGATCACCGTCGACGACGTCAAGGAGCTGGACGGCCTGTCCAAGGAGCAGATCGCTGCCGCCGCCGAAGCCGCCAAGGCCCGTGGCCTGGACGGCAAGTACGTGATCACCCTGCTCAACACCACCGGCCAGCCGCCGCTGACCAACCTGGCCAACCGCGCCCTGCGCCAGAAGATCTACGAAGCCTCCACCACCCGTGGCAGCCGTGGCGGTGAGTTCGACAACACCGCGCTGGTGTCGCGCATCATGCAGCTGCGTGCCGACAAGGCCAAGCTGATGGGCTTCCCGAACTTCGCCGCCTACAACCTGACCAACCAGACCGCCAAGACCCCCGAAGCGGTCAATGCGATGCTGGGCAAGCTGGCCCCGGCCGCCGTGGCCAACGCCAAGCGCGAAGCCGCCGACCTGCAGGCGATGATCGACAAGGAACAGAAGGCCGCACGCAAGCCGACTTTCCAGCTGGAACCGTGGGACTGGGCCTTCTACAGCGAGAAGGTGCGCCAGGCCAAGTACAACTTCGACGAGTCGCAGCTGAAGCCGTACTTTGAAATGAAGAACGTGCTGGAGAACGGCGTGTTCTACGCGGCTGGCCAGGAATTCGGCCTGACCTTCAAGCAGCGTACCGACCTGCCGGTCTACCACGATGACGTCACCGTCTACGACGTGTTCGACGCTGACGGCAGCCAGCTGGCGATCTTCATCTTCGACCCGTACGCACGCGCCTCCAAGCGCGGCGGTGCGTGGATGAACTCCTACGTCTCGCAGTCCAAGCTGACCGGCTTCAAGCCGGTGGTGGCCAACCACCTGAACATCCCGAAGCCGCCGGCGGGCCAGCCGACCCTGCTGACCTGGGATGAGGTGAACACCACCTTCCACGAGTTCGGCCACGCCCTGCACGGCATGTTCTCCAACGTGAAGTACCCGTACTTCTCGGGCACCTCGGTGCCGCGTGACTTCGTCGAGTTCCCCTCGCAGGTCAATGAAATGTGGTCGGACAACCCGGCCATCCTGAAGAACTACGCCAAGCACTACCAGAACGGTTCGGCGATGCCGCAGGCGCTGCTGGACAAGGTGCTGGCCGCGGCCAAGTTCAACCAGGGCTTTGCCACCACCGAATACCTGGGCGCAGCCATGCTTGACCAGCGCTGGCACCAGATCGGCCCGGACCAGGTGCCGGCCGCCAAGGACGTGATGGCCTTCGAGCGCGCCGCGCTGGAGAAGGACGGCATCTATTACGCGCCGGTTCCGCCGCGCTACAAGACGCCGTACTTCAGCCACATCATGGGCGGCTACTCGGCCGGCTACTACGCCTACATCTGGTCGGAAGTGCTCGACGCCAACACCCAGAAGTGGTTCAACGACAACGGTGGCCTGAGCCGCAAGAACGGCGACCACTTCCGCGCGACCCTGCTGTCCAAGGGTGGCAGCGTGGATGCGATGCAGCTGTTCCGCGATTTTGCCGGCCACGAGCCGCAGATCGAACCGCTGCTGGAAAAGCGTGGCCTGACCGGCACCGGCAACTGATCGGCAATGCAGTAGCCTGAAACGAAAACCGCCCGGGAAACCGGGCGGTTTTTTGTTGAAGCATCCACGCATGGCGTGGATCTACTGGTGGGTGCCGACCGTTGGTCGGCACGATCCATTCGCGCCACGAACCCCGGCATCATCGATCCACGCATGACGCACTCCAGTAGATCCACGCCATGCGTGGATGTTCGTTCCAATCAACGCGGCGCCACATACCCACCCGGCAGCCCTTCCGGCGACAGCACCAGCTGCCACAACTGCGCATGCCGGGTGCGGAAAGTCGCCATCGACCCAGCCAGATAAAAGCGCCACATGCGGCGGAAATGCTCGTCGTAACCCGCGTCCAGCCGTGGCCACGCGGCTTCCACATTGCGCCGCCAGGCCTGCAGGGTCAGGTCGTAGTCGGTGCCGAAGTTGTGCCAATCCTCCAGCACGAAACGTCCTTCGAATGCCTTGCTGATCTGCACCGCCGACGGCAGCATCGAATTGGGGAAGATGTAGCGCGCGATCCACGGATCAGTGCGATGCCGCGAGATGTTGGTGCCGATGCTGTGCAACAGCAGCAGGCCGCGCGGCGACAGGCAGCGCCTGGCCACCTCGAAGAAACTGGCGTAGTTCTTGTCGCCGACGTGCTCGAACATCCCGATCGAGAAGATCGCATCGAACGGTTCGTCCAGTTCGCGGTAGTCCTGCAGGCGGATCTCGATCGGCAGGCCAGCGCACAGGTCGCGTGCGAACTCGGCCTGTTCCTGCGAGATGGTCACGCCGACGCCGCTGACGCCGTAACGCTCGGCAGCGAACTTCAGGGCTTCGCCCCAGCCACAGCCGATGTCCAGCACGCGCTGCCCAGGGCGCAGGCCCAGCTTGCGACAGACCAGATCCAGCTTGGCTTCCTGCGCGGCGTCGAGATCATCGGCATTGCGCCAATAGCCGCAGCTGTAGACCAGGCGCTGACCGAGCATGGCCTGGTAGAGATCGTTGCCGAGGTCGTAGTGGCGGCGACCGACTTCGTAGCTGCCCTGCCCGACCTGCAGATTGAACAGGCGCGCCTTCAGCGCGTCGGCCACTTCGCGCCAACCGTGCACCCGTTCGTCCAGGTGCGCCTGCATCAGGTGGACAAGGAACTCGTCGAGGACGTTGGCATCCCACCAGCCGTCCATGTAGCTCTCGCCGAGGCCGAGCGAGCCGTGCGCCATGACCCGCGCAAAGAAACGCGGGTCATGCACCTGGATATCCTGTGGCTGGGTACCACCGATGCGGACCCCGGCTTCCTGCAGCAGGCCGGCAACCCGCTCCTGCAACCCTGTATCCACGCCACCTCCTCGACTGCGGTCAACCGCGTGCGAACAGCGCCACGTAGTCCTTGGCCACGTGTGGCAACAGCACCGCCGCCGGTACGTCGGCGGTCTGGGTGCCATCCGAGTATGGACCTACCTGGTACGGCGGGAAAACAAAGCGCAGCGCAGTGATCTGCCCCTTGTCGTCGGTCAGCGGCTGGAACTGGCTGAAATTGTCGGCCTGCGGGCCGGTACCGTCGGCGATCATGCGCGATGCGTTGCGCAGCGATTCCTGCAGCTGGGCCGGGTCCATGTCCTCGCCGCTGAGGCGGGTGGCCACGCGCTCGCGCAGCTGGTCGGCGACGAAATCGCTGATCGCCTTCCAGCCCTTGGCATCAACCACCAGCTTGTCGGCACTGAGCATCTGCTGCTGCGCCGGCAGCCACACGAAGCGCGCAACCAGCGGTTCACCGTGGGCGCCACCGGTGTAGCGGCTGCCATCGGCACTGACCACCACCAGCTGCGGGGTTTCCAGCAGCTTCTCGAAACTCAGCGACAGCTCGTAGGGCATGGTCGGCTTGTCGTTGCCGAGTCCGTCCAGCGCCTGCTGCAGGTCACTGCGCGCACTCGTCGCATAGCTCTGCAGCGCGAGAGCCAGGCCCGGATAGCGGTCGATGCCAGCCGGGTAGCTGATGCCGACCACTTCGCGCTCGTTGTTCTCGATCACATCGCGCAGGTCCAGCGGCGCTTCCGTGGCCGGCGTTTCACCCGCAGCAGTGGCCTCGGCGGCAGGCGCCGCGTCGGTCGCCGGTGCCGGCTCGCTCTCACGCTGGCAACCGGCCAGCAACAGCACGCCCACCACGCCGGCCAGCACGCTGCCGTGCAGCGGCCGGTTGTTTCCAATCTTCATCGGGATCCCCTGTTCATGTTTGTACATCATCGCCTGCCATGGCTGAAGCGTGACCCGCTGGCATTCAGCCAACGAGCAGATCGTGATACTCCTCGTGCCGCTGCAGGAAGGCCTCGGCATACGAACACGCCGGCACCACCTTGTACTTCTGTTCGCGGGCGAAACGCAGCGCGACGCGGGTCAACTCACCGGCGATGCCACGACCGGCGATCGGCTCGGGCACTTCGGTGTGGGTGATGACCATGCGCCTGCGCTTGATCTGGTAGTCGAGCACCGCCAGCTGTCCTCGCACGCGGGCGGTGAAGCGGTGGCTGGCCAGATCGTGTTCGACCTCATAGGCCAGACCGGGGGGCGTGACCGAAGCCATGGAACTGTCTCCTGCGACGACTGCGTGGATGGTGCGCAGCCGGGCGCCATGATCGCGTGAAGCCTGAACAGGGGCAAGTCCGATCCATTCACGTCAGTTTCCGACCCTCAAGCTGGAGGGCGGCCGGCCGCTATCGCCTGTGGAGGGGTACGGCCACGCTGGCACGACCCTTGCGACCGTTGACCATGCGCACCACCGCGGAGGCTCTCATGCACCCCAGCGATACCCATTCCGATACCGACCGCGCCCTGCTGGAGGGCCTGCTGCAACTGGCGGTGGAAGGGCAGACCGAAGACCAGGATTTCCAGCGCATCGGCGAGGAAGTGTTCTCGCGCCTGCTGGACACCTACGGACGGCAGACCACGGCCTGAACCGGCTGGGGCGGATCGATGCCGATCCGCCCCGTTCCCTGCCTCAACCGCCGCCGAGGCGGAAGGTCGGGTTGGAGAGTTCGCGCAGGAAATGGCTGAAGATGCTCGGCTGCATGGCCAGCATGAAGATCACGCCGAACGCCGCGCCGGCCAGGTGAGCACTATGGTTGATGCGATCGCCGCCCCGCTTGTCCATCCAGATGCTGTAGCCGACATAGAACGCGGCATAGACGATGGCCGGTGCCGGGATGAAGAACACCAGGATGATCGACCACGGCTTGATCAGGATGAAGGCGAACAGCACCGCCGACACTGCCCCGGATGCGCCAAGGCTGAGGTAGTTCGGGTTCTTCTGGTTCTTCAGGTAGCTGGGCAGGATCGAAACCACCAGCGCACCGATATAGAACGCCGGATAGGTCAGGTAGCTGCCGGTCAGCTGCACCATCACGCTCTCGATGAATCCCCCGAAGAAGAACAGGGTGATCATGTTGAAGATCAGGTGCGACCAGTCGGCGTGGATGAAGCCATAGGTCACCAGCCGGTCGTACTGGCGGTGACGGTCGATGGCCGGCGGCCACAGGATCAGGCGGTCGGCCAGCTTGCGGTTGTTGAACGCCATCCACGAAAGGATGGCGGTGACGGCGATCAACAGCAGATTGACGGGGGTCATGTCAGGCTCAGGCGCTACGGTAGTTGTCGACCATACGATAGCGTTTCGCGTACCAACCGAAGGCCAACGCCGCGATGAAAGCGAAACCGGCGAAGAAGAACATCAGGAACGCCGCCTCGCTCAGGCCTGTCCCGGCGATCTGGTGGGTCACCGTGTCGTTGCGCACGGCGGCGTTGGACAGCAGCACCCACAGGTTGCCGATGGTAGTGGTCAGGTTCCAGAAGCTCATCACCACGCCCTTCATGGCCTGCGGCGCCTGGCTGTAGGCGAACTCCAGGCCGGTGGCCGAAACCAGCACCTCACCGAAGGTCAGCAGCGCGTACGGCAGCATCTGCCAGAAGATCGACATCGCGTTGCCACCGTCCATCACCACCTGGATGCCACCGACCACGATCCAGGCCAGGCCGCTGAAGGCGATACCGGCGGTCATGCGGCGCAGCGCGGTCGGCTCGAAGCCGAAGCGGCGTAGGGCCGGGTACAGCACCAGGTTGTTGAACGGAATCAGGATCATCACCAGCAACGGGTTCAGCGCCTGCATCTGCGAGGCGGTGAACCAGCTCGGCATCTGCATCTGCTGACCCTGCAGCACCCAGGTCGAGGCCTTCTGGTCGAACAGCGAGAAGAACGGGGTGGTCAGCGCGAAGATGACCAGCACGCGCAGCACCGAGCGCACACCCTCAACGGCTTCGGCCGGATGCTGGCCGCGGGCGCGGTCCAGCTGCAGCCAGGTACCACCGCCGATGCCTGCCAGGATCGACACCAGTGCCAGGCACAGGCAGATCACGATGCCGAGCGAACCGACCAGGCCGAACGAGGCTGCCGCCAGCACCAGACCGAGCACGGCGATCACCAGGCCCGGACGGCCCTGACCTGCCACGCGCGCGGTCAGCGCGGTACGCACCACGTTGGCGAACGAATGCGGATCCTTCGGCGGCAGCGGCACCAGCACGTAGCGCTTGCGGCCCAGCCAGAACACGAAGGTGGCGATGAACATCAGGATGCCCGGGATACCGAACGCCCACTGCGGGCCCCAGTTCTTGAGCACCAGCGGGATCAGCAGCGAGGCAAACAGCGAGCCGAAATTGATGATCCAGTAGAAGGCGTCGAAGACGAGCTTGGCCAGGTGCTTGTTGCCCTGGTCGAACTGATCGCCCATGAACGAGGCCACCAGCGGCTTGATGCCGCCAGCACCGAGCGCGATCAGGCCCAGGCCAAGGAAGAAGCCTTCGCGGCTGTTCTCGAACAGCGCCAGGCACAGGTGGCCGGCGCAGTAGACCAGGCTGAACCAGAGGATGGTGTGGTACTTGCCGAAGAACTTGTCGGCCAGCCAGCCACCGAGCAGCGGGAAGAAATACACGCCGATCATGAAGCTGTGCATGATGTCCTTGGCTTCACCGGCACGGCCTTCGGCAGTGATTTCCTGCAGAAGCAGCGAGGTGATCAGGAACTGCACCAGGATGTTGCGCATCCCGTAGAAACTGAACCGCTCGCAGGCCTCATTGCCGATGATGTACGGGATCTGGCGCGGCATCTTTCCCTGGCCGGCGATGGGGGCAACTGCGTCGTGGCTCATCCTGTAAGGCATTCCTGCAAAGCGAAAGGCGCAAGATTACCGGAAGCAGGGCTTGCGAAGCACGCTGCAGGGCTGCATGACAACGGTGCCAATCCATGGCAGACACCGCGTGCCATGCCGGAAGTCACGGAACCTGCACGACAAAAGCGTAAACTTATCGTTATGCGCCCCCCTGCCCTCGCCCCCCTCCTGCTCGCTTGCCTTGCGCTGCTGGCGTGGCAGGCGCAAGCGCGACCACAGGCACCGGCTGCCGCCACCAGCGAGGGCGAGCCACGGCAACTGACCGTGGCCGCGCTGGAACTGCCCAGCCGCGACGACGCGCAATGGAAGCTGCGCCGCGAACAGGTCGCCCAGCTGTTGACCGAACTGCAGCCGGACGTGATCTCGGTGCAGCAGGTGCTGCAGCAACAGGGCCGCAACCCGGCCTGCTGGCTGGCCAGCCGTCTGCGCTACAGCTGCGACTTCGTTACCGCCGACCCGCCCAGCCAACCGCTGCGGCACGGCAACGCGATGCTGACCCGGCTGCCGGTCAGCGAGGACGGCGTGACCCTGCTGCACCCGCCCGGTACATTCAGCGCGGCCGGCATGATGCGGCTGGCACTGGGCCAGGCCCGGGTGAATGTCTATGTGGCGCGGCTGCGGCCGGACCCGGACGACGCCATTGCGCGCCAGCACCAGACCAGCGACCTGATGACCTGGATCGGCGCGACCGCTGAGGGCATGCCGAGCCTGATCGCCGGCGACTTCTCGGCCAATACGGTGGAACTGGTGCGCAGCACGCCGGGGTTCCAACCGGCCCGACGCAACCCTGGCGGCCGTCCCGAGGCTGCGGCCAGTGGCGGCGGAGCCAGTGGCCATGGCCTGGACGTGCTGTTCCAGGTCAAGCACTTCGGCGGCATCCGCCAGCAGCCGATCCTGCTGCCGGCCGACGGCGACCTGCCCGGCCTGAGGCTGGGCGTGATGGCCACCCTGCGCCTGCAGGGTGATACGGCCACGGCCGAATAGCCCCGCTCATCCCTGCGGCACGCCTCACCCTGGTAGGTGCCGACCTTGGTCGGCACGGAAGCACGTGCGTGCGCGATAGGAATGTGCCGACCAAGGTCGGCACCTACCAGAATCAGCCCCATTCCCAGGAGCTGGCAGACAAAAAAAGGCCGGGGTTTCCCCCGGCCTCTTCGATTCACCCTGTCACTGAAATCAGGCGATCGCTTCCTGGTAACGGCGCTCGACTTCGTTCCAGTCGATGACGTTGAAGAACGCGCCGATGTATTCCGGGCGACGGTTCTGGTACTTCAGGTAGTACGCGTGTTCCCACACGTCCAGGCCGAGGATGGGGGTGTTGCCTTCCATCAGCGGGCTGTCCTGGTTGCCGGTGCTCTCGACCACGACCTTCTTGTCCGGGGTCACGCTCAGCCACGCCCAGCCGCTGCCGAAACGGGTCAGCGCGGCCTTGGTGAAGGCATCCTTGAACTTGTCGAAGCCGCCCAGGTCCTTGTCGATGGCCTTGGCCACGTCGCCCACCGGGTTGCCGCCAGCATTCGGAGCCATCACGGTCCAGAACAGCGAGTGGTTGGCATGGCCACCACCGTTGTTGCGCACCGGACCCTGCAGGTTCTCCGGCAGCGACTTCAGCTTCTTCACCAGCACTTCGACCGGCAGGTCAGCGTACTCGGTGCCTTCCAGCGCCGCGTTGACGTTGTTGATGTAGGTCTGGTGATGCTTGGTGTGATGGATTTCCATCGTCGCCGCATCGATATGCGGTTCCAGCGCGTCGTAGGCGTAGGACAGCTTGGGCAGGGTATAGGCCATGATGCATCTCCTGATTGCGAGGGCACCCGACGGTGTCGGGCGTTGCGCGGTGAATGATGGGGACAGAGCGCCAGATTACCAAGGGGGATGTAAAGGAAATTGCGTCCTGCCAGTGAGCACGACGGCAATTGTTACGCAGCGGTGACGCAGCGTCCTCCTCATGCACGGTGCAGCGCGCAGGCGCTAAAGTGCATGTACCACCCTCGCCAGTCCTGCCCATGCGCAACCCCCGGCTGCTGATCACCGCCATCGCCCTGCTCGTGCTCGGCCTGGTCGTCAACCATTTCATGCAGCGGCCTCCGGCGCCGCAGTTCGCACCGGACCTGCAAAGCGCGCCCGCGGCACGTGCTCCGACTGCACGCAGCAGCGATGACAGTGGCCTGCCGGCCTTCCTGCCCGCCGAAGCACGCCAGACCATCGCCCTGATCCAGCGCGGCGGCCCGTTCCCGCATCGTCAGGACGGCAGTACGTTCGGCAACCGCGAGCAGCAACTGCCGCAACGGGCGCGCGGCTATTACCGCGAATACACCGTCGACACTCCCGGCGCACGCACCCGTGGCGCGCGCCGCATCGTTACCGGCGGTGATCCGCCCGAGGCGTGGTATTACACCGACGACCACTATGCGTCGTTCCGCAGCTTCAGCGTACCGGCCAAGGGAGCGCAGTGATGAGCCATGATGATTTCGGCCTCGGCCTGCATGACATCAACAATGCAGGCGTCTACGCCATCGACAGCGAAGATATCGATGCGCTGGCCGCAGCGATGCGCGATGCCGGCCTGAAAGTGATCCGCATCGACCTGGATGGGGTGATCGACAAGCGCACTCTGCTTGCCCGCCTGGCGGCGCAGCTGGATTTCCCGGCGGGTTTCGGCGGCAACTGGGATGCGCTGTCGGACAATCTGCGCGACCTGCAGTGGCTGCCGGCCACCGGCTATGCGCTGTTCCTGGCCGATGTGGATGCCCTGCGCGCTGGTGCAGGCAAGGAGTTCGACACGCTGCTGGACATCCTTGACGAAGCCAGCCGCGACTGGGTCGGCCGCGACGTGCCGTTCTGGGTGTTCCTGTCGCAGAGCGCGTAAGGTCACTGCCGTGTTAGAGGCCGACCTTGGTCGGCATGGGCGTGTCCCCGCCTGGATCATCCACGCATGGCGTGGATCTACCCGGCGCAGCTGGATGCACAGGACCACGCCCGGCGAGCGCCCGTCGCGGCATGCACACCCCCGCCCGGCATGGCCCGGCGCTACCCGGGACCAATCGGTAGATCCACGCCATGCGTGGATGAGGGCAGACGCGGGCAGCGCCGCTTCACCGGCTGCCGTTATCTTCCTGCAGCTCTTTCTTGAACGGGATGTCCGGCGGCGGTCGCGCCACCGCCGGCTGGTCCTGCATGTTCGGGTTGGTCAGGCCACAGCCACCACCGGCCTGCAGGATCGAGATCACACAGGATATTTTCGTGCTGGTGCCCGGCAGCGGGATCTCCATCGCCTTGACACCCTTGCGCACCCATTCGGCCAGCAGCGACTCCTGCGGCACCCAATACTTGTCGAACGAGGTGGGCGTGTAGTCGTACGGCGGACGTTTCAACCACTTGCCGGACTGGGCAATGCGCTCCTTGCTCCAGCCATCATTGGCGCCACCAGGCGCGCCGCGCTCGGCAGGCCCCTCGCCCTGCTGACCCGGCACGCGCGCGCTGCCATCGGCATTGAACAGGCCCGCGCCCTTGCCCGCATTGCTTGCCTGGCTGGCGCCGTTGCTGGCCCCATCCCGATTGCGACTGGAAGCCCCCCAGTCATCGCCCTTGGCAGGCGTGGCCCAGTTGCCCGGGTTGGGCGCGGGGCGCGCCCCAGCCTGGGCCGGCGTCGTGCTGGACGCTGCTGGACGCGCAGCGGTGCTGCTTGCAGTCGCCACATTGCCACTTGCGGCTGACGCGGGCGTTGCCGCCGGGGCGCTGCCACTGGCGGCTGAAGCGGCGGCTACCGGTGCCGACGCCACCTCGCGCTCGCGTACCGGCACATCGCGTCCGGTAGCGGCACGCACGCTCGGCTCGCGGCCAGGCACCGTCGCCATCCGCACCTGCGGATCCACCACGGCCTGCACTTCGCGCTCGCGCACCTGGAGGTCCCGCTGCGGCACGCGCACCTGCACCTCGGCCGTGCGCAGCGGCTGCGGCGCAACCGCCGCGTCGACCGTACTGACTTCGCGCTCCTGCACCTGGATCTCGCGCAACTGGGGCGACCGCACCGCAACTTGAGGCGCCCGCACCGGCATGGGCGTCGGCGCAGCCTGCACTGGCTGCACGCTGCGCTCGCGTACCGTGGGCGCGGTGTCGCGCGGCACGATGCTGACCTCGGTGCGCGGCACGCTGACCGGTGGCACCACGAAATCGGTGCTGGCCTGGGCCACTTCGGTGGCCTGCACCGGCGACGGCGGCGGCGCGGCAACCGGTGCGGGTTCGGTTTCAGCAGGCGGCGGTGGGACGTTCGCAGTCGGGGCCGACGCCGGCGTGGACGCCTGGGCGGCCGCTGTCGCAGGACGCGGCTCGGGCGCCGTCGCTGCGCCGGCCTGCTTGCCTGCCACAACCCGGCCGGCCGGTGCTGCCGCAGCGGCTTCGGCGCCGGGCTGATCGCCGCCGCCCTCCTGGCTCGCACGCCCTACGAATTCCACCTGCGTGCGCTCACCTTCGGCGCCCTCTTCTTTCGGCTCAGTGGTGCGGATGACCGCAACCCACAACAACAATACGAAGAACAACAGGTGCAGCAGCGCGCTGACCAGCGCAGACGTCCAGCGCATCCAGCGCTGATCACGCGGTGCCGCATCCCAGTCCTGCCAGAACAGGCGGCGCAGTGCCTGCAAAGGAGACAACGCGGGCAGTCGCCCAGACGGGCCAGGCAGCGGACGTGGCAGCAATACCGCGATGATGTCGCGGGCATGCAACGGCCTTGGCAACGGGCCGAGCGAGCGCAGCCACAGCGCCCAGCCGTATGGCAGGCGCGTGGTCTTCTCGAGGACGGCACGTGGCTGCTGGCGCGCCAGCAGCAGGTCGATGAGTTGCTCGGCCCGGGTCAGAGGCACGCGTCAGCGATCAGGCGGCGTTGCCGCGAGGGATGTACGGCGCGTGGCCACTGTCGTGGTCGGTCGCGTCACGTACTGCGGTCACGCCCGGCACGCGGCCCATCAGGGTTTTCTCGATGCCCTGCTTGAGGGTGACATCGGCCATGCCACAGCCCTGGCAGCCGCCACCGAAGCGCAGCAGCACCACGCCTTCGGCCGACACTTCCTGCACCGCCACCTTGCCGCCATGCGACGCCAGCTGCGGGTTGATTTCGTTTTCCACCACCCAGTGCACGCGCTCCACCAGCGAGGCGGCATCACCCGGCGCTTCGCCCTTGATGCGTGGCGCCTTGATGGTCAGCTGCTGGGCGCCTGCGGTGCCGGCGACGATGTCGATCTCGGCACCGTCCAGCCAGCCCACGCTGGCTGCATCGACGTAGAGGGTGAAGCCGTCGCAGTCCACCGCCCACTCGTCACCGAGCAGGTCGCTCGGCTCGGCGAACTCCAGCCGGGCATCGGCGCGCGGGGTACCAGGATCGACCGCGCTCAGGCGCACGCCCATGCCGGGCGCGCCCTCGCGTTCGATCAGCTTGCGGAAATGGGTCTGGGCAGTGTCGGAGATCTGGATCATCAGGCTATTCTAGCCAAGTAAGCGTCAGCCGCTCATTCGGTTTATACACCGTCCGGCGCATTGTTCAGTCAACACGAGGTGGAGATTCCCATGGCCGACCTGATTCCGCTGGCCCAGGCCCGTTGCGTGCCGCGCAAAGGCAGCGACCACAAGCTCGGCGAAGCCCGCCTGGCTGAACTGCTGCCACAGGTTCCCGGCTGGGAGCTGAGCGAGGGAGGACAGGCGCTGCTGCGCACCTTCCGCTTCAAGAACTACTACGCCACCATGGCCTTCGTGAACGCGCTGGCCTGGATTGCCCACCACGAGGACCATCACCCGGACCTGGGCGTGCACTACGACCGCGCGGTCGTGCGCTTCTCCACCCACGACGTGGGCGGCCTGAGCGAGAACGACTTCATCTGCGCGGCAAAGACTTCGGCCCTGACGGAGCAACTGCCATGAACGTACGTTTGCTGAGCCTGTCCCTGATCGCTGCGACCGGCCTGGCCGGCTGTGGCCCGTCCGAACCGCCGGCACCGCCACCGCCGCCGCCCACCGAAGTGGCCGCAGTGAAGACGCCGCCGCCGCAGTACCCGCTCGAGCTTGCCTGCATGGGCGTAGGCGGCACCAGTACCTTCAAGGTGACCATCGGTACCGACGGCAAGCCGAGCGAGGTCGCGCTGTTGACCGGGGCCGGCAACCCGCAGCTGGACGAACTGGCCAAGACCGCGGTGCAGGGCTGGCAGTTCAACGCCGCCACCCGCAATGGCCAGCCGGTGCCGGCCACCATCCAGGTGCCGGTCAGCTTCAACCCGCCGCAGCCGAAGCCGGACCAGTGCTTCGCGATCGAAGAGCGCCTGCGCAGCGGGGGCTGATCGCCCGCCCTCCGACGAGGCCAGCCGACGCCCGCCTCGCCCTTGCCGCCCCGGCCCCGCCCGGGGCGGTTGTCTGTTGACCAGGACCGCGTCGGTAGATGCTGCAGATTCCCCCCGAAAACATCTGGATCGCGCTGGCGGTCACTCTCGCCGCCGGCCTGGCCACGTCCATTGGCAGCCTGCTGGTGCTGTTCTCGCGTCGGCCCAATCCACGCCTGCTCGCCTTCGGCCTGGCCTTCGCCGGCGGCGCAATGGTCTACGTGTCGCTATCGGAGATCCTCAACAAGTCCATTGCCTCATTCGCGTTGGCGTATGGCGAGCGCACCGGCTTCACCTACGGCACCCTGGCATTCCTGCTGGGCGTGGTGACGATCGTGCTGATCGACCACTTCATTCCCAACCCGCACGACAGCCTGGACAAGCAGGACCCCGCGTTCCGCGAGAACAGCCGCGAGTACCTGAAGCGGGTTGCCCTGCTGACCTCGATCGCGATCACCGCGCACAATTTCCCGGAGGGCCTGGCGACGTTCTTCGCGACGCTGGAAAGCCCTTCGGTGGGCATGCCGCTGGCCTTCGCCATCGCCATCCACAACATTCCAGAGGGGATCGCGATCGCGGTGCCGGTGTACTTCGCCACCCAGAACAAGCTCTACGCGTTCACCGCCAGCCTGTTGTCGGGCCTGGCCGAGCCGGTGGGCGCGGCGATCGGCTATGTGCTGCTGTCCGGCTCGTTGTCACATGCGACATTCGGCTGGGTGTTCGGGCTGATCGCAGGGGTGATGGTGTTCCTGGCGCTGGATGAGCTGCTGCCGGCGGCCAAGCGCTATGCCAAGGGCCACGAGACGGTTTACGGTCTGGTGGCGGGCATGGGAACGCTGGCGATCAGCCTGGTGCTGTTCAAGTGGTGAGGGCCCCCGAAGGGCGCATCCACGCATGGCGTGGATCTACCGGACCCAGGTAGCGCCAGGCCATGCCTGGCGACAATTCTTCCAGCATCCGCCAGGCACGGCCCAGCGCTACCTTCAGCGGAGCCGGTCCAGCGCCTCGACCAGCTCTTCAGCCAGCGGCGCGTTCAGCACATACGGCGTCTTCCCCGCGTCCAGTGCGAACTCCAGCGACGCCGCATGCAGGAACAGTCGCTTCAGCCCGATCTGCTCACGAAGCCGCTTGTTGACGGCCGGATCGCCGTATTTATCGTCACCAGCGACCGAATGCCCCAGGTGCTGGGCATGCACGCGGATCTGATGGGTGCGGCCGGTCTCGATACGCACCTCGCAGTACGAATGGCCACCGCGGCGCTCCAGCACCCGGAAGTGGCTGATCGACTCCTTGCCGATCGCATTGACCTGCACGTGGCGCTCGCCGCCCTGGCGCAACCCCACGTGCAGCGGCGCGTCGACCGTCATCACGCCGTCGGGCATGCGCCCGGCCAACAGGGTCAGGTAGCGCTTGCGGATGCCGGCGCCGTGGTCCTCACGCAGCAGCGCCTGCAGCTCGCTCAGGGCCGAACGCTTCTTGGCCACGATCAGCAGGCCCGACGTGTCGCGATCCAACCGGTGGACCAGCTCCAGGGTCTGGCCCGGACGGAGCGCGCGCAGGGTCTCGATGGCGCCGAAACTGATGCCGCTGCCGCCGTGGCTGGCCACGCCGGAGGGCTTGTTCAGGGCCAGCAGGCGGGCATCCTCGAAGACGATGGCCTGTTCCAGGCGGCGCATGAACGCCTCCGGCGGACCGGCCTTGTCTCCTTCCTCACTGAGACGGACCGGCGGTATCCGCACCTCGTCGCCCGCATCCAGCTTGCGTTCGGCCTTGGCGCGGCCGCCATTCACCCGCACCTGGCCGCTGCGCACCAGCTTGTACACCAGGCTGCGCGGGGCGCCTTTCAGCTGGCCGAGCAGGAAGTTGTCCAGGCGCTGGCCAGCGCGGTCGGCGGGAACGGTGATCATGCGCACGGAAGGCTTGTCGCCAGCGGGCTTGGTAGGGTCTTGGGCGGTCATCAGGCTGTTTATTCTGTTACACTCGGGGGGCGAGATAAGGGATTGATTTCGTTGGAAGTTACTCAGGGCCAGAAGCCCAGCTTCCGACGAATCCGGCACAGTGCGCGACCACCGCCCGCGGGGCGGCCATGTTAGCGGCTCACCGGCCTTCCCGGCCATCGCCGGATGTCTGACACACAACCGTGCTGAACATGTCCCGCGTGGCGCTCCAGCCTGGCTGACAGCTGCCTGCGGCCTGTAACACCCCAAAACCCATAAGAGTGAAGCGCTCCCGCGGCCTGCCGTGGTGTCGTAGCGCTGGAAACCCAAGCCGCCCTCCCCGCGCTTGCGCGAATGGGCGGCGAACCGTGTCCAGAGGCGAAACCCCATGGCGTTCCGCGCGGTAGCCGCTTGCGAGGAACGCAACAATGAAGCGAATGCTGATCAACGCCACGCAGGCTGAAGAGCTGCGTGTTGCCATCGTGGATGGCCAGTCGTTGTATGACATCGACATCGAACAGCCGTCGAAGGAACAGAAGAAGTCCAACATCTACAAGGGCCGGATCTTCCGCATCGAGCCCTCGCTGGAAGCGGCCTTCGTTGAATACGGTGGCGGCCGCCATGGCTTCCTGCCCCTGAAGGAAATCTCCCGCGACTACTTCCAGGCCGGTGTCGACCACAACAAGGCCGGTATCCGCGAGCTGTTGAAGGAAGGCCAGGAGATCGTTGTCCAGGTCGACAAGGAAGAGCGTGGCAACAAGGGCGCCGCCCTGACCACGTTCATCTCGCTGGCCGGCCGTTACATGGTGCTGATGCCGAACTCGCCCAGCGCCGGCGGTGTCTCCCGTCGCATCGAGGGCGAAGACCGGGCCGCCCTGAAGGACGCCCTGGACAAGCTGAACATCCCCGATGAAATGGGCGTGATCATCCGTACCGCCGGCGTCGGCCGCGATGCGGAAGAACTGCAGTGGGACCTCGATTACCTGCTGAACGTCTGGCGTGCGATCGCCGAAGCTGCGCTGAGCAAGCCGGCCCCGTTCCTGATCTACCAGGAATCGCGCCTGATCGTGCGCGCCCTGCGTGACTACCTGCGCGCCGACATCGGCGAGATCCTGGTGGACACCGAGGAGATGTACGAGCACGCCAAGGAGTTCATGCAGCAGGTGATGCCGCAGACCCTGCGCAAGCTCAAGCACTACAAGGACGACATCCCGCTGTTCAACCGCTTCCAGATCGAATCGCAGATCGAAGGCGCCTACGAGCGCAACGTGCGCCTGCCGTCGGGCGGCTCGATCGTGGTCGACCAGACCGAAGCCCTGACTGCGGTCGACGTGAACTCCTCGCGCGCCACCAAGGGCAGCGACATCGAGGACACCGCGTTCCAGACCAACCTGGAAGCGGCTGAAGAAGTGGCCCGCCAGCTGCGCCTGCGCGACCTGGGCGGCCTGGTGGTGATCGATTTCATCGACATGGCCTCCAACAAGCACCAGCGCGAGGTCGAGAACCGCCTCGCCAACGCGCTGAAGTACGACCGTGCGCGCGTGCAGGTCGGCCGCATCTCGCGCTTCGGCCTGCTGGAAATGAGCCGCCAGCGCCTGCGCCCGAGCCTGGGCGAATCCAGCCAGATCGTCTGCCCGCGCTGCGATGGCCACGGCCGCATGCGCAGCGTGGAATCGTTGTCGCTGTCGATCATCCGCGTCGCTGAAGAGCATGCGATGAAGGAGAACACCGGGCAGGTGCTGGTACAGGCCCCGGTGGAGATTGCCAATTACCTGCTGAATGAAAAGCGCAGCGCGCTGCGCGAGATCGAACAGCGCCATGAAGCGCCGATCGTGATCGTCGCCGATGAGCAGCTGCACACCCCGCATTACACCGTCACCCGCCTGCGCGACAACGAACTGGGCGAGGAAAGTGGCCGACCGAGCTACCAGCGCGGCACCCCGCGCAAGCTGCCGGTGCACGCACTGACCAAGGGCCAGCTGAACATCCCGCCGCCGATGGTGACCCAGGTCAAGCACAACTCCCCCGCCCCGGTGCGTGAGGAAGTGGAGCCGGCCGCGGCACCCGCACCGGCACCGGTTGCGGCCGTTGCCCCGGCTGCGGCCGCCAGCGGCGGCGTCGTCGGTTGGCTGAAGCGCATCTTCGGTGGCGAACCGGCCCCGGCCGCCGCTCCGGCACCCGCCGCCCGTCAGCCGCAGCAGGATGGCGGCCGTCGTGACCGCAACAAGGATCGCAACAAGGACCGCAAGGACCGTCGCGAGGACAGCCGTGGCAACGGCGGCAATGGCAATGCGCAGCAGCAGAAGGACGGTGGCAACCGCAAGGACCGCGGCGAGCAGCGCAAGGACGGCCGCCAGGGTGGCAACGGCGGCAATCCGGCCAACGGCAATGCCCAGCAGCCGCAGCAGGGCAAGCAGAAGGATCAGCAGAAGGACGGTCAGCAGCAGCCGCAGCAGCAGAACAAGCCGCGCAACGAGCCGCAGGCCCAGAATCCGCAGCAGCCGAAGCTGAAGCAGCCCCGGCAGCCGCGCCCGCAGCAGGACGGTGACAAGCCGGCCGAGAAGCCGCAGCGCAGCGCCGCCGAAGCAGCTACCGAGGTGGCAGCCGCCGCCGCGGTGACCGTGACGGCTGTCGTGGCCAACACCGTGACCGCGCAGGAAGCCACCGCACCGGTTGCACCGGTTGCCGCCGCTCCGGTGGACGCCGCACCGGTAGCCGAGACCGCTCTTGCCGCAACCACTGAGGCAGAGGCCGCTGTCGTGACCGCTGAAGAGGCCACGACCGATGCCACGGGTGACCAGGCGGGCGAAGGCGCGAGCCGCCGTCGTCGAGGCCGTCGCGGTGGCCGCCGCCGCCGTCGCGGTGGCGCCGAGAACGCCACCGGCAGCGACGCCCTGGGCGACGATCAGGACGACGGTGACGACGGCGATGACGCCGACGGCACTGAGCCGAACCTCGACAACGCAGGTGAAACCGCTCCGGCCGCTGCCACTCAGCCTGCACGTTCGCAGCCGGAGTTCGACTTCGATGACGAAGCTGAGCCGGCCGCCGTCGAAGCCGGGAAGCCGGTTCGTGCCGCCGCAGCCGTCGCCGCCGCGCCGGTCGCAGTGGTGAGCAGCGCTGTGGTCGAAGCCGCCGCACCGGTCGTGGCGGAAGTGGCCCCGGTCGAAGCTGCTGCGAAGACCGAAGCGGTGTCCTCGCCGGTGCAGACCAGCATGCTCGATGCCATCGACGCCGCGACCCCGGCCCAGCCGGTAGCCGCTGCCGCGCCGGTGACCGAAGCAAAGCCGGTCGCGGTTGAAGCAGCCCCGGCGGTTGAGGTCACTCCGGTGATCGAAGCCAAGCCGGTGGCGGTCGAGGCTGCACCGGTGGTTGAAGCCAAGCCGGAGATCGTTGAAGCCGCTCCGGTAGTAGAAGCCAAGCCGGTGGCCGTTGAGGCTGCGCCGGTGGTTGAAGCCAAGCCGGTCGTCGAGCCCATCGTGGTCGCCGAACAGCCGGTCGCTGCGGCGGCGGTGGAAGCCGCGCCGAGCGAAGCCGCTGCCCCGGTCGCCGAAGCGGTGGTGACGCCGTCGATCGACCCGGTCGCCGATGGCCATGCCGACGCTGCCGCCCAGGCTGCAGAAGCCAAGGCCGATGAAGAAGACGAAGAGGCCGCCAAGCGCACGCCGCCGGCGAACTGATCGCTCTTTGATCGGGTGAAACCGAAACGGCGGGGATCGATGATTCCCGCCGTTTTTTGTTTGTGCGTTTGGTGCTGGCTTCGCTTTGGTAGAGGCCAACCTTGGTTGGCGCCGTTGATTGAGTGCATGCGGCAGCGCCCGTGCCAACCAAGGTTGGCATCTACCGGAGCGTGTCTGCGTCAGGGTTCCGGCGCGAACTGCAGGCGGGTCCACACACCGTAATGATCCGAGGCCCAGCGTCCGCTGTCGTCGGGCTGGTCGAACAGGATCTTCGCCTCACGCGCCACCATTTCATCCTGCTGGAAGAAGATGTGGTCGATCCGCGACGGCGCCTGGTAATAGTGGCGGTTGAGCGTGCTGACCCCAGCCAGGTCGGTGTTGACGTGTACGCTGCCGTAGCTGTCGCCATAGTGACTGCGCAGTTCACTCAGGTCACCTGCATCCACCAGCGCATTGAAATCGCCGGCGATCACCACCGGTGCCCCGGCAGACGTCGCAGTGATGAAGCGCAGCAGATCCTCGACCTGGGTACGACGGATGCGCTGCCCATTCTCATCGCTGCGTTCGTTGAGATGCGTGGCATAGATGTTGACCGGCTTGCCATCGACGTCGATGCGCAGATGAGCGACGGTGCGATAGTCGTCCAACGGCAGCAGCAGATGATCACCCTGGGCGAGGATCGGCCGCCGGGTCAGCAGCGCATTGCCGTAGCGCTTGGGTGCACCGACCGGATCGGTGGACACGAACACGTACTTGTAGCCGAGCTGGCTGGCCAGCCACTGTGCCTGGTTGCGCACGGTGCGCCGCTGGATCACCTCCTGCAGGGCAATCGCATCGGGCTGCAGGCGCTTGAGCTCGGCCAGGATGGTGCGGCGGCGGCTCGGCCAGTCTTCGCGGTCATGGTGCAGGTTGAAGGTGACCATGCTCATTCCCGGAGCGCTGGCAACGTCGGGCGCTGCGGTCGCGGCCGCCGGTTCGGCCGCCATCATCACACCCGGCAATGCCAATGCAATTGCCAGCCCCAGGGCACGCACCAACGTGCGCACCCTCGCCCCCTGCAGCTTCATTGCTACTGTCCCTTGCGTTCGGCGCGGCGCACCGCGCTCGGCACTTCAATCTCGACCCGCGCCGGCAACTGGTGCACGTGCAGTTCCTTGTTGACCCATTCGGCCGCTTCGCCGTTGATGGTCGCCTCACCCGGTTCACCGGCGTAAGGCCACGGCAGCACGACGCCACCGACCGGCGGCACCAGGCCTGGCTGCAGCTCAAGCACCAGCTGCTTGTCGCTGCGCTGCAGACGGTAGTTCAGCTGGCCCTGCGGGGTACGCAGACCCTGCACGGCAATGCCTTCGCCCTGCAACCACGCGCTCGGCACGCCGGCGGCCAGCACCAGTGCCTCGTCCATGTCGCGGTTATAGGCGAACATGTCCAGGGCCGAGCGCACGAAGTCCGAGGCCACCCACGCGTGCGGCAGGTCACCGACGAAGAACGGCTTGCGCGGCGTACGCGAGACCACTTCGGCCCACTGGTTCCAGGCCTGCGGCGCGCGGTCCTTGAAGAAGAACTCGGTGGCCTGCCAGGCGCGGTCGCGCCAGCCCAGGCGCACGAACGCGGCCACGTTGCGCCACTCGTACGGGGTGTAGTCCTTCCACTCGCGCTTGCCGTCACGACGGGCAACGAACTCGTTCCAGTAGCGCTCGAAGGTCGCATCCAAGGCCTGCTGCGGCAGCCGGCCCTGCTCACCGCCCGGGGCCAGCGCAATGGTGGTCGAGGTCGCGTCGAAGTCGCCCAGCTCGGCCGAGCCTGGGAGATAGTCGATGTTGTGCTGCTGCATCGCGGACAGCAGCGACGCCTGCAGGTCATCACGGAACTGGTCGCGCGATTCGGCGATCTGCATCGCCTCGATCTTGCCCAGCTGGGTCGCCAGCAACGCCGCGTCCTTGTAGCCGCGCAGTGCCCAGAAGTTGTCCCAGTACGAATGCATCGGCTTGGCCGAATAGCCCTCGTGGCTGATCGAGGCCGGCATCATGCCGTAGAAGGCCGGATTGCGTGCGCGGTTCTCTTCGGTCCGTTCGCTGGCGCGCAGCTGCTCCATGTAGCCGTAGGCGCCCTGCACATGCGGCCACATCAGCTCGGTGAAAGTGCTGTCGCCGGTGTAGCGTCCGTACTCGGCAATGCTGTAGATCAGCTCACCATGGCTGTCGTTTTCCGGCACCGGATCGCTGCCGCGCGCATCGACGCAGCACGGCACCTTGCCGTTCTCGAACTGGTATGGCGCATACCAGTTGATGTAGTCACGCACGGCATCGCTGCGGCCCATGCGCAACAGGCCCTCGGAGATCATCGCGCCATCGCGGATCCAACTGCGCGCATACGATCGCGTGCCCGGCTGCAGGCGCGGACCAACGCGCGAGATCAGCATGTGTGCGACCGCGGTGCGCAGAGTATCAATCAGTGCCTGGCCGGCGGCGGGCACCTGCAGCGAGACCACACCCAGCTTCTTTCGCCACAGTTCGGCCACCTGCGCCTGCGCCTTGGCCACGTCCAGTGCCTGCGGCGCCCAGCCACCGGTCTGCGGCAGCACCACCGCCACTTCACGGCTCTGGCCCGGCTCCAGCTTGAACGTGTACATGAGCGCACCCGACGCCATGCCGGTGCTGTCCTTCACCGCCGTGGTGGCCGGATACTTCCCCTCCGCCAGATGCATCGCATCCAGCTTGCTGTCGAAGGAACTGGCGAAGCGCGCGTCCGGCACCTGCAGCGGATAGATGCGCGGCTCGCCGTTGACGCGCACCAGCTGTTCGCCAACATCCAACGCGTCGATGCGGCTGAAGCCACCGACGGTATTGAGGAACTGGGTAGGCGGGTTGACCTGCCAGGGACGGATCGCCAGCGCCAGGGTGTACTCGTGCGCGACCTTGTCCGGGTTGCTGAGTCGATAGCGACCGATCAGCTGCGCGCGCTCGGGAGTACCCTGCACGAAACTGGTCACCGCCAGCCCAACCTTCTCATGCACCCAGTCGACGTTGGCGATCGGCAGGTAGTGATCCTGCAGCGATTGGGTGATAGCCACCTTGGACCAGTCCAGCAGCTTGCCGTCGAGACGGATGAACGGTTCGATGCTGAAGCTGCCTTTGGCCGGCTCCAGTGCACCATCCTCACTGATCAGCGCCTGCTCCTGGCCGCCATCGAGACCCAGCAGGGTCCAGTAGGGTTGCTCGCCCACGTAGGCACGCGGCAGCGAACCCCGTGGCAGGTCGGCAGCCACCGAAGACAGGAACGCATTCGGGGTCGCGGCGAAAGCCAAGGGCTTGAGCGCGATATCACGGATGCCGTAACGCCAGTTCGGGCCGTCCTGCAGATCGAAGCGCACGTAGCGCGCGTCGGTATCCGGCAGTGCCAGCCAGTCGCGGCCACCGGCACCACTGGTGACTTCGCGCACGGTGCGCCAGTCCCGACCATCCTCGGACGTGCGCACGGTGTAGCGGCGGGCCTCCAGGTTCGGCAACCAGTCGATCACCGCGCCACCGATCTCGCGGCTTTTGTGCAGGTCCAGGCTGATGGTCTGCTGCTTGACCCCGCCGCTGATCCAGAAGGTATCGCTCTTGCCATCGATCATGCGGTCCTGCAGCGCCATCGCGGTATCGGCGATCACCGACGGCACCAGCGCCGAATCATCCTGCGGCGGCAGGCCCTGCAGGGTCAGCTTGTCGAAGCACACCGTGCCGCGCCCACCGACTTTGCTGTAGAGGGTGAGCTCCACTGCGGCGCTGCGCGACATCTCCTTCCCGGGCGACGGGCCCCAGGCCTTGTCGATCTGGCGGCGGCGGTACTCCACCGGTGTCCACGCCTTGGGGAAAGCATAGCCGGGACGGTTGACCCACCAGACGTTGTCGCCGCTGGCGTCGATCAACTTGAACTGCAGGTCGTTGCCCGGTGAATCGCCGCGCAGCTGGAAACCGAAGCGGTAATTGACCGGGTACTCGATGTTCAGCGCGCGGCGGATGCCGACGTAGCCGGAGACATCATGGAAGTCATAGTCCAGGCACAGTGCACGACCACCGCCGGCACCGCTGACCGGCCGCAGCGAACCACTGACCTGATCGGACAGCACCAGCTTCCACGCGCTGATGTCATCGAAGTCGTCCAGCACCTTGGGCGCAGGCAGCGCCGGTGGTGCGGCGATCGCCAGGGAGGTCCACAACAGGCCCAATCCAACGGCGATCGCTCGCTTCATCCCTTGACGCTCCCCAGCAACAGACCTTGGATGTAGTACCGCTGCAGCACCAGGAACAGTGCCAGCACCGGAACCACGGTGACCACCGCGCCGGCCATCATCATTTCAACGTCCATGATGTGCTCGCGCGAGAGGGTGGCCAGCGCCACCGGCAAAGTGTAGTGCTCCTGATCGGTCAGCACGATCAACGGCCACATGAAATCGTTCCATGCACCCATGAAGGTGAAGATGGCCAGGGTCACCAGCACCGGCTTGAGCATCGGCAGCACGATCTGGAAGAAGATGCGCAGTTCCCCTGCCCCGTCGATGCGGGCCGCTTCCAGCAGTTCGTCCGGAATCGAACGCGCGTACTGGCGCACCAGGAAGATGCCGAACACGCTGGCCAGCGCCGGCACGATCACGCCGCCGAAGCTGTTGACCAGGCCCAGCTGCTTCATCAGCAGGAACAGCGGCAGCATCGCCACCTGCGCCGGGATCACCAGTGCCGCCATCAGCACCTGGAACAGGCGCTCGCGGCCGACGAAGTTCAGCTTGGCGAACGCATAGCCGGCCATTGTGTTCAGCAGCAGCGAACCCAGGGTGATGCCCACCGATACCAGCAGGCTGTTGGCGAAGTTGCCGCCCATGCCGGTGCGCGCGAACAATTCATGGTAGTTGCGCGTGGTGATGCTGGATGGCAGCAGCGGCGGCGGGAAGTGGGTGGCCTCACCCTGCGGCATGAACGACACCGAGAGCATCCACAACAGCGGTGCCAGGCTGACCAGGGCCAGCATCAGCAACGCACCATTGATCAACCACGGGTACCAGCGCGACTGGCCGATTTCACGACTCATACCAACTGCCTCTTGCGGCCGAAACGCAGCATCACGGTGGTCACCGCCAGGATGATCAGGAACAGCAGGAACGCCACTGCGGAGGCGCGCCCCAGGTTCCACCACTTGAAGCCTTCCTCAAACATGAAATACAGCACGCTGACGGTACTCTGCAGTGGGTCGCCGCGGGTCATCACGTAGGGCTCGGCGAACAGCTGGAAGTAGCCGGACACGGTAATCACCCCGACCACCAGCAACACCGGGCCGAGCATCGGCAGGGTGATGTGCAGGAACTGCTTCCAGCGCGAGGCGCCGTCGATGCGGGCGGCCTCGTACAGGTCATGCGGGATCGCCTGCAGGCCGGCCAGGAAGATCACCATGTTGTAGCCGAAGTTCTTCCACACCGCGAACAGCATGATGGTCGGCATCGCCCAGTTGGGATCACCCAGCCAGTCGATCGGACTGATGCCCAGATGCCCCAGGCCGTAGTTCACCAGGCCATAGCTGGTATGGAACAGGTAGCGCCAGATCACCGCCACCGCCACCAGCGTGGTCACCACCGGCGCGAACAGCGCGGTGCGGAACAGCGCCTTGAAGCGCGCGGCCGGTGCATTGAGCAGCATCGCCGCGCCCAGCGACACGCCGATCGACAACGGCACGCCGATCAGCACGAAATAGGTGGTGTTCCACAGCGACTTCCAGAACATCGGTGTCTGCAGCAGATCGATGTAGTTGCCGAGGCCGACGAAGCGCAGGTTGCTGCTGTCGGCCAAGGCATACAGGTCGAAGTCGGTCACGCTCAGCGCCAGCGCCGAAGCCACCGGCAGGCCGAAGAACATGCCCAGCACGATCAGCGAGGGGCCGGCGAAGATCCAGCCGGCAAGCGAAGTACGTTTCATTGCGCGCTCCCGGCGGCCACGGCACTGATCGATTGCGGCGACGGCACGCGCTGCTGCAGGCGTTGTTGTTCATGCATCCAGCGGCGCTTGGCCAGCACCTTGTCCACGCGCTGGTCCAGTTCTTCCACGGCCTTGTCCTGCGGCAGGCCACCGCGCACCACCTTCTCGGTGACGATGCGCATTTCCTGCACGATGCGCTCCCATTCAAGCACCTTCGGGGTCGGTTTGACCCGCTCCAGCTGGTCACGGAACGCAGCGGCCAGCGGATCGTTGGCCAGCGACGGCGCACTCCAGGTGCTGCGGCGCGGCGGCAGGTCGCCGATGATCGAATGGAAGCGCGCCTGGATCTCCGGTCGCGACAGGAACTCGATCAGCTTCCACGAGGCTTCCTTCTGCTGCGACTTGCGGAAGATCACCAGGCTGGTGCCCCCAGCAATACCGGCACCCGGACCGTCCGGACCCGGCAGCGCAGCGGTACCCCACTGCCCTTCCAGTTCCTTGGGCTGCAGCTTCTTGAACTCGCGGATGTTCCAGGGGCCGGAGATATAGAACACGTTGAAGCCACGGAAGAACTCGTCCCAGACGTTGGAGATCTGCGTCTCGGACATCTTCGGCGCCCAGCCCTGCTCGAACATGTTGGCGTAGAAGGCCAGCGTGCGGCGGAACCCGGGGCTGGCGAAATTGCCACGGGTGTCATCATCGCGCAGCAGCGGATCGGGCTGCTGCAGCGCCAGCGACAGCTGCTGCTCGAATTCGTTGATCGGCATCAGCACCGCATAGCGGTTCGGACCCTGCATGCGCTTGATCGCCGCCATCTGTTCATCCCACTCCTGCCAGGTGCGCGGCGGATGGTCGTAGCCGGCCTTGGCCAGCAGATCCTTGCGGTAGTAGATCAGGCGGGTATCGACGTACCACGGCACACCGACCAGCTCGCCGTGGATCACGTTGGTATCCCAGATACCCTGGAAGTAATCCTTCGAGTCGACCACGGCGGAACGCTGCACGAACGGCTGCAACGGCGTCAGTGCGTCAAGTTCGGCAAACTCCGGCACCCAGGTGTTGCCGAGCTGGCACACATCCGGCAGACCGTCGGCGGCGAACGCGGTCAGCAGCTTCTCGTGCGCGGCCGTCCACGGGATGTTCTGCACATCCACCTTGATGCCCGGATTCTCGGCTTCGAATTCGTGGATCAGTTCGCTGACCACCTCCGCCTCGCGGCCCATCGCCCAGAAACGTACGGTGGTGGTGCCCGGTTCGGTACGGGCGCAGCCGGCCACGGCCAATGCGGCCAGGGCAGGCAGCGCCCAGCGGCGCAGGCGGTCGATCCAGTTCGGCATCGGGTTACTTGCCCTGGCCTGTGGTGCGGTTGGCATTGTTCTTCTGTTCCTGCGCGGCAGCCGCGCGTGATTCGGCGATACCCACCGCGCGTGCCGCCGCGGCCTTTTCGTCTTTCTGCAGTTCCAGCGGCTGGAACGAGCCTTCCGGCGCCAGCCAGCCACCACTGAACCCGGCCCGCTCCAGTCCCTTGCGGATGTACGGATTCTTCTTCATCACTTCCCACACGAAATCATTCCGGTAGTTGGCGATCATGGTCAGGATCGGGCCCTGGTCGATGGCGATGTAGTCGCTGGCGACCCAACCGCGATCGGGCACCAGGCGGCCGGTCTTGATCGGGATGTCGTAGTTGAAGCTGGGGTTGAACGAATCCAGGAAGCCGTAGCTGGAATAGATGTAGTCGCCAAAGCGCTTGTGCATCTCCAGCGTGGCCGGGATCACCTGCTCGGGGGCGAACACCACCGACGCGATCGCAGCGGTGGGAGCGATGGTGCCGTCATCGAAGTTCTCGCGCAGGCCGGCGCCGCGCGAGGAGTAATGGCGGAACTGGCGCTGCTCGCCGCGATAGTCCTGGGTGGTGTTCTGCGGTCCGTCGCTGGCGGTCAGACCCCACACGTTCTCGCCGTACTCCTTCCATTGCATCGGGTTGGCGATGGCGTACTCGCGCTGGGCCAGTGCGGCCGAGCGGCTGTTGAGGAAGTAGGTGCTGCCACGCTCGCGCATGTACGCGTCCTGGATGTCGCGGAAGTCGATCCAGACGTGGCTGTACTGGTGGCCGAACAGCGGGCCGAAGGACAGGTATTCCTGGCCCTGGTAGACGCCCCAGTCATTGTCGTAGGTTCGTGTCCACACGGTCCACGCATCCGGGCTGACCGGATGCGTCGGCGAACCCAGGGCGAGGATGTAGACCATCATCGCCTCGTTGTAGCCCATCCAGTCGTGGTCGATGAAGCCGCTCTCGGGGAACCAGCCCATCGAGATCAGCGGCGCACGCTGCTGCAGCCACGGCCAGTCGACCTTCTTGTACAGGGTGTCGGCGATCTGCCGGATCTCCTTCTCGCGCGGATCGTCGCCGTCGTAGTACGACTGCGCGAACAGCACGCCCATCATCAGCAGCGCGGTATCCACCGAGGACAATTCGACCCAGCTGTCGTAGCGACGGCCTTCCTGCATGTCCAGGAAGTGGTAGTAGAAACCCTTGTAGCCGGCCTTGCCGGTGCGTTGCGGGCCCATCGGCACGTCGCGGAAGAACTTCAGCGTAGTCAGCGTGCGCTCGATCGCCTGGTTGCGGCTGACCCAGCCGTTCTCGATGCCGATCGGATAGGCGGTCAGCGCGAAGCCCACCGAAGCAATGCTGGCGAACGGCCGCGACGGATAACGATCCGGGGTCAGGCCGTTGATTTCATTGGTGGTGTCCCAGAAGAACTGGAAGGTACGGCGCTCGATGTCATCGAACAGCGGCGGCAGCACCGGCTTCATCGGCCGCGGCGGTGCGTCGGCCTCGATCAGGATCACCGGCGGCCGCGGTTTTGCAGGCTCCTGCTGGGCCGGTTTGCAGGCTGCAATGGCCAGGGTCATCGCAGCGGCGGTCATCAGGTGGCGTGCCTGCATGGCGCGGTTCCTCCGGTGGGCTGATCGATCCAAGAGCATAACGTCCAATGACCTGAAATCGTTTACAAAGTGCGGTCTGAAAAAACCACGAAATCGTGGTTCATGACACCGCGATCATTGCCCACGCCGCTGCCCCCTGCCCGGCAGCGGCGTGGGCAATGGACCGGCCCGGGGCCGGCCATTACCGTTTTCACGCGCCCGATGCCGCCGACGGAGCGGCGGCATCGGGATGTTGCGTCGAGCGGTTCCGCTTAGAAGCGGAAGCCCACCTCAGCCTTGACCTGGCGCGGAGTACCGATGATGTCGCCGGTCTCGTTGTAGCTGACCAGCAGCTTGCCATCGCTCTTCACGTAGTTCAGGTTCGAGAAGTTGTCGAAGTTGAGCACGTTGATGATGTCGATACGCGCGTACAGCTCGGTATCGCCGGCCAGCTTGAAGGTCTTGGTCGCCTGCAGGTCGAGCGAACGGTAGCCGAAGATCTTGCCACCGAGCAGGAAGTGGCCATTGCCCGACGGTGTACCGGCAGCCGGGGTCGGCATGCAGTTCGAATTGCCGGCCTGGGCGATGCAGGACCAGTCGTTGCCCGGGGTCGGCGTGGCCAGGGTCAGCTTGCCACCAAAGGTGATGCCCCAGAAGCCGTCATACGAGCCGGTGACCACCAGGCGGTGGCGCGGCGCGCCGTTGGACTTGATGGTCGGGTACTCACCAATGGTGCCGCGATCGAACGAGTAGTGCTCGTTGATGTTGCGGTTGTGGCGCGCATTGGTCCAGGTGTAGGCGATCGAGGTACCCCAGCCGCTTTCCTTGCTGTAAGGCTTCTGTGCCGACAGCAGGATCTGGGTGGAGCGGGTCTTGATGCCCTGCTGGCCGATGATCAGGCTGCCAAAGCCCGGGATGTTGCAGCCCCACGGCTGACCGTAGGTCGGCTCATCAGCGCCGCACAGCATCTGGTTGTCGAAGAAGTTGCCGTTGTTGAAGCGGTTGCCCAGGGTGAAGGCGAAGCCATCATAGGTCAGCGTGCGCGAGATCGTCGCATCGGTCAGCCACTCGCCAAACTGATTGCTCATGCCCAGGCTGAACTGGTCCGCGTAGGGCACCTTCATGTTGTTGTTCAGCAGATCGACTTCCATGCCTTCGTTACTGGTGGAACCCAGCAGCGCCTGCACGTTCTCGATGCCGTTCAGCAGGTTCGGGTTCCAGTCGAAACACGGGGTCTGGCCGTACATGCAGCTGCCGGTAGCCGGGTTGCGGAAGAACACGGTCGGCTGCGGCAGCGCCAGCTTCGTGGTTTCCAGCGCGAGGTTGTCGAACAGGTCGCGATCATAGGACCGGCCGGCGCCACCATGGAACACGTGCCGTTCGTCGGCATTGACGTCATATGAGAAGCCCAGGCGCGGCTGCCATGCATTCTTGAAATTCTTGCGATTGTGCCCGGTGCTGATGTAGTCGTTGACGTTCAAACCACTGAGCGCCAGCGTCTGCGCATAGGTCTGACCCGGGGGTGCGTGCCTGTCCTGCGAGAACAGTGCGTTCACAACCTCCGGCGGGGTCACGAAATCGGTATAGACCGGGTTCTTTTCGTAATCCCAGCGCAGGCCGATGTTCAGCTGCAGGTGGTCGTTGACCTGCCAGTCGTCCTGGATGAACAGACCGATCTGCTTCACCTTGGCGCGCACTTCAGACTGCACGCCGGTGACACCGGTGCTGGCCTTGGTGAACTGGGCCTTGTAAGGGGTACCGGACGCGAAGGCAGGGTTGTCGATGGTGTAGAAGAACTGCGGATTGATCTGCGCCGCGTCGGAGGCGTACAGATCGATCTGCTTGTACTTGGCGCCCATCTTGATGGTGTGGTCGCCAGCCCACTGCAGGCCATCCAGCGTCAGGTTGTCTTCAATCGCCCAGCCCTTCTGGCCCTTCACCTGCGAGGCGAACGCATCGGCTGCGCCCACCTGGACGAGGGTCTTTTCCTGCGGGGTGTTCCGGTTCTTGTCACCGAAGTCCGGCGCGGTGTAGATGATGCCGTTGCCGTAGGTCAGCGGCAGCGGGTTGTTGAAGGACTCTTCATGGGTAACCATCAACTCGTTGTAGAAGCGCTCGCCGCTGTGGTTCCAGCGCAGCGCGTAACGGCGGTCGGTGTTGTCCACGACCTTGCCGTGCACCTTCGCGGTCTGGCCGCTGAACTGCTGCTGGGTTTCGTCACGGTCCTGGAAGGTCAGTTCGATGCGATCGTTGTCGGTCGGCTCGAAATCGATCTTGGCGAAGATCAGGTCCTGCTGGAACGGCTGGCTGGCCGGGCCAAGGCCTGCTGCACCGTCAGCGGGCAGATTGGCGGCCGACGGAGTGACGGCACCATCCGGCGCGATGGTCACCGGCAGGTCGAAGCGCTTGGCTTCATAGGTGACGAAGAAGTGGGCCTTGTCCTTGATGATCGGGCCACCCAGCGCGAAGCCGTATTCCTTCTCGGCAGAATCTTCCTTGCTCTTGCCCGGCTGGCGTTCGGCCGGGGTCATCGCACGCATGCTCTCGTTGGTGTAACGGTAGAAGGTCTCACCCTTGAACTCGTTGGTACCCGACTTGGTCGCGGCGGTGATCGCGGCACTGGAGACCTGGCCGTACTCGGCCTTGTAGTTGCCGGTGATGACCTTGTATTCGCCGATGGCCAGCTGCGGGAACGGATTGCCGGCGCTGCCGGACTGGCCGGAGATGCCGCCGCCCTTGACGTAGCTCTTCTGGCCCACGCCATCGATGTAGACGTTGGTGCCATCGGAGTTGGTCGCGCCGCCACGCAGCGAGGTGTTGCCCTTGGCATCGCGGGTGAAGATCATGCCCGGCACCGCGTCAGCGAACTCCAGGAAGTTGCGCGAGACCTGCGGGGTGGTCTGGATCTGCTGCAGACTGACGGTCTTGCCGACTTCCGAGGTGCGCACTTCCTGCAGCAGGGTCGGTGCGACGACGTTGACGGTATCCAGGTTGGTGGCTGCGGTCGTACCCGGGGTGCTGCTGGCAGCGCCGGCGAAGTTCAGGGTGGCGGTCGAGGCCACGGTGACGGTGACCTTCTGGGTCTGGCCATTGGCGACCACGTTGTAGGTGCCGGGGTCCAGGCCCATCAGCGAGTAGCTGCCATCGGCACGCACGCTGCCGCGACGGACGGTGCCGGTGGCCACGTTGGTGGCAGTGACTTCGGCGCCGGCCTGGGCGCCGGATACCTGGCCGCGCAGGCTGGCATTGGCCGACTGCGCCATGACGTTCGGAGCGGCGGCCAGCATCAGGCAGCTGACCAGTGCGGTGCTCAGCAGCCGGCGTGCCGGCGTGCGGAAGGTGGTGTGCATCATCAACTCAATCTCCGGGTGGCGGTGACCGCTCGCGCGGTCCCTGCGATCAATCAAAAAAGAAGGAACGCCTCTGGCTTCAATGGCCCGATGGCGGAGTGGTGGAATCGCGAACTATCAAGCGGGGAACCAGGGTCTGCTTGTCCCCTGTCCCGTCCGTGGAGGTGCCGTCCATCAACTGCAGCAGGCGCGTCATGGCCCGATCGCCGAGTTCGGCGATGCTGACCTGCATGGTGGTCAGCGACGGGTGCACGAAACGCGCCAGTGGAATGTCATCGAAACCCGCCAGCGCGACATCGGACGGGACCTGGACACCGGCCTGCGTGAACGCATACAGGCAGCCCAGGGCCATCATGTCGTTGGCGGCGAACACGGCATCGGGCAGCGCTCCGGCTGCCAGCAACTCCTGACCGGCGCGATGACCGGAAGCTTCGTCGAAATCACCGGGAAGCTCGATGCCTTCGGCGCCACTGCCAAAAGCCGCCAGCGCGTCACGGAAGCCGCGCAGGCGCTCGCGCGCGTCGAAGTTGAGATCCGGGCCAGAAATGAAAGCGATGCGGCGGTGGCCAGCGTCGAGCAGATGGCGGGTCATCGCCATTGCACCGGCATGGTCGTCGATGCTCAGCACCGGGTGGTCCTGCCCGGGCAGATAGGTGTTGATCAACACCGTCGGCAATGACTGCGGCAGGTTGTCGGTCAGGAAACCGGGGCTCTCGGCATAGGGCGAGAGCACCAGCAGGCCGTCGACGCGGCCGCGCATGGCGCGCAGGGCCGCACCCTGCTGCTCCTGGTCACCGTGATAGCTGGACACCAGCAGGTGCTGGCGACGGCTACGGGCGACGTTGTCGATGCCACGCATCAGTTCGGAGAAAAATTCGCCGTACAGATCCGGCAGCACCACGCCCACCGTATTGGTGCGGCGGCTGCTCAGGCTGCGGGCGGCGGCGTGCGGGGTGTAACGCAGCCGTGCGGCCACCTCCAGCACAAGCTGGCGGACCGGTTCGGCGACATTTTCATGCCCGTTGAGCGCGCGGGAAACCGTGGCCACGGAGACCCGGGCTTCGCGTGCGACGTCTTTGATTGTGATAGCTGCCTTGTTCACGAAGCCGCCCTCCACGGCTTGGACCTACCAGCATTGGCGCGGAATGTAAGCGTTTCCATCTGGGCTTGTAAACAGTCCGTTAGGCGAATGTCCCGAAATGGACATGGAAATCTGTCTGTGCCGCCCCCTGCGGGGACCGGCAAGGACAGCGTGGGACAAGGGCTCAGCCCTGTTCTGACGGTGTCAGCGCACGGATGGACAGCGCATGGATGTCGGTATCCATCATCGCCCCCAATGCGGCGTAGACCGCGCGGTGCCGGGCCAGTGGCCCCAGTCCAGCGAAGCGTTCGCTGACCACATGCACGTTGAAATGGCCGCGACCGTCGCGGGCACCGGCATGGCCAGCGTGGCGATGGCTGTCGTCTTCGATCTCGAGCACGCTCGGGGCCAGCGCTTGCTGCAGTGCATCACGCATCCGCACGATCCGTTCCGCGTTCACGGCAGCACCTTGCGGAACGGGCGTACCTGCACGCGTGTGTAGACGCCGGCGGCCACGTACGGGTCGGCGTCGGCCCAGGCCTGGGCCTGCAGCAGCGACTCGAACTGCGCGATCACCACCGAACCACTGAAACCAGCCGGGCCCGGGTCTTCACTGTCCACCGCCGGGCACGGCCCGGCCAGCAGCAGGCGCCCCTCGTCGCGCAGCGCGTGCAGGCGCGCCAGGTGTTCCGGCCGCGCCTGCAGCCGTTGTGCCAGTACATCCTGGCCGTCATATCCTTCAATCACATACCACACCGGCATTTCCTCGCTTGCGTTGTCGGTCCGCTGATTCTAGCCAATGCCCCCTTGTCCCGGCCCCGGCTGGACACTGGCGCGGCAAAGGCTTACCCTAGACTCCATTGCACGTGGCTGGATGCAGCAGCCCGTCGGTTTTTGCGGCCAACGCAGCCCCCGACGACCGTCCCGCTGTTTCAATGGGGCCACGTAGACGACCTCCCCGTAGTTCCGTCGCTGCCGTTTCCTGCGGCGCGTCCTGCTGTTTGATATGTGTGGAAGCGCGCCGATCCCGGCGTGTCTGGTGCCCTGGGGCTCCGTGGCGTTGGCCCGGTGAATCCGGTGCCGCGACTGGTCCGTTGCAATCCTGATGTCCATTAGATGACTTCCGAACTCGCGCTCGACGCGAACCCGCCAACCCGGCCGCCCGCCCCCCAGCAGCAGGAAATGCCGCTGGCCGTGGTGCATGGGCAACCGGTCCTGCAGATTCCGCAGGACCTGTACATCCCGCCGGATGCGCTGGAAGTCATCCTGGATGCTTTTGAAGGCCCGCTGGACCTGCTGCTGTACCTGATCCGCCGGCAGAACCTGGACGTGCTGGACATTCCCGTGGCCGAGATCACCCGGCAGTACGTGGAATACATCACCGTGATGCGCGAGCTGCGTTTCGAGCTGGCCGCCGAGTACCTGGTGATGGCCGCGATCCTGGCCGAGGTGAAGTCGCGCATGCTGCTGCCGCGCCCGGTCAGTGAGGAAGGCGATGAAGCCGACCCACGCGCCGAGCTGGTGCGCCGGTTGCAGGAGTACGAACGTTTCAAGCAGGCTGCCGAGGACATCGACGCCCTGCCCCGCCAGGACCGCGATACCAGCCTGGCCCATGCCTTCATGCCCGAACGGGCGACGGTGAAACTGCCGCCGCCGGTCGACCTGAAGGAAATGCTGATGGCCCTGCACGACGTGCTCAAGCGCGCCGAGCTGTTCACCGGCCACGCGATCAAGCGTGAGGCCTTGAGCGTGAGGCAACGCATGGGCGAAGTACTCAGCCGGCTCGAGGACGGCAAGTTCTATCGTTTTGAAGGGTTGTTCACCGCTGAAGAAGGCAAGCTGGGCGTGCTGGTCACGTTCCTGGCAGTGCTGGAACTGGCCAAGGAGCAGCTGCTGGACATCGTCCAGGAAGAGCCGCTGGCGCCGATCTATGTGAAATCCCTGGCCGCCGGCAACACCAACGCCCCGCTGCAGTTCAGCAGCGAGTTCGACGACAACGACGCCGCCAATGCAAACGAGTGAGCGCTGACTGCCGATGGATCAATCGCTGATCGACCGCATTGTCGAAGGTGCGCTGCTGGCCTCCAGCCAGCCGCTTACCCTGGCCCAGCTGAAAGACCTGTTCCCGGAAGAGGAACCGGCACCACCGGGCAGCATCGAACGCGCACTGGAACGCCTGCGCGAGGCCTGCGAAGGCCGCGGGGTGGAACTGGTCGAGGTCGCCTCCGGCTTCCGCTACCAGGTCACCGGCGAAGTGCATGCCTGGATCAGCCGGCTGTGGACCGAGCGCAAGACCCGCTACACCCGTGCCACACTGGAAACCCTGGCGCTGATTGCCTACCGGCAGCCGATCACCCGTGGCGAGATTGAACAGGTGCGTGGCGTGGCGGTCAGCAGCAACATCATCCAGGCGCTGGAAGAACGCGAGTGGATCCGCGTGGTCGGCCACCGCGACGTGCCCGGCAAGCCAGCGCTGTTCGGCACCACCAAAGGCTTCCTGGACTACTTCGGCCTGAAGCGGTTGGACGAACTGCCCCCGCTGTCGGAACTGAAAGACCTGGGCGAGCTGGACCCGCAACTGGCCCTGGATCGCGATGCACCGGCCGTGGCCGGTGCCGATGGCCCGGATATCTCGGCCGGCGCCGAAAGCGCTGCCGCAAACGATGACGCCGGCCTGGCCGGCAGTGACACCCCCGATTCCGCCGATGCGCCCCCTGCATCGGCCTCCGATGAGCAAGCACCTTCGCCCCTCGATGATGGGCACCCCGATTCCGCGCCGGGCGAGCGCGCGGTGCCAGTGAACGAACGCGAAGACAACGCCGTCGCGATGACGACCGTGGCTGTTGACCAAGCCGATTCCGAACCAGAGGCCGACCCCGAAACCGTCGGCCGGAGCAAAACTGATGAGTGACACCCCTCGCAAGCTGTCGTTGAACAAGCTCTCGCTCAAGCGCGAAGCCACCTCCGAACAGTTCAAATTGGAAGAACGCCTGCACAAGGTACTGGCCCAGGCCGGCCTCGGCTCGCGCCGTGCGCTGGAACAGCGCATCGCCGAAGGCCTGGTCAAGGTCAATGGTGAAGTCGCGCAGACCGGCATGTCGGTCAAGAGCGGCGACAAGATCGAACTGGACGGCCGCGGCTTCGTCGCCACCGCCCTGGCCGAGCCGTCGCGCGTGCTGGTCTATAACAAGCCGGAAGGCGAAGTGACCACCCGCGAAGACCCCGAGGGCCGCCCGACCGTGTTCGAGTCGCTGCCGCCGCTGAAGGGCGCGCGCTGGATCGCAGTCGGCCGCCTGGACATCAACACCACCGGCCTGCTGCTGGCCACCACCGACGGTGAGCTGGCCAACGCCATGATGCACCCGTCGTTCGAGGTCGAGCGCGAGTACGTGGTGCGCGTGCGTGCCCCGGAAGGCGAAGAGAAGGTCTCCGACGCCATCATCGACCGCCTCAGCCGCGGCGTGGCGCTGGAAGACGGCCCGGCCAAGTTCGACGAGATCGAACGCATCGGCGGTACCGATTCGCACGACTGGTTCCGCGTCGTGGTGAAGGAAGGCCGCAACCGTGAAGTGCGCCGTCTGTGGGAATCGCAGGGCTGCCAGGTCAGCCGCCTGAAGCGCACCCGCTACGGCAAGGTCACCCTTCCGCGCGAACTGGCCCGCGGCCATTCGGTGGAACTGGGCAGCACCCAGGTCGAGGCCCTGCGTGCGCAGCTGAAGCTGGAAGAAGGTGCACCGTCGGCACTGACCCTGCAGCCGGTGATCGGCCAGCGTCGCGCCGCCAAGACCACCGTACGCGTGCGCGAAGGTGGCCGTGGCAACGCCTACGTCAACGGCCACAACACCGCCGATGAAGGTCGCGAGCTGCGTCGTTTCGACAACGTCCGCGAAGACCGTGGCCGTGGCCGCGGCGGCAAGGGCGGCGGCTTCAAGGGTGGCCTGACGGTCAGCGGTGAAGCGGCAGCCAAGCAGTCGCAGAAGCCGTTCAAGCAGCGCGCGCCGAAAAATGATCGCTCGCTGCCGGAAGGCAACCCGGCGGCGTTCCGTACCTGGTACGTGCCGGACGGTGTCAGCACCGGCCCGAGCGGTCACCGCAATGCCGGTCCGGGTGCACGTGGCCCCGGCGCACGGGGTCCGGGCGCAGGCGGCCAGGGCCGTCCGTACGGCAAGCCGAAGGGTCCGGGCGCGGGTGCCGGTGGCGGCCAGGGCCGTGGCGGCTTCGGCGGTGAAGGCCGTGGTGGCGCCGGTGGTGCTGGCGGCCAGGGTCGTCCGGCCGGCGCAGGCAACCGCTCGCAGGGCCAGGGCAACAAGCATCCGTACGGCCATCCGGGCAACGCTCCGAGCTTCCCGTCCGATCATGCCAACCCGGGCTTCAGCCCTTATGGCAGCCCCCGTCCGGCCGGCAATGGCCGTCCGGGTGGTAACCCCAATGCACGTCCGGGCGGCAATCGTGGCGCAGGTGGCCCCGGTGGCAACCGCGGCCCGGGTGGCCCCGGCGGCAATCGTGGTCCCGGCGGTCCGGGTGGCAACCGTGGTCCGGGCGGCCCCGGCGGCAACCGTGGTCCGGGCGGCCCGCGCCGCAGCGGCCCGCGCGGCGGCTGATCGCCCGCGCGACTGAAACAGGAAACCCCGGCTCCGGCCGGGGTTTTTCGTTTTCGTACAGAAAAAAGGGGACGGAGGGGATTAAGTCGCCTTTGCCGTATTTGGTGCCAGAGAGTCAGAAGCGACTTAATCCCCTCCGTCCCCTTTTGCGTGTCGCTGGAAGGCGGCGGGTGTGGTGCCGGCCATGCTGCGGAAGAAGGCGATGAACGGGCTCTCGGCGGAGAAGCCGGTGTCCTGCGCCACGTGCGCGACGCGATGGCCGAGCAGCAGCAGCTCCATCGCCCGCATCAGGCGCCATTGCTGACGCCAGGCCTGGTAGCCCATCCCGGTATCGCGCTGCATCAGCCGGCCGACCGTACGCACGCTCAAGCCCGCGCGTGCGGCCAGCTCCCCCAGTTCGGGTGGCAGCTGTTCGGCCAGTGGCAGGCAACGCGCGATGCGCGGATCGCGCGGTAGCGGCAGATCCATCGGCGCCACCGGTGCCTCAGCGATCTCCAGCACGCACAGCGCCAGCTGATGGTGCGCACGCGGCGCCTGCCAGTCGTGGTCGAACGGCGCCTGCGCGATCGGCTCCAGCAATGCCTGCAGCAACGGACCGACGCCGATGATCGACGGCTGCTGCGGCAACCGGGCCGACAACACGGCATCGAAGTACAGCGAACGGTAGTCGACCGCCTGGCGCATCTGCGCGCGATGGGGCAGCCCACCCGGAATCCACGCCGCGCGCGCGGGCGGCAGCAGGCTGATGCGATCACCGTAAGTGAGGCGCGTGCAGCCCTGTCGGGTGTACAGCAGCTGCGCGCGTGCATGCTGGTGCCAACCCGAATCGTGATCCGCCAGTGAGGCCGCGATCCCCAGCACCGGAGCGCTCCAGGCATCGGCATCGAAGTGCGCGTCCGGCTGCAACCAGGCCATGTCTGATTTCATGTATTCAATGACAGGACAGACAGAGTGCGCCATCGCGGACGCGACCACAATGCGCGGCCCTGTTCCTGGAGCGCCCGCATGTCGCGCCGCCTGTTGTTGCTCACCATTGCACTGCTGATGTTTCCGCAGTTGGCACAGACCCTGTACAGCCCGGCCCTGGCCGATCTGGCCGAACGCTTCACCTTGCCACCCAGTGCCGCCAGTCAGGCGATGAGCCTGTATCTGTTCGGCTTCGCCGTCGGTGTGCTGCTGTGGGGACGCTTGGCCGACCGTATCGGTCGTCGCCCCGCGCTGCTCGGTGGCCTCGGCGTCTTCGCAGTGGCCGCATTGGGCGGCCTGATGGCCGGCAGTTTCAGCCAGGTCCTGCTGGCCCAGGCGTTGGCCGCGGTCGGCGCAGCCGCAGCATCGGTAGTGACCCAGACCGTGCTGCGCGATCATCTGCAGGGACCGGCGCTGGCGCAGGCATTCTCCTGGATCGGCATGGCCCTGGCCCTGAGCCCGGCCATCGGTCTTGCGCTGGGCACGCTGCTGGTCACCGCCAATGGCTACGCCGGCGTGCAGACCGGCCTGCTGCTGATCGCCGCACTGCTGGTGGTCGCGTGCCTTGCGATGCTGCACGAGAGCCGCCCTGCCCAGGTCGGGCATACGCCGCTGCTTCCGTTGCTGCGGCAACTGCTGTGTGATCGCTGGATCTGGTCGCAGGCGCTGTTGGTGATGGCCTTCAACGTGGCAATGTACAGCTGGTATGCACTCGGTCCCTTCGTGTTTGCCCGCCAACAATGGCCGGCCAGTTGGTTCGGCGCCAGCGGCGCCGTGCTGGCGCTGGGTTCAGCGCTGGGCGCATGGGGCAATGGCCGCCTGCTGCGTGCGGGCATTGCTTCGGCCACGCGCATCCGCATGGCCTCGATGCTCGTTCTTGTCGGCGGCGTGCTTGCCGCGCTGCTGCATGACCATCCCGCCGTGGTGGTCGCAATGCTGCCGGTAGTGGCGGGGTTCGGCCTGGCCATCCCCAACGTGCTCGGCCAGGCCCTGCGCGGGTATCCGCACTGCCTCGGCAGTGCCGGCGCACTGTTCGGCCTGCTCTACTACCTGTTGATCGGTGTGGCGATGGCGTTGGTCGGTGCACTGCAGCTACTGGCACCGCCCCTCATCGTCTGCGGGCTGTTGGCCTTGTGGCTTCAGCGGCCTCGCTGCCGGGCCGCCTGACACAAGATCCGGTTTTCGTCCCGAAGAAGGTAACGCCGCACCCCGTGCCAGGATGCGAAGCACATTGCCAAGCATTGCCTCCGGATACCGGCAGAGGCCCCGGGGAGTTTCCCCAGGACCCGGATGAGCCGACAGCCGGTTACTGGACGTTGATCACTTCATCCATCGGCGCGAGGAAGTTGCCAGGGCTGTTGCGCGACGCCGAAATCACATAGGTTCCGGGTGTTGCGATGGTCGCGGTGCAATGGCGGATCGGCGTGGTGTTGCCACCGTCGTAATTGTCATTGGTACGGCACAGGAACTGACCATTGGCATAGACCGAGAAATTGCTCGTTCCATCCACCTGGCCACCGCCCGTGATGTAGATCTCCGACGGCGAGCCTGCCACGCGCGGCAGGGTTCCAATCTCGAACCTGGCTGTTACCGGATGCGGCAACAGGCTTGGGCAGGACACAACGATTCCGCTGTCGGACAGGCAGACTTCGGCGTGGGCGATGGCGGGCGTGGCGATGAGGGCCACGAGCAGCAAGGACGTTCTGAACTCCATTCCAGCGTCTCCAATGATCCCAGCACAATCGCTGGGATGTCCCTGTTATTCATTGCAGGGTTACTGCAAAGTCATGGGAACGTGAATGCATTGCGCACCTGCGGCGGCGGATGGCAGCAGGATCCTCTCTGGGCGGGGCGTTGCACGCCTTCGCTGCCGTTGGCACCGATCCCTTCCCGATGACTTCATGTCGATGCAGAATGCCTACCATCGCGCGGCACTTTTCCTGCCACGTCTCGACGTTCACAACTTGGGTTAGGAATTGCTGCAAACGCGGGGCAATGTGCGCTACGCCCAGAATTCACATCAGGGTGCTGGCTATCTTGCGCGCTCTCCCCGACGAAGCAGATGCCCATGATCACGATCACCGCAGACCAGGCCCGCGCCAATGCCGATGCCGCCAAACGCCCGATCGAACAGTTCTACCGCGATCTCGATCACTCGATCCAGATCGGCTCGGAAAATGGCCGCCGCTATATCGTGTTCGGCTTCAGTCAGGTGATGGCCAGCGAGCAGGTCGTCGACGGCGTGGTCACTCAACTGCTGAAGAATGGTTTCGGTGTCGAACGATTGCTGAGCGACGCCGAGCAGCACTACATCCGCATCAACTGGGAGGGTGCGCAGCCGCCGCAGCTCAACGCCGGCTGAGAGTGAATGCGGTGCCGTCCACGCCCAGGTCCCACCCTCGGCCAGTCCCCGAGAGCGCCAGCGAGATATCGCCCTTGGTCATCGCCTGCGCGGTACCCGCCCGTTTGGCACCGGCGTGCACGCCGACAGAGGCGTAGGTGCCCAACAGCTGATCGACACTCATCGCACCGGTGAAGCTGCCACGGCCACGGGTGATCTTCGACTTGCCAACGGTAAGGCCGCCACCCTTCATCCTGATGCGCACCGGCATGCTCGCGCCGTTGCCGCAGGTGACCGTGCCGGTGCCGGAGGCGGTCTTGTAGATCAGCGACCAACCGGACAGGTTGTAGCGCAGCTCGCAGTCAAGATTGCCCGCCGCCTGCGCGGCCGGGGCGAGCGATGCGGCGGCCAGGGCCAGCAGCAGGCCGAAGATTGATTTCATGGCAGGACGTCCGGAACGATCGATTCGGTCAGCGAATGCGGCAGCGCGCCAGCGCTATGGACGCGGGCGCGAATGAAGGCGCGACAGTGCTCAGGCCGGCTCGTCCAGGTGGAACGCGTCGGCATCCAGCATGGCCGGGAAACGCGCACGATGCGCGGCCAGCGCTTCGGCCGAGATGGTGGTGGTCACCACCTGCTCGCGCTCGCGGATTTCCACCTGCGGCTGGCCGAGGAAATCCAACACCGCGCTGTCGCCAGCGTAATGCAGCTGGTTGCCGTCAACGCCAACGCGGTTGACCGCGGCGACGAAGCACAGGTTCTCGATCGCACGTGCACGCAGCAGGGTCTTCCATGCATAGGCACGGGCCGACGGCCAGTTGGCGACGAAGATCTGCAGGTCGAAATCCATCTGCCCGGCCCGCTCCACGTTGTAGCGGTTGCGGCAGAACACCGGAAAACGCAGGTCGTAGCAGACCTGCGGATTGATCCGCCAGCCCTTCCATTCCACGGACAGGCGATCGCGGCCGGCGGCATAGCGCTCGTGTTCACCGCCGTAGCGGAACAGGTGGCGCTTGTCGTAGTACTGCAGATCGCCATCGGGCGTAGCGAACAGCAGGCGGTTGTAGACGCCCTCGCCATCACGCAACTGCACGCTGCCGATCACGGCTGCATCCAGCACCTGCGCCTGTTCGCGCACCCAGGCCACGGTCGGGCCATCCATGCCTTCGGCCTGCGCGATCGCTTCGTTGGAGAAGCCACTGGTAAAGGTCTCCGGCAGGATCACCAGGTCGGTGCTGCCCGCCAGCGGTGCCAGCAGCGCGCCGTAGTGGGCACGGTTGCCGGCCGGGTCGTGCCAGCGGGTGTCGCCCTGGACGAGGGAAATACGCAGGTCCTGCATGTCCACTCCTTCGCTCACAGCAGGCGCAGGCGTTCGATCGCCGCGTCCATGGTCGCTTCATTCTTGGCGAAGCACAGGCGCACCAGGCGCTGGCCGGCCGGCGGGTTCTCGTAGAACGGCGACAGCGGAATGGCGGTGACGCCCTTCTCGATGGTCAGCCACTTCACGAACTCATGATCCGGCAGGTCACTGATGGCCGAGTAGTCGACCAGCTGGAAGTAGCCGCCCGGCACCGGCAACGCCTTCAGGCGGGTGCCGGCCAGCTGTTCGCGGAAGCGGTCACGCTTGGCCTGGTAGAACGCGCCCAGCTCCAGGTGATGCTCCGGCTCGTCGCGGATCATTGCGGCGAAACCGTACTGAGCCGGACCGAAACTGGTGAAGGTGTTGTACTGGTGCACCTTGCGGAACTCGGCGGTCAGCGCTGGCGGTGCGATCGCATAGCCGATCTTCCAGCCGGTGCAGTGGTAGGTCTTGCCGAAGCTGGATATCACAAACGCGCGCTCGCGCAGTTCCGGATAGCGCAGTGCCGATTCGTGGCGGCGGCCATCGTAGATGATGTGCTCGTAGACCTCATCGGAGATCAGGTAGATCTGCGTGCCACGCAGCAGCTCGGTCAGTGCCTGCATGTCCTGCGCCGACAGCATCGCGCCGGACGGGTTATGCGGGGTGTTGACGATCAGCATGCGGGTACGCGGGGTAATCGCTGCACGCACGCGGTCCCAGTCGACGGCGAACGTCTGCGGATCCAGCGCGACGTGCACGGCCTTGGCACCGGCCAGGTCGATCGCCGGCTCATAGCAGTCGTAGGCCGGGTCGAGCACGATCACTTCTTCACCGGCACGCACCACGGCGTGGATGGCGTTGAAGATGGCCTCGGTACCGCCGCTGGTGACGGTGATCTCACTGTCCGCATCGACCTGCGCGCCATAGCAGTCCAGCGCCTTCTGCGCGATGGCCTGGCGCAGCGGTGCCACACCGGTCATCGGCGGGTACTGGTTGAGGCCGGCGGCCATCGCCTTGGCGGTTTCGTCAATCAGTCGCTGCGGCGCAGAGAAATCCGGGAACCCCTGGCCGAGGTTGACCGCGCCGTGTTCGGCGGCGAGCTGGGACATCACGGTGAAGATCGTGGTACCGACCTTGGGCAGCTTGGTGTTCGGTTGCATCGGCCTGGGCTGTGGAGGAACAAGGCCTGAAAGTGTACGAAATCCCGACCGTGCCTGCGGCACCGACGGTAGCGCCGGGTCATACCCGGCGGCTCTTTGCACATGCCGCACCGATCACAGGCCGCGCTGCGCGCTCGCCGGGCGCGGCCCAGCGCTACCGGGACGGGTTTCGCCGCTACAATTGCCACCGCACTCCGGCATGAAGACCCCTGCCCCTTGAACACCCCTGCATTGCTGGCCGCCAGCGGCCTGAGCTTCTCCCGCAATGACGAGCCGGTGTTCGGCCCGCTGGACTTCCATGTGGACGCTGGCGAAGCCTTGCTGGTACAGGGCGGCAATGGCGCCGGCAAGACCACCCTGCTGCGCGTGCTGGCCGGCCTGGCCCGGCCCGGTGCCGGGCAGGTGCGCATCGACGGCAAGCCGGCCAGCAATGCCGAGCGCGCGCGCTATGTGGCCTACCTCAGCCATCTACCGGCCTTGAAGCCGGATCTGGACACGCTGGAGAACCTGCACTTCCTGTGCGGCCTGCACGGGCGCCGCGCGCGCCAGATGCCGGGCAACGCGCTGGCCATCGTCGGCCTGGCCGGCTACGAGGACACCCTCGTTCGGCACCTGTCCGCCGGGCAGAAGCGACGACTGGCACTGGCCCGCATCTGGCTGTCGCCGGCACCGCTGTGGCTGCTCGACGAACCCTATGCCAACCTCGACCTGGAGGGCATCACCCTGGTCAACCGGATGATTTCGGCGCACCTGCGCGCCGGTGGCGCTGCGCTGGTCACCACCCATGGTGCCTATGCCGCGCCGCCGGTACGTACCCGCCAGCTCGATCTCGGCGGTGCCGCATGATCGCGCCGGGTACCGAACCGGGCCTGTGGCAGACCGCAGGCGCCCTGCTCAGGCGCGACCTGCGCCTGCTCTGGCGCCGTCGTGGCGATGCATTGCAGCCGCTGATGTTCGCGATACTGGTGGTGGTGCTGTTTGCCCTCGCCCAGGGCCGCGAACCGCAACTGCTGGCGGCCACCGCCGGCGCGGTGCTGTGGCTGGCCGTTCTGCTGGCGGGCCAGCTCTCGCTGGATTCGCTGTTCCGTTCCGATGCAGAAGACGGCTCGCTGGAACAATGGCTGCTGGCACCGGTGCCGCTGGCCTGGCTGGTGCTCGTGCGCGTGCTGCTGCATTGGGCCACCACGGCGCTGCCGCTGATCGTGGTCAGCCCGCTGCTGGCGGAAATGCTGCATCTGCCGCATGACCAGCTGCCGATGCTGCTGGCATCGTTGCTGCTGGGAACGCCGTTGCTGAGTCTGATCGGTGGCGTGGTCGCCGCACTGACCGTAGGCATCCGGCGCTCTGGTATTCTCGTGGCGTTGCTGTCGTTGCCGCTGTATGTGCCGGTGCTGGTATTCGGCGCAGGCAGTCTGGCGGCAGCCGGACGCGGACAGGATCCGGTCGGTGCGCTGCTGATGCTGGGCGCCGGCCTGCTGGCCGCGCTGGTACTGGCGCCGCTGGCCACCGCCGCTGCAATACGTATTTCTCTGAGTTGACCGAGCTGAGAGCCAATCCACCCCTGCTGGATAGCCACCACGCATGAATCCGATTGTCCGCTGGTTCCACCAACTCGGCTCGCCCCCCACATTCGACCGATTCGCTGCCCGCTGGTCGCGGGTGTTCTACCTTGCGGCGGTGCCGGTGCTGCTGGTCGGCATGTGGCAGGCGCTGCTGGTGGTACCGCCGGAAGCCAAGCAGCTGGACAGCTTCCGTATCCTCTACATCCACGTGCCCAGTGCCTGGATGAGCCTGTTCGTGTTCGCGCTGATGGCGCTGTATGCCGCCATTGCCCTGATCTGGCGGATCAAGGTCTGCGAAATCCTGGCCATGGCCTGCGCGCCGATGGGCGCCGGCTTCACCCTGATCACCCTGTTGACCGGCAGCATCTGGGGCAAGGGCACCTGGGGCACCTGGTGGGACTGGGACCCGCGCATGACCAGCGAACTGGTCCTGCTGTTCCTGTACCTGGGTGTGATCGGCCTGTACCACGCCATCGAAGATCGTCGCAGCGCCGCGCGCGCGGCCGGCCTGCTGGCCATCGTCGGTGTCAGCCTGCTGCCGGTCATCCGCTATTCGGTGGACTGGTGGGGCGGCCTGCACCAGCGTCAGTCGATCAACGTGTTCGGTGAATCGGCAATCAGCAGCGCGATGATCGCGCCCCTGTGGTGGATGGTGATCGGCACCAAATTCTGGTTCGCCGGTTCGGTGCTGGCCAAGGCCCGTGCCGACAATCTTGACCGCGAGGCCGGCAAGGCCTGGGTCGGCGGCCGCGCGGATGCAGTACGCCCGGCCGGGGAGGCCCAATCATGACCCACCTGCCCTATGTGATCGGCGCCTACGCCGTGTTCGTGCTGGTGCTCGGTGCTGATGCCATCGGTTCGTGGCTGCGCCTGCGCGTGGCACGCCGGTTGGCCCTGGCACGCCAGCAGCGGCAGCAGACCCGCGCCGGCCGGCAGGACGCCGCGACCCCGTTGTCCACGGAGCTGGAACGATGACCCCGGTACAACGCCGTCGTCTGGTCTGGGTACTGCTGGCGCTACTCGCCTCCGGGCTGGCCACCGCGCTGGTGGCGATGGCGCTGGAACGCAACATCGCCTACCTCTACACGCCTTCGGAAGTGCTGCGCGGCGATGTCGATGCGCAGTCACGCTTCCGCCTTGGCGGCATGGTGGTGAAGGGTTCTTTCAATCGCCCGGTCGGCTCGCTGGAAGCGCGCTTCGAAGTGACCGATGGCGATGCGCAGCTGGCGGTGACCACCGCGCGGATCCTGCCGGACATGTTCGCCGAAGGCACCGCCGTGGTCGCCAGCGGCCGCCTGCAGGATGGGACCTTCGTCGCCGACGAAGTGCTGGCCAAGCACGATGAAAAGTATGTGCCGAAGGAAGTGGCCGACAAGATGGGCGATGCCCACCGCAAGCATGATGTGCCGGTGACGGCACCCGAGGTGCGCTGAGTGTTGCCCGAACTGGGTCAGATCCTGCTGTTGTGCGCGTTGCTGGCCTCATTGCTGCAGACCGGCCTGCCGCTGGTCGGCGCGCATCGCAGCAACCCGGCGTGGATGGCCGTGGCACGACCGGCTGCGTTCGCACAGCTGCTGCTGCTCGCCGGCGCCTTCGCGGTGCTGACCGCCGCGTTCGTGCAACAGGACTTCTCGGTGCGCTACGTGGCCGAGAACTCCAATTCGCTGCTGCCGATGATCTACCGCTACTCGGCGGTCTGGGGTGCACACGAGGGCTCGCTGCTGATGTGGGCGCTGGTGCTGGCCTTGTGGACCGGTGCCGTTGCGCTGTTCTCGCGCCACCTGCCCGCGCAGGTACAGGCACGCGTGCTGGCGGTGATGGGCCTGGTCAGCGTCGGCTTCCTCGCTTTCCTGATCTTCACTTCCAATCCATTCCTGCGCCTGAACCCGTCGCCGCTGGAAGGCCGCGACCTCAACCCGCTGCTGCAGGACCCAGGGCTGATCATCCATCCGCCGATGCTGTACATCGGTTACGTGGGCTTCGCCGTTCCGTTCGCATTCGCGGTGGCGGCCTTGCTGGAAGGTCGCGTCGACGCACGCTGGCTGCGCTGGACGCGGCCGTGGACCAACGTCGCCTGGGGCTTCCTGACCCTGGGCATCGCGCTGGGCAGCTGGTGGGCCTACTACGAGCTGGGCTGGGGTGGCTGGTGGTTCTGGGACCCGGTGGAGAACGCCAGCTTCATGCCATGGCTGGTCGGCGCAGCACTGATCCACTCGCAGGCCGTCACTGAAAAGCGCGGCACCTTCGGCAGCTGGACCCTGCTGTTGGCCATCGCCGCATTCGCGCTGTCGCTGCTGGGCACCTTCCTGGTGCGCTCCGGCGTGCTGACCAGCGTGCATTCGTTCGCGGCCGATCCGTCGCGTGGCCTGTTCATCCTGGTGTTCCTGTCGGTGCTGATCGGCGGCAGCCTGCTGTTGTACGCGCTGCGTGCCAGCCAATTCAGCGTGGACGCCGATGATCCACGCCGCGGCTTCACCGCCACCTCGCGCGAGACCCTGCTGCTGGCCAACAACCTGCTGCTGGCCAGCGCCTGCGCGATGGTGCTGCTCGGCACGCTGTATCCGTTGCTGGCCGATGCACTGTCGCTGGGCAAGATCTCGGTCGGCCCGCCCTACTTCGGCAGCCTGTTCCTGCTGCTGATGGCGCCGATGATTCTGCTGCTGCCGTTCGGCCCGCTGGTGAAGTGGCAGCGCGACCAGCCCTCGCGCTCGTTCGCGCTGCTGGCACCCTGGCTGGGGCTGGCGGTGCTGCTGGGCGCGCTGGCCTGGTGGCAGGCGCCGCAGAACGGCTGGAAGGCCGGTCTCGGCGTTGCCGCGGCGGCCTGGGTCGGGCTGGGTACTGCCCGCTTCGTCTGGCAGCGCCTGCGCGGCAATGGCCGCTTCACCGCCGAAATGCTCGGCATGATCGTCGCCCACGCCGGCATCGCCGTGTTCCTGGCGGGTGCTTTGCTGGTGGAAGCACTGAACGTGCAGCGCGAAGTAGCGTTGGCGCCTGGCCAGCAGGTGGTGGTCGGACGCCACGAGGTGCGCTTCGAAGGCGTGGACCATCGCGAAGGTCCCAATTTCATCGCCGACCGCGGCCACCTGCGGGTGTTCCGCAACGGCCGCGAGCTGGCGCTGCTGCATCCGGAGAAGCGCCAGTACGCCAGCGGTGGCCAGGTGATGACCGAAGCCGGCATCGATGCACGCATCGATGGTGATGTCTACGTGGCATTGGGCGAGCCGCTGGGCAACAATGCATGGGCGGTCCGGGTGCACATCAAGCCGTTCGTGCGCTGGATCTGGCTGGGCGCGCTGCTGATGGCCCTGGGCGGATTCATCACCGCCGCCGATCGCCGTTTCCGTCGTCCGTAGGAGTTTCCATGTCCGAGTCCCCCGCCCCGCGCTCCTCCCGCCCGCTGCCGCCGGTAGCCATCGTGATCGGCGTGCTGTTCTTCTTCGGCCTGCTCGGGTTGATGATCTACGGGGTGATGAAATCGGGAGACCCGCAGCGCGATGTGCTGCCGTCGGCCCTGATCGACAAGCCGGCGCCGGCGTTCGCGCTGCCGGTGCTGCACGATCCGGAAATGATCGTGCACAGCGACGATCTGCGCGGCGCGCCCTATCTGCTGAATGTGTGGGGCAGCTGGTGCGCGGCCTGCCGCGAAGAACACCCGGTGCTGACCCGGTTCGCCGAAAGCAAGCGAGTGCGCGTGATCGGCTACAACTGGAAGGACGACCCGACCGATGCACTGCACTGGCTGGAACAGCTGGGCAACCCGTTCATGGTCGTGCTCAGCGACGTGGAAGGCCGCACCGCGATCGACTGGGGCGTGACCGCTGCGCCGGAAACCTTCCTGGTCGATGGCAGCGGCATCGTTCGCTGGAAGTACAGTGGCGCGATGACCCAGCGCGTGGTCGACGAGAAGTTGATCCCGGCACTGGAAAAGATCGAGAAGGCCCAGGGCAATGCCGGCAGCACCCTGCATACGGCGCCCTGAGCCGATGCGCTGGCTGTTGGCGCTGCTGCTTCTGATGCTGCCGCTGGCCGTGCTGGCGCAGCAGCCCTTGCACGATCCGCAGCCGCTGCAGTTCCGCGATAGCGCTGAGGAACGCCGCTTCCATGACCTGGCCGCGCAGCTGCGCTGCGTGCAGTGCCAGAACCAGTCGCTGGCCGATTCCAATGCGCAGATCGCCCAGGACCTGCGCCGCGAGGTGCTGCAGCTGATGCAGCAGGGCCACGACGACGCACAGATCAAGCAGTTCCTGGTCGCCCGTTACGGTGAGTTCGTGCTCTACCAGCCACCGTTGCAGCCGGGCACCTGGCTGCTGTGGGGCGGTCCCCTGCTGGTGCTCGGCGCCGGTGCACTGGTGGTGCTGGGCATTGTCCGCCGCCGTCGTCGTGCGGTTGATGCCGCACCGGCCGGCAAGGCCGATGAAGGAGACGGATGGTGAGCCATTGGCTGCCGGTGCTGGCCGGTCTGGTTGCTGCGCTGATGGCAGCGCTGGTGCTGTGGCCGCTGCGCCACCATGGGCGCCGCGGTTTCGTGGTGGGCGTGTTCGCACTGGGTGTGGCCGGTGCCTGCCTGTACCTGCTGGTCGGTGACCCGCGTGCAGCACAGGTGCAACCGGCGCCATCGGTAGCGACGCTGCGCGACGGCGTGCAGGCCCTGCAGGATGCCTTGAAGCGCGACCCACAGCGAGCCGATGGCTGGGCGCTGCTGGGCCGGTCGCAGTCCGAACTTGGGAATGCCGCAGCCGCGGCGGACGCCTTCGCGCGTGCCGCCGCACTCGCTCCGGAAGACCCTGGCGTGCTGGTGGAAGCCGCGCAGGCGCGGGCACAGGCGGATGCCGGCAAACAGTTCGATGACACCGCGATGGCCTGGTTGCAGCAGGCGCGCGCACAGGCACCCGACGCCGAGCGCGCCAGCTGGCTGCTGGGCATCGCGCTGCGCCAGCGCGGGAAGAATGCCGAGGCTGCCGACGTCTGGAGCGGCCTGCTGCCACGCCTGGAACCGGGGGCCGCGCAGGCACTGCAGGCACAGATCGCCATCGCGCGCGAAGCCGCCGGCCAGGCGCCCGATGCTGCCGCTGCGACGCCACCGGCACTGCTGCAGGTGCGCGTGCAGCTGCCTGCGCTGAAGAACGCCGAGTGGCCCGCCAGCACCCAGGTATTCGTGCTGGCGCGGGCCGCGGGTGGACCGCCGATGCCGGTGGCCGCACGCAAGCTGCCGTTGGCCGGTTTCCCCGCCACGGTCGGGCTGGGCGACGCTGACAGCCCGATGCCGACCGCACCGCTGTCGGCACACCGCGAAGTGGAAGTGCTGGCACGCATCTCGCGCACCGGCAGCGCCAACCGCAGCGAAGACGACCTGCAGAGCCTACCGGTGAAGGTGAGCCTGCCGCATGAGGGCGTGGTGGAGCTGCGGTTTCCGTAACGGTCTACCGCTGCGCTCGCCGGGCATGGCCCGGCGGATGCGCGCTCGGCTCTACAGTAGATCCACGCCATGCGTGGATACGGGCGCCGATGGAAACCAGCGTGTCGCCAGCTCCACATGCGGCCCCGCTAGAATGCCCCCATGACCGAATTCATTCCGCCCGGCACCCGCTTCCACGCCCTGCCCTCGCCGTTCCCGTTCAAGCGCGGCGGCGCCCTGCACGGCGCGCGCGTGGCCTATGAAACCTGGGGAACACTGGCCGCCGACGCCAGCAACGCGATCCTGATCGTGACCGGCCTCTCGCCGGATGCACATGCGGCAGCCAACGACGCCAACCCGGCCCCGGGCTGGTGGGAAGGCATGGTCGGCCCCGGCAAGGCGATCGATACCGACCGCTGGTTCGTGGTCTGCGTGAACTCGCTGGGCAGCTGCAAGGGTTCGACCGGCCCAGCCTCGATCAACCCCGCCAGCGGCGAACCGTATCGCCTCGATTTCCCCGAGCTGTCGATCGAAGACGGCGCACGCGCCGCCATCGAAGTGGTGCATGCACTGGGCATCGAGCAACTGGCCTGTGTGGTCGGCAACTCAATGGGTGGCATGACCGCGTTGGCCGTGCTGATGCTGCAACCGGGCATCGCACGCAGCCACGTCAACATTTCCGGCAGTGCGCAGGCGCTGCCGTTCTCGATCGCGATCCGTTCGCTGCAGCGCGAAGCGATCCGCCTTGATCCGCGCTGGAATGGTGGCCGCTACGATGATGATGCGTACCCGGAATCAGGGATGCGCATGGCGCGCAAGCTCGGCGTGATCACCTACCGTTCGGCGCTGGAATGGGACGGCCGCTTCGGCCGTGTGCGGCTGGATTCAGACCAGACCGATGACGATCCGTTCGGCCTCGAATTCCAGGTGGAAAGCTATCTGGAAGGCCACGCACGACGCTTCGTGCGCTTCTTCGATCCCAACTGCTATCTGTATCTGAGCCGCTCGATGGACTGGTTCGACCTGGCCGAGTACGCCGACGGCGACGTGCTGGCTGGACTGGCGAAAATCCGCGTTGAGAAGGCGCTGGCAATTGGTGCCAACACCGACATTCTGTTCCCGGTGCAGCAGCAGCAACAGGTGGCCGACGGCCTGCGCACCGGCGGCGCCGATGCGCACTTCATCGGACTGGAATCGCCACAGGGCCACGACGCCTTCCTTGTCGATTTCGAGCGTTTCGGCCCAGCCGTGCGCGGCTTTCTCGACGCGCTGTAGGTGGCATGGCGGCGTAATCTCGCGCTGGCCGCGTTCGGCGCGTTGATCGCACTGATGATCAGCGGCGTGCTGCCGCTCTGGCTGGGTGGCTGGTGCCTGCTGGCCAGCGCGGTGTCGTTCGGCCTGTACGGCCACGACAAGCGCGCGGCGCAACGAAAGCAGTGGCGCATTCCCGAGCGTACATTGCAGTTGCTGGCCTTTGCCGGCGGTTGGCCGGGCGCGCTGCTGGGCCAGGCGCTGTTCCGTCACAAGCACCGCAAGGCTTCGTTCCAATGGGTGTTCTGGCTGTGCGTGCTGGCCAACGTGGCCTCGATCGCGGTGATGCTGCGCGAGTTTTCGCGGTAACCGCCCGCCGGGCATGGCCCGGCGCTACCGTTTGGTCGTCACGCTTCGCGGATCAAAACCCCATCACGCAACCGGTACTGCGCATCAACCACGCCTTCAGGCAGATCATCGTGGGTGATCATCAGCAGGCTGCGCCCGTCCAGCAGCGCGGAAAGGTCATGCAGCAACGCACGTGCGGTATCTACGTCCAGCCCTTCGGTCGGCTCGTCCAGCAGCAGGATCGGCGCATTGCGCAGCAGCGCGCGCGCCAGCGCCAGACGACGTGCCTGGCCGGCCGACATCGTCGCGCCGTTCTCGCCCACCCAGGTCTGCAGACCGCCGTTGCGCTCGGCCCATTCGCCCAGGCGCACGCGACGCAGCACCGCCCACAACGCTGCGTCACTGGCATCGGGATCACCCAATCGCAGGTTCTCGGCCACACTGCCGGCAAACACCGGCGCGTTCTGCGGCAGCCACGCCAGTTGCCGGTGCCAGTCGGCCTGGGCGAAATCACGCAGGTCGCGGCCGCCGTAGGTCAGCCGTCCCTGTTGCGGGTCCCATAGACGCAGCAGCAGGCTCGACAGCGTGGTCTTGCCACTGCCGCTGTCGCCGCGAATCGCGATGCGCTCGCCCGGCGCCAGGGTCAGCTGCAGGCCGGACAGCACCGGACGCGCTGCACCCGGCCACTGGAAATGCACGTCATCCCAATGCACGCGCGCGGCCTGCGGCACCGCTTGCGGTGCCTGCGGATCCTCCACCGTCGGCGGTTGCTCGACGATGGCCTGCAGGCGATCAGCGGCGATGCGCCCGGACTGCAGCGATTGCCAGGCCAGGCCCATGCCGGCCCACAGCTCGATCAGCGCCACGGTCAGGAACACCAGCCCCGCCGCCATTTCCGGCGCGATGCGCTGCTGTTCGGCCGCATGCAGGGCCAATGCCAGCATCGCCACCAGGCCCAGCCCGGCGACCAGGCCATGCAGGGTCGAGGCCGCGATCAGGCGCCAGCGCCGACGGCGATCCCGCGAAGCCAGCTGCTTGGCGGCCACGCGTACCTTCAACTGCCACGCTGCATCGGCGTGCAGCGCGGCCAGATCACCCGCGCCTTCCAGCCCTTCGAAGGCCGCGGTACGCAGCGCGGCGCGATGTGCGGCGCGGTCGGCCTCCTCATCGTCGCGACCACGTACGCCCAGCCACGGCACACCGAAGGCGATCAGCAGCGCCAGCAGCGCCAGCAATACCGCCGCCGACGGCAGGATCACAGCAGCCGAGGCGATCGCCACCAGCGTCAGCGCGCCCAGTGCCACCAGCGGCCCGATCGCGCGCACCAGCAGCCCATCCACTTCATTGATATCACCCAGCAGGCGTGCCAGCAGTTCGCCGGTACGCGTAGCACCCAGCCGCGCCGGTGCGAGCGGCAGCGCGCGGCGGAAGAACCACACGCGCAGGTCGCGGGCAATGCGCAGGGTGGCATCGTGGCCGACCAGCTTTTCGAAGTAGCGCGACACGATGCGCGCCATGGTCAGGCCACGGATGCCGGCCGACGGCGAAAAGAAGTTGAAGCCCTGCGCCAGCCCTGCCGCACCGGCCAGCGCGGCGGCGGTCAGGAAGCCGCCGGACAGGCCCAGCAGCGCGGTGCCGGCCAGCATCGTGATCCACAGCAGCAGCACGGTCAGCAGCAGGCGCGGCCGATGGCGCAGGAACACCGCACGCAGCGAATCAGGCGAACGGCTCATGCGCGCACCGCCTGTGCCGGCTCAATCAGGCGGCCTTCCGGCAACAACAGGCAACGGTCGGCCCAGGCGATCACCGCCGGGCTGTGAGTGGCGACCACCACGCTGCGGCCGCGTGCATAGGCCGCCAGGCTGCGCAGCAGCGCGGCTTCGGTGTCGGCATCGAGGAACGCGGTGGGTTCATCCAGCAGCAGCACCTGCGGGTCGCGCAGCAGCAGGCGGGCCAGGCCGATGCGGCGTGCTTCGCCACCGGACAGCCCGAAGCCGCGTTCGCCGATCACCGTATCCAGTCCCTGTGGCAGGCGCTGCGCGAACTGCAGCACCTGCGAGGCCTCGGCCACTGCGCGCAACCGCGCATCGCTGGCGCCGGGATCGGCCAGGCGCAGGTTGTCGGCGATGCTGCCGTGGAACAGGTACGGCCGCTGGCTGGCATAGGCCACCTGCACGCCGGGGCGCAGCTGCAGCTTGCCCGCACGCGGCGGCAACCATCCGGCCAGTGCTTCCAGCAGCGTGCTCTTGCCGGATCCACTGGGGCCGACCAGGGCAAGCCGTTGGCCCGGTTCCAGCAGCACATCCAGATCCTGCAGCACATCGTGCGGCGCGCCCAACGGACGCAGCACCAGGCCCTGCGCCTGCAGCGGCGGCAACGCGGCCTCGGCCGGCTCCACCGCCAGTGGCACACTCTCGTTTTCGATCAGGCCCTGCTCTTCCGGCAACGACTGCAGCAGACGCTCAACCTCGGCCGCTGCTGCCAGTGCATTGGCGCGGTCGTGGTAGTGCGCGGCCAGCCGCCGCAGCGGCGCGTAGAATTCCGGCGCCAGCAGCAGGCAGAACAGGCCGGCGCCCAGCGTCGGCACCGCTGCATGCAGCGACATCAGGCCCAGGTAGCTCAGGCCCAGGTACAACGCGACCATCGCCACGCTTACCGAAGCGAAGAATTCCAGCACCGTGGACGACAGGAAGGCAATGCGCAGCACCTTCATCGTGCGCACGCGCACACCTTCAGCGGCGGCCTCGATGCCTTCCAGTTCAGCCTCGCCGCGGCCATACAGGCGCAGCAGGCCCAGGCCCTTGATGCGGTCGGCGAAGTGGCCACTCATCCGCGCCAGCTCGCCCAACTGCGCACGGCCGGCGGCTTCGGCACCCCAGCCCACCAGCATCATGAAGAACGGCACCAGCGGTGCGGTGAACAGCAGGATCAGCGCCACCACCCAATCCACCCAGGCCACTGCGGCCAGGATCAGCAGCGGCACCACCACCACTTCGGTGCGCACCGGCAGGAAACCGCTGTAGTAGCTTTCAATCGCATCGCCGTGATGCAGCATCAGTTCGCCCAGCTCGCCGGTGCGGCGCTGGCGCAGCCACAGCGGTCCGTGGCCAAGCAGGCGCGCGAACACGCGCTCGCGCAGCGCCAACCGCGCGGCATCGGCCACGTCACCGGCAGCCGCCTGGGTGGCGCTGCCCAGCAGCGTGCGCAGCACCAGGATCACCGCCAGTCCAGCGAGCACGGGCAGGCCCGACGCCAGCGGTGCGCGTTCCACCAGCACCTGCTGCACGAGCCAGGCGATGGCGGCGGCCTGGCCGATCAGCAGCGCACCAGACAGGCTGATGCACAGCGCCGCCAACCGCTGGCGACCTCGAGCGGACCGCGCAAGATCGGCCAGCCATGCGGTGCGGGCACGCCGCTGGCGGGTCGTTTCGGCTTCCGTAGAAAGGCCGTCAGGGGTCGTTTCGGCAGCGCTCAAGGGGTCTTCACGGGCAACAGGGGAGACACGGCATTGTAGGCGCAGGCAACAGCCTCCCCCTGCGGCCGGCGGTCGCAGTCTTCATCGGGTTGGCATACGATCCTCCTGAATACCCATTCATACATTGATCTGGATCAAGGCTGTTTGAAGTAGTCGGTCACATCATTCACCCCGTAGACCACCCTTCCCGCCACCTGCAACGGCACTATCCAACGAGGTAGCCAGGCCATGATTGATCAGACAGTCGTAGAACTGTCGCGGCTGCAATTCGCTCTGACCGCGATGTACCACTTCCTATTCGTCCCGCTCACGCTTGGCCTGTCCTTCATGGTGGCCATCATGGAGAGCGTGTACGTCATGACCCGCAAGCAGGTCTGGCGGCAGATGACCCTGTTCTGGGGCACCCTGTTCGGCATCAACTTCGCCATCGGCGTGGCCACCGGCCTGGTGATGGAATTCCAGTTCGGCATGAACTGGTCGTATTACAGCCACTACGTAGGCGACATCTTCGGTGCGCCGCTGGCCATCGAAGGCCTGATGGCGTTCTTCCTGGAAGCGACCTTCATCGGTCTGTTCTTCTTCGGCTGGAAGCGCCTGACCCCGGTCAAGCACCTCACCGTGACCTGGCTGATGGCGCTGGGCACCAATCTGTCGGCAGTGTGGATCCTGATCGCCAACGGCTGGATGCAGAACCCGACCGGTGCGGTGTTCAATCCGGAAACGATGCGCATGGAAGTGGTCGACTTCGCGGCGGTGCTGCTGAACCCGGTGGCCCAGGCCAAGTTCGTGCATACCGTCAGTGCCGGCTACGTGACCGGTGCGATCTTCGTGATGTCGATCAGCGCCCTGTACCTGCTGCGTGGCAAGTACAAGGACATGGCCCGTCGTTCGTTCGCGGTGGCCGCAGCCTTCGGCCTGCTGTCGTCGCTGTCGGTGGTGGTGCTCGGTGACGAGAGCGGTTACGCCGCCAGCGAACACCAGAAGATGAAGCTGGCCGCGATCGAAGCGATGTGGGAAACCGAGCGTGCGCCGGCCGACTTCACCGCTTTCGGCATTCCCAACCAGGAAACCCACACCAACGACTACGCGATCAAGATCCCGTACCTGATGGGCCTGATCGCCACCCGATCGCTGGACCAGCCGATTCCGGGCATCCTGGAACTGGTGGAACGTGCCGAGCATCGTATCCGTGGCGGCCAGATCGCCTATGGCGCACTGGAGCGGGTGAAGAAGGACAAGAACGACCTCGAAGCGCGTGAGATGTTCGACCGCCACTGGCAGGACCTGGGCCATGGCCTGCTGCTGAAGCGCTACCGCGAGGACATCCTCAACGCGACGCCGGAGGAAATCTCCAAGGCCGCGATGGATACCGTGCCGCGCGTGGCACCGCTGTTCTGGACCTTCCGCATCATGGCCGGGCTGGGCTTCTACCTGATCGCCTTCTTCGCGCTGGCCTTCTACTACTCGTGCCGCAACAACTTCCAGGACAAGCGCTGGTTCCTCAAGCTGGCCGTGTGGTCGCTGCCGGCACCGTGGATCGCGATCGAATGCGGTTGGTTCGTCGCCGAGTACGGCCGCCAGCCGTGGGCGGTGGATGGCGTGCTGCCCACCTTCTACGCCGCATCGGGCCTGGCACTGCATGAAATCCTGACCACGCTGGCGGTATTCACCGGGCTGTACACGGTGCTGCTGGTCATCGAGATCAAGCTGATGCTGAAGGCGATCCGCAAGGGTCCGGACGACATCCTGCCCACGCTGCAGGCCGATATCCGACCCGCTTCCCCCAATGCAGTCGCCCCCGGCCAGGCCTGAGGCAGGAGAATCCAGATGGAATTCATTGCACTTGATTACACCACGCTCCGCGTGATCTGGTGGCTGCTGCTCGGCATCCTGCTGATCGGCTGGGCGGTGATGGATGGTTTCGACCTCGGCGTCGGCACGCTGCTGCCGTTCGTGGCCAAGACAGATGAAGAACGCCGGTTGGTGATCAACACCGTCGGCCCGGTGTGGGAAGGCAACCAGGTCTGGCTGGTGCTGGGTGGTGGCGCGATCTTCGCCGCGTGGCCGCCGCTGTACGCGGTCAGCTTCTCCGGCTTCTACCTGGCGGTGTTTGCGATGCTGTTCGGGCTGATCCTGCGCCCGGTCGGCTTCAAGTACCGCAGCAAGCTGCCGTCCAAGCGCTGGCGCGACAACTGGGACCGCGTGCTGTTCATCGGCGGCCTGCTGCCGGGCCTGATCGCTGGCGTCGCCGTCGGCAACGTGCTGCTGGGTGTGCCGTTCCACTTCGATGACACCCTGCGCGTGACCTACACCGGTTCGTTCTTCGGCCTGCTCACGCCGTTCGCGCTCATCGCCGGCCTGATCAGCGTGGCCATGCTGGTATCGCATGGTGCGGCCATGCTGGTGATCAAGACCGACGGCCCGGTGGCCGAACGCGCTGCGCGTTATGGCAGCGTCGCCGCCATCATCAGCTTCGTGCTGTTCGCCGTCGCCGGTGCCTGGGTGGCCTTCGGCCTGCCGGGTTATCAGATCACCTCGCAGGTGGTCACCGACGGCCCGACCAACCCGCTGCTGAAGACCGCAGCACTGGGCACCACCGCTGGCGGCTGGCTGCGCAACTACAGCTCCATGCCGGCCACCCTGGTGTTCCCGGTGCTGGGCCTGCTGGGTGCGTTGGCCAGTGCGGTGCTGCTGCGTGCACGTCGCGGCGGCCTGGCCTTCATCGCCTCGGGTGCCTCGATTGCCGGCATCATCCTGACCGTCGGCTTTGCGATCTTCCCGTTCCTGCTGCCGTCCTCCAGCCAGCCCACCTCCAGCCTGACCGTCTGGGACAGCTCGTCCAGCCACCTCACGCTGTGGGTGATGCTGCTGGCCACGGCCATCTTCCTGCCGATCATCATTGCCTACACCACCTGGGTGTACCGCGTGCTGAAGGGCAAGACGACGGTCGAGGAAATGGGCGACAACCCCAACGCGTATTGATTGCTTGAACGTGTGCCGACCAACGGTCGGCACCTACCCGGAATGAAGGAGAGTAAGCATGTGGTATTTCGCCTGGATTCTCGGCGCCGGACTGGCCTCGGTCGTAGCCATCCTCAACGGGATGTGGTTCGAAGCGCGCGAAAGCGCCCGCGCCGGCAACGACGTGCAGTGAAACTGTAAAAAAGAGTTGCCGATACGGCCTTCACACCGTATCCTTGGCGGCTCCTTCGGGGTGTAGCTCAGTCTGGTAGAGCGCTACGTTCGGGACGTAGAGGTCGCAGGTTCGAATCCTGTCTCCCCGACCACTCAAGTGGTCGCATTGAAGCCTGGTGAAGTCCTCCAGGCTTTTTTGTTCCCTGAAGTGGCACTGCTTCGGCAGTGTGAAGGAAACGGCACCAACCCCTTGCCGCCATCGGGGTTGATTGCTAGAATAGGCGGCTCCCTTCGGGGTGTAGCTCAGTCTGGTAGAGCGCTACGTTCGGGACGTAGAGGTCGCAGGTTCGAATCCTGTCTCCCCGACCACTTCGGTGGTCACCAAGAAGCCTGGAAGACATCACTGTCCTCCGGGTTTTTTTGTGCCTGCGGCCCGGGACCGGCTCGGCTGGCGGCAACGCCACTGGCCAGCCACGTACAATGGCCGCCACCCCCACCTGCCGCTTCGGCGTAGACCGATGCCGGCGCTGCATGCCGCCACGTCAGCATGCGACACCTGCAAGGACCACCGATGAGTTCCTCCACTTCCGATTCGCCGTCGCTGCTGCACGGCCGCGTGCTCGCCTTCGCTGCGATCCTGCTGGCGGCAGTCAACCTGCGCACCGCCGTCACCTCCATCACCCCGCTGCTGGATGTGCTGGGCCAGCAGTTTGGTTTCGGCACCACCATGACCGGCGTGCTGGGCATGCTGCCGACCGCCTCTTTCGCACTGTTCGGCGTGGCCACGCCGGCACTGGCGCGGCGCCTGGGCCTGGAACGCACCACCTTGCTGGCGATGGTGATGGCGATGGCCGGCCTGCTGCTGCGCTCCAGCGCCGGCAACGTCGGCACGTTGCTGCTCGGTTCGGTGGTGGCACTGGCTGGCATGGGCATCGGCAACGTGGTGGTGCCGCCGCTGGTGAAGCGTTACTTCGCCAACAAGGTCGGCACCATGAGCACGCTTTACATCAGCGTGCTGCAGCTGGGCACGATGATGCCCGCGCTGCTGGCAGTACCGGTGGCCAACGCCGCCGGCTGGCGGGTGTCGCTGGGCATGTGGGCACTGCTGGCACTGGCGGCGAGCCTGCCCTGGCTGCTGCTGGCACGCCGTGCGCCCAAGCCGGTGCTGGATGCCAACGATCCCACCGCGCAACCGCATGGCAAGGTCTGGCGCACGTCGCTGGGCTGGAGCATGACGCTGATGTTCGGCATGACCTCGCTGATGACCTATTCGATGTTCACCTGGCTGCCGCGCATCGTGGTCGAGGCCGGTGGCACGCCCGCGTTCGGCGGCGTGATGGTGGCCGTGTTCTCGGCACTGGGCCTGCTGCCGTCGCTGGTCATCCCGTCGATGGCGGTGCGCCTGCAGAACCCGTTCCCGCTGGTGCTGATCGGCTTCTTCTCGTTCGTGATCGCCTTCACCGGCCTGCTGCTGGCCCCCATGAAGGCGCCGCTGCTGTGGGCCTGCCTGCTCGGCGTCGGTCCGTCCACCTTCCCGCTGGCGCTGACCCTGATCAACCTGCGCACCCGCACCCCCACCGGCTCAGCGGCGCTGTCCGGCTTCATGCAGGGCGTGGGCTACAGCTTCAGCTGCCTGGGGCCGTTCCTGGTCGGCTGGCTGCACACGGTCAGCGACGGCTGGACCATCCCATTCAGCTTCCTGTTCGGTTGCGCCACCCTGATGCTGTGCGCTTCCTGGGTGGCCTGCAAGCCGCGCAAGCTGGAAGACCTCTGGTAACCACGGGGCCACCCGACGGCCCCGCTTACCGCTCGTCAGCCCGCCGATGGATTTTGACGCCGGGCTGACAATTCCGGGCGGATAGTGCCCACGAATGCCCATCCTTGCCGCGTGCCGGCATCGGGCATGGGGGCGGCAGCGCCGCCCAGGCCACCACTCGGTGTGCGGGGGACTCTCGTTTCAGACAAGACATTGCAGGTCGCTGTCCTGGTTCTACCCATCCCTGCTGGATGGGAGTGCTCGAGGGGAGTGACGCAGGCCACGGCCATCCCAACATCTGGCATGTGATGTGCGTCACATTTTTCAGGTTGTCTGGTTCGGAAGCCAAGGGGGTCCCCAATGGTTGTCCACCGCCGGCTGGCGCTCTGCGTCGGCCTTGCCTGTACCGCCCTGGCCTGGGCCAGCAGCGCTGCCCCGCCCGACCGCGAGGCGGCCCTGGCCGAGATCGGCCGCTACCGCGACCAGGCCCGCTGGCTGGATGCCCTCGGCGCGATCGAGCGCGCCAGCCAGCAGCAGCCCAACGACGACCTGCTGTTCAAGCTGCGCGTACTGACCCTGGGCGACATCGGCAATGCCTGGCGCGCCTGGGAGCTGTACCAGCAGCGCCCGCAGCTGTTCGACGCTGCACAGAAGCAACGCATCGAAGGCGACTACCTGGCCAAGCGGGTGGTCTGGAGCCTGGCCTACAGCAGCAGCGAAGACAGCCGGCTGGAAGAAGCCGAATCGACCCTGGCGCGCATGCAGCGCTATCTCGGCAGCGAAGGCACGCCGTCCGCACAGGCGCCGCTGCGCGTCCGCATGGATCGGCTGATCCTGCTCAACCGGCTCGGCCGCCATGCGCAGGTACGCGAGGAAGCACGGGCGCTGCAGGCCGAAGGCCACACCCTGCCCGACTATGTGCTGCCTGCTGTAGGCGATTCACTGATGGGTACCCTGCATCCGGAAGAAGCCATTCCGGTGCTGCAGGCAGCCGTGGCCGGTGATCCAACGCGCGATGCCTCGCATTCGGAACTGGCCTACGCCTACCTGGAAAGCGAACAGCAGGAAAAGGCCGTCGACCTGTTGCAGGCGTGGCGTGACAAGGAACCTGCCTGGCGCTGGAGCAACGGGAAGTCGCCGTATCCAAACTGGTCGCGCTATGAAGCCGACCTCAACCTGGCGATGGTGCGCGCCTACAGCGGCGACCTGCCCACCGCGCAGCGCGATCTGGAATCGATGGTCGACATCGCACCGGGCAACGGCGGCCTGCAGAGCGCGCTGGGCAGCGTCTACATGATGCGCGGCTGGCCACGCAGGGCACTGCAACGGCAACAGATGGCGCATGCGCTGGACCCGCGCGACATCGAGCCGCGGCTGGGCATGCAGGAAGCCTACGTCGCCCTGCAGCGCGATGACCTGGCGCGACCGCTGCACGACGATCTGCTCGCACGCTACCCCACCCAGCCCGCCGTCGAACGCATGGATCAGGCCTGGCGCGTACATCGCGGTTGGCAGCTGAAGGCATGGACCGACATCGGACGCAGTTCCGGCGGTGGTGGCACCTCGCCACTGGGCAACGACGACCGCCGCTATGGCATGGAAGTCCAGACACCCGTCCTCGACGATCGCTGGCGGCTGTTCGCCTTCGCCGACCGGCGCTCGGTCGATTTCCAGGACCAGCGCATCGACCCGCTGTGGCTGGGCGCCGGCGCGCGCTACCGCTTCGGCCGGCTGGATGCGGAAGCAGCGGTACTGCGCGCCAACGACCACATCGGCGATACCGGCCTGCGCGCCAGCGTGGGCTGGCAGTTCAACGACTACTGGCATGCCGGACTGATTGCCGCACGCAATGATCCGGAGGCGTCGATGCAGGCGCGCGTGGCCGGCATCACCGCCGACAGCGTCAGCGCGCAGGTCGACTATCGGCGCAGCGAACGCACGCACTGGATGTTCGGCGCCAGCCGCTTCCGTTACGACGATGGCAACCATCGCGAATTGTTCAGCACCGGCCTTGAACAGCGCCTGCTGACCCGCCCACGGTGGCTGATCGATGGCCTGGCCAGTGCCTACACCCGTCGTGGCAGCCGCGACGATGCGCCCTACTTCAACCCGAAGCGCGACCGCATGGTCGAGATCGGACTGCGCATCGACCAGCAGTTGTGGCGCCACTACGAACGCCACTTCCGCCACCGGCTGACGGTCTCGCTGGGCGACTACTGGCAGGACCGCTTCGGCAGTGCACTGGTGCCGTCGGTGTCGTACATGCACGAGTGGCAGCTGGGCCAGGGCCGCGTGTTCGAGTATGGCGCGCGCTGGTCGCGGCCGGTTTACGACGGCCATCGCGAACGCCATATCGGTTTCGAAGCCGCACTGCGCTGGGGAGACTGACATGGCCCGCATCCTGCGACTGATCGTGCTCCTGCTGCTGTCGGCTGCGCCGCCGGCCTTCGCGCAGCAGGCCCTGCATCTCGATGCCATCGACAACGGCCTGCTGATCCTCAGCTACCACGACATCCGCGACCAGGTGGCCGCCAAGGGCGATGCCGATACCTATGCAGTGAGCACACAGAACTTCGCCGCCCATCTGGACTGGCTGGGGGCACACGGCTACCACCCTGTGTCGCTGTCGCAGGTGATCGAGGCCTCGCAGGGCCGCGCCACGCTGCCTCCGAAACCGGTGCTGCTGACCTTCGATGACGGCCTGCGCAGCGTCTACGACAAGGCGTTCCCGCTGCTGCAGGCCTACCGCTACCCGGCGCTGGTGGCGGTGATCACCGACTACGTGGACATGGCACCGGGCCGCACCATCGACTACGGCTACCGCCCGTTCGGCCGCGACGACTTCATCACCTGGGCACAGCTGAAGCAGATGCACGACAGTGGACTGATCGAGGTGGCCAGCCATACCGACGACCTGCACCACGGGGTGCTTGCCAACCCACAGGGAAATTCCACCCCTGCAGTCGTGACCCGCATCTACCGCCCGGCCACGCACAGCTACGAGAGCGAGGCGCAGTACGCGCAACGCCTGCGCGCCGATCTCTCGCGAAGCGTGCAGCGCATCGAGCAGCACCTGGGCGTTCGCCCGCGCGCCATCGTCTGGCCGTACGCCGCCTACAACCAGATGAGCAACGACATCGCCGAACAGCTGGGCATGCCGGTGTCCTTCGATCTGGAGGGCCGCAGCACGCCGGTGGCCAGCGACCTGCATGGCCTGGCGCGCTTCCTGGTCAGCGACAACCCGACCGTGGAGGGGCTGGCCTACGAGCTGCGCCGCAACGTCGCGCTCGATGGCATCCGTGCCCTGCAGATCGACCTGGATGATGTGTACGACCCCGACCCCGCGCAGCAGGCACGCAATCTGGATGCGCTGATCGAGCGGGTCAAGCGCATCGCACCGACGCACGTCTACCTGCAGGCGTTCGCCGACCCGGACGGCAACAACACCGCCGATGCACTGTACTTCCCCAACCGCCACATGCCGATGCGCGCGGACCTGTTCAGCCGCGTTGCCTGGCAGCTGAAATCGCGCGCAGGGGTGAAGGTCTACGCATGGCTGCCGGTGCTCGGCTTCGAGCTGCCCGACCCGGCGCAGCGCAAGGCGCTGGCGATCCGCAATGGCGATGCCGATGGCATGTACCGGTTGGACTTCACCAACCCGAAGACGCGCCAGATCATGCTCGATATCTACGAGGACCTGGCGGTCAATTCCTACTTCGAGGGATTGCTGTTCCATGATGACGGCTACCTGCGCGATACCGAGTTGCCCGCACTGGCCGCAGGCAGCGATGGCAGCGCGCGTACGCAGGCGTTGATCGACTTCACCCTGGCACTGCGCAACAGCGCGCAGCGCTGGCGACCGAAGCTGGCCACGGTGCGCAACCTGTACGCCGAACCGGTGCTGCGCCCGCAGAGCGAAGCCTGGTTCGCGCAGCGCCTGGACCTGTTCAACAAGGCCTACGACCAGACCGCACTGATGGCGATGCCGTGGATGGAAGGCAGCAAGCACCCCGAACGCTGGCTGGACCAGCTGCTGGCGGCGGTACGTGCACACGACCCACAGCTGCAGCACACCCTGTTCGAACTGCAGACCGTCGATTGGCGCAGCGGACAGCCGATTCCCGCCGAGCGCCTGCGCGCGCAGATCCGCCAGCTGCAGGCGCAGGGCGTGCACCACTTCGCCTGGTACCCGGATGACTTCATCGCCGACCAGCCTTCCACCCGCGATGCCCGCGCGGCGATGTCCGCCGGCAACTTCCCGTACCCGGAGAAGTGACATGGACATGCACCCGTTGCTGCAGGTCCTGTTCCAGTTCGCCTTCTACTATCCGATGGTGATGGCGTTTTTCTGGATGTCCGGTGGGTTGTACTACTACTTCCGCCGTGAAAGGCACTCGCGGCCACGAAATGATCCGCCGTTGATGGTTGATCCACCGTTCGCCAGCCTGCTGATTCCCTGCCATAACGAATCGGAAAATCTGGACGACACGCTCGGTGCGGCACTGGCGCAGCGCTATCCGGCCAACTACGAGGTGATCGCCATCGATGACGGCAGCAGCGACGACACCGGTGCGCGGCTGGACGCTCTGGCGGCAAAGCACCCACGGCTGCGCGTGCTGCACCTGGACCGCAACCTGGGCAAGGCCAATGCGCTGCGCATGGGCGCACTCGCCGCGCGCTCGGAATACCTGGTGTGCATCGACGGCGATGCAATGCTGGAAGAGCACGCGCTGCACTGGATGATCTGGCACCTGGTCAGCGGCAACCGGGTCGGCGCGGTGACCGGCAACCCGCGCATCCGCAACCGCTCCACCCTGCTCGGACGCCTGCAGGTAGCCGAGTTCTCCTCGATCATCGGCATGATCAAACGCGCGCAGCGGGTGTATGGACGCATTTTCACCATTTCCGGCGTGATCGCCGGTTTCCGCCGTACCGCCCTGCACCAGGTCGGCTGGTGGTCGGATGACATGGTGACCGAAGACATCGACATCAGCTGGCGCCTGCAGCGCGCGCACTGGGACATCCGCTACGAGCCCAATGCCCTGTGCTTCATCCTGATGCCGGAAACGCTGAAGGGACTGTGGCGGCAGCGGCTGCGCTGGGCGCAGGGTGGCGTGGAGGTGATGCTGCGCCATGCCCGCTCGCTGCTGCACTGGAAAGAGCGGCGCATGTGGGGCGTGCTACTGGAGTATGTGCTGAGCGTGATCTGGGCCTACACCATGCTGTTCATCGTGGTGCTGTGGGCGCTGGGCAAGTTCTTCGAAATGCCGCCGCAACTGCATATCGCCAGCCTGCTGCCACAGTGGCATGGCGTGATATTGGCGCTGGTCTGCCTGCTGCAGTTCGCCAGCAGCCTGATCATCGACCGACGTTACGAAACACAGATAGGACGCAACTACTTCTGGGTCATCTGGTACCCGATGGCGTACTGGCTGATCAGCCTTTCCACCACCCTGGTGGCGCTTCCAAAGACCCTGCTGCGCCGTCGCAGCAAGCGCGCCACCTGGACCAGTCCTGACCGGGGCATTCGATGAACACTCAACATCCATCCAACCGCTTCGATTCACGGATGATCCGCAAGCCGCATCACCAGCCACGTTTCCAGCGCACTGCGTGGGGTTTCGTCACCCTGGCGTTCTGGGGCTTCTACTTCTACCTGTGGGCCCCTCTGGTGACCCTGGTGTCATGGCTGGTCGGCGGGCAGCTGGCGTGGCAACAGCTGTACGAACGACAGAGCCAGTTCGATCCGTATGTACTGGTGGCGTTGCCACTGATGCTGCTGTGCGCCAGCGTGCTGCTGATCGGCTGGGCCGAATACAACCGCGCGCGCTTCCGCGGCCACGACCGGCGCCTGCCGCGGCCGCTGGCTAGCCTCAACGAAGTGGCCGCCGACCTCGGGGCCAGCACCGGGCTGGCCGAGCGCCTGCTGGGCTGCAAGGCCGCCACGCTGCACATGGATGATCACGCGCGACCGATCGGCATCCGCCGCGAGGTGGTATAGCCCGACACCCCGGTGGGTGCCGACCTTGGTCGGCACTTGCCTTGGTAGCTGCCGACCTTGGTCGGCGCTTGCTTTGGTAGATGCCGACCTTGGTCGGCGCTTGGGCCTGGTGAGTGCCGACCTTGGTCGGCACTGGGCTTTACCGCGAAGAGCATCCACGCATGGCGTGGATCTACTTGCGCGTCTGCCCTTCACCGCGCACTACGAAGCGTTCGACGGTGAGTGCCTCCAGGCCCATCGGACCGTAGGCATGCAGGCGCGTGGTGGAGATGCCGATCTCGCTGCCCAGGCCCAGCTGGCCGCCATCGGAGAAGCGCGACGAGGCATTGACCATCACCACCGCCGAACGCAGTGCGTTGACGAAACGCTCGGCGTTGCCGGCGTCCTCGGTGACGATCACTTCGGTATGGTCGGACGTGTAGGCACGGATGTGCGCGACGGCCGCATCGAGGTCGTCGACCACCCGCACGGCCAGCACCAGGTCGAGGAACTCGGCAGCGTAGTCGTCCTCGCTGGCGACGGTGCTGCCCGGCAGCAGCGGTTGCGCCAGTGCATCGGCGCGCAGCTGCACGCCGCGCTCGGCAAGCGCCTGCGCCGCGCGGGGCAGGAACGCATCGGCCACGCCGCGGTGCACCAGCAGTGTCTCCAGCGAATTGCAGGCCGACGGACGGCTGCACTTTCCGTCCACCAGCAGATCGATGGCTTTGCCAAGGTCGGCGCTGGCATCCACGAACAGGTGGCAGACACCCTTGTAGTGCTTGATCACCGGCACCCGCGCATGCTCGGCAACGAAGCGGATCAGGCCTTCACCGCCGCGCGGAATCGCCAGGTCGATCAGCTCATGCAACTGCAGCAGTTCCAGCATCGCTTCACGGCGCAGGTCGGTCAGCACGGTCACCGCCGCCGCCGGTACGCCATTGGCCTGCAGGGCACCGGCCAGCGCCTGGGCGATGGCGGTGTTGGAGTGGATCGCTTCGGAACCACCGCGCAGGATCACGCCATTGCCGGCCTTCAGGCACAGCGCGGCCGCTTCGGCGGTCACGTTCGGGCGCGCCTCGTAGATCATCGCGATCACGCCCAGCGGCACACGCACCTTCTGCACGCGGATGCCGTTTGGACGCACATCGTCGCGGGTGATCTGGCCGACCGGATCGGGCAGCGCAGCGACCTCACGCACGGCTTCGGCCATCGCGAACAGGCGTGCCGGGTCCAGCGCCAGGCGGTCGAGCATGGCACTGCCAACGCCCTTGTCGCGCGCGGCGGCAAGGTCGCGTGCATTACCGGCCAGGATCAGCCCGGCATTCACTTCCAGTGCCTGGGCCATCGCCAGCAGCAACGTGCGGCGCGCCGCACTGTCAAGGCCGGCAACGATCTGGGCCGCGTCACGGCAGGCACGCGCCTGCGCTTCGATGTCGCTCATCGGAATGTCCTGCAGTGGGTTCATGGCAACACCAGATCGTCACGGTGGACGACAGCGCCGCCGTAGTTGTAGCCGAGCACAGCCTGGATATCGCGGGTGTGGCGACCGACGATGCGGCGTACATCGTCGGCCGCGTACTGACTCACGCCACGAGCGACACAGACCTTGCCGGCGTCTGTATGCCAGCACACCTGCACCATGTCGCCGCGACGGAATGTGCCCTCGGCGCCGACGATGCCGCCAGGCAGCAGCGAAGCGCCTTTCTCGCGCATCGCCTGCGCTGCACCTGCATCAACCAGGATGGCGCCTTCGGCCAGCGGTGCGTGCCGCAGCCAGTGCTTGCGTGCGGCCTCGCGACTGCGCGCGGCGTGGATACGGGTACCGAACAGGCGGTCCTGCGCCAACGCGCGCACCACGTCACTGCTGCGGCCATTGAACAGATAGGTTTCGATACCGAGGCGACCGGCCTTCGCCGCCGCTTCCAGCTTGGTCCGCATGCCGCCGGTACCAGCGCGCGATCCGGCGCCGCCGGCCATCGCCAGCACCTCGTCACTCAGCTCCGGCACGTCGTGCAGCGGCCGCGCGTCGGCCACGGTGCGCGGGTCGGCGCTGTACAGGCCGTCGATGTCGGTGGCGATGAACAGCGCATCGGCATTGACCAGCGCCGCCACCGTCGCCGCCAGATTGTCGTTGTCGCCGAGCTTGAGTTCGTCCACCGACACGGTGTCGTTCTCGTTGACCACCGGCAACGCGCCCAGGCGCAGCAGCTCGCTCAGCGTGGCGCGTGCGTTGAGGTAGCGGCGGCGGTTGCGCAGGTCATCGTGGGTCAGCAGCACCTGCGCCACCGGGCGCTCGAAGAAGCGCTGCCAGAGCCCGATCAGCTGGGCCTGGCCGAGCGCTGCCAGGGCCTGCCGCGCCGCCATCGCCGCGCCGGGCTCATCGGCCCGCGGCAGGATCGCGCGCCCGGCAGCGACCGCGCCGGACGACACGATCACCACCTCGCGCCCGGCCAGCACATTGGCCGAGACGAACTGCGCCAGGCCCAGCGCGTGACGCGGCGACAGGCCCCCGCCATCGGCGGCCAGCAGGCTGCTGCCGACCTTGAGCACGGCGCGCCGCCACGGCGGCAGCGCTTGTTCGGGGAACGGCGAGGCGACGTGGGCGGCGTGCAGGGTCATCAGGTGCGCCTCAGCGGGTGTTCCATTCGTGCACGGTCAGGTCGGAGGCCTGCATCGTCACCAGCGGATCGGTGGCGACGATGGCCTGTGCCTGCGCCAGGCTCTCAACGTTGCACAACACATAGGCACCACCACTGCCATCGGCGAAACCGCCGGTCAGCTGCAGCTTGCCCTCAGCCTGCAACGCATCGAGGAAATCACGGTGCGGCTGCACCGCTGCATCGTTGAAGTCCGGCCGGCGCATGGCCAGCACCAGGTACACGGTGGAGGCCATCAGGACAGCGCCTGCCAGCGTGCGCGCAGTTCGTCCAGGCGCAGATCAGCGGCCGAACCCGGCGATACGCGTGCGGCCAGGCTGCCTTCCGGGGTACGTCCCTGCCCTGCACTGTCGGCACCCGCCGCGGCGGCCTTGTAGGCCTCGCGGAACGGCACACCGGCCACGGCGGCTTCGACAGCCACGTCGGTGGCATACATGCCCGAGTCGATCGCTGCGCGCAGCCGGTCGTCACGCCACTCCAGATTGGCCAGCAGCGCCGGCAGCAGTTCCAGCGCGGCCAGGCCACGGCCGAAGCCGTGGAAGATGGCGCCCTTGGATGACTGCAGGTCGCGGTGGTAGCCTGACGGCAGCGACAGCAGCTGCTCGATCTCGGTGCGCGCGGCGGCGACGCTGGCGTGGGTTGCGCGCATCAGCTCGATCACATCCGGGTTGCGCTTGTTGGGCATGATCGAGCTGCCGGTGGTGTACTGCGCCGGCAGCGCGACGAAACCGAACTCGGCGCTGGTGAACAGCGACAGGTCCCAGGCAATGCGGCGCAGGTCCAGGGTGGCGCCACCCAGCGCTTCCAGCGCGGCCAGCTCGAACTTGCCGCGCGACAGCTGCGCGTAGATCGGCGAGATCTGCATGCGCGCAAAACCGAGCGCCGCCGTGGTGTGCTCGCGGTCCAGCGGCAGGTTCACGCCGTAGCCGGCAGCAGTGCCGAGCGGGTTGGCGTCGACCAGCGCATGGGTGTCGCGGGCACGGATGGCGTTGTCGATGAAGGCCTCGGCCCAGCCGGCCCACCACATGCCCGCAGAGGACACCACGGCGCGCTGGATGTGGGTATAGCCGGGAATCGGCAGGTCCTTCTCGGCCTGCGCGCGGTCCAGCGCGACCTTGGCCACGTCGGCGCTGAGCTGGGCCACGCGCAGCAGCTTCTCCTTCAGCCACAAGCGGGTGGCGACCAGGATCTGGTCGTTGCGGCTGCGACCGGTGTGGATCTTGCGGCCGGCGTCGCCGAGGCGTTCGGTCAAGCGCGCTTCGATCGCCGAGTGACCATCTTCGTACTGCGTATCCAGCACGAAGCGGCCTTCGCGGAAGTCCTGCGCCAGGATCTCCAGTTCGCGCAGCAGGCCGGCCAGCTCATCGGCGCTGAGGATGCCGATGTGCTGCAGGCCCTGCGCATGCGCGGCGCTGGCGGCGATGTCATGCAGGAAAAACTCGCGGTCGAGGATCACGTCGTCGCCGGCGAGGAAGGTCTGGATCTGTGCGTCGACAGCGACGCCGGGCTTCTGCCAAAGAAGGTCTGCCATGGGGGCTCCGAAATGCGTGTTCAGTGCGGGATCGACGTCAGTTCGTCGATGCCCAGCGCGAGATTGAGGTTCTGCATGGCCTGGGTGGCCGCGCCCTTCAGCAGGTTGTCCAGGGTCGCCACCACCACGACCCGCTTGCCGCCCGGGGCCAGCGTGAAACCACCGACCTGGGCACCGTGACGACCGGCGATGCGGCTGACCCACGGCGCTTCATCCACTACCTCGATGAGTGCTTCCCCGGCATAGGCCTGCTGGAAGCGCTCGACGATCTGCTCGCGGGTCTGCACGCGGTTCAGCCAGAGGTTGGCGGTAAGCGTGATGCCACGGAAATGCGGCGCGACATGCGGCATGAATTCAACCGCCACGCCCAGCTGCACCGACACCTCGCGCTCGTGCACGTGGTTGGTCAGTGCATACGGCATCAGGTTGTCGGCCAGCAGTTCGACGTTGTTCTTGTCCGACGGCGTGGTACCGGCACCGGAGTAGCCGGATACACCGAAGCACTGCGGCGGACCGGCCAGCAGGTCCAGCAGCGGGTGCACCGCCAGCTGCATCGCCGTGGCATAGCAGCCCGGGTTGCTGATGTGCTTCTGGCCGTTGTAACGGCCGCGGGTCAGCTCCGGCAGGCCGTAGTACCAGCCGGTGTCGAAACGGTAATCTGCCGAAAGATCGACGATCACGGTCTCCGGCTTCACCGCTTCCAGTGCAGCCACGAACGGTGCGGCCAGGCCATTGGGCAGCGCCAGGATCACCGCATCCACGCCCTTGGCGGCTACCGCATCGGCGTCCAGGTTCTCGTACTGCAGCTCGCCCTGGAATTCCGGATGGTGGTCGGACAGGCGCTGCCCGGCGCGCTCGCGCGACGACACGAAGGCCAGTTTCAGGCGCGGGTGGGCGGCCACCAGCTTGATCAGCTCGGCGCCGGTATGGCCGCGGGCACCGACGATGCCCAGGGTGAAGGTCGAATCGTTCATGCGTGACTGTCCAGGCGGTACTGCAGGTGGCGCTTCACGCCCTGCCATTCCGCGTCGATGATGGAAAAGATGACGGTGTCACGCGGCGTGCCATCGGCGTGCCGCCGATGGTTGCGCAGCACGCCATCCTGCTTGGCGCCCAACCGCGCGATGGCCGTGCGCGATGCGAAGTTGAACCAGCTGGTTTCGAACACCACGCTCAGGCACTCCAGCCGCTCGAAGGCATGGCTGAGCAGCATCAGCTTGCTCTCCGAATTGACCCCGGTGCGCTGCACCGATTCGTCATACCAGGTGTAGCCGATGCTCAGGCGCGGCACGTCCGGCTGCAGATCGTAGTAGCGGGTGGTGCCGACGATCTGGTTGTTGGCATCGAGCACCACGAACGGCAGCACCTTGCCTTCGGCCTGCGCCTGCAGCGCTGCCTGCACGTAGCCGGTCATGGTTTTCGCATCCGGAACCTGGGTGTACCAGAGCTTTGACAACGAACCATCGCCCAATGCCCCGCGCAGGCCATCGATATGGCTCATCTGCAGCGGCTCCAGCCGCGCATGCGCGCCGGCCAGCGTGGGAACCCGTGTCCAATCAGCATGATTCATCGCGTTCAACCCTCCAGGCTCGGCGCTCGCACGCCGCAGTGGTCGACATAGGTCCTGATGCGGTCGATGCCATCGGCACCGTACCAGAACACTTTCCAGTGACCCTGCTTGTAGCAGCCATCGGATTCAGCGTAGTAGAAATGGTTGATCGGATTGCCGTTGCGCGAACGCCAGAACAGCTGAGGGGTTTCCTCGCGCATCACATTCCAGACCGCGCGGCCCAGGCCTTCGCCCTGCGCATCATCAAGCACGGCGAACTTGTCCAGGTACACACCCTCGGCTTCGTCGGTAAGGATCACCGCCGTGCGGTAGTTCTCGCTGACGTAGGCGCGCAGCAGCGTGGTCTTCTGGAAATAGTCCGGCACCAGGGTGCGGCCGAAGCTCGATTCGATCAGCTGCTTCAAGCGCGGCAGGTCCAGTTGCTCCCATGCCGTGGCGCGCAGCACCTTCTCACCCTTGCGTACCAGCGTGCCCGAGCCCTTGTGGGTGAACAGTTCCTTGGCCAGGTCGGCCGGGCGGGTGATCGACACCGACGATTCCAGCGGCAGGCGGTCGAGCAGATCCTTGATCTGTTCGATCTTCACCTTCATGCCGCCGTGGATCCACGGCTGCGCGATCAGGTGGTCGTACTCGGTGGACAGGTTGATCGAGTCGATCACGTTGCCCTGTTCGTCCAGCAGGCCGCCGGTGCCGGTCAGGAAGATGATCTTGTACGGCTGCAGTTCCTGCACCAGTTCATTGGCGGCGAAGTCGGCGTTGACGTTGAGGATCTGGCCGCCCGCGGTCTCACCCAGGCTGGTGATGACCGGGATCGAACCGGCGCGCAGGCTGGCTTCGATCGGCGCCAGGTTGACCTTCTTCACCTCGCCGACCAGGCCATAGGTCTGCACATCCAGATACTCGGCTTCGAACACGCCACCGGTAATCGACGTCGCGCGCGCGCCATTCTGCTGCAGCGCTTCGACCAGGCGCAGATTGGACTGCTGGAACACCCGGCGCACGATGGCCAACGCTTCCGGCGAGGTCACGCGCAGGCCGTTGACGGTCTGCTTCTCGATGCCGGCCGCCGAGAGCTCGGCGTCCAGCTGCGGGCCAGCACCGTGCAGCACGATCGGGGTCAGGCCGACTTCCTGCAGGAACGACAGCGACGAGGTCAGCGCTTCAAGGTCGTCGCGCAGCACCGCCCCACCCACCTTGACCACGGCGAAACGCTTGGCGTCCAGCTGTGAAAAGCGCTTGAGGTACTGGCTGATCTCCTTCGCGCTGGCCATGCTGGAAAGCAGGCGCACGATGGTCTGGCGGGTCTGGCGGTGGGGCTGGAGGGCAGGAGACATTTCGGTTTCGTCACAGGCGGCGGTCGCCGCGTTGCAGGTCCGCCGCGCACAGGCGCGACGGCGTTGTCTGTGGATCAGGCGCCGGCGGCGATGATCCGGTGTACGGCGTCGGTGTAGCGCTGCAGCTGGTCCAGGGTCACGAACTCATCGGCGGTATGGGCCTGGGCGATGTCGCCGGGGCCGAACACCAGCGTGGTATAGCCACCGGCGGAGAACAGCGACGCCTCGGTCCAGAAATCCACGGCGTTGCCGATCGGCAGGTCCAGCGCATCGGCCACGTCGCGCGCCAGCAGGCGGCGGTTTTCGGCTTCGGCGATGTCTCCGGCCGGCAGGCTGGGGCCGCGGAAGGTCTCGGTGAACAGCGCCGCTTCCGGTTCGGCGAAACCGGCGAAGGTCGCCAGCAGGCCGTCGATATCCATCGACGGCAGCGGTCGGAAGCCGAAGCGCACTTCGGCAGCCGGCGCGATCATGTTGGCCTTGATCCCGCCTTCGACGCGGCCGATGTTGAAGCGCAGGCCGGTCAGGCCGCCGAAGCGTGCCGAGGCCAGCGATTCCACGTGGTCCAGCGCGCGGTTGCCCCAACGCATGGCCTGGTGCAGCGCACTGGCGGCGGCATCCTGCTTGCCGGAGGCGTGCCCGGCACGGCCGGCGAACTGCATCAGCACCGAGCTGATGCCACGGTGCGCCAGCACTGCCTCGCTCATGGTCGGCTCGGCCACCAGCACGGCTTCGTACGGCAGGCCACGCGCCAGGAACGCGGCGATGCAGCGCGGATCGTTGGCTTCCTCGTCGCTGGAGAACAGGAACGCGGCATCACCCTCACTGGCGTTCGCGGCCGCCACCAGTGCAGCGGCTGCGCCCTTGATGTCACACACGCCCAGGCCGACCACGCGGTCGTCCAGGCGGCGCATCACGTGCGGATCGGCACTCCAGTGCGGCGAGTCCGGCACGGTGTCCAGATGCACGTTGAACAGGTACTTCGGCGTCCCGCGCACGGCGTACAGGCTGACTGCACCTGCACCGTGGTCGATCACCTCGACGTTGAAGCCGGGCAGGTTATCGCGCAGGTAATCGAAGATGCCACCGGTGGTGATCGCACGCGGCGGGTTGCGCGTGTCGAAGGACACCAGCGCCTGCAGGTGGGTAAGGGTGTTCTCGAGCATGCGGGGTCAGTCCTTCACTGCGGCAACGGCCGCATCCTGGTAGATCGTGGGTCGTACTATTTCCATCAGCAGCTCCGGGCGCGCCGGCGCAGCGAACCCGAAACGCGCGTAGAGGCCATGCGCGTCGCGGGTGGCAAGCATGAAACGGCGCAGGCCCTGTAGCGCCGGCTGCACCAGCAGCGCCTCGATCAACGCCGTGCTGTAGCCGCGCCCGCGGTGGTCGGGCAACACGAACACATCGGCCAGGTAGCCGAAGGTCGCACCGTCGGTGATCACCCGGGCAAAGGCCACCTGGCTGCCATCGTCCAGATAGCCGCCGACGCACAACGAGCCGTCGATCGCCCGCTGCACCGTTTCCCGTGGAATCCCTTCGCTCCAATAGGCTTGGGTCGACAGATACTGGTGAATCAGCGCGACATCGAGCCGCTGTTTATCGGTGCAGACGTGCAGGTTCATGGTCTCGGTCCGGTTCAACGCCCGGCGGGTAGCGCGCACCCGCCGGACACGTTGATCAATCGATCAGCGATTCACCTGCGCGTACAGCGTGGAGCTCATACCGAACAGCTTGATGAAGCCCTCAGCCTCCTCCACGCCCCAGTCGGCCGACTGCGCGTAGGTGGCACCCTTGGTGTTGAGCAGGTGCGTCGACTTCACCGCCACGGCATCGACGCGGCCGCCACGGGTTTCCAGCACCACTTCACCATTGACCTTGGCCTGCGAGGACTTCAGGAAGGCCTCGATGTCGGTCTTCAGCGGGTCGTGGTAGAAGCCTTCGTACACCAGCTCCACCCACTTGCGCGCCACGTCCGGCTTGAAGCGGTTCTGCTGCTTGGTCAGCACGGCATCTTCCAGCGCGCGGTGCGCGGCCAGCAGCGAAACCAGGCCCGGGGCCTCGAACACGATGCGACCCTTCAGGCCGATCACGGTGTCGCCGGTATAGACGCCGCGGCCAACGCCGTACGGGGCAAACAGCTTGTTGAGCTGGGCCAGGATCTGGTCACCCGGCAGCGCCTTGCCGTCCAGTTCGACGGCTTCGCCTTCAACGAACTTCAGGGTCACGGTCAGGGCCTGTTCCGGCCACTCGCTGCGCGGTGCGCACCAGCCACGGGCACCCTCGCCCGGGGCTTCCCAACGGTCGATCTCGCCGCCGGACATGGTCAGGCCCAGCAGGTTCTCGTTGATGGTGTAGGCCTGCTGTTTGGCACGCACGCCGAAGCCGCGCTCTTCCAGGTACTTCTGCTCGTAGGCGCGGGTCTGGGTGTGTTCCTTCTGGATCTCGCGGATCGGCGCGATGATCTGGTAGTCGCCCAGCGCCTTCACGGCCAGGTCGAAACGGACCTGGTCGTTGCCCATGCCGGTGCAGCCGTGGGCGATGATGTTGGTGCCCAGCTCGGCGGCACGCTTCAGCGCGGCATCGACGATCAGGTAGCGGTCCGAGACCAGCAGCGGGTACTGGCCCTGGTAGCCTTCGCCAGCCCACACGAACGGCTTGACGAAGCCTTCCCAGATGGCCGGGCCACCGTTGACGGTGACGTGGCTGGTCACGCCCAGCTCGGCCGCGCGCTTCTCGATGAAATCGCGCTCTTCATCATCCACGCCGCCGGTGTCGGCGAACACGGTGTGCACGTTGTAGCCGCGCTCCTGCAGGTACGGCACGCAGAAGCTGGTATCAAGGCCGCCGGAGAAGGCGAGGACGACGTCTTTGTTGCTCATGGGGGATAGGTCCTGGTAGCGCCGGGCCATGCCCGGCGGATTGTCTGGAATGCTTGAACGACGAACGAAAATCAGCGCCCGGCAACGGCGGCCATGATTGCCTTCTGCACGTGCAGGCGGTTCTCGGCTTCGTTGATGGCGATGCACTGCGGCGAATCCATCACGCCATCGGTGGCCTTCACATTGCGGCGCAGCGGCAGGCAGTGGCTGAACACACCGTTGTTGGTCAGTGCCATCTTCCGCTCGTCCACGATGAAGTGCTTGAACTGGTCGCGGATCGGCTTTTCCGGTTCCCAGTTGCCGAAGAACGGCAGCGCGCCCCAGCTCTTGGCGTAGACCACATCGGCACCGGCGTAGGCGCTGTCGATGTCATGGCTGATCTTCAGCGAACCGCCGCTCTCGGTCACGTTCTGCTCGGCCCAGCCCATGTAGCGGTCGTCCAGGATGTAGTCGGCGGTCGGGCACAGCAGGGTCACGTCCATGCCCATGCGGGTGGCGATGGTCAGCGCCGAGTTCGCCACTGCGGTATTCAGCGGCTTGGGGTGGTAGGTCCAGGTCAGCACATACTTCTTGCCACGCAGGTCCTGGGTGCCGAAGTGCTCCTGCAGGGCCATCACGTGGGCCAGTTCCTGGCACGGGTGGGTGATGGTCTCCATGTTGATGACCGGCACCGGCGAGTACTTGGCGAAGCTGTTCAGGACGATGTCCTGGCGGTCGTAGGCCCAGTCCTGGAACTTGGGGAACGCACGCACGGCGATGATGTCGCAGTAACGGCCCAGCACCTTGGCCACTTCCGCGATGTGCTCTTCGGTATCGCCGTCCATCACCGTGCCGAGGTTGAACTCGATCGGCCACGCATCCTTGCCCGGCTGCAGCACCACCGCATGGGCACCCAGCTGGAACGCGCCCAGTTCGAAGCTGGTGCGGGTGCGCATGGACGGGTTGAAGAACACCAGCGCGATCGACTTGCCCTTGAGCTGGTCGCCGAGCTTGTTGCGCTTGAACAGCGCGGCCTGGGTCAGCAGCGCGTCAAGATCGCTGCGGCTCCAGTCCTGGGTGTTCAGGAAGTGCTTGGGGGACATCATCTTTCCTTGCGTGGCAGCGCCGGGTTCGACGCGGTGGAAGGGAAAAGCAGGAAGCAAAGGTGGAGCTGGAAGGTTGCAGTTGCAGCTTTCAGAACATGCATTTTTGAAGCGCGGAAACGAAAAAACCCAGCCGGCGGGCTGGGTTTTTTTCGGACGAACAGCAAAAAGCTCCGGTTACCCAGCGAGGATGTGGGGTTCCGGTCGACGCGCACGCGAGGTCATGCCAGACGCCTGTCGGGCTGCGCTGCTGTCGTGCTGGAAGTCGGTGAGCTTCATGGTCGATTATCTTTGCATGCGGCCGGGACCGGCGCAAGGGGCCAGGGTCGCAGAATCAGGGATTGCTGGCAGTGCCCTGCTCCGGGCCGATCCAAGGGGTGATCGACACCCGGATCTTGAGCCGGTTGCCGGGGTCTTCCGGCAGCCGCGAGCGGTACTTGGTGCCCTTGTAGACGTAGTCCACGTCATAGGCGATGGGCCGGCGGAACTCACGCCCGACCGGCACGATGCGGCAGTCACGGGTCAGCATCGGGCCATTGTTGGCCGGGGCGGGAGCCGGGGCCGGCGTCTCCGCCGCTGCCTCCTCGGAACCCTCCTCGTCGCTGCGCTTGAACATCGAGCGCACCGAATCCCAGAAGCGGCTGATCCGGCCCTTGTCTTCGGCGGGTTCCTCGCCGGTCACGTTGACCGGGGCCAGGGTGCGGGTCGAGATCGGCTCGCAATGTTCCTCGGTGCGGGTCGCGCGCAGGGTCTGGAACACCGGCTCGACGTTCAGCACCTGGGCATAGTCGAACTTCACGTTCTCCACGATCACCACCCGGTTGCGGGGCTCGGCCTCCTGTGCCTGGACCACGGCGGGCAGCGCCGACAGGCAGGCCAGGGTCAGCAACACGGTCGATTTCATTGGCGACGGGAGCAGGGACACGGCAATAGTGTAGGCAGTGGCGAGCGCGAGGGGCTGAACATTACCCGTCCGCGCCGCTTCTGCCCACCCCACCTTGGGCGGGCTTCAGGTCCACCGGTGGCAGCGCGTCGCCCCAAAGGGGCCCGACACGTTCTAAAATCACAGGCTTGTCCCCCAGACACCGCCCCATGACCCTGCGCCTGCACAACAACCTGACCCGCCAGCTCGAACCGTTCACCCCGCTCGACCCGGCCTGTCCGACCCTGTATGTGTGCGGCCCGACGGTCTACAACTACGTGCACATCGGCAACGCCCGTGGCCCGGTGGTGTTCGGCGTGCTGGCCGACCTGCTGCGGCGGCGTTTCGGCGCCCTGCGCTACGCCCGCAACATCACCGACGTGGACGACAAGATCAACAACGCAGCGCGCGAACAAGGGGTGCCGATCAGCACCATCACCGACCGTTTCGCCGCCGCCTACCGTGAAGACATGGCCGCGCTGGGCGTGGCCCCGCCGGACATCGAACCGGAAGTGACCGCGCACATCCCGCAGATCATCACCATGATCGGGCAGCTGATCGCCAGCGGCCACGCTTACCCGGCGGAGGGCCACGTGCTGTTCGCGGTCAGCAGCTTCGAAGGCTACGGCAAGCTCTCGCGCCGCGATCCCGAGGAAATGCTGGCCGGGGCCCGCGTCGACGTCGCCCCGTACAAGCGCGACCCCGGTGATTTCGTGCTGTGGAAGCCATCCAGCGATGACCTGCCTGGCTGGGAATCGCCGTGGGGCCGTGGCCGCCCCGGCTGGCACATCGAATGCTCGGCCATGGCGGCCGCCCACCTGGGCGAGACCATCGACATCCATGCCGGCGGCGTCGATCTGCAGTTCCCGCACCACGAGAACGAGTTGGCGCAGAGCGAATGCGCGCATGGCGGCAAGATCTTCGCCCGCTTCTGGCTGCACAACGGCATGCTCAACTTCGGCGGCACCAAGATGAGCAAGTCCATCGGCAACATCGAGCGCGTGCACGATCTGGTGCGTCAGCATCCACCGGAAGCGCTGCGTCTGGCCCTGCTGTCGGCGCACTACCGGCAGCCGTTGGAATGGTCCGACGCGCTCATCGAGCAGTCGGTTCGCACCCTGGACCGTCTGTACGGCACCCTGCGCGAGCTGGCGCCGGTCGAGGCGACCGTGGCGATCCCGGCTACGGTCGAGGCGACCCTGGATGACGATCTGAACACCCCGCAGGCACTGGCCGAAGTGGCCCGCATCGCCGCCGACGCCCGCCGTGCCACCGACCCAGCCGAACAGGCGCGCCTGAAGGGCGAACTGCTCGGTGCCGGCCTGGCACTGGGCCTGCTGCAGGCCGATCCTGCGCAGTGGTTCGGCACCGCTGCCGGCGATGATGGCGACGATGCGCGCATCCAGGGCCTGATCGACGCGCGTGCCGCCGCCAAGCAGGCACGTGATTTCGCCCGTTCCGACGCCATCCGCGACCAGCTGGCCGCCGAAGGCATCGTACTGGAAGACACCCCGCAGGGCGTGCGCTGGTCGCGCAAGCGCGGCTGATCTGCCCTGCCCCGTGGCCGGCCCGCCGGCCACGCTCCCACTGTAGAGACTGTTGTGACCGACTCCCCGTTTCCGCTTGAACCCACCGCCGCCGAGGCCCAGGCCGCCATCGCCGAGGAATTCGGCTTCTTCGGTGACTGGTCCGAGCGCTACCAGTACCTGATCGACCTCGGCCGCAAACTGCCGGTGTTTCCGGAAGAATGGAAAACCGAAGAGCACCGCCTGCTCGGTTGCCAGTCGATGGTCTGGATCGTGCCGGAAGGCAACACGCAGTCGCTGCGCTTCCACGCCATCAGCGATTCGGCCATCGTCTCCGGCCTGATCTTCCTGGCCCTGCGCGTGTACTCCGGGCGCTCGGCGCAGGAGATCCTCGATACCGAGCCCAGCTATATCCAGGACATCGGCCTGGCCCGCCACCTGTCGCCGACCCGCAGCAACGGCGTGGCGGCGATGCTGGCCTTCATCCGCGAGACCGCGCAGGCGCAGCTGCAGCGCGAACGCTCGTGAGCGAGCCTGGCACAGCCGAAGACACCGCGCTGGGCCTGCTGTCCCGGCCCGGCTTCGCCAGGCTGCTGGCGTACCGTATCTTCGCGATGCTGTCCTACCAGGTGGTCGCGGTCACCGTCGGCTGGCACATCTACGAAGTCACCCGCAATCCGTTTTCGCTGGGCCTTATCGGCCTGGCCGAGGTCTTGCCGTTCTTCTGCGTGGCCCCGTTCGCCGGCTACCTGGTTGACCACCTGCCACGCCGCCGGCTGGGCATGGTCGCCTGTTCCGGGCTGATCGCCACGGCCATCGTGCTGACCAGTGTGGCCATGGGCTGGCTACCGATCGACGGCGTGTGGCCGATCTATGCCGCCATCGCGCTGACCGGCATGGTCCGCGCCTTCCTGTCGCCGATCTACAACGCACTGTTCGCCCGCGTACTGGCCCGCGATCAGTTCGCGCGTGGCGCCGGCCTTGGCGCAGTGGTGTTCCAGGCCGGCATGATCGCCGGTCCGGCACTGGGTGGCGTACTGGTTGGTTTCGGCGGCAAGGGCCTGTCCTATGCAGTAGCCACCGTTTTCGCGGCGGTAGCGATGGGCTGCCTGGCCACACTGAAGGTGGAGGAGCCGGTGCATTCCGGCCCTGCTGCGCCGATCTTCAAGAGCATCGCCGAAGGCGCACGCTTCGTGGTCGGCAACCGGATCATGGTCGGCGCGATGGCGCTGGACATGTTCTCGGTGCTGCTGGGGGGTGTGGTGGCGATGCTGCCGGCGTTCCTGCATGAGATCCTGCATCATGGCCCGGAAGGCCTCGGCATCCTGCGCGCGATGCCGGCCGTAGGTTCGGTGTGCGTGGGCCTGTGGCTGGCGCGCCATCCCCTGCACCGCAATGCCGGACGCGTGCTGCTGTTCGCGGTGGCGGGCTTCGGTCTGTGCGTGATCGGCTTCGGGCTGTCGCAGCACTTCTGGCTGTCGGCGCTGATCCTGCTGTTCTATGGGGCCTTCGACGGCGTCTCGGTGGTGATCCGCTCGACCATCCTGCAGCTGGCCACGCCTGAGGAAATGCGTGGGCGGGTATCGTCGATCAACGGCATCTTCATCAGTTCCTCCAACGAGCTCGGCGCGTTCTATGCCGGCACGATGGCCAAGGTTCTGGGACTGGTGCCTGCGGTGGTGCTGGGTGGGTTCGCGGTACTGAGCGTGGCCGGGATCACGGCATGGAAGAACCCGACGTTGCGGAAGTTGAATCTGCGCGACCTGCAGTGACCGCGGCGGCGCGGCAGGGACCGGCGCAGCGTGGCGCCCGGTAGATCCACGCCATGCGTGGATTAATGTTTCCGGACCTGGGAACCACCCAACAAAAAACCCGGCCGAAGCCGGGTTTTCTGCATGACCAGACAACGATCAGGAATCAGTCGCCCTGCTGCTTCTGCAGGTGCTCCCAACGCTCCTGGGCGTCGATGGTGCGCTCGGCGGTGAGGCGCGCTTCCAGGCGCTCCAGGCCGATTTCTTCACCGGTGTCCACGCAGTAACCATAGTCGCCCGCTTCCAGGCGCTTCAGGGTGCTGTCGATCTTGCCGATCAGCTTGCGGTAGCGGTCACGGGTGCGCAGTTCCAGCGAGTTCTCGGTCTCGCGGGTCGCACGCTCGGCTTCGTCACCGATGTCACGCACTTCCTCACGCAGGTTCTCGATGGTCTGCTTGGATTCCTCCACCAGGTCCGCACGCCAGTTCTGCAGGCGCTGGCGGAAGTATTCCTGCTGCAGCGGGCTCATGTATTCCTCTTCCGAGGACGGCTTGTAGCCAGCCGGCAGGATCGGGCGGCCAGTGGCCTCATCGGTCTTGTATTCGACCACCTTGTACTTGCTGCGCGGGGCCGGTGCGGCCGAGCGGGCGGCGACGGCCACAGCAACCTTGCCGACAGGACGCGGCACGGTCTTCGGGGCGGAATCAGATTTCACGGCGGTTTTGGCAGGCGATTTCGAAACGGGCACGGGATTCTTGGATTGCGGGGCGGTCGATGCTGCAGAAGCGGCGGCCGGGGCCGGCTTGGAGGCCGGTTGGGCTGCTGCCACTGCCGCGGTCTTGGCCGGGACAGACTTGGCCGGAGCCGGCTTCACAGCTGGCTTCGGTGCGGACTTCACTACGGGGGCCGGGGTCGGCTTTACGGCCGGCGCGGCGACATTCTTGGCAACTTTCTTTACAGCAGCAGGCTTGGCTGCCGGTTTGGCCGAAGCAGCCTTCTTGGCCGCAGGCTTGGCAACCGGAGGAGCCACACCCTTCTTCACCACTGCCTTCGGCGCTGGCTTGGCTGCGGCCTTCTTCACCACCGGCTTGGCGACGGCCTTCTTCACCGGCGCAGCCTTGCTGGCAGTCTTCTTCACCACCGGCACCTTCTTGCTGGCAGCGGCAGGCTTGGCCTTGGCGGGCGCAGGGGCCTTCTTCGCCACCGGCTTGGTTGCCTTCACCGGCGCTTTCTTTGCGGTGGCCTTCCTGGCCGCCGGTTGCGAGGACGCCGCCTTGGTCACCGGCTTGCTGGCCGGTTTCTTGGCAACGGGCTTTGCCGCCAACTTCTTCACAACAGGCTTGGCGGTTTTCTTGGCGGCCGTTACGGCCTTCTTTGCAGTTTTTTTAGCAGCCACGAAACGCTCTTCCTTGGATTCCCCGGGGCCCGGGAAAGCGGGCCTTTATAGCCTACCCGACCCGCAGCAGCAACCTCGGTGGCCCGCTCCATTCAGTCCAGGAGACAACGGCCCAAGGTGCGGTCCGACCAACACGGACCGCCCTGCGCGGTACGGAACCTGTCCGGCACCTGGAGGGTGCCGCGAGCGGTCGCAGGCCATTGGCGACATGCGACCAACGGCCCATCCTGCACAAATGCGGCCTTCATGCCAACTGGCATAAGATGACTGGGTGATCTCGCGCCTGCTCATCGCCCTGCTGCGCTTCTACAAGCGCTTCATCAGCCCCCTGCTGGGGCCGCGCTGCCGTTTCGTACCCAGTTGCTCTGAATACGCGATGGAAGCGATCTCGCGCCATGGCCCGCTGCGTGGCAGCTGGCTGGCGGCGCGGCGGCTGGGCCGCTGCCATCCGTTCCATCCTGGTGGCTTCGATCCAGTGCCGGAATCTCCCAACGCCCCCTCTTGCCGTTGCACAGGAAAACACTGACATGTCCTCCACGCTCATCACCAACGCCCGCCTGGTCAACGAAGGCCGCACCTTCGACGGCGACCTGCGCATCGAGAACGGCCGCATCGCGCAGATCGGCAACGGGTTGACGCCGCGCGAAGGCGAGCAGGTGGTGGACGCGGCCGGGCGCTGGCTGCTGCCGGGCATGATCGATGACCAGGTGCACTTCCGCGAGCCGGGCCTGACCCACAAGGGCGACATTGCCAGCGAATCGGCTGCGGCCGTGGCCGGCGGCCTGACCAGCTTCATGGACATGCCCAACACCAACCCGCCGACCCTGGATTCGACCATTCTCGAAGCCAAGTACGAGCTGGCGCGCGGCCGTGCCTGGGCCAACTACGGTTTCTACCATGGCGCCAGCAATGACAACCTGGAGGCCATCCGTGCGCTGGACCCGAAGAAGGCCCCCGGCGTGAAGGTGTTCATGGGCGCTTCCACCGGCAACATGCTGGTCGACAATCCGGAAACGCTGGACGCGATCTTCCGCGAATGCCCGACGCCGATCATCACGCACTGCGAAGACACGCCGATGATCGATGCCAACCTGAAAGCCTTCCAGGAAAAGTACGGCGACGCGCTGACCCCGGACATGCATCCGGACATCCGTTCGCGCGAGGCCTGCATCAAGTCGACCCGGCTGGCAATGTCGCTGGCGCGCAAGCACGGCACCCGCCTGCATGTGCTGCACATCTCCACCGCCGACGAGCTGGCGCTGTTCGAGAAGGGCCCGCTGATCCGCGCCGATGGCAGCCGCAAGCAGATCACCGCCGAAACCTGCGTGCACTTCCTGCATTTCGCGCGCCCGGATTACGCGACCAAGGGCAACCTGATCAAGTGCAACCCGGCGATCAAGGACGTGGCCGACCGCGAGGCGATCACCGCTGCGCTGGCCGACGACGTGCTGGACGTGCTGGCCACCGACCATGCGCCGCATACCTGGGAAGAGAAGCAGAAGCCTTACGCGCAGGCACCGTCGGGCCTGCCGCTGGTGCAGTACGCGCTGGTGGCCGCGCTGGAGCGCGTGCACGAAGGCAAGCTGACCCGCGAGCAGGTGGTGCAGAAGTTCGCGCATGCGCCGGCACAGCTGTTCGACGTCGAGGAGCGCGGCTTCCTGCGCGAGGGTTACTTCGCCGACCTGGTGCTGGTCGAGGACGTGCCGTTCACGGTCAAGCGCGAGGACGTGCTGTCCAAGTGCGGTTGGTCGCCGTTTGAAGGCACCACCTTCCGTTCGCGCATCGCCTCCACCTGGGTCAACGGCCAGCTGGTGTGGGACGGCAGCAAGCTGGTGGGGCAGCCTGCCGGCCAGCGCATGACCTACGACCGCTGATGCGCAGGGTACTTCTGTTCGGAGCGCTGCTGCTGGCCGCGCCCCTGTACATCGCATCGTCGGCGCAGGCACAGGATGGCATCGGCAGCCTGATCGACAGTCGCGTGGTGTTTCCCGCCAGCGCATCGCAGGGTGCGCTGGTGATCGGCAAGGTGCCTGCTGGCAGCCGCGTGCAGTACGCCGGCCGCCAGCTGCGGGTAAGCGGCTATGGCAGCGTGGTGTTCGGCATCGGCCGCGACGAGAAGGGACCATTGCGCGTGCAGGTGCAGCGCCCCGATGGTGGCAGCGAGACGGCGACCATTGCGGTGACCCCGCGCGACTGGCCCACCGAGCGGGTCAACGGCGTACCGCCGAAAACGGTCAATCCGCCACCGGCGATTGCCGAGCGGATCAAGCGCGAACAGGCGCAGGTGACCGCCGCGCGTGCCCGCGATGACGACCGCACCGACTTCACCCAGACCTTCATCTGGCCGGTGCAGGGCCGCATCAGCGGCCGCTTCGGCAATGCGCGCGTGTACAACGGGCAGCCCGGCGCCGGTCATTCCGGCATGGACATCGCGGTGCCCACCGGCACGCCGGTGAAGGCTCCGGCTGCCGGCATCGTCACCTTCGCCGGACCGGACCTGTACCTGACCGGTGGCACGCTGCTGCTCGACCACGGTTTCGGGGTCAGTTCCAACTTCCTGCACCTGTCACGCATCGACGTGAAGGTCGGTGATAAGGTCGAACAGGGGCAGGTGATCGCCGCCGTCGGTGCGACCGGTCGGGCGACCGGGCCGCATCTGCACTGGGGCATGAACTGGTTCGATACCCGTATCGACCCGCTGCTGGTGCTGGAGCGCAAGTAGCGCGCGTGTGGTTTCGCCGGGCATGGCCCGGCGCTACCCGA
>NZ_SRHZ01000056.1 GCF_004684085.1 Stenotrophomonas maltophilia
TTACCGCGCCCGGTAGCGCCGGGCCATGCCCGGCGAGCGCAGCGGCAGCGGCATCAACCGCGCGCAGCCCACCACACGCGCAGCAGGGTGCGCACAGGAGTCGCTTCAATCGGTTTGCCTGCGGCCTGCGCGGCCACGCGTGCACGCGCCAGGCTGGACCACACGCGGCGCGGGCGCGGACCGGGCACTCGGGTGCCCCACCCCTTCAACAGATACTGCGCCCAGCGCTGCGCGGCGCTGCTGGCATCACCATCCAGCAGGCTGCGCGGTACACCGGCCACGCCGGCATCCTGCAGGCGCTGGGCCAGGGTCTGCAGCTGCACCGCACGGCCGGCGCCAGTACGCGGCTTGTCGGCGAACAGCGCCGCTTCCACCGCTGCGACAGCTTCTGCGTAGTTGGCCAGCGCCTGCTCGGCACCGGCGGCGTCCAACGCCACAGTGCGCGCTTCAATCAGATCCGGCAGCGCCTCGGCCAACTGCGCCCACGGCGCACGCACCGGCTCCAGCAGACGGCCCAGCGGATGGCGCGAACGATGCGCCGCCCAGCTGCGCAGCTCCTCGCCCCACCATGCCAGCTTGGCGTCGGCCGGCAGCGGGTCGCCGCTGGTGTTGAGCATGTCGTCGAATTCCTGCAGCAGCGCGAACCACGCAACCGCGATATCACGGTGTGATTCGGCCACGAACGGGGCGGCCACCGACCATTCCGGCCAACGGCTGCGCCACTTGTCGAGGAAACTGTCCAGCGCGGTACTGCTCACTACGTGATTCCTTACGGCTGGGCCGGGGCTGCCGGCCGGGTCGGCCAGAGACTGGCCCGTTGCAGAAGTTCGGCGTTCTCGACCAGCACGTCGGCCTGCCAGGCCAGCGGGTCGTCACTGTGCAGGCGGTAGCCCCACAGGGCCGCCACCGACGGCATGTTGGCTGCGCGGGCGGCAACAATGTCGCGCTCGTCGTCGCCCACGTATACGCAGTCTTCGGCGGCGATGCCGATGGACTGCGCGGCGTGCAGCAGCGGCAGCGGGTGCGGCTTGCGCTCGGCCAGGCTGTCACCGCCCACCAGCACCGCGCAGCGCTGCTGCCAGCCATGCTGCGGCAGGATCAGGCGCGCCAGGTATTCCGGCTTGTTGGTGACGATGCCCCACACCGTTCCAGCTTCATCCAGCGCGGTGAGCATGCCGGCCACGCCGTCGAACAGCACCGCGTGCTGGCCGATCTGCGCCTCATAGCGCTGCAGGAACTCGGGAATCAGGGCATCGCGTTCGAGGGCGTCCAGCTCAGGGAAGGCCACCGATACCATCGCCCGCGAGCCTTTGGAAACCACCGGGCGCAGCAGCGCCGGATCAACCGGCGCGCGGCCGCGCTCAGCCAGCATGGCGTTGAGCGTCGCAACGAAGTCCGGTGCACTGTCGAGCAGGGTGCCGTCCAGATCGAACAGCACGGCACGCGGAAACACGCCCTTGGTCACGGCGCCTTGACCGCGTGTGCCAGGTAGTTGATGTCGGTGCGGCTGCTCAGACGCGCGCGGTTGCGCCAAGGCTCGTAGGCCATGCCGCTGACATCGGACAGCTGCAGGTCGGCCTCGCGCAGCCAGCGTGCCAGCTCGGCCGGCTTGATGAATTCCTGGTAGTGGTGAGTGCCCTTGGGCAGCAACCGCGCCACGTACTCCGCCCCCACGATCGCTACCGCGAAGGCGGCGGCGGTGCGGTTGATGGTCGACAGGAACAGCTGGCCACCCGGCTTCAGCAGGCGCATGCAGGCCTCGATGATCGCGCCCGGATCCGGCACGTGCTCAAGCATTTCCATGCAGGTCACTACGTCGAAGCTGCCCGGCTGCTCGGCGGCCAGATCCTCGGCAGCCTGCACCCGGTAGTCGACCTTCGCACCGCTTTCCAGGGCATGCAGGCGCGCGACCTTGACCAGCTCAGGAGCCAGGTCGATGGCGGTGACGTCGGCGCCGGCCTGGGCCAGCGCTTCGCTCAGCAGACCACCGCCGCAGCCGATATCCAGCACGCGCGCACCGCGCAGCGGCACGCGGTCGGCCACGTACTGCAGGCGTACCGGATTCAGGGCGTGCAGCGGCTTCTGCGGGCCGTCAGCGTCCCACCAGCGGTTGGCCAGCGCGGCGAACTTGTCCAGCTCGGCCTGATCGAAATTGGAGGAAGCGTGGGGGGCAGTCATGGGGAGTCCTTGCAGCGCCGGGTTCAGGCGCGGATATGACGGATGCGCTCGCGCCACTGGCGCGCGTTGGCGATGATGCCGGGCAGATCCATGCCGACCAGCTCACGCTGCACCAGCTTCGGCTTGCCGGCGATCCAGACGTCGCTGACCTGCTGGCGGCCGGTGGCGTACACCAGCTGCGACAGCACGTTGTGCAGCGGCTGGGTTTCCAGCGCGGACAGGTCGACGCAGACCAGATCGGCCTGTTTGCCGACTTCGATCGAACCGATGCGGTCACCAAAGCCCAGTGCGCGGGCGCCACCCAGGGTGGACGCGCGCAGCGTGGTCGCCGCGTCCAGCGCAGTGGCGTCGTCGGCCACGGCCTTGGCCAGGATCGCCGCGGTGCGGTTCTCGCTGAACATGTCCAGGTCGTTGTTGCTGGCGCAGCCATCGGTACCGATGGCAAGGTTCACGCCGGCGCGCTGCAGAGCGCAGGCCGGGCAGAAACCGGACGCCAGTTTCAGGTTCGATTCCGGGCAGTGCACCACGCTGACGCCACGCTCGGCGCACAGGTGGATCTCCGCCTCGGTCAGCTGGGTCATGTGCACCGCGATCAGGCGGTCGTTGACCAGGCCGAGCCGATCCAGCCGCGCCAGCGGGCGCTGGCCATGCAGCTTGATCGAATCGTTGATTTCCTGCGCGGTCTCGTGGGTGTGCAGGTGCACCTGCATGTCGAGCTGGTCGGACAGCATCCGCACCCGCTCGAAGTTGGCATCGTTGACCGTGTACGGCGCATGCGGCGCGAACGCGGTGCCGATCAGCGGATCGGTGCGCCACTGGTCGTGCAGTTCACCGGCCTTGGCGAAGTACTCGTCGTCGGTCTTGGCCCAGGCGGTGGGGAAATCGATGATGACCGCGCCGACCAGCGCGCGGAAACCGTGCTTCTTGTAGACAGCGGCCTGCACATCGCCGAAGAAATAGTTCTCGTTGGCGCAGGTGGTGCCGCCGCGCAGCATCTCGGCGATGGCCAGGGTGGTGCCGTCGGCCACGAATTCCGGGCCGATCACCGCCGCTTCCACCGGCCAGATGTGCTGCTGCAGCCAGGTCATCAGCGGCAGGTCGTCGGCGACGCCGCGCAGCAGGGTCATCGGGTTGTGCGTGTGCGCGTTGACCAGGCCGGGCATCAGCGCCGCGTCGGGGCGGCTGACCACCTGGGTCGCGCGGAAGCGCGCGCGGGCCTCGGCCCGCGGCAGGATGGCGATGATCTCGCTGCCACGCACGGCGACGGCATGGTCTTCCAGCACCACCGCATGCGGCTCGATCGGAACGACATAACCGGCTTCGATGAGCAGGTCGCAGGCTTCGGGGAGGTGCGGGCTATCGCTCATGCGGGCTCACTGGGCTGTGGGGGCGGCGAGATACTTCTGGGGGGACACGCCCCTGAGTCAGGGGCTGCCGCGAAGCGGCGGGGTCTGGAGACCCGTGAAGCGGGGCCCATGATCTGCCGAAGCAGATCATGGGAGCGCCAGCGCGAATGCGCTGGCACGTACCCGGCCAGCGGCCGGCACTACGGTAATCCGGCTGCGCCGGATTACTTCACGCGTGCGGAGTATTCGCCCGAACGGGTGTCGACCTTGACGATTTCATCCTGGTTGACGAACAGCGGCACGCGGACAACCGCGCCGGTTTCCAGGGTGGCCGGCTTGCCGCCGCCGCCCGAGGTGTCGCCACGGACGCCCGGATCGGTCTGGGTGATCTTCAGTTCAACGAAGTTCGGCGGCTGCACGAAGATCGGCGAACCGTTGAACAGGGTCACGATGCAGGACTCCTCACCCTTCAGCCACTTCTCGGCGCCGCCCATGCCGGCCTTGTCGGCCTGGACCTGCTCGAAGGTTTCCGGGTCCATGAAGTGCCAGTACTCACCGTCGCTGTACATGTAGTCCATGTTGGTATCGACCACATCGGCAACTTCCACGTCGTCGGTCGCCTTCATGGTCATTTCCACGGTCCGGCCCGACTTGATGAAGCGATAGCGCACGCGGGTGAAGGCCTGGCCCTTGCCCGGCTTGATGAACTCGGTCTCGGAGATGACGGCCGGTTCATTGTTGACCAGGATCTTCATCCCGTTCTTGACATCGTTCATGCCCGCAGTGGCCATGCTCAAGCTCCTCAAATGGCGAAACCGCCGCGCGTGCGGCGAGCCGGATAGAATGGAAAGCCCACCGGAACCCCGGCGGGCAACTGTTTATGTGTCCATGATAACCGCAGGCCCCCTGTCCATGCAGCCTTCCGCCTTCCCCCGGACCCCGTCGCCAGGGGCGCCCGCACGCTGGCAGCAGCTCTGGCGCCAGGCGCTGCGCGACCCGCACGCCCTGCTGGCCCGGCTGCAGCTGGACCCGGCCGCGCTGGGCGTATCGGACGACGCCATGGCCCAGTTCGCGCTGCGCGTGCCAGAGGGCTTCGTGGCCCGCATGCGCACGGGCGATGCGGCCGACCCGCTGCTGCGCCAGGTGCTCCCGGTCAACGAAGAAATGCGCCCGGTCCCCGGGTTCAGCTTCGACGCGGTGGGCGACGGCGCGGCCAAGAAGGCCACCGGCGTCATCCAGAAGTATCGCGGTCGCGCCCTGCTGGTTGCCACCGGCAGTTGCGCGATCAACTGCCGCTACTGCTTCCGCCGCCACTTCGACTATGGCGCGGAAAACGCCGCCAAGGGTGGCTGGCAGGAAGCCGTGGCGGCCATCGCGGCCGACCCGGACATCGACGAGGTGATCCTGTCCGGCGGCGATCCACTGTCGCTGGCCACGCACAAGCTGGTCGAGCTGACCGACGCCCTGCGCGCGATCCCGCACATTCGCCGACTGCGCATCCACACCCGCCTGCCGATCGTGCTGCCTGAACGTGTGGACGAGGAGCTGCTGGCCTGGCTGGGCAACCTGCCCTGGCCGCTGGCGATCGTCGTCCATGCCAACCATGCCAATGAATTCGATGCCAGCGTGGACACCGCGATGGCGCGCCTGCGCGGCATCGGTGCGCAGCTGCTGAATCAGGCGGTGCTGCTGCGCGGGGTCAACGACAGCGTGCAGGCCCTGCAGGACCTGAGCGAGCGCAGTTTCGCCGCCGGCGTACTGCCCTACTACCTGCACCAGCTGGACCGGGTCGAGGGCGTGGCCCACTTCGAAGTGGACGACACCCGGGCCAAGGCGCTGATTGCCGGCCTGACCGCACGCCTGTCCGGTTACCTGATCCCCAAGCTGGTGCGCGAACTGCCCGGCGACCCGAGCAAGCGTCCGGTGTAGCTGTAGATCCACGCCATGCGTGGATGGGCTTGCCGGGTAGATCCACGCCATGCGTGGATGGGCTTGCCTGCAGAAGCATCCACGCATGGCGTGGATCTACTGTCAGGCGCCCGATTCGATCATCCGCACCACCTCGGTTGCAGTAACCGGGTGGCTCAACCGATAGCCCTGGCCAAGGTCGCAGCCACGCTGGGCCAGCAGCTCGAACTGCGCCTCCTGCTCGATGCCTTCGGCCACCACCGTGATACCCAGCGCATGGGCCATGGCGATGATCGCCGTGGTCAGCGCCAGATCGTCCGGATCGCGCTGCATGTCGGCCACGAAGCTCTTGTCGATCTTCACGCCATCGACCGGCACCTGGCGCAGATGGCTAAGGCCGGAGAAGCCGGTACCAAAATCGTCCAGCCAGACCTTCACGCCGGTGCGGTGCAGCTTGTCCAGCAGCTGCGCAGCGACCATCTCGTCGCCGATCACGGCGGTTTCGGTCAGCTCCAGATGCAGGCGCGACGCCGGCAGCCCGGACTCATGCAGGCACTGTGCGACCAGTGCCGGCAGTTCGCCACCGCGCAGCTGCCGTGGCGACACATTGACCGATACGAACAGGTCGTCCCCGGCCGCCCCGCGCGGCCACTGCGAGGCTTCCATGCAGGCTGCGCGCAGCACCTTCGGGCCGATGATCTCGATCAACCCGCTCTGCTCGGCCACCTCGATGAACACCGACGGCGGGATCGTGCCCAGGGTCGGGTGTTGCCAGCGCAGCAGCACTTCGACACCCACCATGCGGCGGTCGCGCATGCGGAAGATCGGCTGGTAGGCCAGGCGCAGCTCGCCACGCTCCCAGGCCCCGCGCAGCTCCTGCTCCATGTGCACGCGGCGCTCGACCGCATGGTCCATCGCGCGGCTGTAGTAGCGATAGCAGTTCTTGCCGGCCATCTTCGCCTGATACATGGCGATGTCGCCGTTCTTCAACAGGGTGGTCGCATCGGCGGCATCGTCGGGGAACAGGGTCACGCCGATCGAGGTGCCGAGGAACAGTTCCCTGCCCTGCACCACCAGCGGCTTGCCCAGCTCTCGCACCAGCACTTCGGCCAGCAGCCGCGCATTGGCAGCCACGTCCCCGTCGCCGACCAGGATCACGAACTCGTCGCCGCCGAAGCGCGCCAGCAACGCCTCGTCGCCGCCGGCCTCGGTCACCGCGCGGCCGATGCGCTGCGCGAACTGCAGCAAGGCCTCGTCGCCCGCCTCGTGGCCGAGGGTATCGTTGACCCGCTTGAAGTCATCGATGTCGGCGAACAGCAGGCCCAGCCGATGGTTGGAGGCACGCGCGGCCATCAGCCGGTGATCCAGCGCCTCACGGAACGCCAGCCGGTTGGTCAGCCCGGTCAGTGCATCGGTATACGCCATGCGCCGCACTTCGCGATCATGGCGGGCGATCGCATCACGCATGCTGGCGAAGCCGCGGACCAGCTCACCCACCTCGTCATCGCGGCTGTTTTCCGCCAGCGGCGCCTGGTAGTCCCCTGCTTCAATACGGCGTGCCGCAGCAGCCAGATCACGGATCGGCGCCACCAGGGTGCGCTGCACGTAGAGGATTACCACCACGCCGATCACCACCAGCAGCCCCAGCATCAACAGCAGCCAGCCCAGGTGGCGGCTGCCGACCTGCTGCAGGCGCTCTCCGAGCGTGGCGTTGGCCGCCTGTTCGCGCTGCTGCACCTCGTCCAGCGCCATGCCGACGCGGACGCCACCGATGCGCTGGTTGCCGACCATGATCGGCATCGCATTGTCGAGTACCTTCGGCGATTCCTGCACCACCAGGGTCCGCGCGGCCACGGCCTTGGGCGCCAGCGGGTCGGCCATGGGCTGCCCGAAACCAGCGACCTCGACCGTACCGTCATGCACCAGCCTGCCATGGTCGTCGAACACCAGCACATAGCGCACTACCTGCTGGCGGGCGGTGTTGCGCACCAGCGCGCCGACCTGGTCCAGGTCGCGGTAGTACAGCGGATTGGCCAGCGCATCGGACAACTCGCGCGCCATCGCCTCGCCACGACTGCGCACGCCGCGGTCGAACAGTTCATGGATGACGCTGCCACTGAGGTTGCGCACCTCACTCTGCATTGCTGTCTGCCGCCCCAGCAGTACCGCCAGGATCGCCACGACCACGATCATCGCCCCGCCCATCGCGAGCAGGAACCGGACCTGCATTCCCGAGCCGAGCCACTTCATTCCACTTCCATCCGCACGCGCGTCAATCCTTGTTTCAATTCATCCAGCCGCTGCTGCGCATGCGCATCGACGCGGTGGAAACCGGAAGTGCCAAAAAACCGATGCAACGCCCCCTGCGCCTGCGGGTCACTGGCTGCCTGCAGCAGCACTTGCTGCAGGCGGTCACGCACCTTCGGATCGAGGTCGGCGCGCACCATCTCCACCGCACGCGGGTACGGCTCGGTACGCAGCAGTTCGCGGAAGTCACGCCGGAACGCCGCCGGCACCCGCCGTTCGTCATTCCAGTCCACGCTGCTCACCGCTCCCACATCCGCCATGCCCTTGTGCACGTAGGTGGCGATGTTCAACTCGCTGCGCGCGAACACATAGCCCACGCTGTCCCGGCCCGGCATGTCCCAGACCCCCGCCAGGATCTGTGGCGACAGCCCGTCCTGCAGCAGGGTCATCACCGGCACCAGGTAGGCACTGGTGGACGCGGTGTTCTGCAGGGCCATGCGATGGCCGCGCAGATCCTGCACGCGCTGGATCGGGCTGTCGCTGCGCACGAAGAACACCGTCTGGTATTCACGTACGCCATTGCGCTCGGTCAACAGCAGCGGACGAGCGCCACTGCGCTGGCCCAGCGCCATGGCCGCGCCCGATGTTTCAGTGACCCAGTCGACCCGCCCCCGTCGCAGATAGCTGGCCATCTGCTGGGGATCGCGCGCCATCAGGATCCTCCCTTCCTTGATGCCGACGTCGTGCATGCGTGCCACCACATAGTCCAGCAGTGGCTGCAGCTGCTCGTAATGGGCCTTGGGATCATCGCTGATCCGGCCCAGCACCAGCACCGGGTCCGGTGCTGCACGCACCGTCCCGGCCAGCAGGACCATGGCCAGGCTCAGCAGTCCCCCCTGCATTGCCTTTCGAAGACCTGACACAGGCTTCATCCCCCCTGGGTATCCGGACAGACTACCCGAAAAAATGAGAACGCCGTCAGCTGCCCTTGTTGCCTGCCTGGGCCAACCGCGCCATGCGCTGGGTGTCGGCCAGGATGCCGCGCAGCAGACGCACTTCCTGCTCGCTCGGCTCGCTGCGCAGGAACAGGCGGCGCAGCTTGCGCATCGCCGATTCCGGCGCGCGGCCCTTGTGGAAATCGATCTCGTCCAGAGTGTCGCCAAGCTGGGCGAAGAAGCTCTCCATCTGCTCATGGCTGGCCACCTGTTCGTGGGCGCCTGTTCCGGGCTCAACGACCGGCTGTGCGCCCAGCAGCTGCATGCGGGTTTCATAGGCCAGCACCTGTACCGCCGCCGCCAGGTTGAGCGAACTGAACTCCGGATCGGACGGGATGTGTACCGCCGCGTGGCACAGCTGCAGCTCTTCGTTGGTCAGCCCGGTGCGCTCGCGGCCGAACACCAGCGCGACCTCGGCACCTTCGCTGGCCTTGGCCACCGCGCGGGCAGCGGCGTCGGCCGGCAGGTATTCCTCCAGCTGGACGCGGCGCGCACGGGCCGTGCAGCCCAGCACCAGACGGCAGTCGGCCACGGCCTCGGCCAGGGTGGCCACCACCGGGGCGTCACCGAGTACGTCTTCGGCACCGGCCGAGCGGCGGAACGCCTCCTCGTCCAAGGGCTTTTCGGGGGCGACCAGCACCAGGCGGGCCAGGCCCATGGTCTTCAGGGCACGGGCGGCAGCACCCATGTTGCCGGGGTGCTGGGTACCGACCAGGACGAATCGGAGGCGGGTAGCGACGGGAAACTGGGACATGAACAGGGAAAATGTCGAGCTGGACGAAGACCAATGGTAAACTGTGCGGCCGGCCACTGCGCCGGACCTGCTCTTTTCCCCCGCCAGCCCTTCTCTTCTGCCTTTCCGGGAGCCCACACCATGCAGAAACCCGCCGTAACCGTCATGGTCAAGGCCGCCCGACTCGCCGGCAACGTCCTGTTGCGCAACATCAACAAGCTCGAGGCGCTGAATGTGGTGCAGAAGGGCCGGATGGACTACGCCAGCGAAGTCGATGCGGACGCGGAAAAGGTCATCGTCAAGGAGCTCAAGCGCGCCTACCCCGAGTACGGCATCTTCGGCGAAGAAGGTGGCGTGCAGAGCGAGCGTCGCCACATGTGGGTCATCGACCCGCTCGATGGCACCAGCAACTACCTGCGCGGCGTACCGCACTACTGCGTGTCGATCGCCCTGGTCGAGAACGGCGAGCCGACCGATGCGGTCATCTTCGACCCGCTGCGCAATGAACTGTTCACCGCCAGCCGTGGCGCCGGTGCCGTGCTGAACGACCGCCGCATCCGCGTCGCCGACCGCAAGGATCTGGAAGGCACCATGATCCACACCGGCTTTGCCCCGCGTGAGCGTGCCCGTGCCAGCGCCCAGCTGAAGTCGGTCGACACCCTGCTGGTCCAGTCCGAAGACATCCGCCGCACTGGCTCGGCCGCGCTGGACCTGGCCTACGTGGCCTGTGGCCGCGCCGATGCCTACTTCGAAGCCGGCGTGAAGGCATGGGACATCGCCGCAGGCCTGCTGCTGGTGCGCGAAGCCGGCGGCAAGGTCTGTGACTTCAAGGGCGCAACCCTGGGCCGCATGGACAACCGTGGCCCGGACAATCACCAGATCGTGGCCGGCAACCTGAAGGTGGCCGAGGCGCTGCAGAAGGTGCTGGTGAACACCGGCTACGCGGCGGAGTTCGACGCGAAGTTCTGAGTTTCTGCGTAAAGCGGTTCACTGAAACGGCACCTGCGAGGGTGCCGTTTTCGTTTGCGCGCCCATGCATCGGTAGCGCCGGGCCATGCCCGGCGGACCGGAAGATCAGGATCAAGATCAACAGCATCCACGCGTGGCGTGGATCTACCGGGTTCCGCCGGGCATGGCCCGGCGCTACCGATGCGCGCACATGAAAACGCCCGGCACAAGGCCGGGCGTTCGTGTTTCCAGGTTCAGCCCGACGCTTACGCCGCCGTCGAAGCCCGCAGCGCGGCAATACGCTCTTCCAGCGGCGGGTGGCTCATGAACAGCTTCTTCGCGGTCGAACCGGCAATACCGAACGCGGCGATCTGCGTCGGCAGCGTGCTCTGGCCGTGGTTGAGCTGCAGGCGCTCCAGCGCCGAGATCATCTTCTGGCGGCCCGCCAGCGAGGCACCACCGGCATCGGCGCGGAACTCACGGTGGCGCGAGAACCACATCGAGATCATGGTGGCGAACAGGCCGAACACCATCTCCAGCACGAACACGATGATGTAGTAGGCGAAGCCACGGCCGCCGCCTTCGCGGTTGCCCGACAGCGCACTGTCGATGATGCCGCCGACCACGCGGGCCAGCACGATCACGAAAGTATTCAGCACGCCCTGCAGCAGCGCCATGGTGATCATGTCACCGTTGGCGACGTGGGCGATCTCGTGGCCCAGCACCGCTTCGGCCTCGTCTTCGCTCATGTTGTGCAGCAGGCCGGTGGACACCGCCACCAGCGCGTTGTTGCGGTTGGCGCCGGTGGCGAAGGCATTGATTTCCGGACCTTCATACACGGCCACTTCGGGCATGCCGATGCCGGCCGCCTTGGCCTGGCGCTCGACGGTGGCCAGCAGCCAGCGCTCGGTCTGGTTGCGTGGCTCGGTGATCACCACCGCACCGGTGGAGCGCTTGGCCATCCACTTGGACAGCAGCAGCGAGATGAAGGAACCGCCGAAACCAAAGATGCCGGCCATGATCAGCAGGCCACCCATCTTGCTGGGGTCGGTTCCCACCAGCGACATCACGATGCTGGCGAGGATCAGCACGGCAAAGTTCGTGGCCAGGAAGAGGGCTATACGGGTGAACATGGGAAATTCCGGCTCGGAAGGGGTCGATATCGATCAATTTGCGGTGCGGTCAGCTTGAATTCAAGCGCCAACCTGACCGACGATTCAGCCTGCATGATCGCCAATGTTCCCTGCGGCCGCTTCGCGCCCTCGCCGACCGGCCTGCTTCACCCCGGATCCCTGCTCGCCGCCTTCGGCAGCTGGCTGCTCGCGTGCCATCACGGCGGCGTGTGGCGGCTGCGCATCGAAGACGTCGATCCACCGCGCACTGTGCCCGGTGCCGCCGAGTCACAACTGCAGGCACTGGCCGCGTTCGGGCTGGTCCACGATGGCCCGATCCTCTGGCAGAGCACCCGCGGCGAGGCCTACCAGGCTGCGCTGGATGTGCTGCTCGCCAGCGGCCAGGCCTTCGTCTGTCACTGCAGCCGCAGCGATCTGGCCGCCAGCGGCGGCATCCATCATCGCTGCGTCACCCGGCAACCGCGACCGGACCCCGCCGTCCGCTTCCGCGTGCCCTCGGGCAGCATCGTGCACTTCGATGATGGCCTGCGCGGCCCGCAGCAGCAGGACGTGCACGCCGAGGTCGGCGACTTCGTGCTGCGTCGTGCCGATGGCTGCTGGGCCTACCAGTTGGCGGTGGTGGTGGATGACGCCGCGCAGGGGGTGACCGAAGTAGTCCGCGGCGCCGACCTGCTCGACTCCACCGCGCGGCAGATCCTGCTGCAGCAGGCATTGGGGCTGACGGTGCCGCGCTACTGGCACCTGCCGCTGCTGCTGGATGCGCCGGGCCACAAGCTGTCAAAGTCGCTGGCGGCGCTGCCGGTGGACAGTTCGCGCCCGCTGCCAGTGCTGCGCCAGCTCTGGCAGTTGCTCGGCCAGGCACCCGAGGCGCTGGAACCTGCGCACGATCTGGACGCGCTGCTGGCGGCCGCTCAGCAGGCCTTCGACCCGGCGCGGCTGCCGCGTAGCGACATCCTGTTGCCCACCGGCGCACTTTCCGCGCCGATGTTGCAGAATCCCCTTTCCCCCACCTGATTCCCGGACAGCATTCCATGACATCTCGCGTCGCACTGGTCACCGGCGGAACCGGCGGCATCGGTACCGCCATCTGCCAACGCCTGGCCGACCAGGGCCACCGGGTCGCCACCAATTACCGCGACGAAGCCAAGGCCCGTGCCTGGCTGCAGTCGATGACCGAACGCGGCTACAACGTGTCGATCTTCCCGGGCGATGTCTCCGATCCGGACAGCGCCGAGGCGCTGGTGCGCGCCGTCGAGGCCGAGCTGGGCCCGGTCGAGATCCTGGTCAACAACGCCGGCATCACCCGCGACACGACGTTCCACCGCATGCGTGCGGACCAGTGGCACGATGTGATCAACACCAACCTCAATTCGGTATTCAATGTCACCCGGCCGGTCATCGAGGGCATGCGCCGACGCGGCTGGGGCAGGGTCATCCAGATCAGCTCGATCAACGGCCTGAAGGGCCAGTACGGCCAGGCCAACTACGCGGCGGCCAAGGCCGGCATGCACGGCTTCACCATCTCGCTGGCGCGCGAGAACGCTGGCTTCGGCATCACCGTCAACACCATTTCGCCCGGCTACGTCGCCACCGACATGGTGATGGCCGTGCCCGAGGAAGTGCGCGCCAAGATCATCGCCGACATCCCCACCGGGCGCCTGGGCAAGCCGGAAGAAATCGCCTACGGCGTGTCCTTCCTGGTGGCCGAAGAGGCCTCGTGGATCACCGGCAGCAACCTGGACATCAACGGCGGCCACCATATGGGTTGGTAAGCCGCGCAGCGCACCGCGGCAGTATCCGCTGGCGGCCCCTGCCGAGAGTCATGCTGCGCAGCACGCAACCCCTTGTTGCGCAACATGATCGCCCCTGAAAGCCAAGCCTGGCGGGGGCTGAGGCGGTTGCAACGGCTGCTGCACTGCGCCATGCTGCGCGTCTACTGTGACGAGTACCGCTTCATGGCTGCGACCCGCATCATCAAGAAGTATCCGAACCGCCGTCTCTACGACACCGAGATCTCCAGCTACATCACCATAGAGGATGTGCGCCAGCTCATTCTCGACGGCGAAGACTTCGAAGTCCGCGACGCCAAGAGTGGCGACGACCTCACGCGATCGGTCCTGCTGCAGATCATCGCCGACCAGGAACAGGACGGCGAGCCGATGCTGTCCACCCAGCTGCTCAGCCAGCTGATCCGTTTCTACGGCGATTCCCTGCAGGGTTTCATGGGCAATTACCTGGAGCGCAGCATGCAGGTCTTCCTCGACCAGCAGCAGCAGTTCCGCCAGCAGATGGGCAACCTGCTGGGCCAGACCCCGTGGGCGATGATGAACCAGCTGACCGAGCGCAACCTGGAGTTGTGGCAGGAATTCCAGCGCAACATGGGCAGCGGTTTCGGCGGCCCGCGCCCGGGCGGTACCGGAACGGGAACGGGCACCGGCACTGGTACCGGCAACAAGCCGAACGAACCGGGCACTGGCACCGGCGGCAAGACCCGCCGCTGAGCTGCGGCAACGGCTGATACAAAAACGGCGCGCCCCTGGCGCGCCGTTTTGTTTGGCATCGCGCCAACGATACGTCAGCGTTTCGCCTTGCACCCCGTGCATACGCGCTCGACCTTGTAACCCTTCGCCTTCAGCTTCTCGACCACGCCGTCGTTGCCCAGCAGGTGCAGCGTGCCCACCACCACCAGCGTACCGCCCTGCCCGGCCTGCAGGTACGGCAGCAGCCTGGGCACCCATGCATCATTGCGCCCGGTGTTGATGCGCTGGTACAGCTGCGGATACTGCTGGCGCATTTCCGCCGCCATCCGGCTCCACAGCACGCGCTCATCACCGCGGCGCCACGCGTCGTGCAGCTGACGCGCCTGCTCGTCGCCTTTGCCGGCCTGGTCCAGGGCTTCGGACAACATCTGCCGCTGTTCCTGCACCGTCATGCCATCCAGCATGCCAATCTGGGTATCGATGTCTTCCAGGCCGGCGGTCTTGCGGCCGGTCTTCTGCGCGCGTTCCATGAAGTGGCGATCCAGGCCCAGCGCCGGGTCCAGCCCCATCTTCTGCATCTGCCCGACCGAAATGCTCAGGCCGACGAACCACGGCTTCATGCCCTGCATCTGTGCCAGCGGCAGCTTGTTCTCGGCGGCGAACGCCTGCAGCTTCTGCCAGGTGGCGGCATCAAGATCGCGCTTGAGCTCGCTGCCATCGGTGCGCACCGCGGCCTGCACCATGCGGCTGGCCAGCTGCGGCGACTGCATGTCTTCCGGCGAAAGCTCGAACACGACCCGCTGCGAGGCCTCGAACGCCTGTTCGACATCGGGCGACAACGGGTAGTCCTGCGGCTTCAGCAGGTGGAACGAACCGAGCAGGTACACGCGTGCATCGCCCGGGCCGGTGACCTTCCACAGCAACGGCACCGGCGGCTTGGCGGCACCAGCAGCACCTTCAGCCGTTGGCGCATTGCGCGCCGATACCAGCGGCGTGATCGCAAGGGCCGTCAGCAGCAGCGTGGCACGGAACAGATATTTGATCGGCATGGTCAGCCGTCTCCTTCAGGCAGGTGGTAGGCCTTCTCGCCCGCTTCCACACGCAGGTCGAGCCGGTTTTCCGGCGGCGCCAGCGGACAGGTCGCATAGGCGGTGAACGCACACGGCGGGTTGTAGGCGTGATTGAAATCGATGCGTACCGTACCGTCGGCGCTGGGCGCATCAGTGTCCAGGTAGCGGCCGGCCGGGTAGCTGCCGCGGCCGCTGGTGCGGTCGGCGAAGATCAGGAACAGCGGCTGCCCGGCGGCACCAATCGCCTCCAGCCGCCATACGCGCCCATCGCGCTCGAATTCAACCGCGCCGGCATTGGGCATCTCAGTGGTCAGGCCGGTGATGTCGACGATCGGCAGGGTCTTGCCCGGCGGGTGCGCGATGAAGCGCGCCTGCACCTGCCAGCCCGGACCACCGGGCCAGTACTCCAGGCCGGCGAAATCGCGGCGTGCCGGCGCATCGGCGTGCTTGACCCGCAGCGCATCGCGCGGACCGCGGCGGATGATGCCCAGCTGCCCCTTGCCACCATCGAAGGCCAGCAGGGTCGGCTGCAGATCCTTGTCGGTGTCGATGCGGATGCGGCCGCGTACTGGCTGGCCATCATGACTGACATCGACACCGGCTTCAGGGGTGAACCACCATTGGCTGCCTTCGCGGCGCAGCAGGCCCAGCTTGTCCGGGCCGACCGTCAGGCGGATGCCATTGGTAGCGCCGCTGCCGACGAAGTGGGATCTGTTCTGCAGCCAGTGCAGGCCCACCAGGGCCGTCCAGCCATCGGGCCGGGTCAAGTCCTGGTAACGCGCTACGCGCCACTGCTGCTGCGCGGTGGCATAGACAGGATCTTCAGCAACGGCCGGTTCCGGCGGCGTCGCCGGGCTGCAGGCGGCCAACAACAAGGCGGCCAGCAGGCCGCCCATTCCCCGATAACGCATCGATGCTCCCCTCAACGTCCGCGCAGGAACCAGCGGTCGATCTCCGCCAGCGAAAAACGGGCCCAGGTCGGTCGGCCGTGGTTGCACTGGCCGGACCGCTCGGTGATTTCCATGTCGCGCAGAAGCGCGTTCATTTCCGGCACGGTCAACCGCCGGTTGGCACGCACCGCACCGTGGCAGGCCATCGTCGACAGCAGCTCGTCACGTGCCGTTGCCACGCGGCGGCTCTGGCCATGCTCACGCAGGTCGGTCAGTACGTCGCGCAGCAGGCCTTCCGGTTCGGCATGTGCCAGCAGTGCCGGGATACTGCGCACATGCAGTGAGCCGGGGCCAGCGCGGGTCACCTCGAAGCCGAGTGCGGCCAGTGTCTCAGCCTCGCTCTCGGCGGTATCGGCCTCGCGCTCGCCCACCGCCAGCGTGATCGGCACCAGCATCGGCTGTGACTGCAGGCCGATGCCATCGTGCGCGTTCTTCAGCCGCTCGTAGCCGATGCGCTCGTGCGCCGCATGCATGTCGACCACGATCAGGCCTTCCGCATTCTCGGCCAGGATGTAGATGCCGTGCAGCTGCGCGATCGCATAGCCCAGTGGCGGCACGCCAGCGTCGGCGCTGGTGACCGGCAGTCCGTTCTCGGTGGGCATCGGTGGCAGCGCGGCACCACGTTCGGCGCCACCCGGTGCGGCATACAGCGCGGCATAGGCCGCCGGTGCATCAGCCACCTGCAGGCCCAGCGGCTGCTGCGGGCGCCACCCCGAGAATCCACCACCGCCACCACTCGAACCAGCACCCGGCGCAGCACCGCGTACCAGTCCGAAACCGGAGGCACCCGCGCTCGATGCCATCGGCGCCGTGGCCGCATCCACCGGATGCACGGCGCCAGCACCGATCTCCTGCGCCGACATGCCGGCACGGGTATCGGCCAGCGCATCCTTCAGCGTGCGGTAGACGAAGTCATGGACCAGGCGCGAATCACGGAAACGCACTTCATGCTTGGCCGGATGCACATTGACGTCGACACGGGTCGGATCCAGCTCAAGGAACAGCACATAAGCCGGTTGACGGCCGTGGTACAGCACGTCGCCGTAGGCCATCTTCACCGCGTGGGCGACGCTGCGGTCGCGCACCGAACGGCCGTTGACGTACAGGTACTGCTGGTCGGCGCTGGCCCGCGAATAATGGGGCTGCGCGATCCAGCCGTGCAGGCGCAGCCCGGCACCGCTGTGATCCACGCGCACAGCCTGGTTGGCGAAGTCCTCGCCCAGTGTTTCAGCCAATCGTGTATCGGAGTACAGATCGCCCGGCTTGTAGCGGCGTGACGCCTTGCCATTGTGCGACACCCGCAGCTCGACATCCGGCCGCGCCAGTGCCAACGAACGCAGCCACTCTTCGATATGGCCCAGCTCGGTGCGCTCGGCGCGCAGGAACTTGCGCCGTGCCGGCACGTTGTAGAACAGCTCGCGCACTTCCACCGTGGTGCCCGGCGCATGCGCGCGCGGGGTCACTTCGCCGATCTTGCCGCCTTCGATCTGCAGCGCCGAGCCATGCTCGTCATGCGCGCGGCGCGAGGACAGGGTGAAGCGGCTGACCGAGGCGATCGACGGCAGTGCTTCGCCGCGGAAGCCCAGCGTGGCCACCGATTCGAGGTCGTCCAGGTCGGCGATCTTGCTGGTGGCATGCCGCGATACCGCCAGTGGCAACTGCTCCGGCGCGATGCCGCTGCCGTTGTCGCGGATGCGGATCAGGCGCACACCGCCCTCTTCAAGATCGATATCAACGCGGCTGGCGCCGGCATCGATCGCGTTCTCGACCAGTTCCTTGACCACCGACGCTGGCCGTTCGACCACTTCGCCGGCAGCGATCTGGTTGATTAGGATGTCCGGCAATGGCCGGATCGGGCGCGGACCGGGCGCGCTCATGGGACGGAGTGGGCAGCAGACTTCATGGGGCGATGATAGCGGAGCCGCACGTCCGCCGGGCATGGCCCGGCGCTACCCTATGCAATGCGTACCACGGGTTACTTGCTGCCGCCGGCCATGGTGCCGGCAGCATCGATCTCGGCCTGGGCGCGGGCGGCATACAGCGTGCCCGGCGGTGGCTGGCGGCTGAAGAAGGTATGCACGCCGTCCAGCACGGCACCGGCGATCTTGCGCTGGTAGGCCGGATCGATCAGGCGACGCTCTTCATCCGGGTTGGAGATGAACGCGGTTTCCACCAGCATCGCCGGCATGTCCGAAGTGCGCAGCACCGCGAAGTTGGCGCGCTCGATGTTCGGCTTGTGGTTGTTGCCGATCCGCTTCAGGCCACCCAGCACGTGGCCAGCCGCATCCTCGGACGCCTTCATGTAGCCGCTCTGGGCCAGGTCCAGCAGCACGTTGGCCAAGGTGCCCTCGGTCTGCTGCAGGCGCACGCCACCGACCAGGTCAGCGGCGTTTTCCTTGTCCGCCAGCCAGCGGGCGCGCTGCGAAGAGGCGCCCTTGGTCGACAGCACATATACCGACGAACCGGTGGCCGAGCGGTTCTCGGCCGCGTCGGCGTGGATCGAAATGAAGATGTCGGCCTTGTTCGCACGCGCCTTCTGCGCGCGCATCGGCAGCGGAATGAACACATCGCTGTCGCGGGTCAGGTAGGCCTTCAGGCCCGGCGTCGCATTGACCTGGCGAGCCAGTTCACGCGCTACGGCAAGGGTCACATCCTTCTCGCGCTTGCCGGTCGGTCCGATTGCGCCCGGATCCTGGCCGCCGTGACCGGGATCGATCGCTACCACCAGATGACGCATGCCAGCCTGCATGCGGATGCGCGATGCATCGCTGGGCATGACCGGACGCGGCGGCACAACCGTCGTCTGTACCGGAGCCGGTGCGGGGGCCGCCGGTGGCGGGTTGGTCACTACCGCAGCCGTGCGCTGGCCAGCGAGGATCGCAGCCGGCGAGGATGAAGGCGTGCTGCTGGCGGTGGTACCGGCGGCAGCGACCTGGGCCGGTGCTGTGGACGGTGCCGGCGTCGGCGTAGCCGGTGTGGCAGCCGCCGCACTGGCCTGCTGTTGCACCTGTGCCGTCAGCAGTGCAGTGGCACGCGCGGCGTCGGAACGGGACTGCATGCTTTCAGCCGGCGTCGGCGCCGGTGCGGCGGCCGGTGCTGGCGGTGCAACGGTCGGCGTGGCCACCGGGCGGCTGGCGGCCACGGCCGGGCCATCCCCCGGCCATTCGATCACCAGCTTGGATTCATTGCCCTCGCGCTGCATCTGCGGGCGGAACGGTGCCACGGATTCAGCAAGGTCGAAAACGACACGGAAAGTGCCCGGTACCGGCTGTCCAGTGCGCACGGCCGTGACCACACCCTGCGCCGCCGGCATCTTCAGGTTGCGAATGGCGCTGGAATCCGGGAAATCGACCACCAGCCGGTTCGGACCCGCCAACGACAAGGTCTTGTAGCCACCGCTGCCCACCAGCGAGATCTCGGCACGGGTGCCGGTGGCGCCCGTATTCAGCAGGACCTGGCGGACTTCGCCGGCCCACGCACTGACGCTCGCCAGACTCAGTCCGACGGCGGCACAGATGGCAATGAGACGGTTCCCCGGGCGCATGGCTCAGGATTCAATCACCGCGCTGAACGGAATGCAACACCTTTTTCCTTAATAATCCGTAACCTGCCGGTGTTTGTTCTCGTCAGCCGACAGAAATGGCCTGCAAGTCGCCTCCATCGGGAAGCCGTTCCAGCCATTCATGTCCTGCATCGCTGACCCCAGTGAGACGAACGCGCCGCCCTTGCCCCTCGATTTCCAGGGCGACCACCAGGTCAGTGGGTGGCAGCGCGCCGGTACCCCGCTCGGGCCATTCGACCAGCCACAGCACCGCACTACCCTCGTCCAGGCCGAGAAAATCCAGTTCACCGGCCTGACCGATGCGGTACAGGTCCAGGTGCCAGGCCTCACCGCCACTGGCCAGCGGATAGCGCTCGACCAGGGTATAGGTCGGGCTGCGGATCGCCCCCTGTACGCCCAACGCGCGCAGCAATGCGCGGGCGGTGGTGGACTTGCCGGCACCCAGGTCGCCGCGCAGTTCGATCAGCGCCTGCGGCGGCCGGGTCGCCGCCAGCCACTGCCCGAGCAGTTCAGTGGCATCGCTGTCGGCAAGGAAGAAATCAGTCATGGAGAAAGTTCCGGGTTGGCCAGTCGCCGCAACGGCGCCAGCAGATCTGTAGGAAGCAGGCCGCGCATTCCATCGCCGGCAGCGACGTCGCCGGCGAGCGCATGCAGCAGCGCGCCAGCGGCGGCGGCGTCGAAAGCGGTCAGGCCTTGCGCGCGCAGGCTGGCGATGATGCCGGTCAGCAGGTCACCCATGCCACCAACGGCCATGCCGGGATTGCCGGCGGCAATCAGTCGTGGCCGCTGCCCAGGCGCAGCGACGATGCTGCCGGCCCCTTTCAGCACCACCACCGCGTGGAAACGTTCGGCCAGCGCCTGTGCACAGGTGTAGCGGTCAGCCTGGATGTCAGACGTGCTGCAGCCGAGCAGGCGCGCGGCCTCGCCCGGATGCGGAGTGAGGATGGCGTCCGGCAGCGCACGCGGATCCTGCGCCAGCAGGTTCAGGGCATCGGCGTCGACCACCAGCGGCCTGGCACTGGCCAGCACCCGCATAAACAGCGCGCGTGCCCACTCGTCCTGGCCCAGGCCGGGGCCGATCGCTACCACTTTGGCCTTGTCCAGCAGTGCCGGCAGCACATCGCCATCTTCCAGCGCGTGAGTCATCGCCTCCGGCAGGCGCGCCAGCATCGGGCCGACATGGTCGCGGCGGGTGCCGAGGCTGATCAGGCCCGCGCCCGCCCGAAGCGCCGCTTCGGCTGCCATTGCGATGGCGCCGCCGCTGCCGTGGTTGCCGCCCACGCACAGCACGTGCCCGGATTCGCCCTTGTGGGTATTGGCGCGGCGCGGCGGCAGCAGGGCCGGCAAGCGAGCCTGGGTCCAGTGCTCTGCGGCGGGTGACACGCCCTGCCATGCGGCCGCGGGTAGCTGCAGCGGCGCCAGCGCCTTCTGGCCGCAATGATCCAGCGCATCGCCGGTATACAGCCCGCGATGCGGCACGATGAACTGCAGGGTCAAAGCGGCCTTCACCGCCACGCCCGGTACGGCACCGCGATCGGCATCGACGCCACTGGGGACGTCCAGCGCCAATACCGGTGCCGCCTGCGCATTGAGCGCGACAATCAGCGCCTGCGCCACGCCTTCCGGCGCGCGATCGAAGCCCAGACCGAACAGGGCATCAACCCAGATATCGGCCTCGGGCAGCACGCCGTCGAAATCGGTGATGGTGCCGCCGCCGGACGTGAATTCCGATGCTGCACGCTGTGCCAGCACGGTTGACGGCGACTTTCCCGGCAAGGCGATCACCATCACCTCGCGCCCGGCCCGCAGCGCGTGACGAGCCAGCACATGGCCATCGCCGCCGTTGTTGCCCGCACCGACCACCACGCCGATCCGCTGTGCCTGCGGCCAATGCTGCAGCAGGCACTGCCAGGCGGCCTGGCCGGCCTGCGCCATCAGGCCCCTACCGCCCTCGGCGGCCAGCACCGAGGCCTGCGCATCGAGCGCACGCGCGGCAGCGGAATCGAACAGATCGGCAAGGTTGGCCATGCGGGGATTTTATACTGGTGCACATGTCCCCCGTCCCCACCCCTGTCGATCCGGCCCAGGCCGTACAGCGCATCCGCGAACTGGCCCGTGCGCATGGCTTCCAGCGCTGTGGCATTGCCGGCATCGAGCTGGGCGAGGATGAGGCGCACCTGGCCGACTGGCTGGGCCAGGGCCTGTACGGCACGATGGACTGGATGGCGCGCCACGGCACCCTGCGCGCGCGCCCGGCCGAGCTGCTGCCCGGCACCGTGCGGGTGATCTCGGTGGGCATGGACTACAGCCACAAGGACGACACCGAAGCCTGGGCAACCCTGGCCGACCCCGGCCGCGCCTACGTGGCCCGTTACGCCTTGGGCCGCGACTACCACAAGCTGATGCGCAACCGCCTGCAGAAGCTGGCCACGCAGATCAACGATGAAGTGGCACCGCTGGGTTACCGCGTGTTCGTCGATTCGGCCCCCGTGCTGGAACGCGCACTGGCCCGCAATGCCGGTCTCGGCTGGATCGGCAAGCACACCTGCCTGATCGACCGCCATGGTGGCTCCTGGTTCTTCATCGGCGAGATCTACATCGACATCCCGCTGCCGATCGATGCACCGGCTACAGCACACTGCGGTACCTGCACGCGCTGCATCGATGTCTGCCCGACCCAGGCCATCACCGGCCCGCAGCGGCTGGACGCGCGGCGCTGTATTTCCTACCTGACCATCGAGCACGACGGTGCCATCCCCGAAGACATGCGGCCGTTGATCGGCAACCGCATCTACGGCTGTGACGACTGCCAGCTGGTCTGCCCCTGGAACAAGTTCGCCAAGCGTACCGACGAAGCCGATTTCCGCGCGCGCAACAACCTCGATACCGCGCGGCTGGACCAGCTGTTCGCCTGGGATGAAGGCGAGTTCCTGCGCCGTACCGAAGGCAGCCCGATCCGGCGCAGCGGCCATGAGCGCTGGCTGCGCAACATCGCCGTGGCACTGGGCAATGCACCGACCTCGGCCGAAGCGTTGGCCGCGCTGCAGACCCGCGTCGATGATCCCTCGCCGCTGCTGCGCGAGCACGTGCAGTGGGCGCTGGGCCAGCACACGGCGCGCTGACGTGCGATCCTGAGCTCCCGTTCCGCCCGCAGCACGCCGTTCCCATGCAGCCACGCAACAACGACATCCTCACCCCCAGCCAGCTCAACACCCTGGCCCGCGACCTGCTGGAAGGCAGCTTCCCGGCGATCTGGGTCGAGGCCGAGCTGGGCAGCGTGGCGCGTCCTTCCTCCGGGCACCTCTACTTCACGCTCAAGGACGCGCGCGCGCAGTTGCGTGCGGCGATGTTCCGGATGAAGGCGCAGTACCTGAAGTTCGTGCCGCGCGAAGGCATGCGCGTGCTGGTGCGTGGCAAGGTGACCCTGTACGACGCCCGTGGCGAGTACCAGATGGTGCTGGACCACATGGAAGAAGCCGGCGAAGGTGCACTGCGCCGCGCCTTCGAGGAGCTGAAGGCACGCCTGGAGGCCGAGGGTCTGTTCGACCCGGCGCGCAAGCGGCCGATGCCGGCGCATGTGCAGCGCCTGGCGGTGATCACCTCGCCCACGGGTGCTGCCGTGCGCGACGTACTGAGCGTGCTTGGCCGCCGCTTCCCGCTGCTGGAAGTGGACCTGCTGCCGACCCTGGTACAGGGCAGCAGCGCTGCCGCACAGATTACCCGGCTGTTGCAGGCCGCCGATGCCAGCGGCCGCTACGACGTGATCCTGTTGACGCGCGGTGGCGGGTCACTGGAAGACCTGTGGGCGTTCAACGATGAAGCACTGGCCCGTGCGATCGCTGCCAGTCGCACCCCGGTGGTGTCGGCGGTGGGCCATGAGACGGACTTCAGCCTCAGCGATTTTGCCGCCGACCTGCGCGCGCCAACGCCATCGGTGGCGGCCGAACTACTGGTTCCGGACCAGCGCGAACTGGCGCTGCGCCTGCGCCGCACGGCCGCGCGCATGGTGCAGCTGCAACGGCATGCGATGCAGCAGGCGATGCAGCGCGCCGACCGCGCCCTGTTGCGCCTGAACGCCCAGAGCCCGCAGGCGCGACTGGATCTGCTGCGTCGACGCCAGCTCGATCTGGGCCGGCGCCTGCATGCCGCGTTCAACCAGCAGCAGGAGCGCCGTGCTGCGCGCCTGCGCCATGCCGCGGCGATCCTGCGCGGGCACCATCCGCAGCGCCAGCTCGACGCGATGCAGCGCCGCCTGGCTGCCCTGCGCGGGCGGCCGCAGGCGGCCATGCAGCGCCGACTGGACCGCGATGCGCTGCGCCTGCGCGGACTGGCACGTTCGCTGGAAGCGGTCAGCCCGTTGGCGACCGTGGCCCGTGGCTACAGCATCCTTACCCGCAGTGACGATGGCACGCTGGTTCGCCAGATCGATCAGGTACAGCCCGGTGACGCACTGCAGGCCCGCGTTGGCGATGGCGTGATCGACGTGCAGGTCAAGTAGAGGGTTGTTCGGCAGGCCTGCGCCCAGTTTCCCGCTGGCCGGTAGATCCACGCCATGCGTGGATGAATCTCCATCGAAATCGAATACTTCGAACTGAGATCGAAAAGCATCCACGCATGGCGTGGATCTACTGCAGATCGCGGAGATCTGTCGAAGGTGGTGGGGTGCAGCCTGCCGAACAACCCTACTTTGCCTGCTCGCAGAACGTCTGCCGGTACTCGAGCGCCTTCGGCATCAGCGCCTGCAGGTTCTGGATGCGGGTGCCCGGATTGGGGTGGGTCGAGGAAAACTCCGGCGGCGACTGGCCACCGCTGGCCTGGCCCATGCGTTGCCACAGCGGCACTGCCTCGCGCGGATCGAAGCAGGCCGCCGCCGCCAGCATCAGCCCCACTTCGTCAGCCTGGGTCTCGTGGCTGCGCGCGTACGGCAGCAGGTAGCCGTAGCCCATCGCCGACATCATCATCTGTTGTTGCTGGGCGTCCATGCCGCTGGCAGCGCCGGCCACCTGCCCAATCTGGGTCAGCTTCTGCTGGGCCATGCGCTGTGCACCATGCCGCAACAGCGCATGGGCGATTTCATGGCCCATCACCACCGCCATCGCATCGCGGGTGCGCGCCACCGGCACCAGGCCGGTGTAGACCGCCATCTTGCCGCCCGGCAGGCAGAACGCATTGGCCTGCTCGGAGGGAATCACGTTCACTTCCCACTGGAAATCCCGCGCGAAATGCGCCGGCTGCACGCCATGCTCCTGCGCCAGCGCGGTCTCCACCACATCGACCTTGGCGATCAGCCGCTGGGCGATGTCACGCACATCGCGCGCGATCGGCGCATTCGGGTCCATCGGCCGTTCCTGCGACAGGATCTGCTGGTAGGCCTGCAGCCCCAGCGCGGTCTCCTGGCGCGCATCCAGGCTGCTGTCGATCATCACCTTCTCGCCGGTGTAGGGATCGACCGTTCGATTGGAAAACCAGTAGAACGCGGCGTAGCCGGCGGCCAGCAGCAGCACCCACCAACGGATGTTGCCGAAGAGGCCGCGCCGCTGCGGGCCCTGCGGCGAGCGGGAGAAGGGATCGTTGCTCATTGGGAGATCTTCCAGCAGCCCCGCCGGCCGGCAGGTACGGCGCAATCTTAGTGCGCCGATGTCCGTCGCGGGTGAAGCCGGATGCCGATCAGATGCCCCGCACCAGGCGGAAGCCGATACGAGCGTTGGTGGTGTCAGAGTCCTGCGATTGCCGCCAGGCGGCGCGGGTCTGCTCCGGCGCGTTGGCCCAGTTGCCGCCACGGATTACGCGTGCCCGGCAGCCCGGGTTGAACCAGGCCGCGCCATCGGAGGGTGCACGCCGGTAGCTGGCATGCCAGCAATCGGCCACCCACTCGCTGAGATTGCCGCCCATGTCGTGCAGGCCGAACGCATTGGCCCGGAAGCTGGCCACCGGTGCCGGTCCCCACCAGCCGTCGCCATAGCCGACGAAGGCGTTGTGCCAGTGTCGCCCGGACGGCGACACGTCCTTGCTGCCGGTGAAGTTGCCGCTGCCCGGCGGCGGTATGCCGGCATCGCCCCACGGATAGCGGCCGCTGCTGCCGCCACGCAGCGCGTACTCGAACTCAGCCTCACTGGGCAGCCGATAGCTGCGGCCGGTCTGCTCGGACAACCATGCCGCATAGTTCTCGGCATCGCGGATGCTGACGTGCATCACCGGCGAATTGGCCATCGCGCGGCCACCGTCGTAGTCCGAACGCCAGTCCACGCCGCTACGGCGGATGAAATTGCCGCTGCGCTCGTCATAGACCACCGAATGGCCGCGACGGGTCGCGCGTGGCCGCGCGTTGGTCGCCTTCACGTAGCGCTCGAAATCGCCCACTGTGACCTCGGTGATCGCCATCGCGAAGCCGCGATCGAAACGCACGTAATGCGAGGGCCGCTCGGAATCAGCGGAGCCCGGCTCCGCATCACCGGCGCCCATCTGGAAACCGCCATGCGGGACCACCACCATCTGCGGACCGCGCCCCCCGTCACGCATCGCATCGCTGAACACCTGGCCCGGACGGAAACTACCGTAGTGCGTGGCCAGGTCGATGCGCTCACGCAGCTGGGCCACCACCGTGTCACCCGGCAGGGCGATGCGCAGGGCTTCGCCCAGCTTCTCGCGCGCCGGCTTCAGGCCCTGCGGCGTGGTCAGGTCACGCAGGCCATCGTCACGCAGCTGCAGCAGCACAGCCGCGCGGATCTGCTCGATGCGCTCGAACGCATCGGCGATGGTCGGCGACGAGTCGCGGACCTTGCTGGCCTCGGCCAGCCAGGTGCCGGCGCTGGCGAAATCACGTGCGCGCGCAGCCTCCTCGGCGCGGCGGATCAGCCCGCTCTCGGCTGCCGCCAGCCCCTGCCGCGCACGGCTGTTGTGTTCGTCCAGCGCCAGCGCCTCACGGAAATTTCCAATGGCACCGTCACCGTCCTCGCCAATCCGGTCGGCGCGCAGATCGTCTTCGCCGGCACGGTTGTAGGCCACCACGCGCTGCGCGTTTTCGACCCGGCCCTGCAGCGCACGCACCTTCTCGTCCTTGGGCGACAGGGTCAGCAGCACCAGCGCCTGGCGGCTGGCTTCTGCCAATGCCTCGCGCTGCTTCAGCGGCCGCACCAGCAGCGCATCGGCCTGCTGCTGCAGACGCTGTCGGGCGCGCTGCAGGCCCAGTCGCGCCTGGCGGTCATCCGGATCTTCTTCCTGAACGGCCAGCCACAGTGGGATGGCCGCGTCGGCATCCTCGAACAACCGGCCATCGCCGTACGCCTGCGCGGCGGCACGCCGCAACTGCGCCAGGCTGCGGCCCTGCCGGTCCACCCGTGGTGGCGTCCACTGCTGCACGTCCTCGGCGGCATCCTCGCCGGCGATGGTCACCCTGCCCCGGGCCGCCTGCGGGCTGTCATCGGCGCCCTTGTCCGCGGCCGCACCCACGCCATCGCCAGCTGCCCGGTCCGCCGCCGCGGGGGGCGACGGCGTGCAACCGGCCAGGGCCACGACCAGGGCGGTGCACAGCACGGACGACAGCGGAAAACGCAAGCGGGATCTCCTTCGGCACGGACGCGGACCGACGTTAGGCTATTCTCCCCTGCCTGAGCAAACCCGAGTAGTAGGCCCTGACCCGTGGCAATCTGGATCACCACCCCCGACGAGCTGGATGCGTACTTCCAGCAGCGCCCCTCCCGCATCGGCCTGGACACCGAATTCATCCGTGAACGCACCTTCTGGCCGCAGCTGGCCCTGGTACAGATGGCGGTCGGCCAGGACATCCTGCTGATCGACCCGCTGATTCCCGGCATGACCGAGGCGCTGGCGCCGTGGCTGGCCGATGAATCGATCATCAAGGTAATGCACAGCGCCAGCGAAGACCTGGTCGCCTTCAAGTGGGCGTGCGGCGTGCTGCCGCGTCCGCTGTTCGACACCCAGATTGGCGCGGCGCTGGCCGGCATCGGTGGCGGCATGGGCTACCAGAAGCTGGTCGCGGAAATCACCGGCGTGGCGCTGGCCAAGGGCGAGACCCGCTCGGACTGGATGCGCCGGCCGCTGTCGGAGTCTCAACTGCAGTACGCCGCAGACGATGTCGAGCACCTGTTCGCGATGCATGACGCCATCGACGCCAAGCTGCAGGCTCTGGGCCGCCAGCAGTGGCTGCACGACGACGGCGAGCGCCTGCTGGCCAGCGTCGCCAACGACGAGGACCGCTGGCCGCACCTGGCGATGCGCTCGGCGCAGTTCCTTGATGCCGCCTCCCAGCACCGTCTGCTGCGCCTGCTGCGCTGGCGTGATGTGCAGGCGCGCAGCAGCGACCGCCCGCGCAGCTGGATCCTGGACAACGAACTGGCCGCCACCCTGGCGCGCACGCCACCGGCCAATGCCGCCGCGCTGGGTGCGTTGTTCGAACAGTTCCCGAAGGCACCGCGCAAGCTGGCGGATGCGGTGTGGCAGGCACTGGATACGCCGCTGGCCGATGAGGCCGAGGCACCGCTGGCGCTGCCCGCCAACGACAGCAACAAGCAGGCACTGAAGAAGCTGCAGGACGCGGTCGCCGAGCGCAGCCGCGAACTGGGCCTGCCGGATGGCGTGCTGGCCTCGCGCAAGCACCTGGAAAGCTATCTGGAACGTCGTCAGTGGCCCGCTGCACTGGCCGGCTGGCGCCAGCAGGAGCTGGAACCGCGACTGCAGGCCCTGCTGCCCGCGAAGAAGTAACCACATCGGCCGCCCCCGGGGCGGTCCTGTCGCTGCTCAACAAGGACGTTGCCGCATGCTTGCATGGCGCCATTCCGGCATATCACGGTGGATGATCGGGTCACTGCTGGTGGCTGGCAGCACCTCCACGGTCGCGGCAATGCATACGGCATCGTGTTCCCCTCCCTCTGGAACTCCCGTGGTGCAGACACTCGATTACATGCGCGATGCGCTGTCGCGCGGCGATCGCGACGCCGCCATTGAAGTACTACGCGATCCACAGCGCTATCGTGCGCTGTTCAAGGATCCACACGGCGCAGAGCGCTACATCGGCCTGGCACAACAGGTTGCCGACGACGCCCGGCAGAACACCTGCATCGATCGCACCAGCCTGCTCAACGCCTACGCCGTACTGGCCAGCGGACTGGACCTGTCCCGCTCGGTCCACTATCTGGCCCTGTCAGCCGCACTCATCGAAGACGATGCCGATGCCGATGCCACCGAGCAGGACAGGCTCGAGCCCTCGCTGCACCCACATGCCCTGATGCACGGCTACTTCGAGGCCGGTGGCCGGCTGGCGCTGGACGGCGCCGCACCCGGCATGGATCGCGCCGGAATCGAGGCGTGGAGAGAGGGCCGGGGCACCCTGGCCTACCAGCCGGAGTTGCTGCTCGCCTTCCCGCTGCGCATGGATGCCCGTCAGCGCCAGCGCCTGTTCGAGGCAAGCGGCTTCACCCTGCTGCCGGCATCGCAATGGCACGACAGCGCCGCACTACGCGAGATCATCCGCAGCGATGCCTATCTTGACTGGCTGCATGCCGGGCCCCTGCATCTCGCCTCGCGCTTATCGATGGCACTGGAAGAAATGGCCACGCCCCCCTGGCCGGAGCACCTGCGTGCTGCCGGCTATCAGGTCCATGGCGAGACACCAGGGGATGATGGGGCCGATTCCGATTGAGCAACGAAAAGGGCGGCCCGGATCGCCGGGCCGCCCTCTTGATTCAAGCAGTGCGATGGCGGGATGACCCGCCACCACTACAGCGCATTACCAGTTCATGTTCAGCGAAACGCCAACGGTGCGCGGTTCGTTGTAGACCGCGGCCATGTAGTTCTCGATCACACCCTTGAGGTTCTTCTCGTTGGTGATGTTGCGCGCGAACAGCGCCACTTCGTAGGCACCGTAGTTGCCCGAGTAGCCGATCTTCAGGCCACCCTCGAAGTCACCCTTGGAGTTGAACTCCTTGCTGTCGTACAGCACGAAGCTGGTGTAACCCTGCTTGTTCCAGTCGGTGGACACGAACATGGTGCCAGCGTCGCTGACCGGGAAGTCGTAGCGGGCGGCCAGGTTGACATTGTACTTCGGCGCGTTCGGCAGCGGGTTGCCATCGATCTGGGCGAAGGTGTTGGCACCGACCTTGATGGTCGGGTCGCCGACGGTGCAGACCACCTGGCCGTTGAGGCCGCAGACCTGCGCGTACACACGCTTGTCCTTGATCTCGCTGTGCAGCAGGCTCAGGCCGGCGCTCAGGGTCAGGTTCGGGATCGGGCGCAGTTCCATGTCGGCTTCGAAGCCGTAGGCCTTGGCCTTGTCGGCGTTGAACAGCACGCCGTTGCCGTCCGAATCATTGCCGTTGAGCTGGATGTCGTTGACGGTGTAGGTGAACGCAGTGGCGTTCAGGCGCAGGCGGTTGTCCCACAGGCTGCTCTTCACGCCCGCTTCCCAGGACAGGATCGTCTCGGAATCAGCAGTGGTGAAGTCGGCATTGAACACCGCCGAACGGCCCTGGATGGTCGGGCCGCGGAAGCCGCGTGCAACCTTGGCGTAGACGCTCACGTTCGGGGTGAACTGATACATCGCGCTCAGGTCCCAGCTCGGCGTGGTATCGGACATCTTGACGTCGGTGCGGCCCTTGTAGGTGACCGCGCCGGCGGCGGTATCGGCGGTCTTCAGCAGACGGGTGTGCTTCTCGTCCTTGGTCTGGCGCAGGCCAGCGGTAACGGTGAACTTGTCGGTGAAGGCGTAGCTCAGCTGGCCGAAACCGGCCCACGAGGTGTTCTTGTTGCGCAGGCGCACCCAGTTGTTCGGGTTGCGGGCCGCACCCTGCAGGAACCACGCGCGCTGGTAGAAGTCGGTGGTGTCGCTGCCGTTGAAGTAGAACGCACCGGCCTGCCACTGCAGAGCGCTGTCGTCATGGCTGGCCAGGCGGAACTCCTGGGTCCACTGGTCCAGATCGCGGATGCGACCCATCGACTGGCCGTAGCCGTTCGGCACGCCGTTGACCGGGAAGTTCACCGCGGCACCGCCGTCAGTGTCGCCGCGGCTGTAGCCGGAGGTGGTTTCGTAGGCAGTGATCGAGGTGAAGTCGATCGCGCCGAAGTCATAGCGCGCCTTCACCGAACCGCCGTAGGTCTTGTACGCCTGCGGGTTGTTGTCGGCTTCGTCGTAGGCGACCTTGTCGCGCGGCACGTCGGTCTTGTTCGAACCCTTGGTCAGCGCGCTGCGCAGGAACAGGGTCGAGGTGCCTTCGTAGTCGCGGGCGTGGGCCGAGGCCAGGATCGAGAACTGGTCGCTCGGGGTCAGCAGCAGCTGCGCGCGCACGTTGCGGTCGTCGAAGCCGCCCATGGCGTTCTTCTTCGGGCTGACCGTGCCGTCCGCGCTCGGGCCCTTGTAGGTATTGTCGACGTAGTCGTCGCGGTGCTGGTACAGGGCCGACACGCGGAACGAGGCGATGTCGTTGATCGGGCCGCCGAAGCCGCCGTCGATCGACACGCTGTTGTAGGTCGCATAGCTGGCGCTGACGCGTCCGCTGTATTCCTGGGTCGGCTTCAAGGTGTCGAACTTGACGATGCCGGCGGTGGTGTTGCGGCCGAACAGCGAGCCCTGCGGGCCGCGCAGCACTTCCACCTGGTCCACGTCATAGACCGGGTTGGACTTCAGCACCACGTGTTCCAGCACCACGTCGTCCTGGATGATCGACACCGGCTGCGAGGCACCCAGGTAGAAGTCGATGTTGCCCAGGCCGCGGATGTAGAAGCGCGGGAAGATGCGGCCGGTGGTGGTTTCCGCATACAGGCTCGGCACGCGACCGGACAGCGCCAGCAGGGTGTCGTCGCCGCCGGCGGTGAAGTCGCGCATGCGCTCACCCTGCACAACGCCAACCGAAACCGGCACCTCCTGCAGATTCTGCTCGCGATGTTCGGCGGTCACGGTGATGGTGTCCAGGCCGGTCGGGGTCGGCGCGCTGTCCTGCGCGGCGGCGCCGAAGCTGGCAGCCAGGGCCAGGCCAGCACAGGCCAGCGCCAGCGGGTGGCGGCGGAAGGAAACGAAGGAAGACGACGTACCCGACAGGCGGCGGGAATCGGTATGGGAGGGCATGGAATGCTCTGAGGAGGCGTCCGTGCGGCCTGCGCGGGCCGGGCGGCAAATAGGAGGATGACTGCGCAAGCCCTCATTATCTCCCAAATTGTTACGATTTCGTTGCGCGAAAGGGGACGGAGGGGATTAAGGCGTATTCGGCACAGTGCTGGGCCTCCACGCGCAGTATGCGGAGCGATCCGCCACGCATGCCAGAAACGACTTAATCCCCTCCGTCCCCTTTTTACAGCGGGCTCAACGCCACATCGACCATCGCCAGCAACCGCTCACGGCTGATGCCGTCACGGGCCTGCACCGAAATGCCGTGCAGCACCGTGGCGAAATGATCGCCCAGCGCCTGCACCGTTGCCCCCTCAGACAGTTCGCCGTCGGCCTGGGCCTGCTGCAGGCGCGCAATGATCGCTGCCGTTCGCTGGCGGCGATGGCTGGCCAGCCAATCCCGCACGCCTTCGCCATCGGGCGACACGCTGCTGGCCGAAGACACCACCAGGCAACCATGCGGGCGCCCGCGCCGGGTGTAGGTCAGCACGGCATCACGCAACATGCTGCCGATCGCATCGCGCAGTGACGCCTGCTCCAGCGCGCGCGGCGCGAAGCCCCCCTCGCCTTCCTCATACAGCGCCACCGCTTCGCGGAACAGCTGCTCCTTGCTGCCGAACGCGGCGTAGATGCGCGCCGAAGCAATGCCAAGCGCTTCGACCAGGGCCGACATCGAGGTGCCCTCATAGCCGTGCTGCCAGAACAGCAGCATGGCCTTGCGCAATGCCTGGTCCCTGTCGAATTCGCGCGGTCGCCCTGCCATCTGCCCTGCCTGCACTGGTGAGGCGCGCAGTGTAACGCGGGTGTTGACCACCGCGTGCGCCGCGCCTATTCTTTGTCGACCGCCAAACAATTGGAGCAACACATGCAGACCCTCAAGGGCCCCAGCCTGCACCTGGCGCAGTTCGCTGGCGACCAGGCCCCGTTCAACTCACTCGCCGGCATTGCCGAGTGGGCCGCCGGCCACGGTTTCAAGGCGCTGCAGATTCCCGCTTGGGATGCACGCCTGTTCGACCTCGCCACCGCCGCCGACAGCCAGGACTATTGCGATGACATTCGCGGCACCCTGGCCGAGCACGGCCTGCAGGTCAGTGAGTTGACCACCCACATCCTCGGCCAGCTGGTCGCCGTGCATCCGGCCTACGACGAGCTCTGCGATGGCTTCGCACCCGAGGCACTGCGCGGCAATCCGAAGGCCCGCAGCGAATGGGCGCAGCAGCAGCTGCACCTGGCCGCCCGTGCGTCGCGCCGTCTCGGCCTGCAGGACATGGGTACCTTCTCCGGCTCGTTCGCATGGCCGTATCTGTTCCCGTTCCCGCAGCGCCCGCCGGGCCTGATCGACGCAGCGTTCGATGAACTGGCACGTCGCTGGCGGCCGATTCTCGATACCTGCGAGGACAACGGCATCAACCTCTGCTACGAGATCCACCCCAGCGAAGACCTGCACGACGGCACCAGTTTCGAGCGCTTCCACGAACGCGTAGGCCAGCATGATCGCTGCCGCATCCTGTTCGATCCCAGCCACTTCGTGCTGCAGCAGCTGGACTACCTGCAGTACCTGGACATCTACCACCCGCTGATCCGCATGTTCCATGTCAAGGACGCCGAATTCCGCCCCAACGGGCGCCAGGGCATCTACGGTGGCTACGCCGACTGGACCGAGCGTGCCGGCCGCTTCCGTTCGCTGGGCGATGGCCAAGTCGACTTCAAGTCGATCTTCTCCAAGCTCGCCCAGTACGACTACCAGGGCTGGGCAACGCTGGAATGGGAGTGCTGCCTGAAGGACCAGGAAGCCGGTGCACGCGAAGGTGCCGCCTTCATCCGCGACCACATCATCCCGGTCACCGACAAGATCTTCGACGACTTCGCCGGTGCACCGATCAGCACCGCACAGATGCAGCACATGCTCGGCATCGCCTGAGCCCCAACGGAGCATTCCCCCATGACGTCTTCCCTCTCCGCTGGCGCTGCCGGCGACGCGTCCCTGCGCCACCATTACCTGCGCATCGATGGCCAGCGCGTGCATTGCGTGTCTGCCGGGCACGGTGAGCCGGTGCTGCTGATTCCAGGCTGGCCACAGACCTGGTACGCCTGGCGCCACGTGCTGCACGCATTGGCCGAGGCCGGTTTCGAAGCGATCGCGGTCGATCCGCCGGGCATCGGCGAATCCGATCGTCCCGCCCATGGCTACGATACCGGCAGTGCCGCCGCTGTACTGCACCAGACCATGCAGGCCCTCGGCCACGAACGCTACCAGGTGGTCGGCCATGACATCGGCATGTGGATCGCCTACGCACTGGCCAGTGACCAGCCGCAGGCCGTGCGTCAGCTGGCAGTCACCGAGGCGGTGATTCCCGGCCTGGCGCCCGAGCCGGGCATCTTCGCCGCACCAGCTGACAACATCTTCCTCTGGCACTTCATGTTCAACCAGGTGGCCGACCTGCCCGAGGCACTCATCACCGGCCGCGAACGCGCCTACCTGGAATTCATGTTCGACCGCTGGTCGTACCGGCGCGATGCAGTGGCTGCCGATACCTACATCGCTGCTTACAGCCGTCCAGGCGCATTGCGCGCCGGCTTCGCCTGGTACCGCGCGATTCCGGAGACGATCCGCCAGAACAAGCTGCGCGCACAGCGCCGGCTGCCGATGCCGGTGCTGGCGATCGGCGCCGAGCATGCAACCGGCGATGCACCGATGCTGACCCTGCAACCGCATGCCGATGATGTGCGCGGCAGCATCGTGCCGGGCTGCGGCCACTTCATCATGGAAGAAGCACCGCAGGCGTTCCTGGCACAGCTGCTGCCCTTCCTGCAGGAGGCACGCCATGCAGCTTGAACCGGCGCTGCAGCAGTTCGTCGACGCCGTCGCGGCCCATCCGCTGCCGGAGGACCTGCGTGAACTGCGGGCGATCAGCGAGAGCGCGCTGCCACAACTGCAGGGCGCACCACAGCCGGTTGCGCATGTGATCGAACACACGGTGATCGCACGCGACGGGCATGCGCTGGACGTCCGCCTCTACACACCGGAAGGATTGCCCGACGAACCAGCGCCGGCACTGCTGTTCGCTCACGGTGGCGGCTGGTTCCAGTGCTCGCTGGCGGTCTATGACGGCCCCTGCCGTGCGCTGGCCAATGCCAGTGGCTGCGTGATCGTCGCCGTCGGCTACCGGCTGGCGCCGGAGCACCCGTTCCCGGTGCCGCTGCACGACATCGCCGACGCCTGGCAATGGCTGCAGGCCAATGCAGATCGCCTCGGTCTGGACCCACAGCGGCTGGCGATCGGGGGCGACAGTGCCGGTGGCAATCTCGCCGCCGCCTGCTGCCTGCTGTTGCGTGGGATCGGCCTGCCGCAGCCGCGCCACCAGCTGCTGCTGTACCCGGCACTGGATGCCGGCATGGGCTCCGGCTCTTACAGCGAGTACGCCAGCGGGTATTACCTCAGCGCCGAACTGATGCAGCGTTGCTGGCAAGCTTACCTGGGTGACATGGATACGCCGCCCGCATTGGCCTCGCCAGCCCTTGCAACGGACCTGCGTGGTCTGGCACCCGCCTCCGTGCTCAGCTGCGAGCACGACCCGCTACGTGATGAGGCCGAACAGTACGCCGCACGCCTGCAGTCTGCGAACGTGGCGTGCACGCTGGAGCGGTTGCCGGGAATGATCCATGCCTGCATCCATCTGCACGGGGTAGCTGTCTCCACCGACGTGGCAGTACAGCGCGCGGGTGCTCACCTGCGTCAGGCACTGGCCTGAACAAGCAGGGGGTGGCGGGGCCAACCCCGCCACCCCGCAGGCCGCTTGGCAAGCCCCACAGGCAGCGCTACACTGAAACCCTGCCGTGGGGCCATAGCTCAGCTGGGAGAGCGCGTCGTTCGCAATGACGAGGTCAGGAGTTCGATCCTCCTTGGCTCCACCACTATTCAGAAGAGCCCGTAGATCGCTGTGATCTGCGGGTTTTTTCTTTTCAGCGCCGCCACTCAGGCCGGCTCCTCGCCACCGTCCTTGCGCTGCGGGCTGCGTGAGTGCGAATCGCGTACCTGTTGATCGCGCTGCCCCGGCCGCTGCTTGGCCACATCGTCCTGCTTCTGGTCCTGGCGGCTTTCCTGGATACCCTGCTTCGGATCGCCCTGGTCGTTGTCGCGCTCACTCATCGAACACTCCTTCGCCGGTGGAGTCCGACGTCGGCTCCACGCTAGAGCGCATCGGGTAAGCCGCAGGTCAGTCCGGCGCGAACACCGTGTGCAGCCGGCCCGCCTCAGGCTTCCACGCAGCTGCGCACGCTGAACATGCGGCCGCATGCACTGCACGGCGCCCGCCCGAAAGCCAGCCCCAGCAGCCGCACGGCTTCGTGATCGCCATCGTGCAGGGCCTGCTGCAGCAACCACTGCTCCGCCAAGTTCACCGGCGCTCCCGCCTGCAGCGGGGTGCGAGCCGCGGGCGGCCCGTGAACCGGGTCCTCGTGGCACAGATAGGGAGCCTCCTGGTCGAACTCGGCATACAGATCGGCACCGCAGCCGTCGCACTCGCCGACCAGCTCGCCTTCCTCCAACCGATCCAGATGCAGTGACCACGCTTTCTCGCCCTTCAACCCGAGCCAGGCCTGACGCAGCGCGCGTCGTGCACCCAGCCGCTCATCCTCGTCTGTCACCGGCAGGCTCAAGCGGGCCTCCACCGCTTCGATTAATGCCTCGATCGTGGTCGAACATGGCCGCAGCCCCGGATCGTCCAGCACCGAGCCAGCCACGATGGCCCCGGCCAGCAGCAGGGGACCATCCGCATCGAAGCGATCCGGCTGCCGGGCAATCCCCAGCAACACCGGCAGCGCCGCATGGCTGGCCGGATACACCGTGCCCTGGTGGCATAGATGGGACCACAGTTCCCCCCAGTCCTGCTGGTGCGCCGCATCCTGCAGGGCGACCATCAACTGACCGGCTTCACCTGCGTGGCCGTACGCCGCCTGCAATGCAGACCAGTCGATATCGCGCGCATTCGCGGTGTGGAGCGGGGCCATGCACGGTCCTGATCATCAACGGTCGTGCAAAGAATGCTCCATCTTGCCATCGGCAACCAGCGCCCCTGGTTTGCCGCGAGGCATGCGTCGTGCCCAGAATCTACGGCAACATGCCTACCGGTTACGCCATGCCCTCTTCTGCCCAGCACGCAGCCCACGTCGTGCCGATGCTCCTCGATGCGACCGACGGCAGCATCCAGCTCGGCACTCTGCCAAGCCTGATCTGCCCCACCCTCTCACTGGAGGAGGCGCGCATGGCCTTCGCCGCGTGGGTCGGTGGCGAGCGCGATGTCGGCACCGGCTATCACTGGCTCAGTCTGCACCGGCTCAGCCTGGGCGGTGTGCCTGCCGGCATCAGCCTGTGCTTCCACGGGCAACAGCTGGACATGGTGACGTTGGGTGTCAGTCTGCCCGGTGCGACGCTGGAAGACGGCTGGCCGACCCAGGCGACCATCGACGCCGAAGTCGCCTTCATGAAGCGCACGCTCAGCGCCGCGCTGGGGCGCAAGCTGGCCGGCGGCCACGCCCGCTTCGACTGGGGCGAGGCCTGGGCCCGTTTCGATCCGAAGGGCTTCATGGCCAGCAGCGGTATCCGCTACCGGCCACGTCGGTGACCCCGCTCAGGTACGGGTGATCGACACCCCGCCCTCCACGCGCATCGCGGTACCGGTAACGAAACTGCTTTCATCGCTGGCCAGGAACAGCGCCGCATTGGCGATCTCCTCCGGCTCGGCCAAGCGCTTGAGCGCATGCAGCGAGCGCACGAAGTCACGTGCATCGGCGGTGGGCGCCGCCTGCCGGCCCATCTCGGTATCGGTACCACCGGGCAGCAGCACATTGCTGCGCACGCCGCGCGCACCGTACTCGGCGGCGATCACCTGGCTCAGGCCGATCAACCCGGCCTTGCTCGACGCATAGGCGGCCATGCCCGGGAATCCCACGGTATGGCCGACGAAGGTGCCGACAAACACCAGCGAGCCACCACCGCGCGCCAACAGCGCCGGCAACTGCGCACGCGCCGCATGGAAGGCCGCATCGAGGTTGGTGGTCATCACCTCACGCCAGGCGTCCACCGGGAACTCCGCCGCCGGCACGCCCGGACCGAGCATGCCGGCATTGTTGAAGGCGATGTCCAGGCCGCCGAATGCGTGCTGGGCCAGTTCCACCAGTGCCGGTGCTGTGGCCGGATCGGCCACGTCGGCTGCATGCACCACCACCTCTCCGCCAGCAGCGCGGATCTGCTCGGCCAGTTCGTTCAGCGGCTGCGACCGACGTGCATTGAGCACCAGCTTCGCCCCTTCGGCGGCAAAGCGCAGCGCGCTGGCGCGGCCAATGCCGGCGCTGGCACCGGTGATGAGAGCGATTTTGTTGTTCAGGCGCATGGTCGTTGTTCCAGCTATGAAGTAGCCACCACGATGCCTTGCCCCTGGACCGCAGACACTCCGTTTCCGGGTCCCGCGCACCGGTGCAGGAAACGGAGTTTCCACCTCCCCCGCACGTGCCAGAATCGCGCCATGGACAGCACCGCTACCACCGCCATCGATGCCCGCATTGAACGGGTCTGCCGCCACCTGCAGACCAGCCTTGACGAGCCTACGCTGCAGGAGCTGGCGGACATTGCCGGCTGCAGCCCGACCCGGCTGCACCGGCTGTTCAAGCTGGCCACCGGATTGACCCCGAAGCAGTACGCTGCGGCCCTGCGCGCCGACCGCCTGCGCACCGGGCTTCAGCAGCAGGAACGCATCACCGACGCCTTCCACGATGCCGGCTTCGGCTCCAGCGGCCGCTTCTACGAGAACGCACCGAAGTTGCTGGGCATGACGCCGAAGCAATGGCGTGCCGGTGGTCGCGGCGAAGTCATCCACTTCGCGCTTGCCCAGAGCTCGCTGGGCAGCGTGCTGGTGGCCAGCAGTGCCACCGGCGTGGTCGCGATCCTGCTCGGCGACGATCCGGAGTCGCTGCTGCAGTCACTGCAGCAACGCTTCCGCCAGGCCGAGCTGGTGGGTGCCGACAGCGGCTATGAGCAGCTGGTGGCACAGGTGGTCGGCCTGGTCGAGGATCCCTTGCGGGGCGCCACCTTGCCGCTGGATATCCGCGGCACCGCCTTCCAGCAGCGGGTGTGGCAGGCACTGCAGCAGATCCCGCTTGGACAGACGGCATCGTATGCGGATATTGCCGCACGCATCGGCGCGCCCCGCTCGAGCCGTGCCGTAGCACGCGCATGCGCAAGCAACCCGCTGGCGGTGGCAGTCCCCTGCCACCGCGTGGTGCGCCGCGACGGTGACCTGTCCGGCTACGCCTGGGGCGTTGCGCGCAAGCGCGAACTGCTGCGCCGGGAAAAGGCCTCGACTGCCTGAAGTGGGTGCCAACCTTGGTCGGCACGCCCAGCTTCTGGTAGGTGCCGACCTTGGTCGGCACACCGCCAAGCCCTCAATCCAGCTTCACCACCAGCTTGCCGAAGTTGCGCCCCTGCAACAGCCCGAAGAACGCCTCCGGCGCATTCTCCAGCCCTTCCACCACATCCTCGCGGTACTGGATGCGCCCACCGCGCAGCCACTGCGGCATCTCGCGTTCAAAGTCCGGCCACAGATGGTTGAAGTCGTGAACGATGAAGCCGCGCACGGTCAGGCGCTGGCGCAGGATCTGGCTGAACAGTGCCGGCAAGCGGTCCGGGCCAGGCTGCTCGACGCCGCGCTCGTTGTAGGTGGCAATGGTTCCGCACACCGGAATGCGGGCGAAGTCGTTGAGCAGCGGCAGCACTGCATCCAGCACGTGCCCGCCCACGTTCTCGAAATACACGTCGATACCCGCGGGAACCGCTGCGCGCAGCTGCCCGGCGAAATCAGCAGCGCGATGATCCAGTGCGACATCCACGCCCAATGTCTGCAGGTAAGCGCGCTTGGCTTCGCCACCGGCGATGGCGACCACGCGCGCACCCTGCAGCTTGGCCAGCTGCGCCACGGTCGCGCCGACCGGCCCGGTCGCCGCGGCCACCACCAGTGTCTCGCCTGGCTTCAGGCGGGCGATTTCATGCAGGCTGGAATAGGCGGTGAAGCCGGGCATGCCATACACGCCCAGCGCCGTACTCAGCGGCAGCCCGGCCGGATCCAGCCGACGTCCCAGTGCCTTGGCCGGCAGCACCGCGTGGGTCTGCCAGCCACCCGGCGCCAGCACCAGCTCACCTGCGGCCACGCCCTCGGCATTGGACTGCAGCACCTCGGCCACGGTCTGACCTTCCATCACCGCCCCCACTGCCACCGGCGCAGCGTACGACGGGCCCTCGTCCATGCGTCCACGCATGTACGGGTCCAGCGACAGGTAGCGGTTACGCAGCAGCACCTGGCCATCTGCCAATGCCGGCAGCGCGGCCTGCTCCAGGCGGAAGTTGGCTGCACTCGGCGCGCCCTGCGGGCGCGACGCCAGCACGATGCGGGAGGTGGTCGAGGAATCGGACATGCCAGGTCTCTGCTGTTGCCAGCATCAGGAAAGGACTGCCGACACTACGCCGCGGCGATCCCCGATGGCGGCCACGAAAACAGCGTTCCATTGCCCGGACCTGCGCGGGTCCGGCGCAGCCCTTGCCTTTGCAGCTTTGGCGATCTCGGCGACCTGCTGATTTCCATCGCAGACGATGATCGACTGGCCCCGCCCTGCCCCACAACAGAGGATCAAGCACTTGCGAGGGCGCAGACGGCAATGTGAAGATTTTTTGCCAGAATGCTTGCCGAAGGCCGCGGACCTCCGTAATATACGCGTCCTTGGCAGCGACCTCGCTGCAACGAAACACGTGGCCGAGTAGCTCAGTTGGTAGAGCAGGGGATTGAAAATCCCCGTGTCGGCGGTTCGATTCCGTCTTCGGCCACCACTTTCGAAGGCCTGCAGAAATGCGGGTCTTTATTTTTCCGGAAACCGGGTTTGATCACGGTTGCCGCACAATTTGGCCGAGTAGCTCAGTTGGTAGAGCAGGGGATTGAAAATCCCCGTGTCGGCGGTTCGATTCCGTCTTCGGCCACCATCTTCAGAGACCTGCAGAAATGCAGGTCTTTTTTTTGGCTGCGGCCTGCCATCCACGCATGGCGTGGATCTACCTGGCACTGACGCCCTCCGCCATCCACGCACGGCGTGGATCTACCTGGCACTGACGCCTTCCGCCATCCACGCATGGCATGGATCTAGCACTGATGCCTTCCGCCATCCACGCATGGCATGGATACATGCCAGCCCACCGCTGCCTGGTTGACGAAAAATTTACATCGCCGCGCGCCGTGCCACCTACGCTCCAGACTCCTGCCTGGAGCCTGCCGATGCATCTGCGCCCCGCCCTGCTCGCCTGCCTGCTGCTGGCCGCGCTGCCGGTGATCGCCGCCGAGCCGGTGCGCGCGGTCGACACACTGGACATCGACCGCTACGCCGGCCAGTGGCACGAGATCGCGCATCTTCCGGTGTCGTTCCAGAAGCAGTGCGTCGGCGAGATCACCGCCAACTATGGGCTGCGCCGCGATGGCCGCATCAGCGTGACCAATGCCTGCCGCAATGGTGACGGCGAGCGTGTGGTCGCCGAAGGCGTGGCACGCCCGGTGGCGGGCCACCCCGGGCAGTTACAGGTGCGCTTCGTTCCCGACTGGCTGAGCTGGGTGCCCCTGGTCTGGGCCGACTACTGGGTGCTGGCGCTGGACCCGGACTACCAGTGGGCATTGGTCGGCGAACCCGATCGGAAGTACCTGTGGATCCTCTCGCGCCTGCCGGAGATGGATCGCGCCCGGTTCGAACAGTTGAAAGCCAAGGCTGAAGCGATGGGCTACGACCTCAAGCCACTGCGCCTGATGGCCCCGCTGCGCGATACGCCCGCCGACTGAACCGCCCCGCATCCGGCGCACCACACGCGCCCGATCCAGCGCCACGCACGCCCGGCCGCCATCTTCACGCGCTACCCTCTGCGACGGGTCGCCACAGGCGATCCAAACGACCATACGCCGTAGTATGCTTATCCAACGCACCCCTCCAGAGGACTTGCGCCCATGCTCCACCGCTTCCGTACCGCCTTGATCGTCCTGTGCACCCTCGCCCTTGTTGCCTGCAACAACGGCATCGTCAAGCGTGTTTCGGAACCGGCGGCCAGCCTGCAGCAATTGACCGTGCGCGCCGACGGCAACTGGACCGTAGCCCTGCGCCTGCAGAACTACAGCTCAATGCCGATGACCTTCGATGACGTCACCCTGGCCCTGACCGTCGGCGACACTGAAGCCGGCACCCTGCAGGCCAAGCCGGGCATCTCCATCGGCGGCACCTCCGCCGACGTCATCAATGTCGACCTCGTGCCCAGCTCGGCCGCACGTCTGGTGGTGGCCGACGCGCTGGCCGGCAACCGCACCCTGGCCTACGGCCTGAAGGGAACGGTGGCGGCCACGCCGCAGGAAAAGAAGCAGCGCAGCTTCGACATCAGCAGCCGCAGCACTCTCAACCAGGCGCCGGGCCTGCCAGGCGTGCTGCGCTGATCCCCGCCTTCCACTGTGGCGCCCCGCGCCACGCCCCCTGTCCCTGATCAAATCGAGACGCACCGATGAGCAGCTATACCGCCCCGCTTTCCGACCTCCGTTTTGGCCTGCATGACGTGCTCAAGGTCGAACCCCTGTTCGCCCGCCTGGGTTTCACCGACGCCACCGCCGACGTGGTCGATGCCGTGCTGGAAGAAGCCGGGCGCTTCAGCGCCACCGTGCTGGCCCCGCTCAACAGCGTCGGCGACGAGATCGGCTGCGTGCTTGATCAGGCCAGCGGTGAAGTAACCACGCCGCCCGGCTTCAAGCAGGCTTACGACCAGTTCGTCGATGGCGGCTGGACCGGCCTGACCGCCTCGCCGGAGCTGGGCGGCCAGGGCCTGCCGCACACCCTGGGCGTGCCGCTCAACGAAATGATCAACGCCGCCAATCTGGCGTGGGGCAACTTCCCGCTGCTCTCGCACGGCGCCATTGAAGCACTGAAGCAGCACGGTGAGGCCTGGCAGCACGAGGCGTTCCTGAAGCCGCTGATCGAGGGCCGCTGGACCGGCACCATGTGCCTGACCGAACCGCATTGCGGCACCGACCTGGGCCTGCTCAAGACCAAGGCCGAGCCGAATGCCGACGGCAGCTATTCGATCACCGGCACCAAGATCTTCATTACCGCCGGCGAGCACGACCTGACCGGCAACATCGTGCACTTGGTGCTGGCCAAGCTGCCTGACGCGCCCCCGGGCGCCAAGGGCATCTCGCTGTTTGTCACCCCCAAGTTCAAGGTCGACCGCGACGGCAATGTCGGTGAGCGCAATGCACTGCGCTGCGGCTCCATCGAACACAAGATGGGCATCAAGGGTTCGGTCACCTGCGTGATGAACTTCGATGGCGCGCAGGGTTATCTGGTCGGCCAGCCGCACAAGGGCCTGCAGGCAATGTTCACCATGATGAACACCGCGCGCCTGGGCGTCGGCCTGCAGGGCATCGGTCTGTCCGAGCGTGCTTACCAGAACGCACTGAAGTACAGCCGCGAGCGCCTGCAGTCGCGCTCGCTGAGCGGTGCCAAGTTCCCGGACAAGCCGGCCGACCCGATCCTGGTGCACCCGGACGTGCGCCGCATGCTGCTGACCATCAAATCGCTGGTGGAAGGCAGCCGCCTGCTGGCCCTGCACGCGGCCACCCTGATCGACGTCGCCCATCACGCAGAAGATGCCGGCGAGCGTGAGCGCGCCGACACCCTGGTGAGCTTCCTGACCCCGATTTCCAAGGCCTGCCAGACCGAATGGGGCATCGAGAACACCTACAACGCGCTGCAGTGCTTCGGCGGCCACGGCTACATCCGCGAACACGGCATGGAACAGCTGGCCCGCGATGCGCGCATCACCACGCTGTATGAAGGCACCACCGGCATCCAGGCGCTGGACCTGATCGGCCGCAAGACTGCGTCCAGCCAAGGCGCCGGCCTGAAGCTGATGCTGGCCGAGATCGAGGCCTTCGCCAAAGCCAATGAAGGCAACGAAAGCCTGGCCGAGTTCATCGGCCCGCTGCGCGCCAAGGCCGCCGAGTGGGGCAAGCTGACGATGGACGTGCTGCAGCGTTCGGCCGCCAACCCGGACGAACTGGGCGCAGCCAGCTACGACTACCTGTTCTATTCCGGCTACGTGGTGCTGGCTTACTGGTGGGCCCGCAGCGTGGCCGCCGCCGATGCCAGCGCGCACGGCGCAGCATTCGCCCAGGGCAAGCGCGAGACCGCACGGTTCTACTTCACCCGCGTGCTGCCGCGCACCCTCAGCCACGCCGCCGCCATCCAGGCCGGTGCCGCCCCGCTGATGGCAATGGACGACGAACGCTTCGGCGCCTGAGCCATCCCGCCAGTAGATCCACGCCATGCGTGGATGAGGGGTTGGATGAGGGGTCAGAGCCCTTTCCTGCGGAAAGGGATCCGACCCCGATCTGGCAACCGCGCGACCATCCATCTGGAGAAAAGCCCCCTTTTTGTTAAAGGGGGCGCGCCAAAGGCGCGGGGATTAGGAGGAATGCGCGGACCTGAATCTTGCGATTTGGGTATCGCCCTCCAGGCGATACCCAAATCGCAATGATTCAGGTATAAGCTGTTCTCCCGATGGAGACAGACACTACACGCTTGGGTCTGATCGAAGCCGGAGCCCCGATTTCTGCTCCGGGCGCCGAAGCATCGCCCAACGCCACGACGCTGCATCGCCCCGGTTCGGTCCGGCTGCTCTCGCTTGATGCCCACGGACGCGTACTGGACTGGATCACCTGGCAGGATGCCGCCTGCCTCTATGCCCGCGAAGCGGTGGCCTGGACCCTCGGCGATCCCTGCCTGCATATCCACGGCGGCATCAACCGCTTCAGCGGCCTGCAGAGCGGCATGGACCTGCACCCGATCATCGCCGCCCGCGGCCACGCCCGCTCCCGCGCGATCGACCCCACGCCGAACCTGACCAACCCCGCCCTGTTCGCCCGCGACGCCCACCTGTGCATGTACTGCGGCCAGCAGTTCGGCCGCCCCACACTCACCCGCGACCACGTCATGCCATTGTCCAAGGGCGGCCTGGATTGCTGGGAAAACGTGGTCACTGCCTGCTTCCACTGCAACTCGCGCAAGAGCGACCGCACCCCACAACAGGCCGGCATGCCACTGCTGGCGGTGCCCTACCGGCCCAGCTGGATCGAGCATCTGATCCTGTCCAACCGCAACATCCTGGCCGACCAGATGGCCTTCCTGAAGGCGCAATTGCCCAAGCGGTCAAAACTGAGCACCTGAATCGCCGAAAATGCAACCCTCACCGTCCTGTCACGGGCGGCGGCGTTTGCTTGCCCCACCCCCGTTTGAGGGCGAAAATGGGCGTTCAGAACAAGTGCGAACATGATGATCGACTCTGCCCGCTATCCCCGCCTCGCGCGCATCCAGACACCGGATGACCTGCGCACGTTCGACGAATCCGAATTGACGGCGGTCGCCGATGAACTGCGCGCCTACCTCATTGAATCGGTAGGCAAGAGCGGCGGCCACTTCGCCGCCGGCCTGGGCGTGATCGAACTCACCGTGGCCCTGCACTACCTGTACCAGACCCCGGTCGATCAACTGGTCTGGGACGTCGGTCACCAGACCTACCCGCACAAGATCCTCACCGGTCGCCGCGACGAGATCCACACCGTCAAGCAGAAGGACGGCGTTGCGCCGTTCCCCAAGCGCGAGGAAAGCGACTACGACACCTTCGGCGTCGGCCATTCCTCCACCTCGATCTCGGCGGCGCTGGGCATGGCCATCGCCCGCCAGACCGAGGGTGACGATCGCAAGGTTGTCGCCGTGATCGGCGATGGCGCGATGACCGCCGGCATGGCGTTTGAAGCGCTGATGCACGCCGGCGGCATGGAGCCGGAGCCGAACCTGCTGGTGATCCTCAACGACAACAACATGTCGATCTCCGAGGCCGTCGGCGGTCTGACCAAGATGCTTGGCCGCGCCACCGGCAGCCGCACGCTCAATGCGCTGCGCGAAGGCGGCAAGAAGATCCTGGGCGACAAGAAGAACAATCCCGCGCGCTTCGTGAAGCGCTGGGAAGAGCACTGGAAGGGCATGTTCGTGCCGTCCACGATGTTCGAGGAAATGGGCTTCCACTACACCGGTCCAATCGACGGCCACGACCTGCCGGCGCTGCTGTCCGCATTGAAGACGCTGCGCGCCTCCAAGGGTCCGAAACTGCTGCACGTGATGACCACCAAGGGCAAGGGCTACGAGCCGGCCGAAGGCGACCAGATCGGTTACCACGCGGTGGGCCCGTTCGATCCGGACAAGGGCCTGGTGGCCAAGGCCGGCGCCAAGAAGCCGACCTTCACCGATGTATTCAGCGACTGGCTGTGCGATGCCGCCGCCGCAGAACCGCGTCTGTACGGCATCACTCCGGCGATGCGCGAAGGCTCCGGCCTGGTGCGTTTCAGCAAGGAATACCCGCAGCGCTATTTCGATGTGGCGATTGCCGAGCAGCACGCAGTCACCCTCGCCGCCGGCATGGCCACCCAGGGCGGCAAGCCGGTGGTGGCGATCTATTCCACCTTCCTGCAGCGTGCGTACGACCAGCTGGTGCATGACGTGGCCATCCAGGACCTGGACGTGCTGTTCGCGATCGACCGCGCTGGCGTGGTCGGCCCCGACGGCGCGACCCACGCCGGTAATCTCGACCTGAGCTTCCTGCGCTGCGTGCCGAACCTGGTGGTGATGGCACCGTCCAACGAAGCTGAGTGCCGGCAGATGCTCAGCACCGGCCTGCAGCACCCGGGCCCGGCCGCCGTGCGCTACCCGCGCGGTACCGGCACCGGCGTTGCTGCCGGTACCGACCTGTCCACCCTGCCGATCGGCAAGGGCGAGCTGCGCCTGCAGGGCAGCCGCGTCGCACTGCTGGCCTTTGGCAGTACCGTGGCCGCGGCCGAACAGGTCGGCCGCGAACTGGGCCTGAGCGTGGTCAACATGCGCTTCATCAAGCCACTGGACCGCGAACTGGTGCTGGCCGTGGCCGCCCAGCACGAAGGTCTGGTGACGATCGAAGACAACGTGGTGGCCGGCGGTGCCGGTTCCGGCGTCGGTGAGCTGCTCAATGCCGAAGGCGTGCTGCGCCCGATCCTGCACCTGGGTCTGCCCGACAGCTACCAGCACCACGCCAGCCGCGAGGATCTGCTGGCAGAAGCGGGTATCGATGCGGCCGGCATCCGTGCGGCAGTGCTCAAGCGTTGGCCGCAGTTGGCAACAGGGACCCCGCCGCTCAGCGCGGCGGGCTGAGGCCGATCATCACTCCGTGGATCCACGCATGGCGTGGATCTAGTGTGGGACAGAGACGGATCCACGCCACGCGTGGAATCAGATGCAAAGTAGATCCACGCCATGCGTGGATGCAGATGCAAAGTAGAGCCACGCCATGCGTGGATGCAGATGCAAAGTAGAGCCACGCCATGCGTGGATGCAGATGCAAAGTAGAGCCACGCCATGCGTGGATGCAGATGCAAAGCAGAGCCACGCCATGCGTGGAATCAGATGCAAAGTAGAGCCACGCCATGCGTGGAATCAGATGCAAAGTAGATCCACGCCATGCGTGGATAGCGGGCTCCGGAAAAATGATCTGGCCGGGAGCCCCAGCCCTCAGCCGTAGCTGACCGCCTCTACGAACGCACCACTGGCCTCCACGCGCACCGCAGCGCGCTGCCCGGTATCGACAAAGTGCAGGCGTGCGAGGGTTTCGGCGAAGTCGTAGGCGCGGGCGCCATCGCGGAACTCGATCGGCTCGGGCCTGTCCGGGTGCAGCACGCGCCATTGGCGCTGTTCGCATTGCAGGCGGATCAACATGCGGCTCACTCCTTGAGGCAGCGTATCGACGTTGGCGGTACGACCGCACCGGTTACGGCACGGATTGTCGTTGCAATTCAGGAACGCCCGAGAGCGCCCTGATCGCAGAAGATACGTTGTTCAAAATGTGATCTGTATCAGATTATTCTGATTTTCGCGGGGGTTCGCTCAGTTCACCTGAAACTGGCCCCGGCAGCCGTCGCTGACCCAGATGCCGCGACGGTCCCAACCCCAGGTCTGGCCTTCGATGCAGGCGCTGCGCGAATCCTGGCGGACCATGCGCACGCCACGGCGGATACGGGCTTCGCAATACTCCTGGCGGTGGCCATTGGAATGACAGGTGACGACTTCGCCACCGCCCCAACCGTTGCCATTGCCCCACCCGCCGCCATTGCCCCAACCACCACCGCGGCGGTATTCGCCGACAAACTCGGCCCGGCAGCCCTGGGTGACCCAGACCCCGTAGCGGGACTGCCCCCAGGTCTCACCCTCGACACACGGCGAACCCGACAATTGGCGGATCATCCGCGCCCGACCTTCCAGGCGGCACTCGTTGCTGCGGTTCTTGATCGATTCGCAGCGCACGATGCCACTGCCTTCGCGACCGCCATAGCGGTCATCGTCATAACCGTAGCCATAGCTCTGCGCCTGTGCGCCACCCGCGGCGGCCAGCATCGGCAACAGGGTGCAGGCCAGGGTGCGCCAGGGGAGTGCCTTGCCCATCGATGTCTCCAGATGAATACGATGGCGCAAGCATCAGTGATTCCCACCGCGTCGCACAGGGGGTCGCGCAACGGCGGTTTTTTCCCCATTCAAACAACTCAACCGCCGCTGACCGAAGCACCGTGGGCAACGCCTCATCCCACGATGAGCGCATCCACGGCGTTGCCAAGCGCCTCGACCCGCACCCGGCTGGGCTGGCCGGTACGCCGGTGGTGCTCCAGGGCCAGTGCAGCGGCCGCGTCGAACGCGTCGGCACCGCGCGCATAGTGGGAGGCGTCATGCGCGTGCGGGTCCAGCACGGACCAGTGCTGCGGGTTGCATCGGACAGTAAAGACCATGGAAGACTCCTGAGGGTCGAAGGTTCATCGGCAGGTCGCCCCGCCAGCACCCCTTCAGGCTAGCCATCGGCTCAGGAATGGCCTATCAGATTTGTACGAAAATGCCTCGGCATCTGGTCGGCAGCTCCCCCGCCCTCACATCGCTGAGCTCGTTTAGCGAATTTATTTCGTGATCCTTGTCACGGAGTCAACCCGGCTTCACACTATCGTCACCAACAGGGGCCCCTTCCACATGCGCACCTTCTTTTTCCAGCAGCGGTCAACGCTTCTGAAGTTCTACTTCGTGGCCAGCTATGTTGTGCTGATCGAGGAACTGATCCGCGCCGTCGTGTTCTGAGTGCTTGCTGCCGAGTTATTTGCGGCAGACACTGTCGCTTTAGGCACGGATCCAGCCCAATGAAGGCGTTTCTTCTGATTCCCGCCCTGATGCTCCTGGCCGCTTGCGCCAGCCAGGACAAGGCGGCTGCGCGCGCTGACGCAGCAGCGGCAGCAGCTGCGCCGGCCACGCCGATAGTGGGCGGTGATCGCGACGCCCACGGCTGCATCGGCTCGGCCGGCTACCAGTGGTGCGAGCACAGCCAGCGTTGCGAACGCCCCTGGGAACTGGCGCAGGCACAGGGCCTGGCCAATACCGCCGAGGCCATCGATGCCTACTGCACGAAGCCGGCCAGCCCGGCCCACAAGTGAGCGGCTGGCACCATGGCTGAGCTGAGCCCACTACCAACCCTCGCACCGGGCCGCTACCGCCATTTCAAGGGCGGCGACTACGAGGTGATCGATATCGTCCGCAGCAGCGAGACCCTGGAACCGCTGGTGCTGTATCGCGCCCTCTATGGCCAGGGCGGCCTGTGGGTACGGCCGTACCCGATGTTCGTTGAACAGGTCCCCGGCGAACACGGGCCGCAACCACGTTTTGCGCGGATCGACGGTTGATGGGATGCTGCCGGCCGCGGCCGGCGGCCCTGCGCCGCATCACGCCTGCGCTACAATCGTACCGTCCAGTCGGTTTCTTTCCATCATGTCCGCATCCCCCTCCCGCTCGCGCCGCAAGGCGCCCGACAGCGTGCGCCAGTCACTGTTGCAGGCCACCATTGCAGTGATCGGCCGTGATGGCCTCGCCGCGTTGACCGTGCAGGACGTCGCCCACGCCGCCGGGGTCAGCAAGGGCGCGCTGTTCCACCACTTCAGCAGCAAGCAGGCGCTGGTCGATGAGGCCATCGGCGCACTCATCGGCGACTTCGAAGCACGCGTCCGCGCCCTGCTGCTGGAAAACGCCCCCGGCCATGGCTGCTTCAGTCGTGCCTATGTGCAGGCCAACTTCGAGCACCTGTTGCAGCAGGAAGAAGACAACGACATCGGCCTGACCCTGGGCAATCTGATGGAACCGGCCCTGCTCGCGCACTGGCGTATCTGGAAGCGCGCGATGCTGGCTGAATTCCCTGACGAAGCCAATGATGCACGGCTGTATGCCGCGCGCTGTGCCGCCGACGGGTACTGGGCCACCGCCTATGGCCGGCCGCTGGACGAAGAGGAACGCCTCAACGCGCTGGCCATGGCCGAGCAGGCCCTGAAGCTGTGCGACCCGTTGTGAGCCGGAGCCTGTGATGAGCCCCTACGTCTATCTCGCCGCCGCGATCGTGCTGGAAGTGATCGCCACCTCGCTGCTGAAGGCGTCCGATGGCATGAGCCGGCTGGCGCCGACACTGGGGGCACTGGTGGGCTACGGCCTGTGCTTCTATCTGCTGTCGGTGACGATGAAGTCGATACCGACCGGCATCGCCTATGCGATCTGGTCAGGCGTCGGCATCGTGCTCATCTCGCTGATCGGGCTGGTGGTCTTCAAGCAGCGCCTTGATGCTCCGGCGCTGATCGGCATCGGGCTGATCTGCGCAGGCGTGCTGGTGATCAACCTGTTCTCGCACAGCAGCGCACATTGAGCACGCTGCTGCGCGATCAACGCTAGCTGACCTTCTTGGCCACGGTCATGCCGAGCAGGAACAGCACCACCGCGATGATGACGCCGGCCCAGAACAGGAACTTGGCGATGCCGACCGCTGCACCGGCGATGCCGCCGAAGCCGAGCACGCCTGCGATGACGCCGATGATGGCGAAGATGATGGCCCACTTGATCATGTCAAACCTTTCCCCACGGGGACTGCGTACTGGATGATCAGGCTAGGCCGAGGCCGATGCGGCAGTCGTGAACAGGCCGCGTGCGCGGCGTGAATCAGCGCGGGCGGAAGCGCAGCAGCGCCACGGCGAAGGCCAGGAACACACTGCCCACCAGCCGCTCGAACCAGCGCCGTGCGAAGGGCTTGGCCAACCAGCGGCGCAGGCCATGGCCACCAGCGGCATACATCACATACCAGAACAGTTCGCAGGCAGCGAAGGTGGTGACCAGCACGCTGTACTGCAACGCCTGGCCGCGCGCGGGATCGACGAACTGGGGCAGGAACGCCGCAGCAAACAGCAGCAGCTTGGGGTTGCTCAGGCCCACCAGAAGGCCGCCACGGAACACCGTCCACGCACCGTGCACAGGTGTCGTCGGCAGGGCGGTATCGGTCGTCACCGGCGGTGCGGGCCGGCAGCTGTCGCGCCACGCCTTCAGGCCCAGCCACGCCAGATAGGCCACGCCCAGGTAGCGCAGCACGTCGAACAGCATCGGCGAGGAATGCAGCAGCGCGCTCAAGCCGGCGGCGGACGCAGCCAGCACCAGCAGCATTGCCAGCAGGCAACCGGCCATCGCCGGCACGCTGCCGCGGAAACCCAGGCCCACGCTGCGGCCAAGGATGTGCAGCATGTTCGGGCCAGGTGTACCGCACAACACGAAGACCGTGGCCAGGAACCACCACCAGGTATGCAGGGCCATTTCTTCAATTGCTCCAGGAAACCCCGCCAGCTTAAGCGGTTGCCACCACCAGCGGCACATACAGCGCGGTGTGGATATGACGGTCACAGATGGCGCCTGTAGTACCTGCCCCTCCCATCTGTGCTGCAATGGCATGTCCTCGCACGGAACCCGGCATGAAGACCCTTGGCCTGATCGGCGGCATGAGCTGGGAAAGCTCGGCTCAGTACTACCGGCTCATCAACGAAGAAGTACGCCATCGCCTCGGTGGCGCGCATTCGGCGCAGCTGCTGTTGTGGTCGGTGGACTTTGCCGGCATCAAGCAGCTGCAGCACGACGGCGACTGGGATGCACTGGGCGGGCATATGGTCGATGCCGCCCAGCGGCTGCAGGCCGGCGGTGCAGATCTGCTGCTGATCTGCACCAACACGATGCACAAGCTGACCGACCGTATCGAGGCCGCCTGCGCATTGCCGCTGCTGCATATCGCCGACCCCACCGCCCAGGCCATCGTGCAGTCGGGCGCACGCAGGGTCGGCCTGCTCGGCACCGCCTTCACCATGGAGCAGGACTTCTACCGCGGCCGGCTGCAGGATCGCTTCGGCCTGGAGGTACTGGTACCCGATGCCGATGATCGTCGCAGCGTGCACGACATCATCTACCAGGAACTGATTGCCGGCGTGATCTGCGAGCGCTCGCGGCAGGTCTACGCCGACGTGATCGCGCGCCTGGTCGGACGCGGTGCCGAGGCGATCATCCTCGGTTGCACCGAGATCATGCTGCTGGTGCGGCCGGAAGACAGCGCAGTGCCGCTGTTCGATACCACTGCCCTGCATGCGCTGGCAGCCGTGGACGCTGCGCTGGCGTGAATCGATGCGCGCCGGCGCGCGGAATCAGTCCGCGCCCTGCACTTCCAGCGCGGTGATCAGCCACTCGACCACCGCCGTTGAATCGCACAGGAAGAAGATGGCATCGCCGGAACGTGCTTCGGTAAGCAGGCGATAGACGGTAATCGCCACCGCCGACTGGTTGGCGATGAACACTTCCGGGCTGCGCGGCCCTTCATTGTGGCCGGCAACCGCGTGCAGCGCTTTGCGCGCGGCCACGGTGGCAGCCGGGTCCGCGCTGCGGGTCAGTTCCGGCCCGCGCAGGCCCCAGGCGATGAACACATGCTTGCCCTTGAACGTGGTGTCCAGGACCCGCACCTCGGCGCCGCCTGCGTCGGCCGAGCGATGAATGACGGTACTGCTGATCAACGCAACCCCCTGTGGTCGTCGTGGTCCGCGCATCGTCCCCCACAGGCCGTCCACATGCCAGTGGCAACAGCCACAGGCTGTGCCGACAGGCGTGGGAAACCTGTAAGAAGGTGTAAACCGATGCGATCGGATGTGCAGCGATGATACGGGATGTAAGCCTCTGCATGGGCCCGCGCGTACTACTAAACCCCTACTGAGCCACCTTCGGAACGAAGCGTTCCGGCAGCCTCGGGCTGGGCCATTCTTGCCGCCCGACCCCACCCGAGCCTGCACATGACCCACCGCCTGCTGCTGACGATCACCAGCACCTCCCTCGCCCTGTTGCTGGCCGCCACCACGGTAGCCGCACAGGATTACGACGCCGATCACATTCCGGCGCTGCGCTGCGAATCGCAGTTCAACAAGACCCAGCAATGCCCCATCGATGGCCGCATGCGCCTGGCCAGGCAGCTGTCGGTGACCCGTTGCGTGCAGGACCAGAACTGGGGCCAGAGCCGGGGCATGCTGTGGGTAACCGACGGCTGCCGCGCCGAGTTCGTCGCCGACGAACACGGCCGCTGGCCGGGACGCGGCCGAGGCCGTGATCGCGACAACGATGGCGAACGCCTGGTCTGCGAGTCCTACGAGAACAAGGACAAGGAGTGCCGCGTTCGCGTGCGCCACGAGGTACGCCTGGTCAAGCAGAAATCGGTGACGACCTGCATCGAGGACCGCAACTGGGGCTGGGACCGCCGTGGCGTTTGGGTCAGCGACGGCTGCCGGGCGGAGTTCCGGGTGTATTGACTGCCGAGCACGCGCTGGCTGAGGCTGCGGCTGGTGCGGGTGCGACTGCGGCAGAGCCGATAGACTGGGCCCTGCTGCCAGGAGCCCGACCATGCCCGCTTCATCCGCGTTGCGCGTCCGCGAAGCGACGCCAACCGATGCCCCTGCGCTGATCGCACTCGACAGCGTGGCGGCAATCGACCGTCGCCGGGCAGAACAGATTGGCCAGTGGCTGGCGCAGGGCAACGTGCGTGTTGCCGAGCAGGACCGCGACGTCGTCGGCTACCTGGTCATCCATCACCACTTCTTCGGCGAGGCCTTCGTCGAGATGCTGATGGTGGCGCGCGAGCGGCGCGGCCAGGGTATCGGCGCCACTCTGCTGCGGCACGCAATCGCGTGGCACGGTGGCGGCAAGCTGTTCACCTCGACCAATGCCTCCAACCTCGGCATGCAGCGCCTGCTTGCTGCCAACGGCTTCGTGGGCAGCGGCATTGTGCATGGGCTGGACGAGGGCGATCCGGAACTGATCTATCGCTTCGCTGAAGACTGATCATCGGCATCTTCAGCGCGCACAAAAAAGCCCACGCATTGCTGCGCAGGCTTCTTGTTTCATCACAGTGGTCGGGACGGCCGGATTCGAACCGACGACCCTCTGCCCCCCAGGCAGATGCGCTACCAGGCTGCGCTACGCCCCGACTGATGCTGCGATGTGCCCGCCAGTGCGGCGGGCCGTGAAGTATAGCGGATTACGATGGAAATGGGATCAGCGGCGCAACAACTGCAGCACTTCTTCCAGCTCCATGCGCACCTGCTTGATGATCTGGTTGCTCAGCGCCGATTCCTCGCGGGCATCGGGGCCGTCCAGACGCAGGCGGGCACCACCAATGGTGTAGCCCTGTTCGTACAGCAGGCTGCGGATCTGCCGCACCATCAGCACATCGTGGCGCTGGTAGTAGCGGCGGTTGCCTCGGCGCTTGGCCGGCTCAAGGCTGGGAAACTCGGTTTCCCAGTAGCGCAGGACGTGCGGCTTGACGTCGCACAGCTCGCTGACTTCACCGATGGTGAAGTAGCGCTTGGCCGGGATCGGCGGTAGTTCGCGGTTACTGCCCGGATCCAGCATAAGCTTCCACCCTCTCCTTGAGCTTCTGGCCCGGACGGAAGGTGACCACCGTACGGGCGGAAATCGGAATTTCCTCGCCGGTCTTGGGGTTGCGACCCGGGCGCTGGTTCTTGCGCCGCAGATCGAAATTACCGAAGCCCGACAGCTTCACCTGACGTCCCTGTTCCAATGCTTCACGCAGCACATCGAAAAACGCGTCGACGAATTCCTTGGCTTCCCGCTTGTTCAGACCGACTTCGTCGAACAGCTTTTCCGCCATCTCCGCCTTGGTCAATGCCATTGCCTGCTACCCCCGAGTGCTGCCCGCTCAGCCGCGGATCCGGGCGTGGTGTTCACGCTCGATGGCAGTGACCGCCTCGGCCACCACCGCATCCACGTCGCGGTCCGTCAGAGTGCGCGACTTGTCCTGCAAAATCAAGCCCATAGCGAGACTCTTGAATCCCGGCTCGACGCCCTGCCCGACGTATCGATCGAACAGGTTCAGGTCGCGCAGCAGCGGGCCAGCGGCCTGGCGGACAGTGGCCGCCAGATCGGCCCAGGCCACCTGCTCAGGCACCAGGAAGGCCAGGTCGCGACGCACCGCCGGGAAGCGCGACAGCTCGCCGGCACGCGGCAGGCGGCGGGCGGTCAGCGGCTCCAGGTCCAGCTCGAACGCATAGACGTCAGCCTCGATGTCCATCGCCCTGGCCAAGCGCGGGTGGATCTGGCCGATCCAGCCGATCACGACGCCATCGCGGAATACGTCGGCCGAACGTGCCGGATGGCCGTAGGCACGGGTCGACGGGCGGAACTCCAGCTGCGCACCACTGGCGGCAGCCAGCGACTCCAGGTCGCCCTTCAGATCATGGAAATCGACCTTGCGGGTCGGCAGGCCCCACTGCACCGCCTGCGCCTCGCCGCAGATCGCAGCGGCCACGCGCGGGGTCTCCAGCGGTGCAGGTTGGCCTTCGCCGGCCTGCTGGGCGAACACCCGGCCGAGCTCGAACAGGCGCACGCGGCCGAGCTGACGGGCAGCGTTGCGGCCCAGCGTGGCGACCAGACCCGGGAGCAGCGACGGGCGCATCACCGCCAGTTCGGCCGACAGCGGGTTGGCCAGCGGCACCAGGCCGTCGCGCAGCTGCCACTGGGTCAGCAGTGCGTCGTCGACGAAGGCGAAATTGACGGTTTCCTGCTGGTCACGGGCGATCAGCTGGCGGCGCACGCTCAGTGCATCCAGCTGCGTCTCGCTCGGCATCGCCACGCGCGAGGCACCGCCCGGCAGCGTGGTCGGGATCTGCTCGTAGCCGTGGATGCGCGCCAGCTCTTCGATCAGGTCCTCTTCGATGGCGATATCGAAGCGGCGGCTCGGCGCCGTGACCTGCCAGCCTTCGGCGGTAGCGACCACGTCCATGCCCAGCGCGCGCAGGATGCGCTCGACTTCGGCATCGTCGATGGTGATGCCGAGCACGCGGGTGATGCGGGCGCGGCGCAGCATGATCGTCGCCGGCTGCGGCAGGTCGTCGGCACGCACGGCCTCGGTGACCGGCGCCGGGGTACCGCCGGCCAGGTCCAGCACCAGGCGGGTGGCGTACTCGATAGCGGTACGCGGCAGTGCCGGGTCGACACCACGCTCGAAGCGGTGGCCGGCATCGGTGTGCAGGCCCAGCTTGCGGCCACGGCCCATGATCGCGGCCGGGGCGAAGTGCGCGGCTTCCAGGAACACGGCGGTGGTGGCGTCGGTGACGCGGGTGTCGAAGCCACCCATCAGGCCGGCCAGGCCGACCGCACGGTCAGCATCGGTCACCACCAGGAAGCTGTCGTCCAGCGCAGCATCGCGGCCGTCCAGCAGCTTCAGCGTCTCCCCCGCGCGCGAACGGCGCACGGCGATGCTGCCCTGCAGGGTGCCGAGGTCGTAGGCGTGCATCGGCTGGCCCAGTTCCAGCATCACGTACTGGGTGATGTCGACCAGCAGCGAGACCGGGCGCACGCCGCTGCGGCGCAGGCGCTCGGCCATCCACAACGGGGTCTTGGCAGCAGCGTTGACGCCTTCGATGACGCGGCCCAGGTAACGCGGCGCTTCGGCGCCGGCATCAAGCTGGATGGCCAGCTCACGACCGCCGACCGCCGCAATGGCGTCGGCCGCGAAGTCCAGCACTTCACTGCGGGTCGCGGCGGCAACGTCATAGGCGATGCCGCGCAGGCTGAAGCAGTCGGCGCGGTTCGGGGTCAACTTGATTTCGATGCTGGCGTCCGGCAGGCCCAGGTACTCGACCAGGGTCTGGCCAACGGGAGCATCGTCCGGCAGCTCCAGCAGGCCGGAGGCATCGTCGTCCAGGCCGAGTTCCTTGGCCGAGCACAGCATGCCGTTGGATTCGACGCCGCGCAGCTTGGCCGGCTTGATCTTCAGTTCGCCGATCTGCGCACCGACCATCGCCAGCGGTGCAACCAGGCCCGGGCGCGCGTTCGGTGCGCCGCAGACGATCTGCAGCAGCTCGCCCTGCCCGGCATCAACCCTGCACACCTGCAGGCGATCGGCTTCCGGGTGGCGCACGGCCTCGACGATGCGTGCCACGACCACGTGATCGAGACCTTCGCCCAGCGCGGTCACCTCTTCCACTTCCAGGCCGATCGCGGTCAGCACCGCGCTCAATTCATCGCGCGAAGCGCGGGTCGGGACGTGGCTGCGCAGCCAGTTTTCGGAGAATTTCATGGTGTCACCCTGGTGGGAGGCGTGCCTCCCGTTGCGGTTTTTGTGGTCACCCAGCGCATGCGCAAGGAGGCGTCCATCCAGAAAAGCAGCCGAGCATGGCTCGGCGCTACACGGTTGCGGCTTACGCGAACTGTTTCAGGAACCGCACGTCGTTCTCGAAGAACGCGCGCAGGTCGTTGACGCCGTAGCGCAGCATCGCGAAGCGCTCCACGCCCATGCCGAAGGCAAACCCGGTGTAGCGCTCCGGATCGATGCCAACGTTGCGCAGTACGTTCGGATGAACCATGCCGCAGCCCAGCACTTCCAGCCAGCGGGTGCTGCCATCGGGCTGCTGCCAGGCGATGTCCACCTCTGCGCCGGGCTCAACGAACGGGAAGTAGCTGGGACGGAAGCGCATCTCGAAATCGCGCTCGAAGAAGGCACGCACGAACTCGGCCAGCGTGCCCTTCAGGTCGGCGAAGGTCGAATGTTCGTCGACCAGCAGGCCTTCGACCTGATGGAACATCGGCGAATGGGTCTGGTCGCTGTCGCTGCGATACACCTTGCCGGCGGCGATCATGCGCAGCGGCGGCGCGTGGTCGCCCATGTAGCGCACCTGCACACCGGAGGTATGCGTGCGCAGCAGGCGGCCATCGCCGAAGTAGAAGGTGTCGTGCATGGCGCGCGCCGGGTGGTGCGGCGGGAAATTCAGCGCCTCGAAGTTGTGCCAGTCATCCTCGATCTCCGGCCCTTCCGACAGCTCGTAGCCCAGCCGGCCGAAGATGCCGGTGATGCGCTCCAGGGTGCGGGTGATCGGATGCAGGCCAGCGCGCTCGCCATTGCGGCCCGGCAGGGTGATGTCGATCGATTCGGCCGTCAGGCGCGCATCCAGTGCGGCATCTTCCAGCACCGCCTTGCGCTCGCCCAGTGCGTGGCTTACTGCATCGCGGGCCTGGTTGATGGCTTCACCGGCAGCCTTGCGCTCGTCAGCCGGCAACGCGCCGAGCTGCTTGAGCTGCGAGGTGATGCTGCCGCTCTTGCCAAGCAGGGCCACGCGCAGCTGTTCCAGCACGTCGGGGCTCTGTGCGGCGGCCACATCGGCCAGCGCCTGGGTGGTGAGGGATTGGATGTCGCTCATGGGGGGCCGGAACTCCAGTCGATCTGCCATCGCGATGCGCGAAGGGCCGACCCCTGTCGCCACCGCCGTCCCCGCGCTGCCGCTGTGGCCACGCCGGGACCCAAAAAAGAATGGGGAAGGACTTGCGCCCTTCCCCATGCATTGCCTTGACCTGACACCGTCCCGAGGGAACGGTTACGGCATCGGGAAGGACTTATGCCGCCAGCGCGCCCTTGGCCTTTTCGGCCAGCGCGGTAAAGCCGGCTGCGTCGTGCACGGCGATGTCAGCCAGGACCTTGCGATCCAGGGTGATGCCGGCCTTCAGCAGACCGTTCATGAAGCGGCTGTAGCTCAGGCCATTGATGCGGGCAGCCGCATTGATGCGGGTGATCCACAGCGAACGGAAATTGCGCTTCTTCTGCTTACGGCCGATGTAGGCGTACTGCTGTGCCTTGATGACCGCCTGCTTGGCGACGCGGAAGACCTTGCGACGGGCGTTGTAATAGCCCTTCGCCAGATCAAGGATTTTCTTGTGGCGGCGACGCGCCTGTACGCCACGCTTAACTCGTGCCATTTTTCAGTTCCTCAGAGGTAAGGGAGCATGCGGTCCAGACGGCCTGCGTCTTCTGCGCGGACATGATTCGTCTGACGCAGGTTACGCTTCCGCTTGGTCGCTTTCTTCGTGAGGATGTGGCTACGGTTGGCGTGGCCGCACTTGTACTTGCCCGAGGCGGTCTTGCGGAAACGCTTGGCCGCCGCCCGGTTGGTCTTGATCTTGGGCATTGCAATGTCCTTGATGGGATATGACCCTGGTTTCTGACTGATCTGGCGGCGGCCTGGGCCGCTCTTTCCGTCCTGCCATGATCGGCGTACGACCCGTCCTGGGTGGGTCGAGCCGGGCATGATACAGGCAAACCGGGGCCATCACCAGCCCCTGCAGCCCTTTTCACGCAAGACGTCACGCCACAAGCAGCCGCGCTGCCCGCACAAAGGCAAAAGGGCGCCAACGGCGCCCTTTCACCTTTCCATTCAGCCGCCAGGCGCCCCGAAAGGCAGCCCGTCAGGCCTCAGGTTTTCTTCTTCGGCGCGATCATCATCACCATCTGACGCCCTTCCAGGCGCGGACGGGATTCGATGACGATGTCCTCGCCCAGATCACCCTCGATCCGGCTGGCCATCTCGCGACCCAGTTCCTGATGGCTCATTTCACGGCCACGGAAACGGATGTTGACCTTGATCTTGTCGCCTTCTTCAAGGAAACCGCGCATCTTGCGCAGCTTGATCTGGTAGTCGCCCTCGTCCGTGACCGGACGGAACTTCACTTCCTTGATCTCGACCTGCTTGGTCTTCTTCTTGGCCTCGCTGGCCTTCTTCTGCGCTTCGAACTTGAACTTGCCGAAGTCCATGATCTTGCAGACCGGCGGGTCGGCCTGCGGCTGGATCTCGACCAGGTCCAGACCTTCATCTTCGGCCATGGACAACGCTTCGTCACGCGTCAACACGCCGATCATTTCTCCGTCACTGCCGATCACGCGGACGCGCGGCACACGGATTTCCTGATTCTTGCGGTTCTGTTTGTTGTCAGGGGTACTGATATTGCGATCTCCCAAGGGTGTCGAACCCGGCCCGGGCGCCAATGCGCACGGGCCGGACCTTTGCTTACGCGCCCTCGGCCTGGAGCCGCTCGATGAAGGCCTGGAGGCTCATGCTGCCGAGATCTTCGCCAGAACGCGTACGCACCGCCACAGCGCCGTTTTCCTTCTCGCGGTCACCAATGACCAGCAGGTACGGCACGCGCTGCAGCGTGTGCTCGCGAATCTTATAGCCGATCTTCTCGTTACGCAAATCCGCGCTGACGCGGAAGCCTTGATCCGCAAGGGTTTTGGTCACGCCCGAGACGTATTCAGCCTGGGCGTCGGTGATATTGGCCACCACCACCTGGGTCGGAGCCAGCCACGCCGGGAACTGACCGGCGTGGTGCTCGATCAGGATGCCCAGGAAGCGCTCCATCGAGCCGACGATGGCGCGATGCAGCATGACCGGATGCTTCTTCTGGCTGTTCTCGTCCACGTACTCGGCGCCCAGACGGCCCGGCATCATGAAGTCGACCTGCATCGTGCCCAGCTGCCAGGTACGACCGATGGCATCCTTCAGGTGGTACTCGATCTTCGGGCCGTAGAAGGCGCCCTCGCCCGGCAGCTCCTGCCATTCCACGCCACAGGCGGACAGCGCCGAACGCAGCGCGCCTTCGGCCTTGTCCCAGGTGGCATCGTCGCCGAGGCGCGATTCCGGACGCAGCGCGATCTTGATCTGGATCTCATCGAAGCCGAAGTGCTGGTAGACCGCCAGCGCCTGCTGGTGGAACGCGGTCACTTCCGATTCGATCTGGCTCTCGGTGCAGAACACGTGGCCGTCGTCCTGGGTGAAACCACGCACGCGCAGGATGCCGTGCAGCGCGCCGGACGGCTCGTTGCGGTGGCAGGAACCGAATTCACCATAGCGGATCGGCAGGTCGCGGTAGCTGTGCAGGCCCTGGTTGAACACCTGGATGTGGCCCGGGCAGTTCATCGGCTTGACCGCGTACGTGCGCTTCTCCGATTCGGTGAAGAACATGTTGTCCTGGTAGTTGTCCCAGTGGCCGGACTTCTTCCACAGGCTCACGTCCAGGATCTGCGGGCAGCGCACTTCGCCGTAGCCGCTGTTGCGGTAGACCTTGCGCATGTACTGCTCGACCACCTGCCACAACGCCCAGCCCTTCGGGTGCCAGAACACCAGGCCCGGTGCTTCTTCCTGCAGGTGGAACAGGTCCTGCTGCTTGCCGATGCGGCGGTGGTCGCGCATTTCCGCTTCTTCGATGCGCTTGATGTACGCCTCGAGCTGCTTCTTGTCCGCCCAGGCGGTGCCGTAGATGCGCTGCAGCTGTTCGTTCTGTGCGTCACCACGCCAGTAGGCGCCGGAAATGCGGGTCAGCTTGAAGGCCTTCAGGAAGCGCGTGTTCGGCACGTGCGGGCCACGGCACATGTCCACGTATTCCTGGTGGTAGTACATGCCCATCGCCTGGATGTCGTCGGACATGTCCTCGATCAGGCGCAGCTTGTAGTCCTCGCCGCGAGCCTTGAAGATTTCGACAACCTCGGCGCGCGGGGTCACCTTCTTGATGACGTCGTAGTCCTGGGCGATCAGCTCGCCCATGCGCTTCTCGATCGCCGCCATGTCATCCGGGGTGAACGGGCGCTCGGAGTAGATGTCGTAGTAGAAGCCCTCGGCGATCACCGGGCCGATCACCATCTTCACGTCCGGGTACAGCTGCTTGACGGCATGGCCGACCAGGTGGGCGCAGGAGTGGCGGATGATCTCCACGCCCTCCTCGTCCTTGGCGGTGATGATGCGGAGGCTGGCATCGTGATCGATGACGTCACTGGCATCGACCAGCACGCCGTCGACGGCACCGGCAATGGTGGCCTTGGCCAGGCCAGCGCCGATCGACTGGGCGATCTCCATGACGCTGACGGGATTTTCGAATTCGCGGCGGCTGCCGTCGGGAAGGGTAATGTTGATCATCGCATTGGCTTCGTGCGGAGCCCGCGCGGGCGGGCTGGAAAGCGGTTCCGGGCCAGCGCCCGGGCAATAAAAAAGCGCCGCGAGGGCGCCGGGAACTCGGGCCTTCGGGGGCAGGTCAACAGTGGGCGGTGGTAGTGCTCATGTCGCACGCTCGGCCGGCGCTGGGCGCGGGCCACCTTGTTCCAGTCAGAATTCAACAATGATCTTAAACCAGCGCACGGCAAAGCCCAAGGGCTACCGTACGGCCCGCTGAATGGGCTTCGCTGGCGGCGTCAAATTGCAATGATTACCATGTCGGCGCAGGCCGCCCCCGTGCCGCCTGCCCGCTTTCCCCCAGGACCCTGTGATGCGCCACCCGCTCCGACCGGCTCCCGCCGGCCCCGCCCGTGCCCCGCGTTCGCCCGCCCGCTGCCGCGCCGGTTGCCCGCAATGATCACCGTCGGCCTTTCCACGCTTGGTTTCTGCAGCCTGGGCATGCTGGCAGCAGTGTTCTCGGCGCTGGCGTTCTATGCCGCCTCGCCGCACTGCCGCTGGCCGCGCCTGCGCCGCGCCGGTCGCCTCGGGCGGCAGATCGGCCTGGTCGCGGCCGCTGCCGCGCTGTGGCTGTGGATGGCCGAGCTCGGCTTTGCCGCCGGCCTGGTGGCGATGCTGTGCACCTGGATGCTGGCGGCGATGCTGCTGCCGGCACTGGCCGCCTGGCATCGCCCCGGCACGGAGTCGCCCTGATGTGGCCGCGCGCCCTGGCCGGCATTGTTGCCGGCTTCTTCCTGGCCGCCGCGGCGACCGGCCTGCTGGCCTGGCTGCCGCCCGGCCCCTGGCAACGCGCACTGGTACCGACCCTGATCGCTTTCATCCCGTTGTGGATGCTGGCCGCCCTGTGGGCATTCAGCTTCCGCAGCGCGTTGCGCGCCTGGCTGGTGCTGGCGGGCAGTGCCGCCGTCGGCTTCGCCACGCTCGGGCTGCTGCGCCTCACCGGCGCGGTGCTATGAGACCCATCCCATGAAGTTCAGTTCGCAGACGCTGCGCACATTCACCACCCTGCACACCTGGGTCGGCCTGGTTGCCGGCTTTGGCCTGTTCGTAGCCTTCTACGCGGGTGCGCTGACCCTGTTCCATCACGACCTGCCGCTGTGGCAGACCCCGGGTGCGGCCACCGCACTGCCGGCCGGGCTGGACGATGCGCAATACCTACTGGAGGACGTGCTGGCCACGCACCCGGAAGCGCGCCGCCATATCGGCATGACCTTCCCCGGCGCCGAGCACCCGCAACCGCTGGCGTACTGGCAGGCCGACGACGGCAGCTGGCGCTACGCCTGGCCAGGGCAGATCGCCGGCAGTCCGACGCCGCCGCAGACCGGGCTGGCCGAACTGGTCAACGAACTGCACTACAGCCTGGGGCTGCCGGTGGCCGGCATCTACGTCATGGGCATTGTCAGCCTGCTGTATGGCATGGCCCTGCTCAGCGGCCTGGTGATCCACCTGCCGAAGCTGTTCGGCGATCTGTTCGCGCTGCGCCCCGGACGCAACCTGAAGCAGTTGTGGCAGGACGCGCACAACGTGATCGGCGTGCTCAGCCTGCCCTTCCACCTTATGTTCGCAGTGACCGGCGCCCTGCTCTGCCTGGTGTTCGTGCAGATGGCCCTGCTCAACCCGTTGATCTACGACGGCAAAGCGCTGCAGGCAGTGCCCACGGCAATGGACACCGCACCGGTACGCGAGGCCACCGGCATACCGGCACCACCGGGCAGCCTGCGCGTGTTGCATGCACGTGCACTGGAGGTCGCGCGGGCACAGGGCGTAGCCAGCTTCGAGCCGGCCTACCTGAAGCTGGCCAACGCCGGCGACGCCAACGCCACCATCGAGATCACCGGTGAATCCAGCGGCACGCTCGGCCCGCTCGGCGCCGTGGCGCTGGATGTGGCCACCGGCAACGTTCTGGCTTCTCAACTGCCGGGTCAGCGCGACGCCAACCACGCCACGCTCAGCGCGGCCTATGCACTGCACTTCGGCGAGTTCGGCAACGGCGTGGTGGTCTGGCTGTACTTCCTGCTCGGCCTCGGCGGCGCCTTCCTGTTCTACTCGGGCAACCTGTTGTGGATCGAATCGCGACGCAAACGCCGCCAACCACAGCAGCCGCGCGCCGGAGTGAACATGGCGCGGGCCACGGTCGGCGTCTGCATCGGCCTGTGCGTGGCGATCTCGGTCGCGTTCGTCGCCGCACTGGTGCTGGAGCGCCTGGCCCCGTCTGCGGTCGACCCTGGCATCCGCTGGGCCTGTTTCGGCAGCTGGGTAGTCTGTGCGCTGTGGGCAGCGCTGCGACGCCCTGCGCAGGCCGCACGCGAGCTGCTGTGGGCAGCGGCGATCAGTACCGCGCTGGTCCCGGTCGTGCACGGCGCGCTCAATGGTGACTGGCTGTGGCGTGCGGCTGCGCGTGGCCATTGGCCGCTGTTCTGGGTCGATGCGATCGCGCTGGCCATGGCCTTCGGCTTCGCCCGCCTGGCGGTGGCCAGCCAGCGCCGTGCCCGCCATGGCGATCCGAACAGCGTCTGGGCCAATTGAGCATCCGCCGGGCATGGCCCGGCGCTACCGAAGCGGTCAATCGCCGATGCGGGCCTTCTGCCACGGGCCCAGCATCGCGTTGAGCAGGCTGGCCTGCTCGTCGTCACCGGTCAGTTCCCACATGAAGACGCCCGCCAGGCCCTGCTCGCGGGCGAACTGCGCACGCAGGCCGATCGAACGCGGGTCTTCATAGCTGATGAAGATCTTCTGCCCGGCGTTGTACAGCCATGGACTCTGCGCTTGCGGCTGCCAGTGTTTCGTCCAACCCGGCTGGTCGAGATAGCGTGCCTTGATCACCCGCCAGTCACCGGCATCGGCCGGCGCACTGTAGGACTGGTACAGACCATCCGGGGCATCGCCGGTGACCTTGAAGCCGCGCCCGTAGAACGGCACGCCCAGCACCAGCTTGTCGGCCGGTACGCCATGCTCGCGGTAGTACTGCACGGCCCCGGCGACGTTGTTCCAGCGTCGCAGCTCCGGCGCCAGCGGATCGGCGGACACTTCGTGCAGCGGCGCGTTGAAGGTCGATACCGCCGAGAAGCCGGTGCCCATGTCGTAGCTCATCAGGTTGATGAAATCGAACACCTTGGCCAGCGCCGGCAGGTCGTAGCTGGCGGCCGGATCGTAGGGGCCATCGGTCTGCAGGCGACCGGCAGCCAGCGCGGCGGTCAGCAGCATCGGCCGCCCCACCTTGCGACCACGCGCATCAAGGGCCACGCGGAAGGCCTGGGCAAGCCGGGTCAGGTTGGCGCGATCCTGCGGGCGGTGTGCCAGCTCCTTCGGTCCACCACTGACCGGGAACTCCCAGTCGATGTCCACGCCATCGAAGCTGCCGGCGTGGCGATCGAAGAACAGCGCCATGCATGAGTCGACCAGGCGTTTGCGACTGGCCTCGGTCAGCGCCGCGTCGGAGAAGCCCCCCGCGCCCCAGCCACCGATCGAGATCAGCGTACGCAGATGTGGGTGCGCCTTTTTCAGCTCAGCCAGTGCGGCGAAATTCTTCGGCGCTTCCGGACCAATCGTGCAGCGACCGTCCTCGATGGTGGAGAAGGCGTAGAACAGGTGGGTGAGGCGCTCGGCCGGAATGCTCGACACCGGATAGCGCTCGGCCGAGCCGCCGGGATAGTAGGCACCGAAGATCGGCGGCTGCGCGGAGGCGGCATGCGCGGCAATGGGCAAGGCACCGGCAATCAGCACGGCGAGTACAGCCACGGTCTGGCGGAACATGGGATCTCCCGGTTCGAAGGCGCAGCCACGTTAGCAAACGGATGGGGCTGTGGGACGGATGTCGCGGCATGTCGTCCCATGGACAGGCGCCGGCCGCCGCAATCTGCCACGGGCCTGGCCGACCCGCATCGAAAGCGCGTCGCTGCAGGACAACATGCGACCTGCCTGGGCTATGGTGTCGCTGGATTTTCACCGGCACACGGACATGACCGCAGACCACCATGCAGACAGCGAGCTGCTTGACGACGAGACCCTGGAAAAACTGCAGGCGCTGGAAACGCGCGCCTATGCGGCGTTCGACGAGGGCGATCTGATCGATGCAGCCGACCTGTTCGGCGAGCTCATCGAACGGACCCCTTGCATCCCCCACCTGCATTACATGCGCGGGTTGGCATACAAATACCTGCGTGACTGGCCGGCATCGCTGCGGGACAACCTGCGCTCTGAACAGTTGCGCGAGACGTTCGACCAGGCCACGGCGTGGAATGCCGGGATCGCCGCCAGCGGCGCCAGTGATTGGGCGGAAGCGCGCAGGCAGTGGAACCGATGCGGCATCGCCGTGCCGGAAGGTGAAGGCCCGATCGACGGCAATTTCGGCGTGGCCTGCGTGCGCCTGAATCCGTGGTCAAGCGGCGAAACTGTCTACATGCGCCGGCTGGACCCGGTACGTGCGCGGGTAGAGAACGTCCCCCTGCCCGAGAGCGGATTCCGCTTCGGCGACATCGTGCTGCATGACGGCGCCTCCACGGGCAAACGCATCTACGGCGAGCGTGAGGTACCGGTGTTCAACGCCATGCAACGCCTGCAGCAATCGGACATGGCCACCTATGCGGTATTCGTGCAGTGCGACGCGGCCGAAGACATCGCCGCGCTGCGTCAGCTGAGCCTGCCTGGCATCGGCCTGATCGAGGACTGGACCCACTCGGTGCGCCACCTGTGCCTGCGCTGCAGCTATGGCACGCCGCACCTGCATGGCGATGGCGATGGCGATGGCGATGGCGACGCAGACGACGATGACGGCTGGGAACGCGAACGCAATCTGGGCATTGCCGCACAGGGCCGGGCCGCGGTGGAGAAACTGATGGCGGTGTGGACCAAGGCCGGCGCTGGCCGTGTGCTGGATGCAATCGAACAACGCGAGCACCCGTTGCAGGATCCGGAGCCGGGCCAGGTGTGGTGGCTGGGGGAAGAGGACGAGGACGAGGCTCCGTAGAGGCGAACTGCTCGACTGGAGCGTGAGGACCAACGGTCCTCACCCACAGAATTGCAGGCAAAGAAAAAGCGGGCCGAAGCCCGCTTTTTCATTCCAGCGATATCGGGATGTGTGTCAACCAAGGTTGACACCTACCGTCGATTATTCGGCGCTGGCGGCCTCGCCTTCTTCCACGGCCTTCATCGACAGGCGGATACGGCCCTGCTTGTCGACTTCCAGCACCTTGACCTTGACCACATCGCCTTCCTTCAGCACGTCGCCGACCTTCTCGACGCGGTCGCTGGAGATCTGCGACACGTGCACCAGGCCGTCCTTGCCCGGCAGGATGGTGACGAACGCACCGAAGTCCATGATCTTGGCGACCTTGCCTTCGTAGATGCGGCCCGGCTCGACGTCCGAGGTGATCTGCTCGATGCGGGCCTTGGCAGCCTGCGCAGCGATGGCATTGACCGAAGCGATGACGATGGTGCCGTCATCCTGGATGTCGATCTGGGTGCCGGTTTCCTTGGTGATGGCCTGGATGGTCGAACCACCCTTGCCGATCACTTCGCGGATCTTGTCCGGGTGGATCTTGATGGTCAGCAGGCGCGGCGCGTAGTCCGACAGCTCCTCACGCGGAGCGGTCAGGCCGTGGGCCATTTCGCCCAGGATGTGCAGACGGCCAGCCTTGGCCTGCTGCAGAGCCTGCTTCATGATCTCTTCGGTGATGCCTTCGATCTTGATGTCCATCTGCAGGGCGGAGATGCCCTCAGCGGTACCGGCCACCTTGAAGTCCATGTCGCCCAGGTGATCTTCGTCACCCAGGATGTCGGACAGGACGACGAAGCGATCGCCTTCCTTGACCAGGCCCATGGCGATGCCGGCAACCGGCGCCTTCACCGGCACGCCGGCGTCCATCAGGGCCAGCGAGGAACCGCAGACCGAGGCCATCGACGAGGAACCGTTCGACTCGGTGATTTCCGAGACCACGCGGATGGTGTACGGGAAGGCTTCCAGCGACGGCATCACTGCCAGCACGCCGCGCTTGGCCAGACGGCCGTGACCGATCTCGCGACGCTTCGGGCCCATCATGCGGCCGGTCTCACCCACCGAGTACGGGGGGAAGTTGTAGTGGAACAGGAAATTTTCCTTGTACTCACCGGAGACGGCATCGATGACCTGGCCATCACGGGCGGTGCCCAGGGTGATGGTCACGATGGCCTGGGTCTCACCACGGGTGAACAGCGAGGAACCGTGGGTACGCGGCAGGACGCTGGTCTTCACGGCGATCGGGCGGACGGTGTCCAGCGCACGGCCGTCGATGCGGACCTTGGTGTCCAGCACCGAGTTGCGCATGGTGCTGTATTCCAGCTCGCCGAATTCCTTCGACAGCTCGGCCGGGTTCCAGCCTTCGGCGGCCACGCGGCCAGCCAGGGATTCGACAACGTCCTTCTTGATCGCCGAGATGGCGTCACGACGCTGCAGCTTGTCGCGCACCTGGAAGGCTTCGCCCAGACGCGGGCCGATCGCTTCCTGCACGGCGCTGATCAGGGCGACGTTCTTGGCAGGGGCTTCCCAGGTCGACGGCTTGGTGCCGGCTTCGACGGTCAGCTCGTTGATGGCGTTGATGACCTTCTGCATTTCGCGGTGACCGAAGGTCACAGCGCCCAGCATCACGTCTTCGGACAGCAGTGCGGCTTCGGATTCCACCATCAGCACGGCATTGGCGGTACCGGCGACAACCAGCTCCAGCTCCGAATCCTTCAGTTCGGTCACGGTCGGGTTGAGGATGTACTCGCCGTTCTTGTAACCGACCTTGGCGGCGGCGATCGGACCCTTGAACGGGGTACCGGCCAGCGACAGCGCAGCCGAGGCACCGATCAGGGCAGCGATGTCACCATCGATGTCCGGGTTCAGCGACATCACCGTGGCGATGATCTGGACTTCGTTCTTGTAGTCTTCCGGGAACAGCGGACGGATCGGACGATCGATCAGGCGCGAGATCAGGGTTTCCTTCTCGGTCGCGCGGCCTTCGCGCTTGAAGAAGCCACCCGGGATGCGGCCACCGGCGTAGAACTTCTCCTGATAGTCGCAGGTCAGCGGGAAGAAGTCCTGGCCCTCACGCGCGCTCTTGGCGGCAACGGCGGAGACCAGCAGCACGGTGTCGTCGAACTTGACGATGACGGCGCCACCGGCCTGGCGGGCGATTTCGCCAGTCTCAAGCGTGACGGTGTGCTTGCCGTACTGGAAGGTTTTGGTGATTTTTGCCACGGATGGATGTCCTTGGGGATGCTGTCTGCGAATTGGACCGTCGGCGACCCTTGCCGCCAGCGGGTGACCGGATCGTTCCGGCCTGAATCGGGGATTACGGTGCTACAAAACAAAACCGCGGCGCATCGCTGCGCCGCGGGGGATTCGTTGCTTAGCGACGCAGGCCAAGCTTCTCGATCAGGGCCTTGTAACGCTCGACGTCCTTCTTCTTCAGGTAGTCGAGCAGGCTGCGACGGCGGTTGACCATCTGCAGCAGGCCGCGGCGGCTGTGGTGGTCCTTCTTGTGGGTCTTGAAGTGGCCGGTCAGCAGTTCGATGCGGGCGGTCAGCAGTGCAACCTGGACTTCCGGGGAGCCGGTGTCAGCCGAGCTGCGCTTGTTGTCTTCAATGACCTTCTGGGTGTCGATCGACATTTCTTTTTTCTCTGTGATGCGTGGCCGGCAGGAACGCGCTTCGCGCACCGCCAGGCTCGCCGTGGACTACGAGGATGAAACCTGCGCGAGGCAGGCTGCCGGAAAACGGCCGCGAAATTGTAACGGCCAGGGGGCTCTGGGACAAGGTCCGGGGCTGAACCGGCCGGCCCCGGTCAGAGGTTGAAACGGCGCTGCGGGGCCAGCAGGCCACTGTCGTCCACCTGGCCCAAGCCCTGGACAACAGCGTCCGGACCATACACGGCCACCAGGCCGCGCGGCCAGGACGGGTCGCGCTGGCGCTGGCCGACGCAGAACCGGTGGACCTGGTCAGCATCGAGCTCGACCCGCGGGTATTCAGTCAGGCCGGCCGCCAGCGGCAGCAGCAGCGCGTCCATGCCCGCCTCGTCGCCCGCCTCGACCATCGCCCGCAACTGATCCAAGGTGACCATCGCCGGCTCGCGGAATGGCTCGACCCACAGCCGGCGCAGCGCACTGATGTGAGCGCCGCAGCCCAGGCTTTCGCCCAGGTCGCGGGCCAGGCTGCGGATGTAGGTACCCGAGCCACAGGTCACGCGCAGGCGCAACCGCTCAGGCTGCTGCTCCAGCACCTCGATGGCGTGCACCTGGACCTCGCGTTCGGGCGCCTCGATGGCATCACCGCGGCGGGCCTTCACATACAACGGTTCACCGCCCTGCTTGAGCGCCGAGTAGATCGGGGCACGCTGGCGGATGTTACCGGTCAGCGGCACCAGTGCGGCCTGCAGGGCCTCGGGACTGATCTGCGGCACCGGGCGCTGCAGCAACACCTGGCCTTCAGCGTCGTCGGTATCGGTGGTCTGGCCCAGCACGATCTCGGCGTCATAGGCCTTGGCCGAACCCAGCAGCAGGCCAGCGATCTTGGTCGCCTCGCCGAAGCACAGCGGCAGCAGGCCGGTAGCCAGCGGGTCGAGGCTGCCGGTGTGGCCCCCCTTCTCGGCGCGGAACAGGCGGCGGGCCACCTGCAGGGCAGCGTTGGAGCTCATGCCGGCCGACTTGTCGAGCAGCAGGATGCCATCCAGGCGACGGAACTGAATTCGGGTCATGACAGGTACGGGTAGCGCCGGGCCATGCCCGGCGAGCGCGCAGCGCGGCGCGGAAAGAGCAACGCCGGGCATGGCCCGGCGCTACGTTGTTATTCGTCGTCGCCTTCGCGACGCTTCTCCGCGGCCAGCGTATCGGGCAGGTCGCGCAGGATGTTGTCGATATGCTCACCGCGATCGACCGAGTCGTCGTAGTGGAAATGCAGCTCCGGCACGTGACGCAGCTTCATCGCCCGGGCCAGATCCATGCGCAGGCGGTAGCCCAGCTCCTTCAGGCCGGCGACGGCTTCAGCCGAGCGCTCGGGCATCAGTGCAGTGACGAACACCTTGGCATGGGCCATGTCGCGGGTGATTTCCACGTCGGACACGCTCACCGAGGGCAACCCATGCTCGCGCACGGCGTTGTGCACCAGGGTGCCGAGTTCACGGCGCAGCTGGGCGGAGACACGGTCGGTTCGATGGAAAGTCTTGGGCACGAGAGGCTCTTGGTTCAGTTGTCGCCCGACCAACGGTCGGGCGCTACATCTACAGGGTACCCGACCGTTGATCGGGTTCTACAGCATGGTAGGGCCCGACCGTTGGTCGGGCCACCGCACAACATTACAGGGTGCGCGGCACTTCGATACGCTCGAAGCACTCGATCTGGTCACCCGGCTTGACGTCGTTGTAAGCCTTCACCGCGATACCGCATTCGGTACCGTTGCGGACTTCCTCGACGTTTTCCTTGAAGCGACGCAGCGATTCCAGCTCGCCTTCGAAGATCACCACGCTGTCGCGCAGGACGCGGATCGGCTTGTTGCGCTTGACCACGCCCTCGATGACCATCGAGCCGGCGACGGCACCCAGCTTGGAGCTGCGGAAGACGTCGCGGACCTCGGCGATACCGATGATCTCTTCGCGGATCTCCACGCCCAGCAGACCGGAGGCCACCTGCTTCACCTGATCGATCACGTCATAGATGATCGAGAAGTAACGCAGGTCCACGCCATTGGATTCAATGATGCGGCGGGCCGAAGCGTCCGCACGCACGTTGAAGCCGATGACGGTGGCCTTCGAAGCAGCCGCCGAATTGGCGTCCGACTCGGTGATGCCGCCCACGCCGGAGTGGATCACGTTGATGCGGATGTCTTCGTTGGACAGCGCAACCAGTGCCTGGCTCAGGGCCTGCACCGAACCCTGCACGTCGGCCTTGATGACCAGGTTGAGGACCTGCTGGCCCTCGCCCTTGCCCAGGGTCGCCATGATGTCTTCCATGCGGCTGCCCGCAGTGGCAACCAGGCGCGATTCACGGCGCTTGGTCTCACGCTGCTGGGCAACGTCCTTGGCCAGACGCTCGTCGTCGACGACGACGAAGTCGTCACCGGCTTCCGGCACGCCGGACAGGCCCAGGACCTGTACCGGGATGGACGGGCCGGCGAATTCCGGCTGCTTGCCGGTTTCGTCGAACAGCGCACGCACGCGGCCGTACTGGATGCCGCACACCAGGTAATCGCCCTTCTTCAGGCGGCCCTGCTGCACCAGCACCGTTGCGACCGGGCCACGGCCCTTGTCCAGCGAGGATTCGATGACCACACCGTTGGCACGGCCCTCGTCGACGGCCTTCAGTTCCAGCAGTTCGGCCTGTACCGACACGGCGTCCAGCAGATCGTCGATGCCCAGGCCGGTCTTGGCCGAGATTTCAACCATCTGGATGTCACCGCCGAAGTCTTCGGCCACGACCTGCTCGGACAGCAGTTCGTTCTTGACCCGCATCGGGTCGGCGCCGGACTTGTCGATCTTGTTGATGGCCACGATCAGCGGCACACCTGCCGAACGGGCGTGCTGGATTGCTTCCTTGGTCTGCGGCATGACGCCGTCGTCGGCTGCGACCACCAGCACCACGATGTCGGTCAGCTTGGCACCGCGGGCACGCATCGAAGTGAACGCGGCGTGGCCCGGGGTATCGAGGAAGCTGATGACGCCCTTCGGCGTTTCAACGTGGTAGGCACCGATGTGCTGGGTGATGCCGCCGGCTTCGCCAGTGGCGACCTTGGTACGGCGGATGTAATCCAGCAGCGAGGTCTTGCCGTGGTCGACGTGGCCCATGATGGTGACCACCGGCGGACGCTGCACGGCTTCGCCGCGGTTCTCGCCTGCAGAGGCAAGCAGCGCGTCTTCGGCATCGTTGTCGTTGGCACGGATGGCCTTATGGCCCAGCTCTTCGGTGACCAGCGCAGCGGTGTCATGGTCGATGGACTGGGTGATGGTCGCCATCACGCCCATCTTGAACAGCGCCTTGACCACCTCGCCGCCCTTCAGCGCGAGCTTCTGCGCCAGGTCGGCCACGGTGATGGTCTCGCCGATCGCCACTTCACGCACGACCGGTGCGGTCGGACGTTCGAAGCCGTGCGGACCGGCGTTGTTGCCACCACGCGACATGTCGCGACGGCCACCGGCCTGGTTCCGGCTGCCCGGACGGCCACGGTTGTTGCTGTTGTTGCTGTTGCCACGACGCGCACGGTCGGCCGCCGACAGGTGCATCTGGCCGGCGAAACGGTCGCCCGGACCACGCTCGTTGCGCGGCGCACTGCGGTTGTTGCGGTCGTCGCTGCGCGGCGGCGGCGGTGCACCACGCGGCGCAGCCGGGGCTGCGGCCGGGGCACGCGGCGGGCGCGGCGCGGTTTCGTCGATCGGAGCGCGCACCTTGGGCTTGCTGGCAGCCAGCGCCTCGGCCGCCTTGGCGGCAACCGCAGCTTCCTCGGCCGCCTTCTTCTCGGCTTCGGCACGTTCCTTCGCCGCGACTTCTTCCTCGCGGGCGCGGACGATGGCCTCGTCACGCAGGCGATCCTTCTCGGCCAGCGCCTGCTGCTCGGCAAGGTTGCGCGCACGCGACTCTTCCAGCTTGCGCAGGATGTCGGCGCGCTCTTCGTCCGGCGTCATGGCACGCGCACCATCCTTGACGTAGGTACGCTTCTGGCGCACCTCGACGTTCACGGTCGTCTTGCTGCGACCGGAATTGACCGTCACTTCCTGCTGCTTCCGGCGGTTGAGCGTGATCTTCTTTGCAGACTGATCGGTCTCTTCCGGGGCCTGCTCGGGCTTGCCGTGTGAACGACGAAGGAAGCCCAGGAGCTTCACCTTCTCAGAGCTGGTCACGACCTGGTCGGGACCGCTGAACTTCATGCCGGCACCGGCCAGCTGTTCCAGCAGTTTTTCGACCGGCGTGTTGACCAGTTCGGCAAGCTTGCGGATGGTGGTTTGCTGCGACATTCGGATCCTATGATCTTGTGGGCGCCCCCCCGCATCTGGAGGTGGCGCGGATTCTACGCCCTGATCGGCTCAGGGCCCTGTTCATTGCCGGCTCATTCGCCGCGTTCCAGTCGGGCGATTTCCTCGGCACGCGCGGCCAGGATCAGCGCAGCGGCGCGCGCCTGGTCCAGCCCTTCGATGCCGAAGTCCATGACCTCGTCGGCGGCCAGGTCGGACAACTCCTCGCTGGTACGCACGCCGTGGCCGGCCAGCGCATACGCGGTGGCTTCGTCCATGCCCTTCAGGGACAGCAGGTCCTGCGCCGGCTGGCCGTCTTCAAGGCCTTCCTCGACTGCCAGGGCCTCATTGAGCAGCGCATCGCGGGCACGAGCGCGCAGCTCTTCGACGATGTCTTCGTCGAAACCTTCCACAGCCAGCAGTTCGCCGACCGGGACATAAGCAATTTCCTCGACGGTGCCGAAGCCTTCGCTGACCAGGATGCCGGCGATTTCCTCGTCCACTTCCAGCTTGTCCATGAACAGCTGGCGGGCCGAAGCCTGCTCTGCCTCCGACTTGGCGGTGACCTGGTCCTGGGTCATCACGTTAAGCTGCCAGCCGGTCAGACGGCTGGCCAGGCGCACGTTCTGGCCGCCCTTGCCGATGGCCTGGGCCAGGCGGTCTTCAGCGACGGCCAGATCCATCGAGTGCTTGTCTTCATCGACGATGATCGACTGCACTTCGGCCGGCGCCATCGCGTTGATGACGAAGTTGGCCGGGCTGTCGTTCCACAGCACGATGTCCACGCGCTCGCCATTGAGCTCGTTCGACACGGCCTGCACGCGCGAACCGCGCATGCCGATGCAGGCACCGATCGGATCGGTGCGGGTGTCGTGGGCGAGCACCGCGATCTTGGCGCGATCGCCCGGATCACGGGCGCAGGCCTTGATTTCCACCAGGCCCTGGCCGACTTCCGGCACTTCCAGCTTGAACAGCTCGATCATGAATTCCGGGGCGGCACGGCTGATGAACAGCTGCGGGCCACGCGGTTCCGAGCGCACTTCGGCCAGGTAGCCGCGCACGCGGTCACCGGCGCGCAGCACGTCGCGCGGAATGCCCTTGTCCTTCGGAATGAAGCCTTCGGCGTTGCCGCCCAGGTCGACATAGATGTTGCCGCGCTCGGCACGCTTGACCACACCGGTGATCAACTCGCCGACACGATCCTTCCACGCATCGACCACCTGCTGGCGTTCGGCTTCGCGCACGCGCTGCACGATCACCTGCTTGGCAGCCTGGGCGGCGATACGACCGAAATCCGGGTTTTCAATCTGTTCTTCGATGTAGTCGCCGACGTCCACGCCTTCGGCTTCATCGACGGCATCCATCAGACGGATCTGGCGATCCGGCGATTCCATGACCACATCATCGGCCACCACTTCCCAGCGGCGGAAGGTTTCGTAGCTGCCATCCTTGTGGTCGATGACCACGCGGGTCAGCACTTCCTCGTCGGGATAGCGCTTCTTCGCTGCCGAGGCCAGCGCGGCCTCGATGGCATCGAAGATCACTTCACGCGGCACGCCCTTCTCGTTGGCGACTGCGTCGACTACCAGCAACAGTTCCTTGCTCATTGGCTCACTCCGCGCGCGGCTTCTTTGCCGCCGGCTCGTTGGAAGAAGAATTCGTTTTCGGCTTCGGACGCTTCGGTGCCGGACCGGTCGGCTTGCTCGGGGCCAGCCCCAGCGCGACCCAGTCGGGCATGATCCGTGCCTTGTCGATGTTGTCCGCCGACACGACCACTTCGGCCTTGTCGACGATGAAGGTGATGGCGCCTGCGGCTTCGTCGATAGCCTCGATGCGGCCCTGCAGGCGACGACGGTTGTCCTGCGGCAGTTTCAGGGTGACCTTGGCCGATTCGCCAAGGTGACGGCCGAACTGCTCCAGGTTGAACAGCGGACGATCGACACCCGGCGAAGACACTTCCAGCGTGTAGTTGCCGCTGATCGGGTCTTCGACGTCCATCTGTGCCGACACTTCGCGGCTGACCCGCTCGCAGTCGTCGACATTGATGATGCGCTCCGGCTGCTCAGCCAGCGGCACGTCGATGTAAAGGCGCAGGGTCGCACCGCCGGGGGCCGGCAGATATTCAACGCCCAGCAGCTCCAGGCCCAGCGACACAACGGTCGGGGCGAGCAGATTCGCGATGTCGGTTGCCTTGTCGCTCACAGCCTGCCTTGATCTCTTGGTTGGGTGCTGGCCTTGGCCAGCGTGGAAACGTGACACCCCGAAAACGACGAAGGGCCCGCTGGGCCCCTTTTCCGGAAAGACTCCGGTGACTGGATTCCGGTTGCAACGCGCTGCGTAAGCGCACTGCGGCCCTCCTTGCGGGTGAATCTCCCAGGGGGAGCGTCGCCTTCAGGGGTACTTCTAGGCCGCTGATGATAGCCCCTGCACCGCTCTGGTGCAAGGCTTGGACGGCCTTTGAACCTGCCGCTGCGCATGGCCCGGCGCCACCCACCTGCGCGCCGCCCGATCGCGCAACGACCAACGGAAACCCCAAAGAAAAACGCCCTCGAAGCAGGACTTCGAAGGCGATCTCTTTACTTGGTAGCGGGGGCAGGATTTGAACCTGCGACCTTCGGGTTATGAGCCCGACGAGCTGCCAGACTGCTCCACCCCGCATCAGAAGCGGAATTATGAGGGATAACTTCAAAACATGCAAGCCTTCTCTCATTCATCAAACCGGTTGGCGCCGATATGACGTTGGTAGCGGGGGCAGGATTTGAACCTGCGACCTTCGGGTTATGAGCCCGACGAGCTGCCAGACTGCTCCACCCCGCACCGGAAGTGTTTGAACTGCTGCCCCTCTCTGGCGAGGGAGGCGCTCCGCAACGATGTTCTGGCTGAACCGCTGCAGTGACAACTCAAGCTGCGTATATTACACGAATCGCGCAGCTTTGTGTCAACTTTTATGCAATATGCGCAAATGCCTTCTGGCACCAGACCATGATCGGGTTCCAGGCCAGGCCCAGCGCCAGCAGCGCCAGGGAGTTCACGCCCAGCACCAGGCCCAGCACGCGATCGTTGCTGCGCGGCATGGCCTCGCCCACCGGCTCATCGAAGTACATGACCTTGATGACGCGCAGGTAGTAGAAGCAGCCGACCACTGCACACAGCACGCCCAGGATGGCCAGCCACAGCAGGCCGCCATTGATGGCTGCGCCCAGAACGGCCAGCTTGGTCCAGAAGCCCAGGAACGGCGGGATGCCGGCCAGCGACGCCATGATGCACAGCACCAGGCCGGCCATCCACGGGTTGCGGGCGTTCAGGCCCTTGAAGTCTTCGATGTTCTCGGCTTCGAAACCGGCACGCGACAGCGCGATGATCGCGCCGAAGGCCGCGGTGGACATGATCGCGTAGGCCAGTGCATAGAACAGCGCGGCGGCATAGCCCTGCGAACCACCACCGGCGATACCCATCAGCAGGAAGCCGATATGGGAGACGGTGGAGAACGCCAGCATGCGCTTGAGGTTGCTCTGCGCGATGGCCATCAGGTTGCCGATGACCAGCGAGACCGCGGCCAGGCCGGCAATCAGCAGCTGCAGTTCGGTCGACAGCGGACCCACGCCCATCTCCAGCAGGCGGTAGGCCATGCCGAACGCGGCCAGCTTCGGCGCCGAGCTGATGAACAGTGCGATCGGTGCCGGGGCACCCTGGTACACGTCCGGCAGCCACATGTGGAACGGCGCGGCACCCAGCTTGAAGGCGACGCCGGCGATCATGAACACCGCACCGGTGATCAGCAGCACGCGCTCTTCCGAGTGCGGGATGGCTTCACGGATCACGTCCAGGTGCAGGCTGCCGGTGGCGCCGTAGATCAGCGACATGCCGTACAGCAGCAGGCCCGAGGCCAGCGAACCCAGCACGATGTACTTCATCGCTGCTTCCGAGGCCAGGCCGTTCTCACGGTTGCTGGCAACCAGCGCGTAGGAGCACAGCGCCAGCAGTTCCAGGCCCAGGTAGACCATCAGCAGGCTGCCGGCCGAGACCAGGATCATCATGCCGGCGGTGCCGAACAGGATCAGCACCGGGATCTCGCCCTGGAACAGGTTGCGGTCACGCAGGTAACGCCAGCCGTAGACCAGGGTCAGGCCGCTGAGCAGCACGATCCCGGTCTTCATCACGTCGGCGGCGGTATCGCGCACGAACATGCCATGGAAGACCTCCCCCTGCCCGCCCACACCGGTGGCCAGCATGAACAGCACCACGGCCAGCGCAGCGAGCGAGAACAGGTGGGTGACGAGCTTGTTCCGGTTGCTGACGAACAGGTCGAGGATCATCAGGGCGAAGGCGCTGCCGATCAGCACCAGCTCGGGAGCGAGCGGTGGCAGGTCAGCGGCGGTCAATGGCAGCAGCGGCGAGGTGGTCATCATCAAATCCTGGAATTACAGCAGCTTGCTGGATGCGATCTGCATCGCCAGCTTCGCGATCGAGGGCTCCATCAGGTCGGTCAGCGGCTTGGGGTAGATGCCCAGGGCCAGCACGCCGATGGCGAACACGCCCAGCACCAGCCATTCGCGGCCGTTGATGTCCTTCAGTTCAGCAACATGGCTGTTGGCCACTTCGCCGAAGAAGATGCGCTTGTACAGCCACAGGGTGTAGGCGGCGCCGATGATCAGGGTGGTGGCCGCGCCCAGCGCGATCCACGGATTACGCTGGAAGGCCGCGAGGATGACCATGAACTCGCCGACGAAACCGCTGGTGCCCGGCAGGCCGGCATTGGCCATGAAGAACAGCATGGCGAAGGTCGCAAACCAGGGCATCACGTTGACCACGCCGCCGTAATCGGCGATGCGGCGGCTGTGCATGCGGTCGTACAGCACGCCCACGCTGGAGAACATCGCGCCGGACACGAAGCCGTGCGAGATCATCTGCACCATGGCGCCCTGCAGGCCCAGGCGGGCCGCATCGGCGTTGCCGGCTTCACGCACCAGCCACAGCGCGATGAAGGTGCCCAGGGTGACGAAGCCCATGTGCGCGATCGACGAATAGGCGATCAGCTTCTTCATGTCGTCCTGCACCAGGGCGACCAGGCCGACGTAGATCACGGCGATCAGCGACAGCGCGATCACCAGCCACGCCCATTCCTGCGACGCGTCCGGGACGATCGGCAGGTTGAAGCGCAGGAAGCCATAGCCACCGATCTTCAGGGCGATGGCGGCCAGGATCACCGAACCGGCGGTCGGCGCTTCCACGTGGGCATCCGGCAGCCAGGTGTGGACCGGGAACATCGGCACCTTGACCGCGAAGGCGATCAGGAACGCGAAGAAGATCCAGGTCTGCTCCTTGGCCGACAGCGGCAGCGCGTACAGGTCGGCCAGCTGGAAGCTGCCGCCCTTCATGTACAGGTAGATCAGTGCCACCAGCATCAGCACCGAGCCGAGGAAGGTGTACAGGAAGAACTTCAGCGCGGCATAGATACGACGCGGACCGCCCCAGACACCGATGATCAGGAACATCGGGATCAGCATCGCCTCGAAGAACACGTAGAACAGCATCGCGTCCGTAGCCGAGAAGATACCGACCGTGACGCCTTCCAGGATCAGGAAGGCGGCCACGTACTGGTTGACGCGCTTGTCGATGGCGCTCCAGGCGCCGATCAGGGCAAGCACGCTGACCAGGGTGGTCAGCAGGATCAGCGCCACGGCGATGCCGTCCACGCCCAGGTTGTAGCCGATCTTGTACGCCGGGATCCAGGCATGGGTCTCGACGAACTGCAGACCGTCGACCCCCGCGTTGTAGCCGCTCAGCAGCGAGAGGCTCGCCACGAACGTCAGTACCGCTACGCCCAGCGACGCCCAGCGGGCGGTCTGTGCATCACGGATTGCAAGGATCAGGGCACCACCGATGATCGGCAGCCAGATGAGGACACTGAGTAGAGGCCAGTTCGACACGTCTTCTTATTCCGTACAGGTCATCAACGCAGGTAATGCATCAGCACGCCCAGGAGGGCAATCAGGCCGATGATCATCGCGAAGGCGTAGTGATAGAGGAAACCGGATTGGGTACGACGCAGCACACCGGCTGCGACGTCCACAACACGTGCCGAGAGATTGACCACGCCGTCGACGATGTTGCTGTCGATCCAGCGCGAGACCTTGCCCAGCTTGACGCTGCCACCGGCAAAGCCATCGATCCACAGCTTGTCGAAGCCGTACTTGTTTTCCAGCACCGACACCAGCGGGGCGAAGGTCTTGCGCGCCTTGCCCGACAGGTCCGGCTTCCACAGGTAGAACAGCGCGGCCAGCAGGAAGCCCGCCAGGGTCAGCCAGAACGGCGGCAGCATCATGCCGTGCAGCGCGAACGCCACCGGACCATGGAACTCTTCGCCCAGGAACGCGACGGTGTTCTTGGCCGGATCGTAGAAGTCCACGACACCGGTGAAGAACGTCTGCGCCTGGCCCTTGATCGCCGCGTGGGCATGGTGACCCGCCCAGTCGGTGCCATGCAGCATCGGACCGATGCTGAAGAAACCGATGGCGATCGAGGGGATGGCCAGCAGGATCAGCGGCAGGGTCACCACCCACGGGGTTTCGTGCGGCTCATGCGGACCGTGGCCATGGCCGTGGTCGTCATGCGCATCGCCGTGGTGGGCATCCGCATGGTGGGCGTCAGCGGCGTGGTGATCGTCATGGCCATGGCCGTGATCATCATGCGCGTCGCGGAAGCGCTCCTTGCCGTGGAAGGTCAGGAACAGCAGGCGGAAGCTGTAGAAGCTGGTCACAAGCACGCCACCCAGCACGGCCCAGTAGCCATAGGTGGCCACCCAGCTGTTCTGCATGTGCGCGTGGATCTCGGCGGCCTCGATGATGGTGTCCTTCGAGTAGAAGCCGGAGAAGAACGGCGTACCGACCAGGGCCAGCGTACCGATCCACATGGTGACGAAGGTGATCGGCATGTACTTGCGCAGGCCGCCCATCTTGCGCATGTCCTGCTCGTGGTGCATCGCGATGATGACCGAGCCGGCACCCAGGAACAGCAGCGCCTTGAAGAAGGCATGGGTCATCAGGTGGAACACGGCGGCCGAGTACGCCGACACGCCCAGCGCAACCGTCATGTAGCCCAGCTGCGACAGCGTGGAGTACGCAACAACGCGCTTGATGTCGTTCTGCACGATGCCGATCAGGCCGGTGAAGAACGCGGTGGTGGCACCGATGAAGAGGATGAAGTTCAGCGCGGTCTGCGACAGCTCGAACAGCGGCGACATGCGGGTGACCATGAAGATACCGGCGGTTACCATCGTCGCGGCGTGGATCAGTGCCGAGATCGGGGTCGGGCCTTCCATCGAATCCGGCAGCCACACGTGCAGCGGAACCTGGGCCGACTTGCCCATGGCACCGATGAACAGGCAGATGCAGATGACGGTGGCGATCGACCAGATCACCGGCTCGTTCAGCAGCTGCATGCCGAACATGGTGCCGTCCCAGATCTGCAGCTGGGCGCGCGGGTCAGCCAGCATGCCGGCCTGCGAGAACACCTGCGAGTAATCCAGGGTACCGAACACCCACAGCACGCCGGCGATGCCCAGCAGGAAGCCGAAGTCACCGACGCGGTTGACCAGGAACGCCTTCATGTTGGCGAAGATCGCGGTCGGGCGCTTGAACCAGAAGCCGATCAGCAGGTACGACACCAGGCCCACCGCTTCCCAGCCGAAGAACAGCTGCAGGAAGTTGTTGCTCATCACCAGGGTGAGCATCGAGAAGGTGAACAGCGAGATGTAGCTGAAGAACCGCTGGTAGCCCGGGTCGTCCTGCATGTAGCCGATCGTGTAGATGTGGACCAGCAGCGACACGAAGGTCACCACCACCATCATCATCGCGGTCAGCTTGTCGACCATGAAACCGACGTGGGCCGAGTACTGGCCGACTTCGAAGAACGTGTAGATGTTCTGGTTGAACGGCTGCGCACCGCCCCACATCAACTGGTAGAGCGTGTACATCGACAGCCCGCAGGCCACCGCGACGCCGAGGATGGTGATGGTCTGTGCGCCGAAGCGCTTGACCTGGCGACCGAACAGGCCGGCGATGATGCTGCCGAACAGCGGTGCAAGCACCACTGCGATCAACAGACTCTTGGAGAGAGTGATTTCCATCTGTGGATCAGCCCTTCAACGAATCGACTTCGCCGACATTGATCGTGCGTCGGGTACGGAACAGGGTCACCAGGATCGCCAGGCCGATGGCGGCTTCCGCGGCGGCGACGGTCAGGATGAAGAACACGAACAGCTGGCCGGACGGATCGCCCAGCTGACGCGAGAACGCGACGAAATTGACGTTCACCGACAGCAGCATCAGTTCGATCGACATCAGCAGGACGATGACGTTCTTCCGGTTGAGGAAGATGCCGGCCAGGCTGATGGCGAACAGCACCGCGCCCAGCGCAAGCATGTGGCCAAGGGTAATCACGGCTGGGTCTCCTCGCCGGTGGCCGGCTTGCTGTTGCTGTGCACGACCGGTACTTCGGCGCCCATCTTGACCATGCGCAGGCGCTGGTCGGCCTTGACCATGGTCTGCTCACCCGGGTTCTGGCTCTTCACGCCGGTACGGCGGCGCAGGGTCAGCATCACGGCGGCAACCACGGCCACGGTCAGGATGACCGCAGCGAACTCGAACGGCAGCAGGTATTCAGTGAACAGCGTACGGGCCAGCCAGGTGACGTTGGAGCTGTCAGCGGCGAGCGCGGCGGCGTTGTCGGCCGGGAACGGGGTGACCGCCCTGCCCTTCACGCCGATCAGGATCAGCATCTGCACCAGCATCGCCACGGCAACGATGAGACCGACCGGCAGGTAGCGCACCCAGCCCTCACGCATCTTGGTGGGATCGATGTCGAGCATCATCACCACGAACAGGAACAGCACCATCACCGCGCCGACATACACCAGCACCAGTGCCACGCCGAGGAACTCGGCGCCGACCAGCAGCCAGACGCAGGCGATGGAGAAGAAGGTCAGCACCAGGCACAGAACGGCGTGCACCGGATTGCGCACGCTGATCACCGCACCGGCCGAAACCGTTGCCGCGATGGCGAAGACCCAGAAAGCGATATTTACCCAATCCATCTCTCGACCTCAGCGGTAAGCGGCATCGGCGGCACGACGCTCGGCGATCTCGGACTCGAGACGGTCGCCCAGGGCCAGCAGCTGCGGCTTGGTAACGATGTTTTCGCCACGATTCTCGAAGTGGTACTCGAGGATGTGGGTTTCGACGATCGAGTCCACCGGGCAGCTTTCTTCACAGAAGCCGCAGAAGATGCACTTGAACAGGTCGATGTCGTAGCGGGTGGTACGGCGGGTGCCGTCCTCGCGCTTGGCCGAGTCGATGGTGATGGCCAGCGCCGGGCACACCGCTTCGCACAGCTTGCAGGCGATGCAGCGCTCTTCACCGTTGGGATAACGGCGCAGCGCGTGCAGGCCACGGAAGCGCGGCGACTGCGGGAACTTCTCCATCGGGTACATCATCGTGTACTTGGGCTTGAAGCTGTACTTCAGCGTCAGCCAAAGGCCGCCCAGCAGTTCGAGCAGCAGCAGGCTCTTGAAGTAATGGGTAATCCTGTTCATCACTTAGACGCCCTTTTGAATCACGCCGAAGAACACCATGACGGCGGTAACCGCGATCCACAGAATGGCCAGCGGAATGAAGACCTTCCAGCCCAGGCGCATGATCTGGTCATAGCGGAAGCGCGGGAAGCTGGCACGGAACCAGATGTAGGCACTGGCGAAGAAGAACACCTTGACGAACAGCCACGGCGCACCGCCCTTCCAGATCCAGTCGACCAGCGGCGAGATATCGCCCGGGTTGACCCAGCCCTGGATCGGGCTCAGCCAGCCGCCGAGGAAGAAGATCGAGATCAGGAAGCTGATCAGGATCATGTTCGCGTATTCGGCCAGGAAGAACAGGGCGAAGGCACCGCCCGAGTACTCGACCATGTGGCCAGCGACGATTTCCGATTCGCCTTCCACCACGTCGAACGGCGCGCGGTTGGTTTCCGCCACGCCCGACACCCAGTAGATGACGAACAGCGGGAACAGCGGGACCAGGAACCAGTCGAAGAAACCGGAATTACCGGCCTGCGCCATCACGATGTTGCTCAGGTTCAGGCTGCCCGACGCGATCATCACGCCGACCAGGGCGAAGCCCATGGCGATTTCGTAGCTGATCATCTGCGCCGAGGCGCGCATCGCACCCAGGAACGCATACTTCGAGTTGGATGCCCAACCGGCCAGGATGATGCCGTAGATGCCCAGCGAGGTCATCGCCAGCAGGTACAGCAGGCCGGCGTTGGCGTTGGACAGCACGATCTGCGAATCGAAGGGCACCACCGACCAGGCAGCGAACGCCGGGGCCAGGGTGATCAGCGGCGCCAGCAGGAAGATCGCCTTGTTGGCGCTGCTCGGCTGCAGGACTTCCTTGAACAGCAGCTTGAAGACGTCGGCGAAGGCCTGGAAGATGCCCATGCCCACGTACATCGGGCCGTGGCGGACGTGCATCCAGCCGATCAGCTTGCGTTCCCAGACCACATAGAAGGCCACCGAGATGATCACCGGGACGGTGATCACCAGGATCTTCAGGATGATCCAGATCAGCGCGCCGATATCACCGAGGCCCAGCAGCCACTGGTGCAGCGGGTCGACCGCGTTCAACAGCAATTCGTTCATGCAGCCACCACCGTTACGCGAGCGGCACCCAGCGGCGCGGTCGCGCCGTGGCCCGATTCAATCCAGACCGAACCCGCAGCGACGCGGGCGTCGACCACCACCGGCAGAGTGGCCTTGCCGGCATCGGTGCCGACCTTGGCCATCTGCCCATCCTGCAGCTGCAGGCGAGCGGCATCTTCAGCGTTGAGCACGATGCGCGGGGCGTTGTTGAGCGGATGCGACTGCAGCGCCGGCGCACGACGGACCACCGCATCGGTGCGGTAGATCGCGGCGGTCGAAGCTACTTCCAGGCCTTCGCTGGCAACCACCGGCTGCGCCGACGCGGCAACGGTGACCGACACCGGGGCCAGGCTGGCGCGCAGGCCGGCCAGGTCAGTGAACTCGAAACCGGCCAGGGCCAGGTCGCCGCCCAGGGCGCGCAGCACGCGCCAGCCTTCACGCGCCTCGCCCGGCAGCTTGCCGCCGGCACGTGCCGACTGCTCGCGACCATCGAGGTTGGTCAGGGTGGCGTCGATTTCCGGCAGCGCACCGATCGGCAGGATCACGTCGGCCACATCACGGGTAGAGACGCAGGCGAACTGGCTGAAGGCCACCACCTTGGCACCGACCAGCGCCTTGCGCGCAGCAGGTGCATCAGCGAAGTCCAGGCCCGGCTCCAGGCCGTACACCACGTAGGCCTGGCGCGGCTGCGCCAGCATCGCGGCGACGTCCTTGCCGGCCGGCAGCACGCCGGCGCGGGCCAGGCCCACGGCGTTGGCGCCCTGCGGGATGCGGCACAGCTTGGCACCGGTAGCGGCAGCGAAGTCACGCGCGGCGGCGCGGATCGCGGCAGCCTGCGGGTGGTTTTCGGCGATGCCACCGACGATCAGCACGGTGTTGTTGCCGCCCTGCACTGCCGAGCGCAGCTCGGCGTTGGCCAGCGCGTCGACGAACTGCGACGGTGCGACGATCTGCTTGCCGGCAACGCTGAAGGCAAAGTCGAAGTCCACCGGATTGACGACGTGGATCTTCGCGCCGTTGGTGGTCTGCGCCTTGCGCAGGCGGGCGTGCAGCAGCGGCAGTTCGTGGCGGATGTTGCTGCCCAGAACGACGATGCGGTCGGCGCCTTCGATCTCGGCCAGCGGCAGGCCGAACACTTCGGCGGTTGCGGCGTCGGAGAAATCGCGGTTGTTGATGCGGTGGTCGATGTTGCTCGAGCCCAGGCCCTTGGCCAGGCGGGCCAGCAGCGCGCCTTCCTCGTTGGAGGTGGACGGATGCACCAGCACGCCCAGGTTGTCGCCCTGGTTGGCCTTGAGGATCTCGGCGGCCGCGGCCAGGCCTTCAGCCCAGCTCACTTCCTTCCACTCGCCATTGACCTTGCGCAGCGGCTTGACCGCACGGTCTTCGCTGTACAGCCCCTGGTGCGAGTAGCGGTCACGGTCGGACAGCCAGCACTCGTTCACGGCTTCGTTGTCGCGCGGCACGGTGCGCAGCACTTCGCCGCGACGCACGTGCAGGAACAGGTTCGAACCCATCGCGTCGTGGTAGCCCAGCGATTCACGGGCGGTCAGTTCCCACGGGCGGGCGCGGAACTGGAACACCTTGTTGGTCAGCGCGCCGACCGGGCAGACGTCGACGACGTTGCCGGACAGCTCGGTGGTCAGCGGCTTGCCGTCGAAGGTACCGATCTGCAGGTTTTCACCGCGGTACATGCCACCCAGTTCGTAGGTACCGGCAACATCGGCGGTGAAGCGGACGCAGCGGGTGCACTGGATGCAGCGGGTCATCTCGGTGGCGACCAGCGGACCCATGTCCTCGTCCGGCACCACGCGCTTGCGTTCGTTGAAGCGGCTGACCGAACGGCCATAGCCCAGCGACACGTCCTGCAGCTCGCACTCACCGCCCTGATCGCAGATCGGGCAATCCAGCGGGTGGTTGATGAGCAGGAACTCCATCACCGAACGCTGGAACTTGAGCGCCTTCTCACTACGGGTGGCGACCTTCATGCCGTCCATCACCGGGGTGGCGCAGGCCGGCGCCGGCTTCGGCGACTTCTCCACGTCCACCAGGCACATGCGGCAGTTGGCAGCGATCGGCAGCTTCTCGTGGTAGCAGAAGCGCGGAATCGAAATGCCGGCCTTGTCGGCCGCCTGGATGATCATCGAACCCTTGGGCACGACCAGCGACTTGCCATCGATTTCGATGGTCACGTGATCCGGTGGCACGCTCGGGTTTACGGGTTGCGCGCTCATGCGGCGGCTGCCTCCACCTTCTTGCCGTCAACCATCGAATGACCGTTGACGATGTAGTACTCGAATTCGTCCCAGAACTGGCGCAGGAAACCCTGGATGGGCCATGCAGCCGCTTCACCGAACGCACAGATGGTGTGGCCTTCGATCTGGCCGGCCACGGCCTTCAGCTGGTGCAGGTCTTCCATCGTGGCCTTGCCGGCGACGATGCGCTCCAGCACACGGTGCATCCAGCCGGTACCTTCACGGCACGGGGTGCACTGGCCACAGGATTCCTTGTGGAAGAACTGGCTGATGCGGCAGGCGAACTTGACGCAGCAGACGCTGTCGTCGAGCACCACGATCGCCCCCGAACCCAGGCCGGAGCCCAACGCACGGATGGTGTCGTAGTCCATCGGCAGGTCCTTCAGCTCGGCCGCGGTCAGCACCGGCATCGACACGCCGCCCGGGATCGCGCCCTTCAGCGTGCGGCCCGGGCGCAGGCCACCGGCCATCTGCAGCAGGTCATGGAAGGTGGTGCCCAGCGGCACTTCGAAGTTGCCACCGTTCTGCACGCAGCCGGACACCGAGAAGCACTTCGGGCCGCCATTGGCGGTCAGGCTCAGGCCCTTGAACCACTCCGGACCGTTGCGGATGATCGCCGGCACCGAACCGTAGGTTTCGGTGTTGTTGATCGTCGACGGCTTGCCGTAGAGGCCAAAGTTGGCCGGGAACGGCGGCTTGTAACGCGGCTGGCCCTTCTTGCCTTCCAGCGACTCCATCAGTGCGGTTTCTTCGCCGCAGATGTACGCGCCGGCGCCCAGCGCACCGTAGATGTCGATGTCCACGCCCGAGCCCATCACGTTCTTGCCCAGCCAGCCGTTTGCATAGGCATCGGCCAGGGCCTGTTCGAAGTGCTCGAACGGCTCGTGGTGGAACTCACCGCGCAGGTAGTTGTAGCCCACGGTCGAACCGGTGGCGTAGCAGGCGATCGCCATGCCCTCCACCACCGAATGCGGGTTGTAGCGCAGGATGTCGCGATCCTTGCAGGTGCCCGGCTCGGATTCGTCCGAGTTGCAGAGGATGTACTTCTGCATGTTGCCCTTGGGCATGAAGGACCACTTCAGGCCGGTCGGGAAGCCCGCGCCACCGCGGCCGCGCAGGCCCGATGCCTTGACCATTTCGATGACCTGCTCCGGCGGGATCTTCTCTTCGAGGATCTTGCGCAGGGCGGCATAGCCACCGGTCTTCAGGTAGCTTTCGTACGACCACGGGGTGTCGTAATGCAGGGTGGTATAGACCACCTGGTGCGGCAGCGGCGCGGGGCCGACCGGACCCTTGGATTCGTGGTGATGTGCCATGCCCTTACTCCAGCCCGTCCAGCAGCTCGTCGACCTTTTCCAGGGTCAGACGCTCATGGTAGTGACCGTTGATAACCATCATCGGTGCGCCACCGCAGCCAGCGAGGCACTCTTCCTCGCGCTTGAGGTAGACGCGGCCATCGGCGGTGGATTCACCGTGCTTGATGCCCAGCTTCTTCTCGCAATGGCGGACGATGTCCTCGGCGCCATTGAGCCAGCAGCTGATGTTGGTGCAGATGGCCACGTTGTTGCGGCCCACCTTCTCGGTCTCGAACATCGAGTAGAAGCTGGCGACCTCGTAGGCCCACACCGGCGGCAGGTCGAGATACTTGGCTACGCCGGCGATCAGCTCGTCGGTCAACCAGCCCTCGTTCTGCTCCTGGGCCGCATGCAGCCCCTGCAGCACGGCAGAGCGCTTGCGGTCCGGCGGGAACTTGGACAGCCAGTGATCGATGTGAGCGCGCGTCTTGTCGCTCAGCACCACCATCGGGTCGACGTCGCGCGCCGCCTCGAAATTACCTGTCGCCTTCATCGGCCGACCTCAGCGAAATGCATAACGTGAAATTGCAGAAACTGCGGCGCCGGCTTGCGCCGGCTGCCTTCAGCGGGCGTTGGCGTGGCGGACGGCATTACCGGTCAACCTCGCCGAACACCAGATCGTAGGTACCGATCATCGCCACCACGTCGGCCAGCATGTGGCCGCGCACGATCGAATCGATCGAGGACAGGTGGGCGAAGCCCGGCGCACGCAGGTGCACGCGGAACGGCTTGTTGGCGCCATCGGAGACCAGGTAGCAGCCGAACTCGCCCTTGGGCGCTTCCACTGCCGCGTAGGTTTCACCGGCCGGCACGCAATAGCCTTCGCTGAACAGCTTGAAGTGGTGGATCAGCGCTTCCATGTCGTCCTTCATGTCCTCGCGCTTGGGCGGAGCAACCTTGAAGTTCTTGACCATGACCAGGCCCGGGTTGGCCTTCAGCCACGCCACGCACTGCTTGATGATGCGGTTGGACTCGCGCATTTCGGCGATGCGGACCAGGTAACGGTCGTAGCAGTCGCCTTCCTTGCCCAGCGGGATGTCGAAATCGACGGCATCGTACTTGGCATACGGACGCTTCTTGCGCAGGTCCCAGGCGATGCCCGAGCCGCGCAGCATCACGCCGGTCATGCCCCACTGGTGGGCCAGCTCCGGGGTCACCACGCCGATGCCAACCGTACGCTGCTTCCAGATACGGTTGTCGGTCAGCAGGGTTTCGTATTCGTCGACGCGACCCGGGAATTCATTGGTGAAATTCTCCAGGAAGTCCAGCAGCGAACCTTCGCGGGCAGCGTTGAGGTTCTTCAGGGCCTTGCCCTTGTGCCAGCGCGATTCCTTGTACTTCGGCATGTGGTCCGGCAGGTCGCGGTAGACACCGCCCGGACGGTAGTACGCCGCATGCATGCGCGCGCCGGAAACCGCTTCATAGCAGTCCATCAGCTCTTCGCGCTCGCGGAAGGCGTACAGCATCACCGCCATCGCACCCAGGTCGAGCGCGTTGGAACCCAGCCACATCAGGTGGTTCAGGATGCGGGTGATTTCATCGAACAGGGTGCGGATGTACTGCGCGCGCTCCGGCGCCTCGATGCCCATCAGGGTCTCGATCGAGCGCACGTAGGCGTGCTCGTTGCACATCATCGACACGTAATCCAGGCGATCCATGTAACCGATCGACTGGTTGAATGGCTTGGACTCGGCCAGCTTTTCGGTACCACGGTGCAGCAGACCCACGTGCGGGTCGGCGCGCATGATGGTTTCGCCGTCCATTTCCAGGATCAGGCGCAGCACGCCATGCGCGGCCGGATGCTGCGGGCCGAAGTTCATGGTGTAGTTGCGGATTTCCTGCCGGCTCTCGGCCGGGCTGCTGGCGAACGCTTCGCCGGCCTGGTGTACGTGGCTCACTTCACTGCCTCCTGCGCGCGCTCACCGGCTGCGGTCTGCAGGCGGGCGTCGTCGCGGATCACGCGCGGCACGCCGACACGCGGCTCCACCGAGGTGACCGGTTCGTAGATCACGCGCTTCTTTTCTTCGTCGTAGCGGACTTCGACATTGCCGATCAGCGGGAAGTCCTTGCGGAACGGATGGCCGACGAAACCGTAGTCGGTCAGGATCCGGCGCAGGTCCGGGTGGCCTTCGAAGATCACGCCGTACAGGTCGAACGCTTCACGCTCGAACCAGTTCAGGCCCGGCCAGATGCCGGTCAGCGAGGACACCACCGGCAGTGCTTCGTCAGGTGCGAAGCAGCGCAGGTGCATCATCAGGTTGTGCTGGTACGAACGCAGCTGGGCGACCACGGCAAAACGCTGGGTCGGCATGTGCTGCGGGCGGGCACCGTCGGCGCCGTTTTCCTCGGTGGGGAACTCGCCCCACGCGAAGCGGCCCTGGGCCTTGCCTTCGACGCCACGGCTGAAGCCCTGCGAGGACACGTCAGCGGTGTCCCATTCGTCGGAGCCATAACCGAGGTAGTCGACGCCGCAGAGATCCACGGCCTGTTCGAAACCAAACTCGTCACGCAGCGCCAGGGCGGTGGCGTGCCACTCGGCGGCAGGCACTTCCAGCGTCACTTCGCCGCGGGGTTCGACCACGATGACCTTCGCACCTGCGAAACGTGCGGAGAGTCGGTCGATGAAGGATGCTTGCTCTGCCATGGGGGCTTGGCGCGCTCTTGTCAGGTGAAGGGGTCAGCGGGCGATGGTCTGTGTACGCCAGATCTTCTTCTGCAGCTGCAGGATCCCGTACACCAGCGCCTCGGCGGTCGGCGGGCAACCCGGGACATAGACGTCCACCGGCACCACGCGATCACAGCCGCGCACCACAGAATAGGAGTAGTGGTAGTAACCACCGCCGTTGGCGCAGCTGCCCATCGAGATGACCCACTTCGGGTCCGGCATCTGGTCGTAGACCTTGCGCAGCGCCGGAGCCATCTTGTTGACCAGGGTACCGGCCACGATCATCACGTCGGACTGGCGCGGCGACGGGCGGAACACCACGCCGTAGCGGTCAAGGTCCAGGCGCGCGGCACCGGCATGCATCATCTCGACCGCGCAGCAGGCCAGACCAAAGGTCATCGGCCACATCGAACCGGTACGCGCCCAGTTCAGCAATGCGTCGACGCTGGTGGTGACGAAGCCCTTTTCCAGCAGCGGGTTGTCGCCTTCCGGCCGCAGGATGTCATCAACCCGGCCTTCCGGCGTCGGATTGTTCATGAGCCCATCGAGAGTCTGAATCACTCCCATTCCAGCGCTCCCTTCTTCCAGACGTAAATGAAACCGAGGAACAGCATGCCGACGAACAGGCCCATGGTGACGAGCGAACGCGCGCCCAATTCCATGAAGACCTGGGTCCACGGCACGATGAAGATGATTTCCAGGTCGAAGACGATGAACTGGATCGCGATCAGGTAGTAGCGCACGTCGAACTTCATGCGCGCGTCTTCGAAGGCTTCGAAGCCGCACTCATACGGCGACAGCTTTTCCAGATCGGGGCGGCGGGGACCGAGGAATCGACCAACCAGCATCAGCGTAATGCCAATACCGGTGGCAACGATCAGAAACAGCAGAGACGGCAAATATTCGGCCAGCACAGCGATTCTCTCTTGCCTCTGCCGCTGCGCCTGCAGGCGCTTTGGCATGGGGGAGTGGACGGGAATCTGCCTGGCGCCTTGCGCGCCAGACGAACCCGCTTTACTTACAAATGGTGCCCAAGAGGGGACTCGAACCCCTACGACCTAAGTCGCTACCACCTCAAGGTAGTGCGTCTACCAATTCCGCCACCTGGGCAAACGATCACATCAGACTATCTTCCCGATGCGCCGCGTATTGTAACCGGCTTCAGTGTTTCTGGGAGCCTTCCGAAGGCTTTTCTTCACCAGAAACCGAAGATTCCGCCTGAGCCGGCACATTCGCGGCCGGAACCGGGGCCGCCGGGACCGCATCGGCCTTCGGAACGGCCGGCAATTCACCCGCCGGAGCCGCGGGAGCGGCCGCCACCGGGGCGGACATCAGGCCCAGATCCTGCTCGGCCGCCGGGCGGCTGCCGTGACCGGCATACCAGGCCATGAAGAGGCTGATGCCGAAGAACACAACCGCCAGCCACTTGGTCGACTTGGACAGGAAGTTCGAAGCGCCGCGCGCACCGAACACCGTACCCGAGGCACCGGCGCCAAAGCCCGAACCCGCCGCCGCACCCGAACCACGCTGCATCAGGATCAGCGCGATCATGGCCACAGCGACCAGCACGTAGACGACATTGAGGATCAACATCAGCATTGAAAACCGCCCTCGGACAATACTTCTAGGATTAGTTCGCGGCCGCCGCCCTTGCGATGGCCAGGAAGTCCGCGGCCACCAGGGAGGCGCCACCGACCAGCCCACCATCGACATCCGGCTGCGCGAACAGTTCCCCGGCATTGTCGGGCTTCACGCTACCGCCGTAAACAATGGGCAGTGAATCAGCAATTCTAGCATCGATACGCGCCACTTCGCCACGAATGAACGCGTGCACCTGCTGCGCCTGTTCCTTGCTGGCGGTACGGCCGGTACCGATGGCCCAGACCGGCTCATAGGCAACCACGGCCTTTGCGAAACCGGCCGCACCGACCAGCTCCAGCACCGGCGCCAGCTGGCTGGCGATGACCGCCTCGGTCTGCCCGGCCTCGCGCTGCTCCAGGGTCTCGCCCACGCACAGCACCGGCACCAGACCGGCATGCTGGGCGGCAGCGAACTTGCGCGCGACCAGCTCGCTGCTTTCGTGGTGGTACTGGCGGCGCTCGGAATGGCCGACCAGGCCATAGCGGGCACCGACCTCGACCAGCATCGCCGCGCAGACCTCACCGGTGTAGGCCCCCTTCTCATTACTGCTCACGTCCTGTGCACCGAAGGCCAGGCCGGTTTCGCCGAAGTCCTCGACCAGCTCACCCAGGTAGGGCAGCGGCGGCAGGATCACCACGTCCACCCCCTCCAGCGGCAGCCCGGCGGCTACCTGCCCCAGCAGTTCATTGGCGAATTGACGGCTGCCGTGCAGCTTCCAGTTTCCGGCGACGATCTTGCGGCGCATGAGCGGGTGGCTCCTGTGTGAAATCAGCCGGTCATGATACCCGTTGCGGCAAAAATCCGTTTCTTTGTAAGCGGTTACATGGATTTTCAGCCAACGACGCAGCCCCTCGTGGCGAGGGTGGGGTTGGTCGCGGAGAGCCCCGGCTGGATTTGTGGGGTCGGCCGGGCGGGTAGGACTGGCGAGGGACGCCGTGAACCCCCAGGCCGGCCCAGCCGCTGGCGGCTGGGCGTTCGGGCGCTTGCGAAGCAGTGCTTCGCAAGCAAAGCGCCCTCACCCATGG
>NZ_SRHZ01000057.1 GCF_004684085.1 Stenotrophomonas maltophilia
CCAGAGCCGCTTTGGCTTTGGCTTTGGCTTTGGCGGGTGCAGGGTGCAACCCTGCCGAACACCCTCCGCTGCGCTCGCCGGGCATGGCCCGGCGCTACCCGTAATGAAAAAGCCGCCTTTCGGCGGCTTTTTCATTTACTTCAGCTTGATCTCGCGCAGGCGTTCTTCGAGGAAGCCATGGGCGGTGATCGGCTCCGGGTACCGGCTCGGGTTTTCCGGGGTGATGCACGAGGGCAGCACGTCGATCAGGAAATCCGGGTTCGGGTGCAGGAAGAACGGCACCGAGTAACGCGGCTGGCGGGCCAGCTCACCCGGAGGGTTGACCACACGATGGATGGTCGAGGGATACACGTGGTTGGTCAGGCGCTGCAGCATGTCGCCGATGTTGACCACGATGGTGTCCGCGTCCGAGGTGAACGGCACCCACTCGCCCTCATGCGACTGCACTTCCAGACCCGCGGCGCTTGCGCCCACCAACAGGGTGATGAAGTTGATGTCGCCATGTGCACCGGCACGTACGTTCGGGATGTCGTCGGTGGTGATCGGCGGGTAATGGATCGGGCGCAGGATCGAGTTGCCGAAGTTGGTCTTGTCGGCGAAGAAGGTCTCCGGCAGGCCGATGTGCAGGGCCAGCGCCGACAGCACGCGCGAACCCAGGTTGTCCAGCGCCTGGTACAGGCCGTAACCGCGCTCACGGAAGCCCTCGACCTCGGTCGGCCACAGGTTCGGCGCCATCACGTCACGGTACTTGGAGTCGTCGGCGATCTCGCGACCGATGTGCCAGAACTCCTTCAGGTCGAAGTGCTTGGAACCCTTGGCGGTTTCCACGCCGAACGGAGTGTAGCCGCGAGCGCCGCCGCTGCCGGCCACGTGGTACTTGCGCTTGACTTCATCCGGCAGGGCAAAGAAGGCCTTGAAGGCACCGTAGGCGGCGTCGATGTCGGCCTGCGGGATGCCGTGGTTGCGGATGCCCGCGAATCCCCATTGGCGGTAGGCCGCGCCCAGCTCGGCCACAAAGGCTTCGCGGTCGCTGTCGAAACGGGTGATATCGAGGGTCGGGATCTGGCTCACAGCGGTTCCTGGCTTGTCGTTGGGTCTGAACGGGCCAGCGCATTCATGGCCCGCCTGAACATTGTGACAGATCGCCCGGCGAACGCGACTCGATACAAGGAAACAAACCGATACAATGCGCGACCCGAGCACATTTAACGATTCAATCACGTTGGTGCCGTGCGCTTCTTCCATCCACCTGAACCCGCCCGCACCATGCCCACCGTTCCCGCCGACACCGCGCCCCCAGCAGAAACCGCCCGCCGCTGGCGTCGGCTGGCGTGGTGGTCGCTGTTCGTGGCCGGAAACGCGATCCTGGCCGCGGCCATCACCCTTGGGAACGTGCCGCTGGCCGACAATCCTGGTGGCGCAATCGGCCTGGTTTACCTGTCCGTGGCCTTGCCCGGCCATCTCCTGGCATTCGGAGCGCTGGCCGGTCTGTTGCCGCTGCTGCTGGGCCTTTGGCCGCGCAGCGCACGCACTCTGAGTGTCAGTGCCGTGCTGCTGCAGGGCCTGTGGCTGTGCCTGCTGCTGGTCGATGCCAAGGTTTTCACACTGTATCGCTTCCACCTCAATGCCATGGTGGTGAACATGGTGTTCGGTGGCGCGCTGCACGATCAGGTGGCGCTGTCCTGGAAAACCTGGCTGCAGGCTGGCCTGCTGGTGTCTGCCATCTTCACGGCCGAGGGCCTGCTGGCCTGGGCCTGTTGGAAGCTGCTGCCGACCCTGCCCCGCCGGCGCACGATGCTGCAGGCCTGGTCGGTGGTCGCGCTGCTGATGGCCGGTGGGCAGGTCGCCACGGCCTACTACGACGCCCGTGGCGACCGCGATGTGATTGCGCAGTGGAACTACCTGCCGTGGGCACAGCCGATCACCGCCAAGAGCTTCATGCGCAGGCTTGGCGTGGTCGGCGAACAGCAGGCCGGCCTGCCCGATCCGCGCCACGCCCAGCTGCTGTATCCGCTGCAGCCACTGCGCTGCCAGAATCCGCACCGCCCCAACGTACTGATGGTGGTGCTGGAGTCGCTGCGCCACGACGCCCTGACCCCCCAGCTGATGCCCAATGCCTCGGCACTGGCACAGGTTTCGCGCGTATACGACCATCACTTCAGCACCGGCAATGCCACCCGCTATGGCCTGTTCGGCCTGCTCTACGGCCTGCCTGGCGGCTACTGGCAGAGCATGCTCGACGAGCAGCGCGGTTCGCAGCTGTTCCAGGTGCTGGGCCAACAGGGCTACGACCTGCACCTGTATGGCAGTGCGCCGCTTTACAGCCCCGAATTCGACCGCACGGCTTTCGCCGACGTGCGCGACCAGCTGCATCAGGGTCCATCCACCCTGACGCCTGACAGGCGTGATGCGGCCATCGTCGCCGCGCTGCAGAAAGACATCCGCACCAGCCAGGCCGCGCAGCACCCGTGGTTCGGCTTCGTGTTCCTCGACTCCACCCACGCCGGCTACCACCTGCCCGACAGCTACCCGCCGGTGGCCACACCGATGGCCAAGGAGATCGACTTCCTGAAATTCGGCCCGGACCACGACCCGACGCCAGAGCTCAACCGCTACCGCACTGCCGTGCACTACGCCGACAGCGTGCTCGGCTCGCTGCTGGAGGACCTGCGAGCACAGGGCCTGGAGCAGGACACCATCGTGCTGGTCACCGGTGACCATGCCGAAGAATTCAACGACCTCAAGCTGAACTACTGGGGCCACAACGGCAACTTCTCCGACTACCAGCTGCAGGTGCCGTTCGTGCTGCATTGGCCGGGCCAGGCCAGCGGCCATGAAACCCGGACCAGCTCCCACGAAGACTGGGTGCCCACCCTGATGCGCCACGCGCTGGGCTGCGAGAACGCGCTGACCGATTTCAGCACCGGCCAGGACCTGCTGGCCGAACCCGCCGGCGAACGTGCACTGGTGGTGGAAAGCTGGTCGCAACGTGCGGTCCGCCACGGCGACGCCATCTACGTGTTCGACAAATTCGGCAACGCAACCGCGCTTGACCTTCACTATCGCCCGCTGCCGCAGCAGGTCCCGGACGCCGCCGCCGTCCGCTCCGCATGGGAAGCACTGACCCGCTTCCGCAACCGCTGACCCTCAAGGATCATCCTGCATGTACCGTCCGTTGCGCATCCTGCATACCGAAGCCGCCAAGGGAATGGGCGGGCAGGAGATCTACATCTTCCGCCACATGCAGGTGATGCGTGCACGCGGCCATGATGTGTCGCTGCTGTGCCAGCCGGACGCACGGCTGGCCAAACTGGCGCGGGATGACGGCTTCACCGTGCACACATTGCGAATGGGCGGGCTCGCCCGCCTGCTGCGCGGCATCTGGTCGGTGTCACGGCTGGTGCGCCGCGAGCGCTACGACGTGGTCAATACCACCAGCCGCCGTGATGCATTGATCGCCGCTGCCGGTGCGCGCCTGGGCGGTACGCCGCTGGTGGTGCGCTCGCGCCATCTGATGAGCCCGGTCAATTCACTGCTGACCTATACCAGGCTGCCGCACCGGGTGCTGACGGTCAGCAGCTTCGTCAAGCAACTGCTGGCCGATCGTGGCATACCGGCCGAACACATCGGCATCGTGCCACCGATCGCAGTGCCGCCGCGCTGGAGCGACATGCGGCTGGAAAATCCCTGGCAGCGCCTGCAGGAGGTCCGCGCCGAAGTCCGCGCCGAGCTCGGCTTCGGCGAGCAGGACATCGTCGTCGGCTGCGTGGCCGTGCTGCGCGAGCCCAAAGGCCATGCCGACCTGCTGCAGGCAATGGTGCCATTGTGCAAGGCCAACCCGGACCTGCACCTGGTCATCGTGGGCGATGGCCAACAGGTGATGGAGCGACTGCAGGCGCTGTGCGCCGAGCATGGAGTGCAGCCGCAGGTGCACCTGCTGGGCTACCGCGATGGCGCCTGTCGCCTGATGGCCGGCTTCGACATCTTCGCCCTCGCCTCGCACAAGGAAGCAGCCGGTACCGTATTCCTGGAAGCGGCCTATGTCGGCGTACCCATCGTGGCTACCCGGGTCGGCGGCGTGCCGGAAATGGTGGTTGATGGCAGCAATGCGATCCTCACCCGCCTGGGCGACAATGCAGCCCTGACCGGCGCCCTGCGCCTGCTGGTGGACGACCCGCAACGGCGTCGGCAGATGGGCCGCGCCGGCTGGGACTGGATGCACAGCGCACACCGCTTCACCCCGGATGGTCACGGTGAGACCACCGAACACTATTACCACCAGTGGCTGAAGGAGCTGGGACATGGCTGATGCCCGAACCGTACCGGTGCTGATGCACCATCACGTCAGCCCTTCACCCGGCATGATCACGGTGTCGCCGGAAAACTTCGAAAGCCAGATCGCCTGGCTGGCCGGCAACGGCTGGACGTCGCTGACGCTGGACCAGTACGCCGGCTTCCTTGCCGGCAAGCCGGTACCGCGCAAGTCGATCGTGATTACCTTCGACGACGGCTACCTGGACAACTGGGTGTATGCGCATCCGATCCTGCAGAAGTACGGCATGCACGCGGTGGTGTTCGTGGTCACCGGGTGGATGGGCGAAGGCCCGGAACGTCCGCATGCAGGCATCGAAGGGGCAGCGCTGCCAGCCACGCCGGACCACCGTGGCTGCGAAGCGGCGATCTACGAGCAGGACCGCAGCGACGATGTGATGATGCGCTGGAGCGAAGCCCGCGCCAGCATTGCCGCCGGCACCTTCGAAGTGCATTGCCACACCCACACCCACACCCGCTGGCTGCGCCGCAATGACCTCGATCGCGCACAGCGCCGCGCAGGCCTGAGCCACGATCTGGCCGTTTCGCGCGAGGTCCTGCAGGACAAGCTGGGCGAGGTATCGGACACGCTGTGCTGGCCGTATGGCGATTTCGACCAGGACCATATCGAGGTGGCCCGCGAGCATGGCTTCCGCTATCTGCACACCACCCATCCTTTCGGCCGCAACGTGATCGGTGGCGACCCCGAGCGCATCTACCGGTTCGCCATCCGCAACCGGCCGGCCAGCTGGCTGCGCAAGCGTATCAGGCTGAGCTACAACCCGCTGATCGGGCCGTTGTTCAATGGCTTCAAGGCGCGGCAGAAGAAGATGCTGCCGGGGCCCTGAGCAGAGCGTGCAGCAGCCGCGAAAATGAAAACGCCCCGGCTTGCCGGGGCGTTTTCATTGCAATGACAAGCTGCCTCAGCTGGCGGCCGCGCGTACGGCGGCAGACAGGCGATCAAGCGTGTCCTGCATCAGCGTCGCGTCATCGGCCTCGACCGTGACCCGCACCACCGGCTCGGTTCCGGAAGGGCGCAGGAACGCACGGCCACGACCGGCCACCGCCTGCTGCGCGTCAGCGAGCGCGGACTGCACGCTTTCAGCCTGCACCGTGGCCTTGGCCGAGACATTGCCCAGCCGCACGTTGACCGTCTTCTGCGGCACCCGCACCAGCCCCTTCAGCGCCTGGCGCAGGGTCTGGCCGTTGTTGCGCAGCGCCACCAGCACCTGCAGCGCGCTGACGATGCCATCGCCCGTGGTCGCCCGATCCAGGCACAGCAGGTGTCCCGACGCTTCGCCGCCGAGCACGCCGCCGCCTTCGATCAACGCCTGGTGCACGTAGCGGTCACCGACGTTGCTGCGCTGGAACGGAATCTGCAGATCGGCGAAGGCCTTCTCCACACCGTAGTTGCTCATCAGCGTACCGACCACCGGACCGCGCAGGCGGCCTTCGTCCTTCCATGCACGCGCCAGGATGTACAGCAGGTCATCACCATCGACCGGATTACCCTGGTCGTCGGCCATCAGCACGCGGTCGCCGTCGCCGTCGAAGGCAATGCCGAGATCGGCGCGGGTCTCGCGCACCTTGGCGGCCAGGTTGTCGATATGGGTGGAACCGACGCCGGCGTTGATGTTGACGCCGTTGGGTTCAGCACCGATACCGATCACTTCCGCACCCAGCTCACGGAACAGCAGCGGTGCGATCTGGTAAGTGGCCCCATGCGCGCAGTCCAGGACCAGGCGCACGCCACGCAGGTCGAATGCACGCGGCACGCTGGCCTTGCAGAACTCGATGTAGCGGCCAACCGCCTCACGTGCGCGCGAGGCCTTGCCCAGCTTCTCCGATTCTGCGGTGGTGAACGGGACATCCAGCGCGGCTTCCAGCGCCAGCTCGGTGGCATCGTCGAGCTTCTCGCCCTGGGCGGAGAAGAACTTGATGCCGTTGTCGTAATGCGGGTTGTGCGAAGCACTGATGACGATGCCGGCATCCACGCCCAGCGTGCGGGTCAGGAATGCCACGGCCGGGGTGGGCATCGGCCCCAGCAGCTGCACGTCGGCGCCGGCGGCGACCAGTCCAGCTTCCAGCGCCGCTTCGAACATGTAACCGGAGATGCGGGTGTCCTTGCCGATGATCACGATCGGCCGGCGCCCGTCCTCGCCACGCTGGGCAACCAGCACGCGGCCCAGGGCGTTGCCCAGGCGAAGCACGAAGTCGGCTGAGATCACCCCCTGACCGACCCGCCCACGGATGCCATCAGTACCGAAGTACTTGCGGCTTCCCATCACGCCACCTCCGGCGCCGGCTGACGGCCCAGCATCGCCAGCAGATCGGCGAGACGGTCGCGCATTTCACGGCGGTCGCAGATCTGGTCAATGGCGCCGTGCTCGAGCAGGAACTCCGAACGCTGGAAGCCTTCCGGCAGCTTCTCGCGCACGGTCTGTTCGATCACGCGCGGGCCGGCGAAGCCGATCAATGCGTGCGGCTCGGCAATGTTGATGTCGCCCAGCATCGCAAACGATGCCGACACGCCGCCGGTGGTCGGGTGGGTCAGCACTGAAATGAACGGCAGGCCCGCTTCACGCAGCTTGCCCAGCGCCGCCGAGGTCTTGGCCATCTGCATCAACGAGAACAGGCCTTCCTGCATGCGCGCGCCGCCACTCTGCGAGAAGCACACGTAGGGAGCACCGATCTCGACCGCGGTTTCGGCAGCCAGCGAGAACCGCTCACCCACCACCGAGCCCATCGACCCGCCCATGAAGGCGAAGTCGAATGACGAGGCCACCAGCGCACGCCCCTTGAGCAGGCCGCGCATGGCGATCAGCGCGTCGTATTCGCCGGTGTTCTTCTGCGCGATCTTGATGCGCTCGCTGTACTTCTTCTGGTCCTTGAACTTGAGCAGGTCGGTTGGGCCCAGGCGCGCAGCGATCTCGGTGGTGCTGTCGGCGTCGTACAACGCCGCCAGGCGCGCACGTGCACGGATCGCCATGTGGTGGCCGCACTTCGGGCAGACCTCCAGGTTCTCTTCCAGCTCCGGCCGGTACAACGCGCTGCCGCAGTTGCTGCACTTTTCCCACAGGCCCTCGGGGACGCTGCGCTTCTTGCTGGGGGTGTTGTCGGTGCGGATGCCGGACGGCATCAACTTGCTGAGCCAACTCATGCGGGAGGACACTTCCGTTCAGGGCGGCCCAAGGGCCGCAAAGGCGGACAGTCTAGCTCCGCTTTCCCTGCCCGTGCACCCCCTGCGCCACCGGCCGAAGGCTGGAAAAACCATGCTGGGACGTACGTTTAGGTACTGGGTCATGCCGGCCGCTGGCCGGCAGCCCTTGCACGCAGGCGGGTACGGAGGATGCCGGCCAGCGGCCGGCACTACCGCTACGCGTCCAGCGCCTGCCGCAGCGGGGCAAGGAAGGCGCCGGCACGCTGCGCGGCTTCTTCCACCGAGCCCGCTTCGGCCAGAGCAGCCACCAGCGCACTGCCGACCACCACGCCATCGGCCTGGCGGGCCATGGCCGCGGCACTGGCCGCATCCTTGATGCCGAAGCCCGCCACCACCGGCACCGTGGCGCGCGCGCGCAGGGCCTGCAACCGTGCGCTTGCGGCATCACTGTCCAGCCGCTCGGAGGCACCGGTGACACCGGCGAAGCTGACGTAATAGAGGTAGCCACGCGCCAATGCCAGCAGCTTGTCGGCGCGTGCCTCGCTGGTGGTCGGCGAGGCCAGCAGCACCAGTGCCAGGCCCGCTGCATCAAAGGCCTGCTGCGCTTCCCCGGCCTCTTCCGGCGGCAGGTCGACCAGCAGCACACCGTCGACGCCGGCGTCCACGGCGGCTTTGGCAAACGCCGCGTAACCATGGATCTCCACCGGGTTCAGGTAGCCCATCAGTACCACCGGGGTCTGCGCATCGCGCTCGCGGAACTGCGCTACGGCCTGCAGCACGTAGCGGCTGCCGGCACCGCGTGCCAGCGCGCGCTCGGAACTGCGCTGGATGGTCGGACCGTCGGCCATCGGGTCGGAGAACGGCACGCCCAGCTCAATCACATCGGCACCGGCGTCGACCAGTGCATGCATCACCGGCACGGTCGCCTCCAGCGAAGGATCACCGGCGGTGATGAAAGGGATCAGCGCCTTGCGCTGCAGTGCGCGCAGGCGCTGGAAACAGGCATCGAGTCGGGAAACAGGCATCTCAGGCACATCCTTCAATCAGTTCGATTGCATCGCTGGTCCCCCAGTACATCCGGGTGACCTTCCCTTCAAACAGTTCCAAGCGGATACCCAGGTCCGAACCCGGGTCCTGCCAGGTGAGGTACTCGCCCTGGTCACCGTCATACGCATGCGGGCTGGACACCGGCGGTTTCGGGAACTGGGCGATGGCCTGGGCACGAGTCATGCCGATGCGCACGCCGAACGGTCCCGGCTGTTCAACCGGCAGTTCCGGGTCATCGCCCGGCTTCAGATCAAAACGGACCACGCGGTCGTCGTCGGTCATCATCGACACACCCGGCGGCAGCCCCTTGCCGTCGTAGTACTCGCAGTCGCCTTCGAAGAATTCTTTGGCACCCTGCGCCTTCCAGGGGCCCAGTGACTTCAGGTCACCCATATGCTGGCCAACCAGCACGTCACCGGCGTGGTCCAGCGCCACCGACGCCACCGCCGGCGCGTCATCGCTGTTTGCCCCCTCTTCGGAGGGGGGATCGACGATGGGCGTACGCGCCATCGGGTCGAGGTCATCGTTGGCGGCCGCCTGCTGCGCAGGCTGCGAGGTGGCCTTGGCGGCCGGTGCCAGCACCGGCGGTTCCGGTGGTTGGCATGCGGCCAGGCCGAGCGCCAGCAGCAGCACACCGCTGTTTCGCAGCAGCGAACTCACAGCACCAGCCCTTCGCGCGCGGCGATGGTATGCACGTCCTTGTCGCCACGGCCGGAGAGGTTGCACAGCACGATCTGGTCGCGCGGACGCTCGCGCGCCAGCTTCATTGCCTGCGCCAACGCATGGCTGGATTCCAGCGCCGGCAGGATACCCTCGGTATGCGCCAGCAGATGGAACGCCTGCAACGCCTCGTCGTCGGTGATGCCGAGGTAGCGCGCGCGACCACTGTCGGCCAGGAACGCGTGCTCCGGGCCGACGCCCGGATAGTCCAGGCCGGCTGACACCGAATGGGTTTCGATGATCTGGCCGTCGTCGTCGCACAGCACATAGGTGCGGTTGCCGTGCAGTACGCCAGGACGACCGGCGGCAATCGACGCGGCGTGGCGACCTGTGTGAATGCCATCGCCGGCCGCTTCGGCGCCGACGATCTCGACCTGGCGGTCATTGAGGAAGGCATGGAACAGGCCGATGGCGTTGCTGCCGCCGCCCACGCAGGCGGTGATCGCATCGGGCAGGCGACCGTACTCGGCCAGCATCTGCTCGCGCGCTTCGCGGCCGACGATGGCGTTGAAGTCACGCACCATGCGCGGATACGGGTCCGGGCCAGCCACGGTGCCGATGATGTAGAAGGTGTCCTGCACGTTGGTCACCCAGTCGCGCATGGCTTCGTTGAGCGCGTCCTTCAGAGTGGCCGAGCCGGAGGTGACCGGCACCACCGTGGCACCGAGCAGCTTCATGCGGTAGACGTTGATCTTCTGCCGCTCGATGTCGGTGGCGCCCATGTACACCACGCATTCCAGGCCCAGCCGTGCGGCGACAGTGGCGCTGGCCACGCCATGCTGGCCTGCGCCTGTCTCGGCGATGATGCGCTTCTTGCCCATCCGCGCCGCCAACAAGGCCTGGCCGATGGTGTTGTTGATCTTGTGCGCGCCGGTGTGGTTCAGGTCCTCGCGCTTGAGCAGGATCTGCGCGCCGCCGACGTGGTCGCTCAGGCGCTGCGCGTGGTAGATCGGGCTCGGCCGGCCCACGTAATGGGACAGGTCGCGGTCATAGGCCAGCTGGAACGCGGGGTCCTGGCGGGCCTGGTCATAGGCCTGGGCCAGCTCCTGCAGCGGGCCGACCAGGGTTTCGGCGACGAAGCTGCCGCCGTAGCGGCCAAAGTGGCCCTGGGCATCCGGGAAGGCGTGGTAGTCGGCAATGGGGGAGGCAGACATGGAAGCGACCGCTGGTTCGAGACAGGTGGATACTCTAGCGCACGGGTCGTGACCGGAATATCGATATTATCTGGCATATATCGTCAGGAAATCTCACATGAGCAACTCCCTGCTGCCGCCGCTGAACGCCCTGCGTGCCTTCGAGGCCACCGCCCGCCTGGGCGGCGTGGGCCGTGCCGCCCAGGCCCTGCACGTGACCCACGGTGCGATCAGCCGGCAGCTGAAGCTGCTGGAGGACCACCTGGGGCTGCCGCTGTTCCAGCGCGCCGGTCGCGGGCTGCGCCTGACCGAGGCCGGGCAGCGCCTGCAAGCGGCCTGCGGCGAGGCCTTTGCCGGCATCGAGCAGTGCGTGCGCGAACTGCGTCAGCCGGCGCGTTCACCAGCACTGGTGCTGGGCTGCAGCGGCAGCGTGCTGGCGCGCTGGATGATTCCACGCCTGCCCGCGCTGCAGGCCACTCTGCCCGGGGTGAACCTGCAATGGTCGGCGCTGGATGGCGCCTTCACCGAGGCGCAGGCGGCGCTGGATGCGGTCCTGTTGTTGGCCCAGGGCCCGTGGCCGCGTGGCTGGCAGGTGCGCGAACTGGCCCCGGAACGGGTGGGCGTGGTCGTGGCGCCATCGCACCCGGCCGCCCAACGGCTGCGCCATGTGCCGCCTTCGGCGCTGCTGCAGGAGACGTTGCTGCACACCAGCTCGCGGCCGCAGGCGTGGCCGTCCTGGGCACAGGCGCAGGGGCTGGACCCGGCGCAGCTGCAGATGGGCACCGGATTCGAGCATCTGTACTACCTGCTGGAAGCCGCCGTTGCGGGGCTGGGCCCGGCGATCGCGCCCGAGCCACTGGTGGCCGAGGACCTGGCCGCGGGCCGGTTGGTCGCACCCTGGGGATTTGCCGCCACCGGCGGCTTCTGGGTGCTGGCGCGGCCCGACGGGCCGGCCGATACACGCGTGGATGCACTGGCCGAGTGGCTGGGCCAACAACTCCGCTGACAACGAGAAAGGGGACGGAGGGAATCAAGTCGTATGAGGCGTATACGACTTAATCCCCTCCGTCCCCTTTTTCACTTCAGGGTGCCGTCGGTGCAGCCAGCCGCTGCTGCAGGTCCTCGCGCAGGCGCGACAGCTCCACCTCCGCCTGCTGCCGTTGCTGCATCCCCTCACGATGGATGCTGCGTACTTCTTCCACCGTGGCGATCAGCTGGTCGTGCACATGGCGCAGCGTGGCCACGTCGATCACCCCACGCTGGTTGCTGCGTGCGGTATCCACCGATGCCTGTCGCAGCAGGTCGGCATTGCGGCGCATCAGCTCGTTGGTGGCATCGTCGATGGCCGTGGACAGTTCGACCGCCGCCTTCTGTTCGCCCAGCGAGAGCTGGATGGCGAACTGGCGCTTCCACGACGGGATGGTGATATCGCGGACGGTATTGAACTTCTCGATCAGCTGCAGCGCGTTGGCCTGGATCAGGCGGATCATCGGCAGTGACTGGTCGGCAGCGTGCTGCATCAGCTGCAGGTCGGACACGCGCTTTTCGATCAGCCTGATCGCGTTGTCGATCTCGCCCTGGCGGATGCGCTGCTGTGGATCATCACTCCCCTGCCCGGCCATCTGTTCGGCCTGCAGTTCGGCCAGCCGTTGCTTGCCGGCAGCGGCATACAGGCCCAGTGCATGGCGTTCTTCACGAACGATGTCGTGCATGCGATCGAACTCGCCCACGCGCCTGCCCATCAACGCCTGCTGCACGCCCACATCACCCAGCAACTGCTCGATCTGCGCGTTGGTGTCGCTGAACTTCTGCACCAGCTCGCCCTTGGATGCACGCAGGCGATCAATCAGGCTGCCAATCACCGGCACCTTCGAACGCTGCGCAAAGCCATCCAGTTTCAGGCTGCGTGCGATACGCACCACTTCGCCCAGTTTCTCGCCACTGGCATCCAGGTCTCGGTTGCGCACCTGGTCCAGCAACTGGCTGGAGAACGCCGCAGTTCGCGTGGCCGCTTCGCGTCCGAAGACCTGCAGGTTGCCCGGGCGCAGATCGTCCAGCTCCATGCGGATCTCGGCAATGCGCGGCAGATCCTCGCGTACCAGGCCCAGGGCCTGCAGTGCGCCCTCATCGAGCGGAGCGGCGGTGGTCGAGCCGGGCACGAGGCTACCGGGGGTCTGGCTGTCCTGGGTCATCGGGCAGTCTCCTTGCAGTTGGGTAAGCGGCAGCGGCGGCCGGCTCAGGGCAGTCTAGCCTGAGCCGCCGCAACCTCGTCATCGATCTGTGCATGCAGCGTGGCTGCCTTCCCGGCCAAGGTGGCGCCCGCAGCAGTCCGGTCCGCCAGTGCGGCCTGTCGCCAGGCCGGCAGCAGGACATCGTGGATGCGCGCGAAGCGTTGCAGCAGCACGCTGTCCTGATCCTGCAGCAGCTGCCATTGGCCGGCCTCGAGACGGCGCATCGTCGCCAGCCGGCGAAGGTGATCCAGCCGTTGCGACAGTGTGGCCTGACCGGCGGCATCCAGCTGCGTCAACCGCGACGCGGCCAGCTCGGCCCAGGCATCCAGCGCTGCTGACGCCGCTGCACTTTCAACGATGGCCATGGCTCGCAGCTGCATATGCTGCTGCAGGTGCCGGGCCTGCTCATGCGCCTGCAGGGCCAGCACGCCCAGCTGCGACTGCAGCGCACGCCCTTCCGCCTCGCGGTCGACATCGCGCCCCAGCAGACGGCCCCACCAGCTTTCCTGTCGCCTGATCTGCGCCGGATTTCCGGCCTGGAGTGCCAGAGCAATGCGCGCCAGCGCCGCCACCAGCGCTTCGCCCGCGACCGGCGGCACTATTGCCGCCCGCTGGCCCAGTGCCTGCAGCAGCGGCGTACCGTAATCGGCAAGCACGGCGAGATCGGCCGTGTCCGGCAGCATCGGTGACGGCAGTGGCGTCTGCACGGTCACGGCAGCGGCGGCGGCTTCGGTGCCGGTGCTGGAATGTCTTCGATGTCCTGCGGCGGCAATGATTCACCGTAGAAGTGGCGCATCAGGGCTTCGTCCAGTGCGCGTTCTTCCGGCGTTGTGGCGCGGCGTACCCGTGCACGCTGCGGCACTGCAGCGCTGGACCCGCCGCGCTCGACCTGCTGCCGTGCCCAACCGGCGAATGCGGCCAGGGTCTGCGACACCTGTGCCTGCTGCGCCTGCGATGCCGCCAGCAGTTCGACCAGAGGGGCCAGGCCGGCCTGCAGGTCTTCAGCCAGGAGCGTGGCCGGCCTGCTGGGGGCCGCCGCGACGGGTACCGGCGCGGCGGGCACCGCACGCGCTTCGGAAAGCCGCTGCAGAGCATCCAGCAGTGCCGGCCACGGTGCAGGGTCTGGAACGGCCGCCACTTCCGGCGCGGCCGGTGGCACCTGCAATGCACTGGCAATGTCAGCCAGCTGCGCAACCACGCGCCCGCCGACATCGCTGTCATCGGCACCCATCGCCTTGTTGCGCAGGAAATCGCGCTTGATCTGCGCCCAGCGCTGCGCCTGCACGTCGTCCAACACACCGCGCAGTTCGGCCAGCTTCAACAGATTTTCTTCGGCACCGGTGGTCAGCAGCTGTGCCTCGCCCAGGTAGTGGTCGGCGATCAGCTGCTGCAGCTCGTCATCGTTCATCACCGGCGAGATCTTCTCCGCCAGCTTGTTCATGTTGCGGTAGCTGCCCTGCAGGCGGAACGGCGGCTCGGTGCGGTAACGATCGTCCTGCGCGGCACTGGCGATGTACTGCTGGTTGACCCGGTAGACCACGTCGCGCACGCGCAGCATGCGCTGCAGAGTGGTGGTGATCTCGTTGATCTCGGCACCGCTGTAAGCGTGACTGAGGCCATTGGTGGACACGTCCTTGCCCATCGCGCGATCGACCAGCAGGTACAGATCGGCCATCTCGCGCGTGGCCAGTGGTGCCAGCACGGGGTTGGAGGTGAGGCTGTTCTCGATGTAGCTGAGGGTGAATGCCGCTTCCATGCCGCCGAGCACATCGCCGAGGTTGTAGATGTCGGCACGGTTGGCCAGCATGTCCGGAATCTTGAACACCTCGCCGGATTCGGTATATGGGTTGCCGGCCATCACCACGCAGAACTTCTTGCCGCGCATGTCGTAGGTGCGGGTTCGGCCACGCCAGACGCCTTCGATGCGGCGGGTGCCATCGCACAGGGAAATGAACTTCTGCAGGAACTCGGGATGGGTGTGCTGGATGTCGTCGACATACAGCATGGTGTTGTTGCCCATCTCCAGAGCGAGGTTGAGCTTTTCCAGTTCCTGCCGCGACGTCGCATCGGGTGCCTGCGCGGGATCCAGTGACCGCACCTCATGGCCGAGCGCAGGGCCGTTGATCTTCATGAAGACCAGGCCAAGACGGTGCGCCACGTACTCCATCAGCGTGGTTTTGCCGTAGCCCGGCGGCGAGATCATCATCAGCAGGCCCATCAGGTCGCTGCGCTTGTTCTCGCCGACCGTGCCCATCTGCTTGGCCAGGTTGTCGCCGATCACGCCCAGATAGACATCGTTGATCAGCTTGTTGCGCACGAACGAGGACAACGGCCGCGCCTTGAACTCGGACAGCCGCAGTGTCCCGCGCTCGCGGCCGATGATGCCCTGGCGCACCGCCTGGTAGGCATGGAAGGCCGGCACGAAGTGCTGCAGGTGATGCTGCAGTCGCGCCAGGAAATCATCCAGCGACAGCGTCAGCGCACCATTGCTGATACGCGGATGTTCGCCCAGCAGACCGTGGACCTCAACCTGCAGCGGCGCATCGCTGGCACGGGTGCGCAGCTGTCGCTGCACCAGCAGCAGTGCAGCCGCTTCATCGACATAGCCAGCATGTGCCGACTGCGCCGGCAACCCGGCAAGCGCCCGCAGCCATTGCCCGGCCAGCGCCAGCCGGGAGGCCTGGGAATCCTGCGTGCGCTGCAGCGCGCGTTCCAGTGCATCGCGCTGACCGGCCTGTTCCAGCTGTTGGGACAACGCTTCCAGCAGGGCCTGGGCGTGCCGGCTCGTGCTGAACACCGGATCGCCCGTCGCCAGTTCCTCGCCCAGATAGGTCGCCGCTGCATCGGCATCGGCGGCCTCGAACGGCAACGCATGGGCCTGGACATGAGCATGCATTGCCGCTGCCATCTGCGTACGCAGCGCCTGGCGCCCTTCATCGGAACCAAACAGGCGTGCGATGGCATCTGCACCGGCCTGCCGGCTGGGCCATTGCGCGACCGTCTCCTCGCGCTGGCGTGCGGCCCAGAACAACAGGGCCAGCGCACGTACCCGGGGCGGGTGCCGCAACGAGCCGGCCGCCTGCTGCAACGGCAGCAGCGCACGCAGGATCAGCGCCGCATCATGATCGTGGATGCCACGTTCGTAACCCTCGCGGTAGCGCGGCGCGGCGAACGCACGCACCCGCTGGTCCAGCGCTTCCGGAGCAGCTACGTCGTGTTGCAGCTGCGCGAGGTCCAGGCCCTCATGCCCCGACTCGGCGGCGCGCAGCACGCATCCGGCCAGATACTCGCCGCGGTAGATGGCTCCGGATTCGGAGTCCAGTGTCACCGGCCAGAACGGCTTCAGCGCATCCAGTTCCGGATCATGCAGGGTCTCGAGGAAATCGGTACCGGTCAGGTGAATGGCCAGGCTGTCACCGCGCGGCAGCAGCGTCAGATCCAGCGCCTGGGTGTTCACGCTGAAGCGATGCCGCGGCCCCAGCCGCACCACGTTGCCACCGGCTTCATACAGATCGCTGCGATCACGCAACTGGCGCACCGCCTGGTCGCGCACACCCTTCAGGCGTGCCTCGATGTCGTCGGCCTTGACGTTGTCGCGCAGCGCGCGCAGGCGCTCGGCCAGCTCCCGCAGCTTGAGGATCAGCGGATCGCCTGCGAAGAACGCATTGAGTTCATCGGGGGTGGCGAAACGCTCGGTGCGCTTGGCCAGGCCGTCGAGGATGCGGTTGGCGGCGTCCAGGACCGAGCGCGCCTTGCTTTGGCGATCGTCCAGCAACGCCTGCTTGTGCGTGTCAAAGGCCTCGACCAGTTCCTCGCGCTTGCTGAGGATGTCGCCAAGGAACTGTTCGTGCTCACCGAATTGGCTTTCCAGCTCCTCCAGCTGCACCAGCAGCCGCGACAGCTGTTCGTCGGCACGTTCGGGGTCGGTGGACAGCGCCAATGCGCTGGTGATCGATTGCGAGAACAGCGCGAACTGTGCAGCGAACTGGGCCACGGCCTCGGCCGAGCCCAGCGACCTGCGGCGCTGATCAGCGCGCGCACGTGCCTGATTGAGACGGCCGTACAACACCGAGATCGACTCGACCACGCGGGTTCGGGCAGTGGCATCGTCCACCTTCAGGCCGGCCATCAACTCGGACAGCATGTCCAGGTCAGCAGCCATGCTGCGCAGCCCTTCCAGCTGCTCGTCCAGCTGGCGCGCACTCTGCGCCTGCTGTGCGCTCTCATCCAGTGCCTGCAGGCGGCTGGCCAGCGGTGCCAGCGCAGCGTCTTCGGCCAGAAAGCCGCCGGTGGCGGCACCAACACGGTCCTGCGCCTCTACCAGCTCGGCGGCCATTGCGTCGATGCGCGCGGTGTCGATGTAACGCAGCTCGCGAATGGTCAGCAGCCGTCCGCGCAGTGCGGTGATCGCATTGAGTGCCTCGACGAAGGCCTGCACTTCATTCCAGTTCTGCGGCTGCAGGCGGCCCAGCAAGGCTTTGTGCGCGGCCTCCGCCTCGACCATCGCCTGCGACGACTGCTGGCGGATCGACTGCACCTTTTCGTACTCGTCCAGCACCGATTCGCCGGTGGCGCTGATCTGCCGGAGCAGCGCCTCTGCACCATCGCAGGCCTCGTCGCCCAGCCAGTGGTGCGCATCGAACAGGCGCCGGGTATCGGCCACCAGGCGCTGGTAGCGCTGTACCGACACATCCTGGCCATCAATCTCGCGTGCCAGGTTGAACAGGTTGGAGATGCCACGTACCAGTTCGGCGTTGCCGATGCGCCCCATGAAGGTGTTGCCGGGCGGTCGGCTGGCGGCGAATTCGTCGCTGCTGAACGGGGTCTGCCAGACCTGCATCGGGTGGATACGGGTCGGTTCGTTGCCTTCGGCATGGAACAGCACCATGCGCCCGTCCTGCAGGAAGGCGTAGCCATGGCCGAACACCGGATTCTGCAGTACGCGCTGGATGGTGTTGTAGACGAACAGTGCCGAGCGGCCGCCTTCACGCTCGTAGAAGATGTAGAGCACATCTTCGCCGTTGGGTGAGCGGATGCTTCGCTTGAACTGCATGCCGGCCATCGAGGCGTCGAACGCCTTGTGCTCGCCGCCCTGCAGGTAATAGCCCCCCGGGAAGATCACGCCATGGTCTTCGGGCAGCTGCACGCAGGCCTGCACGATGGCATCGTTGCGCACGATATCGCCGGTCAGCGTGTTGTAGATCAGGCCACGCCACGCCGTCTCGCGATACGGCAGCACCTTCAGCAGTACCAGCGAGCCCACCCGCGCGAACTCGAACTGGGCGTCGTCCAGCGACTGCGTGCTGTCCTCCACCGGCTCGCTGTAGATGCCCTGCCCGGTCTCGGTGTTGTTCTCGACCTTGATCGTCAGGTCGCCACCGGTGGTCTCGACGAACAGGGTATCGAGGATGTTCAGGTGCGAATGGCGGCCACTGACCGCCAGGTCGCGGGTGGCCTTGGTCCACTCGAAATCGAATGGCGGCGGCAGTGCGATGTCGCGCTCGCCGCGTGCGTCCAGATAGGTCAACTCGCCATCGCGCGAAAGCGCCCAGCGGAACACGCGCACATCGCTGCTGCGCTCGCCGATCTGGAACGAAGCCAGCAACTTGTCACCGACCACGATCAGCTGCAGCAGGCGCGCGTGCTTGTAGTAGGCATACAACTCGTTGAAGTCGTGCACGAAGCCCGGCTGATCGAGGAAGCTGCCCTTCAGCTCCAGCGCGGCGACGTCGTAGCCATCGCTGCCCTGCACCAACCGGTACAGGCCGAACACGTCCTCGATGCGGGTCTGGGTCTTGAGCCCGATGAACACGTTGTAGCCGAACAGCAGGCGGTCCGGCCCCACCTGCACGATATCGCGGCCGACGCAGTTGTTCTCGCTGCGGATGCGGAAGCGACCGGCCACCTCCAGGCGGCTGTCGCCGAACTCGGCCAGGCGCTGGCGGTTGAGCTGCTCGGCAACGGCCTGCAGCCGCTGGCCCTGATCTTCAAGCCGGCGGCGCAGCACTTCATAGGCGCCGCCCTGGGCGACGGCCTGGTCGACGGTATCGCTGGCACCCTGGGCTGCAGAGGGCTCGGCGGTCGGTGTGGTTTCAGACATCAGCAGGTTTCCGGCTCACGGACGGCCGGCCATCGAAACGGCCGGCACGGTGGGCGATGGCACGCGCCATCGCCGGGGGGATCAGCGTGCGCTGTCGACCACGGGGGTGGCGGTGACAGGCACGCTCTGCACGTCCTCGGCGATCTGCCGCGGTGCGCTGTCGGTCACGTTGACCCCCAGGTAACGCTGCATCAGCTCCTGCACGATCGGGCTCTTGCCGGCGAAGCCTTCAATCGACTTGCCCAGCGAGACCGCCTTGATCAGGTTCTCGAACATGCCGCCGTCGCCACCCACCAGATCGATGTCGGCGTTGCGCAGTGCGCTGGCGATGACGCCGGCGTTCTCGCGCGAGACTTCCTTGCCGGCTTCGATCGAGGCCAGGGCCTGCTTCAGGCTGTTGTCCAGCATCATGCGGAACTCTTCGTGGCCACGTGCCTGGTCGCTCAGCGAGGCGATGGCTTCGAACTTGCGGACCAGGCCTTCGGCCTCGGCCAGCAGCTTCTTCTGCACAACGCCCGCTTCGGCATTGCCCAGCGATTCGGTGGCGGTAGCGCGGGCCAGGCCCATCTTTTCTTCGCCCTGTGCCTGCGCCTGCAGCGTCTCGGCCAGCACGCGGGCTTCGTTGCTGCCCTGCTTCAGGTTGGCTTCGGCCTTGGCTTCGATTACGCGGGCTTCGGCGATGCCGACCTTTTCGATGGCCAGTGCGGAGGCTTCACGCACCTGCGCTTCGGCCAGGCCCGGCGCCGCCTGTTCGGCACGGAACGCGTCGGCCAGCAGGCGCTTGGCCTCGGCCTGCTTGCCGGCCGCTTCGTGCTCGGCCTGGGCCAGGGTGGTCAGCTCCACCGCGCGGTGCTTGGAGGCGGTCTCGCGTGCCTGCGCTTCCTTCACTTCGCGCACCAGCGATTCCTGCGCCTTCGCTTCGGCTTCCAGGATCAGCACCTGCTTCTGGCGGTCGGCCTCGGAGACCTCGCGCACTTCCTTGATGCGCTCTTCTTCCTGGGCCACGGTCTTGTCGATGGAGATGCGTTCGCGGGTGATGTTGGCCACGTCCATCTTGCCCTGCTCGACCACCTTGTCACGCTCCACGCCCTGCAGCTGCACTTCGCGGTCGGTGGTGACCTGCTCCAGCTGGCGGGCACGCTCCACGCGCTCGGCTTCGATGGCCACCGCACGCTGGCGGTTCTGCTCGGCCACTTCCACTTCGCGCAGGCGGTTCTGGTCGCGGATGTCGATCAGCTGCTGTGCTTCGATGCGCGCGTTCTCGGACAGCTGGCGCTGCTCTTCCTGCACCTTGGCGGTCTCGGCTTCCTCGCGTGCGCGGATGGTCTCGATCTCGCGCTTCTGCCGCGCCTCGGCCTCGGCCTGCTGGCGTTCCAGGGCCAGCAGGGCTTCGCGCGCTTCCACGTTCTTCTTGGTGATGGCGAGCTTCTCGTTCTGCTCCAGCTCGTTGGTCACCACGTTCTGTGCGGCGGTCAGCTCGGTGATCTTGCGGATGCCCTGTGCGTCGAGGATGTTGAACTGGTCCAGCAGCGATTTCGGGGTCTGTTCCAGATAGTCGATGGCCACGTCTTCCAGCACATAGCCGTTCAGATCGTTGCCGATCACCGCGATGATCTCATCGCGGAATTCCTGGCGCTTCTCGAACAGCTCAGTGAAGTCGAACTTCTTGCCCACCGTCTTCAGCGCTTCGGAGAACTTGGCATTGAACAGTTCATCCACAGCGTGCTTGTCCGAGGCCCGGTCAGCGCCGATGGCCTTGGCCACGCGCAGCACGTCAGCCTGGGTTTCGTTGACGCGCAGGTAGAAGGCCACGGCGATGTCGGCACGCATGTTGTCGCGGCAGATCAGGCCTTCCTTGCCGCGGCGGTCGATCTGCAGGGTGATCAGGCTGATCCGCATCAGCTCGGCGCGGTACAGCACCGGAATGATCAGGGCGCCGGTGAAGTGCACTTTCGGCGTGGAACTCATGTCGTTGACGATCAGGGCCACGCCCTGGTCGACCTTGCGGTAGAACGCCTTGAACAGGCCCGCCACACCGAGCAGGAGGACCAGAATGCCGCCCACGATGATGAGGAAGGGGAGCACGGATGCCAACGTCATTGATGATTCTCCTTGTTGCCCGGAAGCAGGTTGTCCTGGAAATCGAGGGCAATCGCGTCGGCGCGAACCACCCGGTAGTAATGCTGTGCGGCGATGTGCTCGACCAGCACGATGCGCTCACCACGCTGCAGTTCGATGTCGCTGCGGATCTGCAGTACCAGCCCTGCGCCCCCATCATCGACAGTGGCATGACCGTGGCGGGTGTCCGCTCTGGGCGAGGCGACCACGCCGACGCGGCCCAGCAGCGAGGCCTGCGGCACGGGGCGCAGGCGCAGCAGGAAGCGGCGGATGGGGCGCAGCAGCAGCGCGGTGACCGGCACTGCCGGCAGCGGCGCAAGCACAGCCACCACGGTGCCCAGTGACCAGCGCAGCAGGTCGGGCAGCGGCAGCAGCAGGTACAGGTGGATGAAGTAGGTCAGGACCCAGGCGAACAGGCTCAGCAGGGTTATCACGACCATCAGCGGCACCCCGCCCAGCCCCCACCGTGCCAGCAGCGCGGACAGGCCCGTCAGGTCGGCATCGCCGCCGAGCGCGCCATCGGCCCCTGCCTCGCCAAAACCGTCATCAACCAGGCCGAAGGCGGCTACGCTCCAGTACAGCACCGCCACCGCCAGCACGATGCTGTACGGGAGGGTGGGATACCCGAACACGACGGTGAGGAATTCCTGCATCGCTTGCCTTCCTGGGCTGGGGCGTCAGGCGCCCGTTCGGGACGCGCAGCGCGCGCCCCGTCGATCCCCGCGCCAGCCCTCATGGCAGGCGCGCTTGGGTCCATCCTATGTGAAGAATGCGTGCAGGCTCAAATCTGTGTGCGAATCGCCGCAAATGGTGACGCCAATCACTCGAGAACCGTGCAGTCCGCGCGACGCACTTCCTCGACGAAGGTGCGCATCTTGTAACCGTCCTTGATGCCGGGCTCCAGCTCGATGCCGCTGGAGACGTCCACGCCCCAGGGCAGGGTAGCCAGCACGGCGTCATAGACGTTTTCCGGGTTCAGGCCGCCGGCCAACAGAAACGGCCGGTGCAGCCCGGTCGGGACGCGGCTCCAGTCGAAGGCCACGCCGGTACCGCCACCGCCGCCCGGCGCATGGCTGTCGAACAGGAAGCCGGCCGCGCTGGGGTAGCGCAGCTGCAGGGTGCGGGCGTTGACCTCTTCACGCCCGCCCATGGCGATCGCCTTCAGGTACGGCATGTTGAAGCTGCGGCAGAAACTCTCGTCTTCCTCGCCGTGGAACTGCAGCAGGGTCGGCCGCACCGTGCGCAGTACTTCACGTACCTCTTCCTTGCTGTTGTTGCGGAACAGCGCCACCACGTCGACCATCGGCGCGATCGCCTGGCGCATCGCGCGGGCCTCGGCCGGGGCCACCCGGCGGCTGCTTTCACGGGCAAAGATGAAACCCACTGCGTCCACGCCCAGCTCACCGGCCAGGCGGACATCGCCGGCGCGGGTCATGCCACAGAACTTGATGCGCGTGCGGTAGTAGGAGCGGCTCATAGCGTGACCTCGGCGGGCAGATGCCAGTTGTCGGGGTACAGGGGCCCAAGGAACACCAGGCCCTGCGGCGGTGCGGTGGGACCGGCTACGGTGCGATCGCGCCCAGCCAGCAGTTCAGCGATCCATTCCACCGGTTTCTCGCCGCTGCCCACCAGGATCAACGAACCGACGATATTGCGGACCATGTGATGAAGGAATGCATTGCCCTGTACTGCGACCTCGATCACCTCGCCGTGGCGGCTGACCTGCAGCGACTGCAGTTCACGCCGTGCATGCCGCGCCTGGCACTGCACCGAGCGGAATGCATTGAAGTCATTCTCGCCAAGCAGGGCCTGCCCGGCCGTGTGCATGAGCGTTTCATCCAGCGCACGCCGCTCCCAGCTCAGGGTCTGCCGCTCCAGCGCCGGCCGCACCTCGCGGTTGAGCAGCCGATAGCGGTAGCGGCGCGCGCGTGCGGAGAAGCGGGCATGGAAATCATCGGCGACCGGAACGCACCAGCGCACCGCGATCGAGCGCGGCAGGCGGGTGGTCGTGCCCAGCATCCAGGCGCGCGGGTCGCGCACCACGCCGGTATCGAAATGCACGACCTGGCATTGGCCATGTACGCCGGCATCGGTACGACCCGCACAGACCACCTGCAGCGGCGTATCCGCCACCGATGACAGGGCCTGTTCAAGGCTGGCCTGCACGCTGGGACCACCCTCGCCCAGGTTCTGCCAGCCTCGGAAATCGCTGCCGTCATACTCGACGCCAAGCGCGTAACGCATGTGCTACCTCGAAATTTCGGAGGGGGTAACGCTCAGGCCGGGTCGCGCTCGGACCAGACCGCCAGTTCGTTGCCACCGGGCTCGACGAACTGGAAGCGGCTACCGCCGGGGAAAGAGAACACCGGGCGCACGATCGCACCGCCAGCATCACGCACAGCCGCTTCGACCGGCGCCAGTTGATCGGCATACAGCACCAGCAGCGGTGCACCACTCTCAGTGGCCCGCTGTGGCTGGCCGCGGAAGAATCCGCCCTGCAGGCGGCCGTCGTCGAAGGCGGTGTAATCGCTGCCGTAGTCGACGAATGACCAGCCAAACACCTTCTCGAAGAAAGCGCGGCTGGCGGCGGGATCGCTGGAGGCGAATTCGACGTAATCGATACGGTGCTCGCGGCTCATGGCACGGTCCTTGTCGGCAGATTCGGTCACGGCAATCGCGCCAACAGCTCGCGGGCCTGTGTCTGGCTGTGAGGATCGCCGCCTTCGGCGACCTCCAGCAGCAGGGTACGCGCCGTCTGTGCATCACCCAGGTCAAGATAGGCGATGGCCAGCTCCAGCCGTTCCTGGCCGGCACGTGGCGACCATCCAGCATCGCTGGCAGGCACAGCCTCCGTCGGTCCGACGTCATCGGGGTGCGCGTCATCGACACGGTCACGGTGGACGGGGTCGACCACGGCCTCGTGCGACTCCGCCGGCAGGTCGAATACGCCACGGAACTGCGGCTGTTGTTCGGCGTGCAGCGCATAGTCCGGCACCCCGACTTCGGCAGCGGGCGCCTGAACTACCGGTTCATCCGGGTGCTGTTCGACAACGAACCCGTCATCATGCACGGACACCGGTTCGTCCCAGCGCGGCAGATCGGTCACTGCCGCAGGCAGCTCCACCACCTGCTCGGCGCGCAGCGTCTCATCCTGCCAGTCGGCCGGCGGAGCGTGGCCGGCCGTCGGTCCAGCATCTGCATCGCCCTGCGTTTCGGTTTCGGTAGCCCAGGCCGGCATCGCCGGCTCCTGGCGGCCCCCTTCAGCAACCACCGACGACCATGAAGACTGCTCGGCCAGGGTATCCAGCGCAGCACCGGCGGGTACCGCAGCGGCAAGCCCGGCGGCATCGTCTTCTTCACGCAGCGGCGGCAGGGGCGACGGCTTGCGACGGCGCAGCAGCCAGGCCGCAGCGGCCGCCAACAGCAACACCGGCAGCCCCAGCCAATACCACGGCGTTGCTGCGTCGCGTGCGCCCGGGGCCTGCGCCAGGCGCTGCTGCGCGGCGGCCAGATCATTGTCCTTCATGGCAATCAGCGATTGCTGCTGTTGCTTCAGTGCTTCCAGGTCGGCGACGCGCTGCTTCAGTTCGCCGATCTCGGCATCGCGGGTGGCGATGTCCTCACGCGCCTGGCGCAGTTGTTCGTTGCCCAGCATGTCACCCTCGCTGCCGGCAGCGGTGCCGGTGGTTGTGCCCGCATGCGCGGCGTCGGATGCCAGCGCCGGAGCGATCTCAAGTCGTGCCCCGTTGGCCGCAGCCGGGGAAGAATCGGTGGTCGGGACCGCCTTGGCAACCGGGGCAACCGTGCCCGCCGGTTGCGGCACGGTGCGCGCCTGTCGCCATTGCGCCACGTGCTCGCGCACCAGCGCGGCAGCCTCGGCGGCATCAACTGCCGCCAACGCATCGCTGCTCGGCAGGCGCAGCACCGCGCCCTGCTTGAGCAGGTTCACGTTGCCACGAATGAAGGCTTCGGGATTGGCGCGCAGCAGGGCGATCATCGCGCGGTCGCGGCTGACCTGGTTGCCACGGGCAACCGCGCCTGCGATCTGAGACAGGGTCTGCCCGCGCTGCACGGTAACGCTGCCATCGGCTGATGGCGCGGCGACCGGCGTGGCCGCTGCACGCGGGCGTGCCGGTGCCGGTGCCGGTGCCGCAGCGGAAGCACGCACGGGCTCTGCCGCACCTGCAGCTTCAGCCGCCGCAGGCTCAGGCGTTGCTTCACGCACGATGGTGTTGGACAGGGTGCCTGCAGGAGCAACGATCTCCGGTTCGGCCACGGCCAGTGCACTGGACGGAGCATCGACCAGCGCCGAGTACTCGCGCACCAGCCGACCCTGACCCCAGTCCGCTTCGATCAGGAAGCTCAGCGACGGGGTCTCGACCGGCGCCTGCGAGGTCACCCGCACCACCGCCCTGCCCTGCGTGTCGCGGGTCAGTTCGAACTGCAGTTCGCTGACCAGCCCGGTCGGCCGTTGCAGGCCTACGCGCTCGAAGGTAACCGGCGAAGCCAGCGCTACGCGCAGGTTTTCCAGCTCGGACGGGTCGGCCGAGACCACCGGGATTTCAGCCAGCAGGGGCTGGCCCGGCTTGGACAGGACACGGATGTCCCCCAAGCCCAGGGCAAGCGCCGAACTGCTGGCCAGGGCCAGCAACGCGGCGGAAAGATAGCTGAGCGGACGTTTTGCGCCCTTGGCCCGTTTATTCATGGGCGACACTATAAAGCGTGCGGACCGGGGTCCGCACCCATATCGAGTCGAGCCCATGCTCGGCTGCACGGTCTGGTAGTGCCGGCCGCTGGCCGGCAGAGACGCACGTCCCCCATTACGGCAATGCCGGCCAGCGGCCGGCACTACCGATGAGGCAACCGTTGTGATCAGCGCTGTTCGGCAGCGACCAGTTCGGCCAACTGCACGGCGTTCAGCGCTGCGCCCTTGCGCACGTTGTCCGACACGATCCACAGGTTCAGGCCGCGCGGATGCGACAGATCCTCACGGATGCGGCCGACGTACACCGCGTCGGTGCCCGAGGCGTGGGTGACCGGGGTCGGGTAACCACCGGCCTCGTGGCGATCAACCACTTCGATGCCCGGCGACTGCTCCAGCAGCGCGCGCGCTTCGGCGACGGTGACCTTGTCGCGGGTCTCGATCGCCACCGACTCGGAGTGGCCGTAGAACACCGGCACGCGCACTGCGGTCGGATTCACCAGGATGCTGTCGTCGCCGAGGATCTTGCGGGTCTCCCAGATCAGCTTCATCTCTTCCTTGGTGAAGCCGTTGTCCTGGAAATCATCGATGTGCGGGATCAGGTTGAAGGCGATCTGCACCGGGAAGCGCTGCGGGTCGATCTCCTGGAAGCTCAGCAGCTGGCCGGTCTGCTTGCCCAGCTCTTCGGTTGCCGAACGACCACCGCCGGACACCGACTGGTAGGTGGAGACGTTGATGCGCTCGATGCCGTACTTGCGGTGCAGCGGCGCCAGCGCCACCAGCATCTGCATGGTCGAGCAGTTCGGGTTGGCGATGATGCCGCGCGGACGGTTGGCGACCTGCTCCGGATTGACCTCGGACACCACCAGCGGCACGTCATCGTCGTAACGGAAGGCCGAGGAATTGTCGATCACCACCGCACCTGCCGCCGCGAACTTCGGCGCGTATTCCTTGGACACGCTGCCGCCAGCCGAGAACAGTGCGATCTCGACGCCGGTCGGATCGAAGGTGGCCAGGTCCTGGATCTTGACTTTCTGGCCGTTGAACTCGATCTCGCCGCCGGCCGAGCGCTCGGAGGCAAGGACGCTCAGGGTGCCGACCGGGAAATCACGCTCGGCCAGGATCGACAACATGGTCTCGCCAACCGCACCGGTGGCACCGACGACGGCGACGTGGAAACTGCGCTGTGCATTGCTCATGGGGGAAACTCTCACGAAAACGGGGATGGGGAAAAATCACGCACGACAGCTGGGTTCGGGGAACCTCCTCAAGCGGGATGCGCGGAGGTTCCCTATCGTTTCCCGGTTTTTTTGCCCAGAGTCACGCGCGCGGCCATCGCCGCGTCAGCGTTGATCGCGCTCGGCATGCGCGATGGGCTGCCGTCCAGGCCGAGCCCGGCAACCAGATTATCCACGGCCAGCTGTACCATCGCCGTGCGCGTAGCCAGCGACGCGCTGCCGATGTGCGGAGTCAGCACTACGTTGCGCAGCGCCAGCAGTTCCGGGCGCACCTTCGGCTCGCCTTCGTACACATCCAGGCCGGCTGCAGCGAGGCGGCCGCTGGCCAGTGCGTCGGCCAGCGCGACCTCATCGACCAGGCCACCGCGGGCGATGTTCACCAGCGTGGCCGACGGCTTCATCTTCGCCAGCGCCGCCGCATCGATCAGATGGTGCGAGGCCGCGGTATACGGCAGCACCAGTAACAGGTGGTCGGACTGCGCCAGCAGCGTATCCAGGTCCACATAGGTGGCGCCCACTTCCGCTTCGGTCGCGGCCGGAAGCTGCGAACGGTTGTGGTACAGCACCTTCATGCCGAAACCGTGCGCGCCGCGGCGGGCGATGCCCTGGCCGATGCGGCCCATGCCGAGGATGCCCAGCGTGCTGCCGTGGATGTCGGCACCGAGCATGGTCTGGAACGACCACTGCTGCCACTGGCCCTCGCGCAGCCAGCGCTCGGACTCGGTGATGCGGCGTGCGGTGGCCATCAACAGGGCGAAACCGAGATCGGCGGTGGTTTCGGTCAGGACGTCCGGCGTATTGCTGGCCAGGATGCCGGCCGCGCTGATCGCGTCGACGTCCAGGTTGTTGTAGCCGACCCCGACATTGGCGATCACCTGCAGCTGCGTGGCATCGGCCAGCTGGGCCGCGCCGATGCGCTCGTTGAGGGTGATGATGGCGCCGTCAGCGCTGGCCAGCTGTTCGGCGATCTGGTCGGGCGTCCACGCGGTAACGGTATCAGTGGTGCGCAGCTGCACGCGATCGCGCAACGGCGCGATGGCCGCGTCGATCAGTGGCTGGCTCACCCACACCGTCGGCCGCGTATCAGCCATCGAACTGACCGGGAATACGCGGGGTGATGGTGCCGACATCGCCGCACTGCGCGCGATGGCGCAGCGCCTGGTCCATCAGCACCAGTGCCATCATCGCCTCGGCGATCGGCGTGGCGCGGATGCCAACGCAGGGATCGTGGCGACCGGTGGTGACCACCTCGACCACGTTGCCGGACGTGTCCAGCGACGGGCCAGGCAGGCGCAGGCTGGAGGTCGGCTTCAGCACGATCGAGGCGACCACCGGCTGGCCGGTGGAAATGCCGCCAAGGATGCCGCCGGCGTGATTGCTGGCAAAACCCTGCGGGGTCAGCAGGTCACGGTGTTCGGTGCCCTTCTGCACGGCGCTGGCGAAACCGTCGCCGATCTCCACGCCCTTGACCGCGTTGATGCTCATCAGCGCGGCGGCGAGGTCGCCGTCGAGCTTGCCGTAGATCGGCTCGCCCCAACCGGGCGGCACGTTGTCGGCGACCACGTCCACGCACGCGCCAACCGAATCACCGGACTTGCGCAGCGCATCCATGTACGCCTCCAGCTCCGGCACCTGCGCTGCGTGCGGCCAGAAGAACGGATTGTCTTCCACCGCCGACCAGTCGAAACCGGCCGGCGTGATCTCGCCCAGCTGCGACAGGTAGCCACGCACGGTGATGCCGAAGCGCTCGGCCAGCCACTTCTTGGCAACCACACCGGCGGCCACGCGCATGGTGGTCTCGCGCGCCGAGGAACGGCCGCCGCCACGCGGGTCGCGGATGCCGTACTTGTGCCAGTAGCTGTAGTCGGCATGGCCCGGGCGGAACTGCTGGCCGATGTTGCTGTAATCCTTGCTGCGCTGATCCGTGTTGCGGATCAACAGCGCGATCGGGGTGCCGGTGGTCAGGCCCTCGTACACACCGGACAGGATCTCGATCTCATCGGCCTCGCGGCGCGCCGAGGTGTGCCGGCTCTTGCCGGTGGCACGGCGCTGCAGGTCGTGGGCGAACTCGGCCGCGTCCAGCGCCAGCCCCGGCGGGCAACCGTCGATCACGCAGCCGATGGCCGGCCCGTGCGATTCGCCGAACGTGGTGACCGAAAACAGTTTGCCAAAGGTATTACTGGACATGGGAGACCGGGGGGATCGGGGGGATGGCGGGACCAGACAGCGCCGCGCGCAGCACCCGCGGCAGGTGTCGCGCGGCAACCAGCACCGGCAGCACCGTAAAACTCATCACGAACGCCATTGCACCCAGGCCCGTCGCATCACGCGACAAGCGGGTCCACAGCATCCACAGCGCAACCGCCGAGCCCAGCAGCAGGCCTGCGGCCAGCAACCGGGACAATCCACGCCGCCGTTGCAGGTCCGGCGTGGACATCACCGCCGCCAGAGTGACCGCCATGCCGCCCAGCAGACCGCTGGCGCCAAAGACAACGCCCTTGATGTGGTACCAGAGCTGTTCCCTCGGCGCTGCGGCATAGGTGCAGTTCATCGTATCGCCGGCATGACAGGCCACCCCGCTTTTCAGCGCGGCCAGCATGATGCCGACGGAAAACGGCAACAGCATCAGCATCGGCAACAGCAGGACCAGGTCGGTCCAGCAGATGCGCGACACCCTGGCCGTTCTATCGGGCATTGGCCAGCTCGGTGATGCGCGCGCTATGCGCGATCAGCTCGCGGCATTCGACCGCGAAGATGCCCATCTGGCCAACCTTGAATTCGATCCAGGCGAAGTCGACTTCCGGCAGCAGCTTGATCAGGTGCTGCTCGGATTCGCCCACTTCACAGATCAGCAGGCCGTCTTCGCTCAGGTGCAGCGGCGCGTCACGCAGGATCTTCAGCACCAGGTCCAGGCCATCGTCGCCGGCACGCAGGCCCATCTCCGGCTCGTAGGAGTACTCCTGCGGCAGCGCATCGGTCTCGTCGTTGGTGACGTACGGCGGATTGGTGACGATCAGGTCGTAGTGGCGGCCGGTCAGGCCGTTGAACAGGTCCGACTTGAGCAGCGTGACGTTGTGCGCCTGCAGGCGCTCCTTGTTCTCTTCGGCCAGCGACAGCGCCTCATCGCTCAGGTCGACACCGTCCACCTCCCAGTTCGGGTAGTAGTGGCCCATGGCGATGGCGATGCAGCCCGAACCGGTGCACAGGTCCAGCGCGCGGCTGACATCGCGGCCGGCCAACCACGGCTCGAAGCCGCATTCGATCAGTTCGGCGATCGGCGAGCGCGGCACCAGGGCGCGCTTGTCGCTCTTGAAGCTCAAACCCGCAAACCAGGCTTCACCGGTCAGGTAAGCGGCCGGGATGCGTTCGTCGATACGACGCTGGAACAGGTCCAGCACGCGCAGCTTCTCCGCCTGCAGCAGGCGCGCCTGGCCATAGGCCGGGCCCAGATCGTGCGGCAGGTGCAGGCTGTGCAGCACCAGCTGGGTGGCCTCATCCAGCGCGTTGTCGTAGCTGTGCCCGAAGGTCAGTCCGGCTTCGTTGAAACGGCTGGTGCCGTAGCGGATCAGATCGATGATCGTGTGGAGTTCGGCGGCCGTTTCAGCGGTCATGGCGGTACTGCGGGCAAAGTGGCCCCCGATTATAGAGGCTGGCGCCCGCGGCGGCATCCGTTGCGGCAGAAACGATCGGGCCGCAGCCGGTATGATGGAGCCCACTTCGCGCGGGGGCTCCCATGTTCAATCGCAACGCCGGCATCATCCTGCTGATCGCCCTGGCGGCGGGTCTCGGCCTGCTGGCGGCCCAGCAGGTGTTTGCGCCGAAACCGCCGGCCAATGCCCCGGCCACCGAAGCGATCACCCTGTACCCGCATACCCGTGAACTGCCCGACTTCAACCTGGCCCAGTCCGACGGCACCCGCCTGATACCGGGTGAGCTGAAGGGCCACTGGACCCTGGTGTTCCTGGGCTTCACCTTCTGCCCCGACGTCTGCCCGACCACCCTGGCCGAGCTGGCCGGCGCGCAGAACCAGTGGGAAGCCCTGCCCGACAGCCTGCGCCCGCGCGTGCTGTTCATCTCGGTCGACCCGGATCGCGACAGCGCCACGCGCCTGGGCGAGTACGTGCACGGTTTCCACAAGGACACCCTGGCCGCCACCGCCGATATCCCGTCGCTGGAGCGCTTCGCCACCTCGCTGGGCTTCGTGTTCCAGAAGGTGCCGGGCAAGCACTTCGACGAGAACCCTGAGGATTACACCGTCGAGCATTCGGCCAGCCTGGCCGTGCTCGACCCGCAGGGCCGCCTTGCCGGCCTGGTGCGGCCCCCGTTCAACGCGCCGGCCATTGCCCGCGACCTGCAGAAGCTGACCGAGAAAACCGCCCCATGAGCCTCACCACCGCCCTGACGTACGCCCTGCCCCATCGCCTGCTGTCCTCGATGGCGCGTTCGCTGGCGTACTCGGACGATCCGCGCGTATCGCGCTGGCTGATCGACACGGTCACCCGCAAGTTCAACGTCAACCTGGACGAAGCGGCCAACCCGGACCCGCGCAGCTATGCGACCTTCAACCAGTTCTTCACCCGTGCGCTGAAGCCGGGCGCGCGCGTGGCCGATGCCGATCCGCGCAGCCTGGTGATGCCGGCCGATGGCCGCGTCAGCCAGCTGGGGAAGATCGAGGCCGGTCGCATCTTCCAGGCCAAGGGCCAATCGTTCACCGCTGCCGAACTGCTGGGCAGTGACGAGGACGCCAAGCCGTACAACGACGGTCTGTACGCCACCGTGTACCTGTCACCGCGCGACTACCACCGCGTGCACATGCCGTGGACCGGCACCCTGCGCGAAACCGTGCACGTGCCGGGCCGCCTGTTCAGCGTCGGTCCGGCCGCAGTGAAGGGCGTGCCGCGCCTGTTCGCACGCAACGAGCGCCTGGTCTGTCATTTCGACACCAGCTTCGGCCCGATGGTGAGCGTGATGGTCGGTGCCCTGCTGGTGTCCGGCGTGGAAACCGTGTGGAGCGGCGAGGAGATTCCGGCCTACGGTGATCGGATCACCCGCAAGGATTTCCGCGGCCAGGGCATCCAGCTGGAGCGCTTCGCCGAGATGGCACGCTTCAACTACGGCTCGACCGTGATCGTGCTGCTGCCGCCGGGCGTGGCCGAGTTCGCTCCGCAGCTGGGCGCGGAAAGCCCGGTGCAGCTGGGCCAGGCCCTGGCGAAGCTGCGCTGAGACTTCGGTAGTGCCGGCCGCTGGCCGGCATCTCCGTTGATCCAACGCGTCG
>NZ_SRHZ01000058.1 GCF_004684085.1 Stenotrophomonas maltophilia
CATCTCCGTTGATCCAACGCGTCGAGCATTGCCGGCCAGCGGCCGGCACTACCGGTACACGTGTTACTGCAGGGCCGGGGCCGGACCGACGTCCATGCCGTCGTAGTCTTCCACGCCCTTTTCTGCGGCCAGCGCTGCGAACTCCTGGTTGCGGCGGTCCAGCGACGCTTCGTCGTGGATCTCCACGCGCTCCACGTGCAGCACGTGGAACGGCGCCCCACCTTCTTCCGGCTCCTGCTCGAACAGTTCAACGAAGCTGTAGCCCTGCGCCTGCAGATGATCCGCCAGCGCCTGCAACGGCTCGACCGTGGAGTGGACGAAGAAATACCCCCACAGCAACGGGCCGTTGATGTCCCAGTCGGTGTTTTCGCGGAGGTTGGCGAACAGGTTGCGGGTGTCTTCGAGATCCATGCGGGTTCCAGGGGTCGTGGGGAATTACTTGTCGCAGCCCTGCAGCTTCAGCGTCTGGCCGTGGCGCAGGCTGTAGGCCGGGGCCTTCAGGCCGTTGGCGCGGGCCAGGGTCGGCACGTCGCACTGGAACTTCGCGGCAATGGCGCCCAGGGTCTCACCCCGGCCCACCTTGTGGCTGCGCACCGGCTTCGGCCGTGCCGCCGGGCGCGGTGTGGCCACCGGAGCGACGGGCGTAGTCGGCACACTGGTGGACGCGGCGGCATCGGCCACCGGCACCACGCCACCCACGGCCACGCTGCCGGTGTAGCTGGCCGCGGTCGGGCGCTTGATCGCCGCGTTCAGATCGGCGGTGATCAGCGTGCGGGCGAGGTCGGCACGCGGACCACTGACGCAGTTGCGCTGGTACAGGCCGGCGATGCGGGTGGTGGCGTTGATCAGCGTACCGGCCGGAATCCAGCCATCGGCTTCATAGCGCGGGTTGAGGTTGCGCAGGGCGCGCATGTAGCCATCGCGGGTGCCATGGCTGCCCAGGCAGATGGTCAGTTCGTAGATGGTGGTGGACTTGGCCAGGCGCAGCGTGGCGGGCTGCGCACTGACCTTCGGCAGTTCCACGCCGTACTGCTGCGGGTGCAGGAAGATCCAGGCCGCGGCGATCACCATCGGCACGTAGTCCTTGGTTTCACCGGGGAACTGGTTGTAGACGCTGTCGGTCCAGAAGCTCTGGCCACCGCTCTGCTTGAACACGCGTGCGGCACGGCCTTCGCCACCGTTGTAGGCGGCCACCGACATTTCCACGTTGTTGTTCAGTTCGCGCAGGCGCTCGTTGAGGTAGCTGGCACTGGCCTCAGCGGCGCTGCGCGCGTCGAAGCGGGTATCGAAGCCGGTGCCGTCCGGGCCGAGGCCGAAGCGGCGGCCGGTGGCCGGCATGAACTGCATCAGGCCGGCGGCGCCGGCGCGCGAGGACGCATGCACGCGGCCGTTGGATTCCTTGGCCATGATGCCGAACAGCAGCGCCTCGGGCAGGCCACGCTTCTCCCACTCCGGCCACATCACCGCACGCAGGTTCTGGTAGTTCTCGTAGCTGGTCAGCAGCGCCGGGCGCATGTCGGTCAGCCAACGGCGGATACCGGCCTGCACCGCCGGGTTGTACTCGACCATGGTGTCGAAGGCGTGCCGCTTGTCGTTCAGCAGTGCGGCCGCGCGGGCGGCCTCGGGCACGTCGGCAGTGAGCGGGCCGATATGGTCGGGGTCGGCTTCCAGGCGGTCGCCACCTTCATCGGCCACATCATCACTGGCAGCAGCATCGGCATCGTGCTTGAGCAGGCGCTTGTAGCTGGCCAGCAGGGTGCCCATCTGGCAGCCCTTCTGCTTCACGCAGTCGTTGAGGACATCTTCCATGTCCTCCAGCGCGGCGTCGGCCTCGTTGCTGCCTTTCGGGTCAGCATTGGCGACCAGCAGCAGAGCATCGCTGTAGCGCTTCTCGGCGGCGGTCATGCGCTGCTGCAGCGCATCCACCTTCACCTTGTCCCGGGCCGAGACCCGCTGTGCATGGGCATCGGGTGCCAGGGAAACCAGGCCGGCCAGGGCCAGCAGCGGCCAACCGCGGGAAATCAGGACAGGAACGGGCATTGATGGCACTGTGTGCGAAACAGGCAGGCAGAGTAGCGGCGCCGCCAAGGTCCGGGCAAGCGGACCTTCGGACCGTCACCGCCGGCGGTTAACATTGGGCTATTCACCACAAGGGCTGGACCATGGATCCGATTCTGCTCGGCAAAGGCATCACCGACGATGTTGCCGTCACCCTGCTGCCGAAACTGGGCAACCGTCACGGTCTGGTGGCCGGCGCTACTGGCACCGGCAAGACGGTGACCCTGATGACCCTGGCCGAGGGCTTCTCGCGGCTGGGCGTGCCGGTGTTCCTGGCCGATGTGAAGGGGGATGTGTCCGGTCTGGCCGTGCCCGGCACCGGCGCCGAGAACCTGCTGGCGCGTGCCGCCGAGATCGGCGTGGCCGACTATGCGCCGGCCGCCAGCCCCACCATTTTCTGGGACCTGTACGGCAAGCTCGGCCACCCGGTGCGCACCACGGTGAGCGAGATGGGCCCGACCCTGCTGGCGCGCATCCTCGAGTTGAACGACACCCAGTCCGGCGTGCTCGACATCGTGTTCAAGCTGGCCGACGACCGTGGCCTGCTGCTGCTGGACATGGACGATCTGCGCGCCCTGCTTGGGCTGGTGGCCGAGGAGCGCAAGGACATTTCAACCGAGTACGGCCTGGTCAGCGCGCAGTCCATCGCTGCGATCCAGCGATCGGTGCTGCGCCTGGCGCAGGACGGCGGCGAGAACTTCTTCGGTGAGCCGGCCCTGGAACTGGCCGACATCATGCGGGTCAATCACGACGGCCGCGGTGTGATCGGCATCCTCGCCGCCGACCAGCTGGTGCTCAAGCCGAAGCTCTATTCCACCTTCCTGCTGTGGCTGCTGTCGGAGCTGTTCGAGCAGTTGCCGGAAGTGGGCGACCTGGACAAGCCGAAGCTGGTCTTCATCTTCGACGAGGCCCACCTGTTGTTCGACGATGCTCCGCCGTCGTTGGTACAGCGCATCGAGCAGGTGGTGCGCCTGATCCGCTCCAAGGGCGTAGGCGTGTACTTCTGCTCGCAGTTCCCGGACGACGTGCCGGGCAACATCCTCGGTCAGCTGGGCAACCGCGTGCAGCACGCGCTGCGTGCGTTCACCCCGCGCGACCAGAAGGCGGTGAAGACCGCGGCCGAAACCTTCGTACCCAATCCGAAACTGGACGTGGTGAAGGTACTGAGCCAGCTCGGCACCGGTGAGGCGCTGGTATCCACCCTGCAGGACAAGGGGGTGCCGATGCCGGTGCAGCAGACGATGATCGCGCCGCCCCGCTGCCGGATGGGGCCGATCACCGACGCCGAACGTGCACAGGTACGTGCGGGAAGCCCGGTCGGTGCCCGCTACGACACCGCGATCAACCGCGAATCGGCGGCCGAACTGCTGGCACAACGTGCGCAGAAGGCGGTTGAGAAAGCAGAGGCCCCCGCAGCCCGCAGCCGTGAGCAGGACGAGGCGCAGGAAGGTGGCTTCGGCCAGTCGATCAAGGACGCGATCTTCGGCACCAAGCGCCGCCAGGGCATGATCGAGACCATGGCCAAGCAGACCACGCGCACGGTCGGCACCAAGTTGGGCAACCAGATCGTGCGCGGCATTCTGGGCGGGATTTTCGGCGGCAAGCGTTGATGTGATCTGCCGCTGCCGGGGTCAGAGCCCTTTCCGCTGGAAAGGGATCCGACCCCACTCCCTCTATCGCTCCCTCTCTCGAAAAGAAGTCGTATTGCATGTCCCGTTGGCGCCCCCCTGCAGAGAAGAGTACCGCCCTGATCACCGCCTCCGGCCATGCCCGGTTGAAGGCTGAACTGGATGACCTGTGGCGCGTACGACGCCCGGAAGTAGTGAAGGCGCTGGCCGCCGCCGCCGCAGAGGGTGACCGCTCGGAGAATGCCGAGTACACCTACCGCAAGAAGCAGCTGGGTGAGATCGACCGCCGCGTACGCTACCTGACCAAACGGCTGGAATCGCTGCGCGTGGTCGACACCACGCCGACCGATCCGCAGGCGGTGTTCTTCGGCGCGTGGGTGGATCTGGAGAACGTGGGCAGCGGGGAGGCCAGCCGCTACCGCATCGTCGGCCCGGATGAGACCGACGCAGGACTGGGCTGGATCAGCATCGACTCACCGCTGGCGCGGGCCCTGCTGAAGAAGCGGTTGGATGACGAGTTCTCGGTGGAACTGCCGAGCGGGCCGCACACTTTTGCGGTGATCGGCGTCGAATACGAGCCTGTGTAGCGTCGCGCCATGCTCGACTTCGCTGTCAATGTAAAGGCGAGCCCACGCTCGACTTCGCTGTCACTGTAGAGCCGAGCCCACGCTCGGCTGATGAGCCACGCAGTCGAGCATGGCTCGACTCTACAGAAGCAACAGCGGCATCGGGTACTGGCGGCCGGCGCGCAGCGGGCGGAAATAGTCAGCATCTGCGTAGAAGGCAGCGTCCTGTCCCTCATGCCAGCCCGGGATTCCGGCCAACGGCAGCGGACGCATCTGCAAGGGATCGGTGACCGCCCTGCCCTCGGCGATGGCCACAGTCACCGCATCAACGCAGACCTCATCGCCATCCCCCTGCACCACCACGCACTTGCCCACCAGCCGACGACCCGGCAGCAGCGCCTGCTCCATCAGTGCGTGCCCGAATACCGCAGCGACGGCGATGTCGCCGCTGAGCCAATATCTCGATTCAAACAGTGCATGCCAGTTGTGCACATCCCAGGCAGCCAGCAACGTGTGATTGCGCACGCGCACGATCACGCCGGTTTCGTCGAACTGGGTCAACGCGGCCTGCGCACGGTTGCGCTGGCCCGGCGGCATGGATGCGATATGCCTGCACTGCTGCACATTGAGCGCCTGCTTGAGCTGCGGGTAACGGGCCCACACCAGTGCATTGAACAGGTCATGCCAGTTGTCGGCGCGGGTGGCGATGCGTCCCTGTGCGATACGGGCTTCGTAGTGCAGGCCGTCGGCCAGCAGCGCAGCATCCTGCTCGACCAGATGCTTACCGGGCAGCGCGAGGCGTGTCTCAAGCGCTGCAATGGACGGCCACTCGGGGCTGGCCAGCAGGTCATGGACGTCGCGCAATCCGGCGAACACCGGGTGCGCGAACACCTGCGGATCGACCGCCGCACGCGGCGGCGGCACGAAGCGGCGGAGACCGCTGCCGTCACCGGCGGCGGTCGTCGCTGCGGTCACAGCATCTTGAGATCGAATGCCGGGCGGGTGGCGGCCGGCAGCGCGTCACCGTACAGGTCGTGCTCGTCGCTCTCGGTGATCTCCACGTCGACGAACTCGCCCACGCGCAGCGGCACCTGGTCGGCATTCTGGATGTGCACCAGACCGTCGATCTCCGGTGCATCGGCCTTGGAGCGGGCTACGGCGATATCGCCTTCGATGGCATCGACCAGGCACTGCTGCACGGTGCCGATCTTGGCCTCCAGCCGCGCAGCGGAAATCTGCGCCTGCTTTTCCATGAAGCGGGCCAGACGCTCCTGCTTCACCTCTTCCGGCACTGCATCGGGCAGATCGTTGGCAGTGGCACCTTCAACCGGCGAATAGGCGAACGCGCCCACCCGGTCCAGCTGCGCTTCGTCAAGGAACGACAGCAGTTCTTCGAATTCGGCCTCGGTCTCACCCGGGAAACCGACGATGAAGGTCGAGCGCACGGTGATGTCCGGCGCGATACGGCGCCAGTTCTGCACGCGCTCCAGGGTCTTCTCGACCGCGCCGGGGCGCTTCATCAGGCGCAGGATGCGCGGGCTGGCGTGCTGGAACGGGATGTCCAGGTACGGCAGGATGCGGTTCTCGGCCATCAGCGGCACCACCTCGTCCACGTGCGGGTACGGGTAGACGTAGTGCATGCGCACCCAGGCATCGAGTTCGGACAAGCCTTCGCACAGTGCCTTCAGGCGGGTCTGGTAGGCCTTGTCGCGCCACATCTTCTCGGCGTATTTCACATCCACGCCGTAGGCCGAAGTGTCCTGCGACACCACCAGCAATTCGCGCACGCCGCCACGTACCAGGCGCTCGGCTTCGCGCAGCACTTCATCCACCGGGCGCGAGACCAGCTTGCCGCGCATCGACGGGATGATGCAGAAGCTGCACTTGTGGTTGCAGCCTTCGGAAATCTTCAGGTAAGCGTAGTGGCGCGGGGTCAGCTTGATGCCGTAGTCGGGCACCAGGTCCACGAACGGATCGTGCTTGGGCGGCAGCGCAGCGTGCACCGCTTCCATCACGCTCTGGTAGTCCTGCGGGCCGGACACCGCCAGCACGTTCGGGTAGGCCTCGCGGATCTGCTCCGGGCGCTTGCCCAGGCAGCCAGTGACGATGACCTTGCCGTTCTGGTTCATCGCCTCGCCGATGGCATCCAGCGATTCGGTCACCGCCGAATCGATGAAGCCGCAGGTGTTGACCACCACCACGTCGGCCGAATCGTAGGACGGGACGATGTCGTATCCCTCAGACCGCAACTGGGTGAGGATGCGCTCGGAATCGACAAGAGCCTTCGGGCAGCCAAGGCTGACGAAGCCGACTTTGGGGTTCAGCTGGGACATGGAATCGCGGGACTCTGGGGGCCTGGGCCCCTGCCGTCGTGGCAGGGGTTCCTGGGGGCCGGGGCCTGAAAGGGCGCCAGTATACCGGGGTTGGCGGCCGCGCTCTGAATGGCCCTCGACGCGGCCCCTCCATGCAAAATGAGGGTCTCCTCGGCCCACCACCAGCGATATGCAACGAAGGGCGAGTTGGACGCTTTCCTGGCCACTATCAATGATGGCCGCATCCCCGCCGGCTCCGTCCTGATCGCTGAACATCTCGATCGTCTGAGCCCCGCTGAGCCCATTCAGCGCGGTCGACCTAGATCGTCAATGCCGGGATCACGATGGCAACCGCCGGCGACGGCCGCGATTGCAACCGCGCTGGGCTCAAGGGCGCGGCCTATGGACCGGCCTACAGCCTGCTGGTGATGATCCGTGCCCATGAGGAGTCGGACACCAAGAGCAAACGCGTTCGCGCTGCCATCCACCGCAATGCAAGGGATGGCAGAATGACCTGGCGCGGCGTCATCCGGAACAGCAAGGACCCTTGCTGGACCCGGAGACCAAGACGTTTCAGCTCGTGCCAAGCGAGCCGAGGCGGCAAAGCTGGCCATCCGAATGTTCAGGGACAGCCACGGGGCGGTCAGGATCATGCGCACCCTTGCCGAAGAAGGCCTACAGTTGACCAGAAGCTGGCCCTCATTCAAGAGGTCCTCGATCACGACCCCCAGCACATCCTGCTGCTTAGGGTTGAGTGCAGCACGACTTAGCGCCACATACCTTCTGAGTTAGAAAAAATCCCCTACTCGAAGCCGTTGTCACGCATAAATCGATACATGCCCCCTACCGACACGTTCCGATTTTTCGATTGCCTCTGGTTAGAGCGCGTCGTAGCCAGGCTGTGTAAATTGGTCCTGCGCTCCACACCTTCTCAGAAATCCACATTCGACCCATACGCCTAGCAGTCCGCTGCTCCCGCCGCGCATTGCCGGCGGAAGCCTAAACTCCGCCATCACCTCAGCGAAAGTTACACGCTCGCCAATTCGAAGCCGCTCGTCCCGCAGCCAATCGGTCATATGGTCGTTCAACTGCATCAACTGCTGGCTCATCGATAGCCCTCCTTAGAAAAAGGATTCTATCTATTACCGAGCTGCGGCACGAGTAACATTCAGGATGCCTCAAAGTATATTTCAGATACCATTCGGCATCTGAGAGCACTTGAGCATCCTGACATAGGCGGCCTTTGAAAACGCAGGCGCATCCAGCGCCTGCGCATAAGCACTGCCAGCGGTTGATCAGCACCCGCCCTTCCGCGGCTTGAAGGAGCCCGCCATCTTGGCGGAGTCTGGCACTTGAGCGGAACCGCAAATTGCTAGAGCGAGCTCATCAAGTACAGAGCATCAATAGACGTTGACCGCTCCATTGTTTGTTGAGCACACCCGCGGGATGCATGCCGACATAGCAGTCGGGATAACTCCCCGCCTTACACCAATACATACGACTTGAAGAGTATAAGTACCCGTGAATGGGCCGGCGTATTCATCACTAGCGGACGTCGTGCAACGCCCGTTATCAAGAGAGAGTGCCCCGGTAGATTTCCCTGCCAGGGAACTCTGAAAGCGAGCAGTACCTACCGAGTTAAAATTGACGCCGATTGGCGCACTGCCACTAGGCGCCAATGCGAATACGTAGTATCCCGCTTTGGGCTGCACCATGTCGCTGGCGGCTGGCTTTAGTTCCGTAGCGGGATCTGACTCACCTTCACAAGACCAGCCAACCACTGCCGACTCGCCAGATATCACCGTCTCACCATGCCGGGCTTTCGAGTTCGTTACCTCACAGGTAGCCTGATGATAGATCTTCGTCGCTTCAGTTTGGTCATTATAGCGATACACGTAGCCGCCCTTTCCATCTTTGAAAAGGCGCACTTGGACAATCACTTCTCCGCCGTTGAAGTCGGATAAACGCACAGTCCGTTCAACCCATTGCTTGCCATCTGATGACGCCATCTGGCGGTCTTGATACGTTGGCTGATTGGCCAAAGCCAAGGTGGGGATTGTTGCCGCCATCAGCGCACACAGAACGCGAATTCCTTTCTGGATCTTCATCTATGAAACTCCATTTATCAGACGTCCGTGCCTTCTACGCCCCACTCCACAAGCGTGTCAAGTTACGATTTTCAATAGGTCGAGCCATGCGGCTATTCATTGAATCCACAATGTGATTCTGGACACAGGTCGCCATTTGAAACAGCCAATAAATCTATTAGTGTCGCCATTCCTTCCAGCCGACCAATTAGCCTTTGCATTGAACTTGCATCAGAAATTTCATACCCAAGAACAATTGGTTCTCGCAGAAGAAATCAACACATGTGTCGCATCGATCATCGGCGCTCGATCCATTGCAACAGCCTAAGCGGCTTAGCCCGAGAGTCTATTCCACCACGACTTCGGGCAGCCAAGGCTGACGAAGCCGACGTTGGGGTTCAGCTGGGACATGGAATCGCGGGACTCTGGGGGCCTGGGCCCTGTCGTCGTGGAAGGGGTTCCAGGGGGCCGGGCCTGAAAGGGCGCCAGTACCCCTGAATGATCAGCCGCCCGATCGGGCACAGCCGCTGACACCACGCTAACCGGCGCAGCACCGACAATGCAGCCCTGTTCCCCGCAACGAGGTAGAAGACGATGGCCGAGTGGATCACCCTGGATACGCACCACGGCCCGGTACGCGCCTGGCTGGCCCTGCCCGAGGGTACCCCGCGTGGCGGGCTGGTGGTGGTGCAGGAAATCTTCGGCGCCAACCCGCATATCCGTGGCGTGGCCGAGCGCTTCGCCGCCGAAGGCTATGCAGTGCTGGCGCCGTCGTTCTTCGACCTGGTCGATGGCGCCGACGTCGATCCGGACGCCCTGTCCTATGATGCCGAAGGCGTGAAGCAGGGCCTGGAACGGGTCAGCGCACTGGGCATGGAAAAGGCATTGGAGATCGTCCGTGCCGCAGCAACCCGGCTGGCTCCCTACGGCAAGGTCGGTACGGTCGGTTACTGCTGGGGCGGAACGGTGGCACTGCTGTCGGCCGTGCGCCTGGGCCTGCCCTCGGTCAGCTACTACGGCGCGCGCAACGTCCAGTTCCTGGATGAGACGCCAAAGGCTCCGGTGATCTTCCACTTCGGCGCCCAGGACAAGAGCATCCCGCCGGAGGCCATCCAGGCCCATCGCCAGAAGCTGCCGCAGATGGCGACCTACGTCTATCCGGCCGATCACGCCTTCAACCGGGAGGTCGGACATGCGTATGATCCAGACAGCGCCACCCTGGCGCTGCAACGCACCCTGGACTTCTTCTCGGAGCATCTTGGATGAGCGATTTCGAACTCGATTCACGTCTGGCCACCGACAGCGTGCTGGTGGCGGAAGGACCGTTGTCGCAAGTGCGGCTGATGAACGACGAACGATTCCCCTGGCTGGTGCTGGTACCGCGCCTGGCGGGGGTGACCGAGTGGATCGAGCTGGACGGCGAGCAGCAGGACAAGCTGCGCACCGAGCTCAACCGCGCCTGCAAGGCCCTGAAGGGCTCCGACGGGGTGGAGAAGATCAACATCGGTGCACTGGGCAACATCGTGCGCCAGCTGCACTTCCACGTGATTGGCCGCCATGACGGTGATCCGGCCTGGCCGGGCCCGGTCTGGGGCAGCGGCCCCGCGCACCGCTACGAGCCGGGGGCGCTGGACCAGCATGTCGCCTACTGGAAGGAACGGCTAGGATATCCTGCCCAGTCCTGAGCGTTTGCCGACCCGATGCGATTCAACCTCGTTGCCGCCGTCCTGCTGATCCTGATCGGCCTGTTCATGCTCGCCAGCAACCTGGGCTGGACGCACCTGAACCTGTCCAAGCTGCTGCTGACCTGGTGGCCGGTGGCGCTGGTGGGTGTCGGCATCGCGATGCTGTTCGGTCGCGGGAAATAAGGCAGCGCCGGGCCATGCCCGGCGAGCGCAGCGTGCTGCCGCACCCATGAAAACGCCGGGCATGCCCGGCGTTTTCGTCATGCGATGGCGCGCCGGTCAGGTCCGCGGCAGGGTCACGCCGGTCTGGCCCTGGTACTTGCCGCCACGATCGCGGTACGACGTCTCGCAGACGTCATCGGCCGCGGCCTGGAAGAACAGCATCTGTGCCACGCCTTCGTTGGCGTAGATGCGCGCTGGCAGCGGCGTGGTGTTGCTGAATTCCAGGGTGACGTGACCTTCCCATTCCGGCTCCAGCGGAGTCACGTTGACGATGATGCCGCAGCGCGCGTAGGTGCTCTTGCCCAGGCACACCACCAGGGTGTCGCGCGGAATGCGGAAATACTCGACGGTACGCGCCAGCGCGAAGCTGTTCGGCGGGATGATGCATTCGTCACCGACGATGTCGACGAAGCTGCCCGGATCGAAGTGCTTGGGGTCGACGATCGTCGAGTTGATGTTGGTGAACACCTTGAACTCGCGCGAGCAGCGCACGTCATAGCCGTAGCTGGAGGTGCCGTAGCTGACGATGCGCTCGCCGTTGGCCTGCTTGACCTGCCCTGCCTCGAACGGCTCGATCATGCCGTGCTGCTCGGACATGCGGCGGATCCAACGGTCACTCTTGATGCTCATGCTCTGTCCTGGGAAATACGAGGGGGCGCGGGGATTCTAGCAGGGGCCCGGGCATCGCCGCCGGCCCCTGCCCCGGCATTCACAGCAGCGACGACAGAATCGGGATCGAGGCCCGCGGGCGCTTGCCCACTTCCTCGATCAGACGCTGCGCGGCATGGCGATAGGCCTGCGCCGGCACCGAATCCGGCTGCGCCACGGTGATCGGAGTACCGGCATCGCCCTGTTCACGGATGCCGATCTGCAGCGGCAGCGAGCCCAGCAGCGGCACCCCGTACTGCGCGGCCATGCGCTCGCCACCGCCCTCCCCGAACAGGTGCTCGACATGACCGCAGTTGCTGCAGGTATGCACGGCCATGTTCTCGACAATGCCCAGCACCGGCACTTCAACCTTCTCGAACATCTTCAGCGCCTTCTTCGCATCCAGCGTGGCGATGTCCTGCGGCGTGGTGACAATCACCGCGCCGGCCAACGGAATCTTCTGGGTCAGGGTCAACTGGATGTCACCGGTACCCGGCGGCAGGTCGATCAGCAGGAAGTCCAGATCGTCCCACAGGGTGTCGTTGAACAGCTGGGTCATCGCCGAGGTGGCCATCGGCCCCCGCCAGATCATCGGCGTGTCCTCTTCGATCAGATAGCCGATCGACATGGTGTCCACGCCAAATGCGCGCAGGGGTTCGATGCTCTTGTTGTCCGGGCTTTCCGGACGACCGGACAGGCCAAGCATGGCCGGCACGCTCGGACCGTAGATGTCCGCATCGAGCACGCCCACGCGTGCACCGAGCTGCTGCAGCGCCACGGCCAGATTGACCGCCGTGGTCGACTTGCCGACGCCACCCTTGCCCGAACCAACCGCGATCACATTGCGGATGCGGGCATGCGGCGTAAGTCCCTTCTGGACCTGGCTGACATGGGGACGGCGGGGAGAACTGTTCACAACGAGCACCGGCGGGATCAGGGGGAATAACTGATCATCATACAAGCTGGACGCAGCCTGACTGAAATTCACAATTGCTACAGATTCGTGCACAGATTGTTAAGTTCATGTTACGTTCGATGAGCACTGTTTTGGGCTGCGGAGCTGGACATTTCCAGCACCGCGCGATGGCGCATGCGCAGTGCCGCTTTTGTTTTTGCTCTCCATTGGAACTACATGAAATACGCAAGCAACACCGCACGTCGCAACACGCTCGCCGTCGCCCTGATTTCCGCTCTGATGGCCGCCGCTCCGGCAATGGCCCAGGACAAGGCGACCAACCTGGACAAGATCACCGTTACCGGTTCGCTGATCCCGCAGACCCAGGTTGAAACGCAGACTCCGGTGATGTCCATCACCGCACAAGACATCCAGACCCGCGGCTTCAGCAGTGTTGCTGAAGTGCTGCAGCAGTCGTCGCTGACCACCGGCGGCCTGCAGGGCGGCCAGACCTCGGGTTCGTTCACCCAGGGCGCCGAAGCGGCCGGCATGTTCGGCCTGAACCCGGGCTACACCAAGTACCTGATCAACGGCCGCCCGATGCTCTCGTATCCGGCGCTGTACAACGGTAGCGAAACCTTCAACAACATCAGCGGCATTCCGATCGACATCGTCGAGCGCATCGAAGTGCTGCCGGGCGGCCAGTCCTCGCTGTACGGTTCGGACGCGATCGCCGGTGTGGTCAACATCATCCTGAAGGAGCGCATGGACGGCGGCACCATGACCGTCCGTGGCGGCACCTATACCGAAGGTGGCGGCAGCAACATCCGCTTCAGCGCCGCCAAGGGCTTCAACGCGTTCGACGACCGCTTCCATGCACTGTTCAACGTGCAGATCGAGAACGGCAGCCCGATCTGGGGCTACCAGCGCGACATCACCCGCCAGAACAATCCGGTCGGCTACACCGCACAGGTGCCGTCGAACGACTTTGCCGTCATCACCAACGCCGACAACAAGCTGTTGATGATGGACCCGAGCCGCTGCGCCAATGTCGCCGGCCTGTACGACGGCACCACTGTTGTCGGCCAGCGCGCGTCGGGCGAATCCTGCGGTTCGGTGTACAGCGCCGGCTACAAGACCCTGAAGAACGGCAAGAACAGCGGCCAGTTCTATTCGTCGATGACCTTCGACGTGAACGACAACTTCCAGCTGTTCGCCGACGTGCTGTACAGCAAGGAAAAGACCGAGTTCACCTCCGGCTCCAGCGCTCTGTGGTGGGGCACCAAGTCGGTCATGGGCGGCTTCTACGACCAGGGCCTGGACAAGGTTGTGAACCTGCAGCGTGCCTTCGCGCCGGAAGAAATTGGTGCGGGCGGCTACAACAACATCCTCAACTCCGATGAGAGCCGCGCCTACCAGGTCACCCTGGGCGGCAAGGGCATGGTCGGCGATTGGGACTACAGCGCCAGCTTCACCCGCGGCGAGTACCGTCTGGACCAGAACCGCTTCGTGCGCTGGAAGGACAAGATCGAAGACTTCTTCGGCCAGACCGTGCTGGGCCCGCGCCTGGGCACCTCGGCTGATGGCTTCGGCATCTACAACCCGAACTACGCCGCGTTCTATTCGCCGATCACCCAGGACCAGTTCGCCAGCTTCACCGGCTACGGCACCCACCGCAGCAAGACCTGGCAGAACCTGGGCCGCGTGCAGGTGACCAACGGCTCGCTGTTCAGCCTGCCGGGCGGCGACGCCGGCCTGGCCGTGGTGCTGGAAGGTGGCAGCGAAGGCTGGGACTACTCGCCGGACCAGGCATTCGTCGATGGCAACGTGTGGGGCGCCACCGCCGTCGCCGGTGCCGGCCACCGCAGCAACTACGCGGTCACCAGCGAGCTGCGCATGCCGCTGCACGACAAGCTGACCGTCAGCGCGTCGGGCCGCTATGACGCCTTCAAGATCGCCGACAAGACCGTCGACAAGGCCACCTACAGCATCGGTCTGGAATTCCGCCCGATCGAGAGCCTGCTGCTGCGCGGCAAGTACGGCACCGCGTTCCGCGCGCCGACCCTGTCCGATGCCTTCCAGGGCATGAGCGGTTCGTACTCGTCCGGCCAGAACGATTACTACCGCTGCAGCCAGCTGGGCTATGGCCTGCGTGACGAGGCCTGCTCGTTCTACAAGAACACCTCGGTGTACAGCGAAAAGTCCGGCAACCCGGACCTGAAGCCGATCACCGCCGATGTGTGGAGCGCAGGTGTGGTGTGGGCCCCGGTCAGCAACTTCTCGCTGTCGGCCGACTACTACAACTGGAAGATCAAGAACGAGGTCAAGACCCTGAGCTCCGACCAGCTGCTGCTGGCCGAGTACCAGTGCCACAACGGCCTGCCGAACAACACCTCGGCCAGCTGCGGCGACGTGACCAACTGGGTGTCCCGCGATGCCGGTGGCAACCTGACCCGCGTGTACACGCCGAAGCTCAACGTTGCCAGCCAGAACCTGGAAGCGGTGACCGTGGCGGCCAAGTACCAGCAGGATATCGGCCGCTTCGGCTCGCTGATGTTCTCCGGCAACTACACCAACATGCTGAAGCGTGAAGTGCAGCCGATGCCGGGTGCCGCCAAGCTGGACCTGCTGAGCGACCCGTACAACATGTGGTACTACGACAACTTCGCCAAGGTCCGCGGCGATCTGTCGGTGGCCTGGAACATCGCCAAGTTCACTACCACGGTGTACGCCAACTACGTGGGCAGCACCCCGAACTACCTGGCCTACACCGGCCGCAGCTACGGCTACGTCCACTCCTCCGGCGCCAAGGCCGGCAAGTGGGGTTCGTACACCACGTACAACCTGAGCATGAACTACCAGGCACAGGAAGATCTGGTCCTGTCGCTGATGGTCAACAACGTGTTCAACAAGCTGCCGGAAGGCCAGCGCTACAACTACCCGGGCAACGAATCGACCCCGTTCAATGACGGCTTCTACAGCGTCTACGGCCGCCAGATCTCGGCCCAGGTCAAATACAACTTCTGATCCCGTCGTTTTCCGGACTCCGTGTCTGGACCAGGCCCCGCTTCGGCGGGGCCTTTTTTTTTGGAACCCGGAAGGCGCCGGTAAACGCTTGATGCGGAAGCCTCGAACGCACTACGACAAGATGCCCCGCACACCGGCATGTTTTGAAACACACCAAAACAATTGCCGCTACTCATTGATTTTTGGGCATTTTTCAATCGAAAGCCGGCTTGACGACATGACAGTTGCGTGTTCGTAACGTTAACCGCGTGTTACGGTCAAACTGAATGGAGTGCAACTGAACAGATCGTTAAGACGGCAGGGAGGCCGGTCGCCAAGACATTGCTCACTACGGGGATTCACCATGTCTCGCCATCGTTCCACACTCTCGCGCCACCCACTCACCCTTGCCCTGCTCGGCACCCTCCTCGCCTCGGGCACCGCCCTTGCACAGAGTGGCAACGCGCCGACCCAGCTCGACCGCGTGACCGTCACCGGTTCGTTGATTCCGCAGACCGAGATCGAGAACCACACGCCGGTCCTGACCGTGACCGCCGAGGACATCCAGACCCGCGGTTTCACCAGCGTCGCTGACGTACTGCAGCAGTCCTCACTGTCCACTGGTGGCCTGCAGGGCGGCCAGACCTCGGCTTCGTTCACCCAGGGCGCCGAAGCGGCCGGCATGTTCGGCCTCAGTCCGGGCTATACCAAATACCTGATCAATGGCCGCCCGATGCTTTCCTATCCGGCGCTGTACAACGGCGGCGATACGTTCAACAACATCAGCGGCATCCCGATCGACATCGTCGAGCGCATCGAGATCCTGCCGGGCGGCCAGTCCTCCCTGTATGGCTCGGACGCGATCGCTGGCGTGGTCAACATCATCCTCAAGGAACGCATGGATGGTGGCGTCCTCAACGTACGTGGTGGCGCCTACAGTGAAGGCGGCGGCGACAGCTTCCGCCTCAGCGGCGCCCGTGGCTTCAATGGCGTGGATGATCGCTTCCATGCGCTGGTCAACGTGCAGTATGAGAAGACCAGCCCGATCTGGGGTTACCAGCGCGACCTGACCAAGGTCAACAATCCCGACGGCTACAGCCCGCAGTACGTCTCCAACGATTTCCTGGTGCTGTTGCCGGCCAACAACAATCGTTACGCGATGATGGACCCGAACCTGTGCGCCAATGTGGCCGGGCAGTTCGATGGCACCACGGTGCTCGGCACCCGGCCCACCGGCCAGGCATGTGGCTCGACCTATGGCACCGGCTACAAGACCATCAAGAACGGCAAGGAAAGCGCGCAGATCTACAGCTCTGCCACCTTCGACGTGAATGACAACTTCCAGTTGTTCGGCGATGCGCTGTACAGCCTGGAAGAGGTCAAATACGCGACTGGTTCCGGCTACACCTGGTGGGGCACCTCGTCCGGCTGGGGCCGCTTCTATGACCAGGCCAGCGGCCAGTACATGAACCTGCAGCGGGTGTTCGCTCCGGAGGACATCGGCGGCGGCGGCTACCAGGACATCATGAACACCGACCGCAACAAGGCCTATCAGGTGACGCTGGGCGGACGCGGCACGGCCGGCAACTGGGACTACAGCCTCAGCTTCACCCGCGGCGAGTACAAGCTGACCGAACGCAACTTCGTGCGCTGGAACGACCCGATCAACGATTACTTCGAGCAGCGCGTGCTGGGTCCGGTACTGGGCACCACCAGCACCGGCTACGACATCTACAGCCCGAACTGGGAAGCCTTCTACTCGCCGCTGCCGTCCGGCGATTTCCAGAGCTTCACCGGTTACAGCTACAGCGAAAGCCGTACCTGGCAGAACCTGGCCCGGGCACAGGTCACCAACGGATCGCTGTTCAAGCTGCCTGGTGGCGACGCCGGCCTGGCCGTGGTTGTTGAAGGTGGCAGCGAAGGCTGGGACTACAGCCCCGATCCGGGCCTGATGGATGGCAGCGTATGGGGCACCACGGCGGTCTCCGGTGCCGGCCACCGCAGCAACTACGCCGTGACCGGTGAGCTGCGTCTGCCGCTGCATGACACGCTGACAGTCACCGGCTCCGGCCGCTACGACGCCTTCAAGATCGGCAGCAACACCGTCGACAAGTCCACCTACAGCATCGGCATCGAGTTCCGCCCGATCGAGAGCCTGCTGTTCCGCGGCAAGTACGGCACTGCGTTCCGCGCTCCGACCCTGTCCGACGCGTTCCAGGGCCGCAGCGGCTACTACGCCAACGGCTCCACCGATTACTACCGTTGCGGCCAGTTGGGCTACGACCCGGCCAACACTACTGGCTGCCCGTATGACAGCGTCTCGGTATTCGGCACCCGCGCCGGCAACCCGGACCTGGAACCGATCACCGCCGACGTCTGGAACGCAGGTGTTGTGTGGGCACCGATCAACAACCTGTCGCTGTCGGTGGACTACTACAACTGGAAGATCAAGAACGAGGTCGATACGCTCAGCTCCGACCAGCTGCTGCTGGCCGAGTACTACTGCCGTGGCGGCCAGGCCAACAACACCTCGGCCAGCTGCCAGAACGTCAACGACTGGATCACCCGCGATGCGTCCGGCGTGCTGGACGAGATCTACACCCCGAAGATGAACGTCGCCCGCCAGAACCTGGAAGCGCTGACCGCCAGCTTCAAGTACGTGCACGACATGGGCCGCTTCGGTTCGCTTCAGTTCTCGGGCAACTACACCGACATGCTCAAGCGCGAACTGCAGCCGCAGCCGGGCGATGAGTTCCTGGACCTGCTGCGTGACCCGTACGCGATGTGGGTGTACGACTCGTACGCCAAGGTACGCGCCGATGGTTCGGTCGGCTGGGCCAAGGACAAGTGGACCACCACCCTGTATGCCAACTACATCGGCAGGACGCCGAACTACATGGCCTACGTGGGCAATGGCTACGACTACGTCCACAGCTCCGGCTACAAGGCAGGCAAGTGGGGGTCCTACACCACCTACAACCTGAGCGTGAACTATCGCGCGCTGGACAACCTGACCCTGTCGCTGATGGTCAACAACGTGTTCAACAAGATGCCGGACAACCAGCGCTTCAGCTTTGCCGGCACCAGTGGCCAGCCGTACAACAACTATCTGTACAACGCCTATGGACGTGCGATCTACGTGCAGGCCAAGTACGAGTTCGGGGTGAAGTAAGCCCGCAATCGCTGGAACGAAAAAGCCCCGCCATGGCGGGGCTTTTTTTTGCGCTGGCGAAAGGCACGCGCCCCTTGGCCGCGGTCGGCGCGCCGGGCACCCCTGCCCACCGCTGATGACCAAGCCATCGGCCGTTGAGCCTGGCCGCCCAGAGTGGCCCATCAAGTGGAGTTTTATCTTTGTTGGCGACGAAAGCGGCTGGGGCGGTTGTAGACCCCACACGCGCAAGATCGGCCCTGCACCGCATTCATCTTAAGCTCATAAAGACTGAACAGGCACATTGCAAATGAGACTAAGTGCCTGCCTCCATTGACGTTTTATGTAGAAAACGACATTTTCGGACGCGCAGAGCAAAGTTCACCCCCATTTTTTGTTAAGCCCGTGTTAGGTTTTATGAACCACAGGCCTACACATGAACAAAGCCGTAACGCCTGAATGGAATCAGCATGCTTCAGTCAACAAGGGGACCCACTACGATGACCAAGACCCGTACACCCGGCCGCCACCCGCTGACCAGCGCTCTGCTTGTCAGCCTGCTTGCAGCGTCCTCGGTGCCTGCCTTCGCGCAGGAAACCTCTTCCGACCCGGTCAATCTTGATCGGGTCAGCGTGACCGGCTCGCGCATTGCGCGTACGGGCTTCGTGACATCCTCGCCGGTTACCGCCATTACCGCCGAAGAAATCCGCCAGACCGGCGCGCTGACCATCAGCGACCTGATGAACAAGATGCCGCAGCTGGCACCGTCGTTCACCCTCGGCAACTCCACCCGTTACATCGGTACCGCCGGCCTGGGCCTGATGGACCTGCGCGGCATGGGCTACGACCGTACCCTGGTGCTGGTCAATGGCCGTCGTCATGTCGGCGCCAATCCCGGTAGCACCGCGGTCGACGTCAACACCATCCCGGTGGAGTGGATCGAGCGCGTTGAAGTCATCACCGGCGGCGCATCGGCCATCTACGGCGCCGACGCCGTGGCCGGCGTGGTCAACTTCATCATGAAGAAGAACTACGAGGGCTTCGAGGCCCGCGCACAGAAGGGCATTGCCGGGGAAGGCGGCTTCAACCGCGGCTTCGTGTCGGCTACTGCGGGCACCAATTTCGCTGACGGCCGAGGCAATGTCGCCGTGGCGGTCGAGTACAGCCAGCAGGACCGTTTCGGCCGCGGCGACCGCTCGATCGGTAAACGCTACGACGTGACCGTGCCCAATCCGAATTTCGATCGCACCAAGCCGCCGAGCGAGAGCAACCCGCAGACCGTCCTGGCCCGCCCGGGCGGCAACTACTCCACCTCCTACGGCGGTTCGTTCCAAGCCGGTGGCACGTTCGATTTCACCAAACCCAACACCTACCAGTACCGCTATCACTTCAATCCGGATGGCAGCTTCAGCCGCAACCGTTTCGATGGACCAGTGGTCAGCCCTTCCTCGTGCGTCAACTGTGACTTCACCGATCTGAACGCCGTTGCCGACCTGCAGCCGAAGTTCGACCGCCTGAGCGTCAACACCGTCGCCCACTTCGACCTGAACGACAAGCACCGCCTCTTCTTCGAAGGCAAGTACACCAAGACGGAATCGACCTTCTTCGGTCAGCCCGCTTTCGACAGCACCATCCGAATCCGTCGCGACAATGCTTTCATCAGCCCCGAGCTGGGCGCCCTGATGGACGCCAACGGCCTGACCCAGCTGCAGATGGCCCGATTCAACGTCGACGCGGGCCGCCGCGGCGAGGAAGTCAAGCGCGAGACCAAGCGCTTCGTCTTCGGCGTGGAAGGCATGTTCGGTGACAACTGGAACTACGAGGCCTCCGGTAACTATGGCGAGACCGAGATCAACCGCGTCAACGTCAACAACCGCATCAACGAGCGCTGGCAGGCCGGCCTGGATGCAGTCCGCGATTCCAGCGGCAAGATCGTCTGCCGTGTCGACCGCGACGCGAATGCCACCAACGTCAATGCCGGTGGCCGGGCTTACAACCGCGACCTGATCGGCTCGGGCTGCATTCCGTTCAGCATCTTCGGTGATGGCGCGGTACCCCAGAATGCAGCCGACTGGTTCAATACCCGTTCGCACTACTTCGGCAAACTGCAGCAGACCGTGTTCAGCGCATCGGTGAGCAACAACGCGCTGTTCTCGCTGCCGGCCGGTGACGTCGGCATCGCCGCCGGCGCCGAGTACCGCAAGGAGAAGAGCCAGGAGCGCACCGATCCGCTGGCAGCCTCTGGTGCCACCTTCCTCAACGCCATCAACGGCGGTGGCGGTTCGTACAACGTCAAGGAAGTGTTCGCCGAAACCAACATCCCGCTGCTGGCCGACATCCGGGGCATCCGCCGCCTGTCGCTGGATCTGGCTGGCCGCTATTCGGACTACAACACCATCGGTTCGACCAAGACCTGGAACGTCGGCCTGGACTGGGAAGTGATCCCGTCACTGCGCGTTCGCGGTACGTTGGCCAAGGCCATCCGCGCGCCCAACATCGGCGAACTGTATGACGAGCAGTCGCAGAACTTCGCGACCATCGCCGACCCCTGCAACACCAACGCCACCAATTCGAACCGTCCGGGCACCGCTGGCGACCCGGCCCTGCGCGCCGCCAACTGCGCGGCTCTGGGCATTCCGGCAAACTGGGTTGACTCCTACAGCGCCAACCGTCCAGGCGTCAGCGGCGGCAATCCGAACCTGAAGCCGGAGCGCGCCGAGTCCACCTCGATTGGTTTCGTCTGGCAGCCGGAGTTCTTCGAAGGCTTCGGCATGTCGGTCGACTACTGGCGTATCACCCTGAAGGACGCTATCGGTGCGGTCACCGCCGAAACCATGGCAACCCGCTGTGTCGACTCGCCGGGGGGCATCAACAACGCCTTCTGCGGCAACATCAAGCGCGCGCCGGTGGGCGGTGCGGTCGGTGCGAACGGTGCCGAGTTCCCGGCATACAGCATCTACGACTGGACTGCGATCGCAGAGAACCTGGCCAAGAGCCGTCGTACCGGCATCGACCTGGAAATGAACTACGACTTCGGCATGTTTGGTGGCCACACCAACCTGCGCCTGGTCGGCACCCGCCTGCTGGAATCGCGTGAATGGGAGTTCCAGGACTTCCCGAACGAGTACAAGGAACGTTCGAACTACGTGACCAACCCGCGCTGGCGTGGCCAGTTCACCGCCAAGTACACGCTGGGCAACTTCCGCGCCAGCTGGGACATGGTGTACATCCACCGCAACCTGCGCGTGTTCCCGGAGAGCTACAACAGCAATCCGGGTTCGCAGAGCCCGATCTGGAACCCGTCGTTCACCTATCACAACATGCAGGTCGGCTACAAAATGGCTGACTCTGGCGTAGAGGTGTACCTGGGCGTGGACAACGTGTTCGACAAGGATCCGCCGGTCAACTACTTCGGCGCGGACCTGGGCTCGGCGTACTACGACAACGTCGGCCGCTTCATGTACATGGGCGTCAACTACAAGTTCTGATCCCCAGCTGATCGCAGTACCCCGACAGACCCGGCTTTTGCCGGGTCTGTCTTTTTGCTCCCTCCCATTGCGCAGACGGGGGACGAATACTTCATATCTATCCATGTTGCACTTAGCGATGGGATGCTCAGCGCAGAACAGATCCATCTTCCTGAAGTCTCTTCCAAGATTGACTTCACTGACTGCGGCCAAAATGATGCCACTGACACTTTCCCGATTGCTGTTCAACGCAATCCGACGCTGCTTGCAGCATCAAACCACATGGCCTCGCAGCCAACATTGGCAGAGCTGCTCATCCTAAGCCAACGCCATTACCTGGGCGATACCAAGCACAAATGCAATCAAGACCTAGGCCGCGCGCAACAATTTCGACAAGTGAAGATCCAAATCCGGCCACAGGTCATCTGAGCGACACATTTAAACAGGGCATTTATTATCCAGCACCCCACGCTCAATCCCCACCAATAAATCGAACACAATCATTCCAAGTGAGCCGAAACATTCAAAACTAGATACGTTTAATAAGATCATCCAGCATCAGGAATCTTCCCCGATCGTGGAGAAGTCGATCAAGGAATATACCGATCCCTGCGCTTCCTACGCTGTAGTCGCTGCACAACTTATGGTGCGCCGGCCCAGCAAAAGCAAAGCCATCATCAACGGCAACGGCATGAGGAAGCACCGCTTCCGCCTGATACATTGCTGAGTTCTTAAAGAAATCACCACCAATAAAATGGTTCAGGTCAAGCATAAGCTCACCAAAGCCAGCGTTTCCACTATCCTGCCAGATTTTATTGGAAACCCTAGATCCAACTGAGTATGCGCAATCCAGCGCCAAATCCCTAAACCGCTCATCGCCTGTCGCTGCATAGTATCGGATGCAAGCCGCCCCAACACCTGCTGATCCGAACCGGGTATGAGGAGAGCTGGGAGAACTGCCACTCGCCCCAACGTAACTCCTCCAGAATTTTCGACCAGCTCGCACAACACAATTGGCGGCATCAAAATCCAGCGCCTTTCGCGCGAACAAAAAGTATCTGGACTCTCCAGTAGCCACACCCATGTATGTCAAAAATATAGCTATACCGCTCTGACCATCACCCAATCCTAGAAAAACTTTTCCTTCGCACTCCCAGAAACAACCTCCCGCCGAACTTCTTGCCGACGCAATTAGTGTCTCTGCAATTAATTCCGCATCTGCCAAGTGTGCGGGATCTCCTGTTACACGCCAGAAGTGCAAGAAAATCAGACCCTGCCCGGCAGCACCGAAGTATAAGCTAGGCGTAGCCAACGCAAGCGGGCTGGCTCCAATCAGCTCGATCTGTCTTTTCGCAGAATCAATTCGACCAGCGTAAAGAAGAAGTAGCGCGACCCCGCCCAGCCCTGAGTACAAACCCGGCGGAAATTTTGCCAGTGACGATCTTTCTTCTATCCAATCCAAAACCTCGCAATCGACTCCAGCCCCACTTCGCAGGAGAAAGAACGCAGTTCCGGCAGCACCAAACTGCACTGAGATCGGATTTGTAGAGAACAACTGTGAACTCGCAGGCCACAGTCGATCTTCCCTCGCAGCACATTGGTGAGATTTTAAATATTTCTTCAGACCATCCAAGACAGTCGACAATTCCACGAAGAAATCATCCTGCGGCGCCGGCCGGGTAAAAAGTTCTGCGCGCGTCGGCAACATTGATCTTCCTGGCGACTCCACGGATGCTCTCTGTAAACAGTCCAGTACGCGCTCCAGATTCCAGCGACAATGGACATCTGTGTGCATAAGACCGCATACCATTTCATGAATCTCGCCGGGAAGGCCGAGATCTTTTAGCACCTGGGGAAACTTCAGGTTTACTATATTGCCTCTTGCCAAATCCAGCCCTGATGCGCAATATGCAACAATATCCAGAATCAAAACACCCAAGGCATAGTAATCCTCTTCTATTGTCGGCCTAACTGAATTCAACTGCTGTGCAGATGCATATCCTGGCGTCCACCCTTTCACCCAAGCATTGTCCGTCTCTACGTCATGTGCAAATTCAAGATCAATGAACTTCACCTCACCCGTCGCGGTGAACAAAACATTACTCTTTGTAAGATCCCTAAGCACAATCTTGTGCTGATGAACTAGGGCCAGCGCCCGCACAATCTTATGAATCTTCTCTCGCAACCTGGAAAAACCATCGCCGCAAGTCTGGCTTTCACTCTTATAGTAGAAGTCCATCGATGAGTCCCACAGCGTCAACCCATCAATTTGCTCCTCCACAAGAAACCAATTGTTCCACTCCCTGAAAAAGTCGACAAACGCTGGCACGACACCGGTTTCTGCGAGCTTTTTAAGCATCATAGCCTGGCGATGAATACTCTTCACCAGAGAATGGCTCTCATCATTCAGCGACGTGTTCGCCAGCCCACGCACCTCTTTGATTATTACGTTATTTCCTGTCAGCGTATCAATGCCACTGTAAACACCACCTGTGCCGTTGAATTTCAGCGCCGAAACAACCCCAAACCTCCCGTTCAGTTTAATCGTCAACCTAGACTCATCCGAATCTCCGATTGATGACGCGTGAATATCCACCACACCGGGAGGCAGCCTAAACAGCGCGCTTCTTGCATCCACATACCACTGACCATCTGGGAGTTCAAATCCCTGAGTGCGGATTCCGTACCGATCAACCCTATATTGATCCAGATGAGAACCGTATCTGTAGTGAACCACCCTGCTTTCGTCAAATTTTCGATCAGTCAGAATATGAGGTCCCGTGAGATGACTTGTCGCCTTATGTACGTCATTCATTATCCCCTCAAATTCTGACAAGTCACGCGGATATATGGTAATGAACTTTCCAACTTGAAACCGGGACCATGTCTTTCCAAATGTCATCCCCAGCATCCTTGCATCAGATGTAAACTTGAACATAACCCCTGCGGACGAAAGAACGCCACAAACCAGTGCAAGCGTAACCTTCGCATTCTCGACGGTGCTAGAAACATGAATCTTCCAACCATGCTTCATCCCTTTCCAGGCAGGCGGACGGCATGTTACCCAGAACCCACCCATATGAATGCTCCAGCTTGACGGAAGTAATTCTCGAACCACTTCAAGATACTCCCCCGAAGGCTGATACCTATCAACATTTTCATAGTGAAGCCCCCCCATGAATGAGTAGACCCTCGAAGCGAGATCATCCATCAACCACTCCATTCGTTAAGCAAAATTCCGCATGAAAGAACTTGCGCAGCAAAATCCAGCCGATCACCATATAAAACAAAATAGTGCCCCGCTGAAATTACGCCTGCAAACTCCATGAGGACCCGCGAAGTGCAGCATCTTCGCACGTAAACGTTCAAAATCCGAAGCTCGTACGCCCGCGCAAACCGCACTGCCTTCATAGGGAAGGCAGTGCGGAAGCAAAACAGAATATCCAGCCGATCTAACCAACTAGAACACAATGGTTAGTCAGACTTAGTCAGTACCGTCATCAATTCCTGCATCAGAACTAATAATAGAAATGCACACCGTACACGCCACAGATACATCGATGCATTCAATCTCCAAGACCTGAAGCGCGAGAACGTTATTCATAGGACCACTCCTCTCTAGATTGATAGATATTCATACACATCGCCAATAATTAACCATCGCGATGCGAATTATTTATATTTAGAAATTTCCACGAATGTCAACCCTAGGATCGAGTAGAGAGGGATTTCTACCGCCGTCAGGAAAACCCTACGACATCGAAATTTTCCATTATCGGGACACACATCACATCTCTGGCTAGAGATCAATTGAAGGATTTTTCTCGACGATTCAACAGTTGAATTCCGGCCACTTCAATCCGACCTTGAAATTCCAGCACCCATGTTTGGTACCGCAGATTTAATCCGACAGGAGCGCAGCCTGAAGCGTCATTGTGGCGCGATGCCATGATTCGCAAACAGCTTTGCAATTCCTGACGAGTTACATGGAACCGGGCCTTCGCCACCGATCTCCCCCTTGCGCACGGCCATGACCTTCGACACCCTTGCAGGCCAGGCCGGCGGCGTATTGTTCGGCCCACGGCCGTCCCCGCGGCCCTTCCCTGACTCACTCGGCCTGGAGGCCATCAAAGTGACCCGTACTCCCAAGATCGTGCTGCTGACCCTGGCCGTTTCGGCCGCGCTGGTTGGCTGCGGCAAGAACGAAACCCCGGCCAAGGACGCCACCGCCTCCACGCCGGCTGCGGCCGAAGCCACCAATTACACGCTGGACGAGAGCAAGCTGCCGGCCTACAACGCCTTCCAGCCGAGCGATCTGGACACCACCAAGGACGCCTGCGGCGCCTTCGGCGAATACGTCAACAGCAAGTGGCTGGCCGCCAATGAAATCCCGGGCGACCGCACCAGCTGGGGCGCGTTCACCATCCTCGACGAGCGCTCGGTGGCCGTGCAGCACCAGCTGGCCGAGCAGCTCGCGCAGGTCAAGAACCCGAACCACATTGAAAAGATCGTCGGCGACCTGTGGGCCACCGGCATGGACGAAGCCAAGATCAACGCCCAGGGCATCGAGCCGCTGAAGGCCGACCTGACCGCGATCGACGGCCTGCAGGACAAGGCGGCGATCGCCGACTACCTGCGCACCAGCGCGGCCAAGGGTGACAACGTGCTGTTCGGCTTCGGCGCCGAAGCCGACTTCAAGAACTCGGCCGTGAACATGGCCTACGCCAGCCAGGGCGGCCTGGGCCTGCCGGACACCACCTATTACACCGACGCCAAGAACGCCGACAAGCTGAAGGCCTACCAGGCGCACGTCGCCAAGGTGCTGGAGCTGTCCGGCGTCGCTGCGGCCGATGCGGCCAAGCAGGCCGAGGACGTCGTGAAGTTCGAGACCCGCCTGGCCAAGGCCTCCAAGTCGCGCGTCGAACTGTCGCGCAATGTCGAACTGTTCTACAACCCGGTCACCCTGGCCGACGCCGACAAGCTGACCCCGAACTTCAGCTGGACCGAGTTCTTCAAGTCGCAGGGCGTCGCCGCGCCGGGGAAGTTCTCGCTGGCCATGCCGGCCTTCCATGAGGAAGTGAGCAAGGCACTGGGCGACGTCGATCCGGCCGTGTGGCGCGCCTACCTGCGCTTCCACACCGTGGACAGCGCCTCGCCGTACCTGGCCGATGCCTTCGTGCAGGAGAACTACGAGTTCTACGGCAAGACCCTCAACGGCCAGAAGGAACAGAAGCCGCGCTGGAAGCGCGTGCTCGGCACCATCGAGAACGATGCCGGTGAAGCCTTCGGCCAGCTGTACGTGAAGGTTGCCTTCTCGCCGGAAGCCAAGGCGAAGATGGAAGAACTGGTGAAGAACCTGGCTGCGTCGCTGAAGGAACGCATCCAGGGCCTGAGCTGGATGAGCGAGGAAACCAAGACCAAGGCCATCGCCAAGTGGGAAACCTTCACCCCCAAGATCGGTTACCCCGACAAGTGGCGTGACTGGGCGGGTCTGCAGACCCAGCGTGACAGCTACCTGGGCAACGTGCGCGCCGCCAGCGAGTTCAACTACAAGTTCAACCTGTCCAAGATCGGCAAGCCGGTGGACAAGACCGAGTGGGGCATGACCCCGCAGACCGTCAACGCCTACTACAACCCGCTGCAGAACGAGATCGTGTTCCCGGCCGCCATCCTGCAGCCGCCGTTCTTCGACCCGAAGGCCGACGACGCGCTGAACTACGGCGGCATCGGTGCGGTGATCGGGCATGAAATGACCCACGGTTACGACGACCAGGGTGCGCGCTTCGGGCCGACCGGCAACATGGAAGACTGGTGGACCCCGGCCGACAAGAAGAACTTCGAAGGCCTGACCGGCAAGCTGGTCAAGCAGTTCGACCAGTACAAGGTCGACGGCCAGGCAGTGAACGGCCACCTGACCCTGGGCGAGAACATCGCCGACCTGGGCGGCCTGGCTACCGCCTACGACGCGCTGCAGAAGGCCACCGCCGGCAAGGAAGATGCCAAGGTCGACGGCTTCACCCGCGACCAGCGCTTCTTCTTCAACTGGGCCACCGTGTGGCGCACCAAGTACACCCCGGAGAACGCCAAGGTCCGCCTCGCCACCGACCCGCACGCTCCGGCGCAGTTCCGCGCCATGGGTGCGCCGTCGAACCTGCCGACCTTCGCCGCAGCGTTCCAGTGCAAGGCCGGTTCACCGATGGTCCGCGCCGGCGACCAGCAGGTCGTGATCTGGTAAGCCCTGGCTGACGCCAAGGCAGACCTGCGAAGGCCCGGGATTTCCCGGGCCTTTGTTTTTTGGCGACTCGGGCCGGCGCTACCCGGGGTCGGATCCCTCGCGCGCAGCGTGAGGGCGCTGACCCCATGCAGGTAACGCCATCCACGCATGGCGTGGATCTACTGCCCATGCCACACCGGTAGCGCCGGGCCATGCCCGGCGAATACCGCGTGACGCATGCATCCCGTGCCCATGCCACACCACCCGGTAGCGCCGGGCCATGCCCGGCGAACGCCGCGTGACGCTGCATCCCGTGCCCATGCCACACCACCCGGTAGCGCCGGGCCATGCCCGGCGAACGCCGCGTGACGCATGCATCCCGTGCCCATGCCACACCACCTGGTAGCGCCGGGCCATGCCCGGCGAACGCACGGTGATGCGTGCATGCCGCGCGCATGCACGGCTTGCTATAGTTCGCCCGCCCTCAATCCATCACGGATTCGTTCTACATGCCCAATTTCCGTCCGCTTGCCATCGCCCTGGGCATCAGCCTGGCGACCCTGGTCCCGACCCACGATGCATTCGCCGCCAAGAAGAAGGCCGCGCGCGCCCCGGCTGTCAGCGCCCAGTGCAGCGACTTCTACGACGCCACCAACGCGGGCTGGCTGAAGGCCAACCCGGTGCCGCAGACCGGCGCCATCACCGCGCTGGGCCAGCTGGTTGACCGCAGTCGCCAGCAGCAGCGCGAGCTGCTTGATGCATCGATGAAGGCACCGCAGGGCAACGTACAGAAGCTGCTGGGTGATTTCTGGGCCAGCGGCCTGGATGAAGCCGCCGTGGAAGCGGACGGTTCCAACCCGATCGCACCGCTGCTGACCCGCATCAACGCGATCAAGAAGGCCAAGGATGTACCGGCGTCGATCGCCGCGCTGCACCAGGTCGGTATCCCGGTGGCCTTCAACTTCGGCCCCGACGTCGACCTGAAGGCGCTGGACCGCCACATCGGCTACTTCATGCAGGGCGGCATGGGCCTGCCGGATCCGGCGTTCTACACCCGGACCGACGCCGACACCGTGGCCTTGATGGGCCGCTACCGCAACTACGTCAAGCAGATCCTGGCACTGACCGGCACCCCGGCCGCCAAGCTGGATGCCGAGTCGCAGGCGGTGATCGCGCTGGAAACCGAGCTGGCGCGCAATGCGCAGTCGCTGGCCGGCATCAACAACCCGTTCAACAACTACGCGCCGATCTCCACCAAGGAGCTCAACAGCCGCTACCGCAACCTGCAGCTGGACGCGTTCCTGAAGGCACAGGGCGTGGATGACGACCTGGTCTCGCTGGCAGACCCGGGCTTGTTCAAGCAGCTCGATGGCATGGTCACCAAGCTCAAGCCGGACCAGTGGAAGGCCTACCTGCGCTGGCGCGTGGGCGACTCGATGGCGCCGTACCTGTCCAAGGCCTACCGCGACGCCGAGTTCGAATTCCGTGGCCGCGTGCTGCGTGGCGAGACCCTGCCGCCGCAGCGCTGGGAAGACGTCCTGGACGCGATCAACGTGGCCGCTGGCCCGATGGTCGGCCGTGAGTACGCCGCCCGTTACCTGTCCGCCGAAGATCGTCGCCAGGCGGCGTGGATCGTCGACAAGGTGCGTGAAGTGCAGATCGAAGCGGTCAAGAACAGCAGCTGGATGAGTGCCGAAGCCAAGGCCGAAGCGCAGGCCAAGCTGGCCGCGCTGAAGATCGAGATCGGCACCCCGCTGCGCGACCTGGACTACAGCGTGCAGCCGATGGGTCGCGGCTCGTTCGGCGGCAACATGCTGATTGCTTCGACCTGGCGCCATCGCGAGGAAATGAAGCGGATCGGCAAGGGCAACGCCGACCGACGTTGGGACGTGCTGCCGCAGCAGCCGTCGCTGGCCTACGACCTGGCGCAGAACCGCCTGATCGTCACCGCCGCGATCCTGCAGGGTCCGGTGTTCAACGCCAAGGCCGATGCTGCGGACAAGTTCGGCAGCTTCGGTGGTCTGGTCGGCCATGAGCTGACCCGTGCAATCGATGCCAAGGGCGCGCTGGTCGACGCCAAGGGCGAGCTGCGCAGCTGGTGGACCCCGGCCGACAAGACCGCCTGGACCCTGCTCGGCAACCGCGTGGCTGCCCAGTACGGCAGCTACGACTTCCCCGGCGTGAAGGGTGCCAAGGTCAACGGTACCCTCACCCAGGAAGAAAACCTGGCTGACATCGCCGGCCTGGAGCTGGCGTGGGCGGCATACGTCGCGCAGGAGCCGAAGGCCAAGCAGGCCCAGCAGCAGGGCTTCTTCCGCGCCTGGTCGGCACTGTGGGCACAGCAGCTGTCGCCGAACGAGGCCGTGCGCCGCCTGACCGCCGATATCCGTGCACCGGGCCTGTGGCGCAGCAACGGCACGCTGGCCAACCTGCCCGCATTCGGTGCCACCTTCAGCTGCAAGGCCGGCCAGCCGATGCAGCGCAGCGAGGCCGAGCAGATCAAGGTCTGGCGCTGAGCTACCTGCCAAACGGGTAATGCAGAGGGCGCCTTCGGGCGCCCTTTTTGCGGGTGCAGCACGATCCCCGGTTAACACCGGGCATGCTATCGCTGCGGCTCCGTCCATCGCGGAGCCCCGACATGGCACACAAGAGCACGATCTGTGTCTGGTACGACAACGGCGCGCTCGAGGCCGCCACCTTCTATGCCAGCATCCTGCCCGACAGTGCGGTGACCGCCGTGCATCACGCCCCAGGCGACTATCCGGACGGCAAGGAAGGCAACGTGCTGACCGTCGAATTCACCGTCTGCGGCATCCCCTGCGTCGGCCTCAACGGTGGGACTGCGTTCAAGCACAGCGAAGCGTTTTCCTTCCAGATCCAGACCGAGGACCAGGCTGAGACCGACCGTCTGTGGAACGCCATCGTCGGCAACGGTGGCCAGGAGAGCCAATGCGGCTGGTGCAAGGATCGCTGGGGCATTTCCTGGCAGATCAGCCCACGTATGCTCATTGAAGCGGTGACCAGCAAGGACAAGGCGCTGGCCAAGCGTGCCTTCAACGCGATGATGCCGATGAAGAAGATCGACATCGCCACCATCGAAGCGGCAATCCGGAAAGGGGACGGAGGGGATTAAGTCGCTTCTCCCCATTTCCGGCGCCACAATGCGAATTGCGACTTAATCCCCTCCGTCCCCTTTTCCGAGGTGCTGATGTCCTGGGATGCGATCATCGTCGGTGGTGGCCACAACGGCCTGGTCTGCGCGGCCTATCTGGCACGCGCGGACAAGCAGGTACTGGTGCTGGAGCGTCGTAGTGTCCTCGGCGGCGCGGCAGTCACCGAAGAATTCCATCCCGGCTTCCGCAACTCGGTGGCGTCGTACACCGTATCGCTGCTGCAGCCGAAGGTGATCGATGACCTGCAGTTGCATGCGCACGGGCTGCGCATCGTCGCGCGCCCCGCCAACAACTTCCTGCCGTTGCCCGATGGTCGCTACCTGCTGTCGGCCCCCGGTCGCACCCAGGCCGAGGTAGCAAAATTCTCCGGGCGGGATGCGCAGCGTCTACCCGCGTACGAAGCCCGCCTGGAGATCTTCGCCGATGTGCTGCGCGCGTGGGCCCTGCGTGCGCCACCGGATCTGGGCGTAACAGGTGGTTGGCGTGCGCTGCCTGCACTGTGGCAGATGGGGAAGCTCGGCCGCGAACTGGCGACGCTGGATGCTGCATTGCGCCAGGAACTGATGGACCTGTTCACGTTGTCGGCCGCCGAGTATCTGGACCGTTGGTTCGAGAGCGCGCCGATCAAGGCGCTGTTCGGCTTCGATGGCATCGTCGGCAACTACGCCAGCCCCTACACGCCGGGCAGCGCCTACGTGTTGCTGCACCACGTGTTCGGCCAGTGCAATGGCGTGAAAGGTGCATGGGGTCACGCGATCGGCGGCATGGGTGCAATCAGCCAGGCCATCGCCGCCTCGGCACGAGAGGCTGGAGCGCAGCTTCGCGTGGATGCTGGTGTGCAGCGCGTGTTGGTCGAGCAGGGCCGCGCAGTGGGGGTGGAACTGAGCAACGGTGAAGTCCTGCGTGCACGCGCAGTGGTCGCCAACGTCAATCCGAAGCTGCTGTACGAACAGCTGATGGAGCCGGCCCAGGTGCCTGATACGACCCGCGAACGCATGGCGAACTGGCGCTGCGGTTCCGGCACCTTCCGGATGAACGTGGCGCTGTCGCGGCTGCCGGACTTCCGTGCCCTGCCCGGCCCCGGCGATCACCTCAGCGCCGGGATCATCATGGCGCCCAGCCTGGACTACATGGACCGCGCCTGGCTGGATGCGCGCCGCGACGGCTGGTCGCGCGAACCGATCGTGGAAATGTTGATTCCGAGCACGCTGGACGATTCGCTGGCCCCCCCCGGGCAGCATGTGGCGAGTCTGTTCTGCCAGCACGTAGCACCCGTGCTACCCGAGGGTCGTCACTGGGATGATCATCGGGAAACCGTAGCCGACCTGATGATCGGCACCGTCGAACGGTATGCGCCCGGCTTCAGCGCCAGCGTGCTCGGCCGGCAGGTGCTGTCACCCCTGGATCTTGAACGCACCTTCGGCCTGGTCGGCGGCGACATCTTCCACGGCGCACTGAGCGCCAACCAGTTGTTCTCGGCACGACCGATGGTTGGCCAAGCCGGCTATCGGGGTGCGTTGCCGGGGCTGTACCTGTGTGGTTCGGGAACCCATCCTGGCGGTGGCGTCACCGGCGCGCCGGGGCACAACGCCGCGCAGGTGGTCCTGCAGGATCTGTAGGTCCACGCCATGCGTGGATGGCCAGAGTAGGCACCAACCTTGGTTGACGAAACGTGTGCCAACCAAGGTTGGCACCTACCGGCTAAATGTGTGCCGACCAGGGTTGGCACCTACAGCGTCAAATGATCCCATCCAATGCGTGCCAACCAAGGTTGGCACCTACCCGCGTGGGACAAGGCGTGCCAACCAAGGTTGGCACCTACAGCGTCAAATGATCCTTCGGATCATTTGACGCTGCGCAGATGGTTCGGGCGCTTCGGTGGGCCGGGCGGGCGGCGCTTGTTGAAGGGCGATTGTCCACGCCAGTAGCGGATCAGCAGCCAGCCGAACAGCATGCCGCCCAGGTGCGCGAAGTGGGCAACACCCGGTTGCCAGCCGGTCATGCCCAGCACCAGCTCACCCACACCGAACAGGATCACGAAGGTGCGTGCCTTCATCGGGATCGGCGGAAACAGCAGCATCACCCGCTGGTTGGGGAACAGCATGCCGTAGGCCAGCAGCAAGCCGAACACGCCGCCGGAAGCGCCCAGCACCGTGGCCGGGTTTTCCAGCAGCGTACCCACCAGCAGCTGGCAGACGCCTGCACCGGCCACGCACACCAGGTAATAGAGCAGGAAGCGCTTCTCGCCCCAGGTCTGCTCCAGCGGCGCGCCGAACATGAAGACGGCCAGCATGTTGAAGAACAGATGGCCGAAGCTGCCATGCAGGAAGCCATAGGTCAGCAGCTGCCACGGCTGGAAGTTGCCGCCCGGCGAGAACGCATCGAAGCCCTGCTGCAACGGCTGCAGCATGAACGGCTCGAAGGTCTGCATGCCGAGCAGGAACGGCTGCTGCAGCAGGAACAGGATCGCGTTGGCGATCAGCAGGGCCTTGGTGACGGTGGGCAGTCGCGGGAACATGGCAGTACCGGCATGGAACGGCCTCCATCATAGCCGCAGCACCGTGTCTTGTTGGCGACCGGCAGGCGTGGCCTGTTCAGTCGCCAGCGGTGCTCAGCCCGGTCCCCACACGGCGGCATCCAGTGCCGCCGCCGGATCTGCCGCCGGCATCCGCACCCGGCCGTTCACCACCACCACGCCCTCCGCGCGCAACCGCTGTGACTGCTCGCGCCAGCCGGCCGAGCCTTCTTCCATCGCAATGCGCCCATCCGAGCGCAGCACGCGGTGCCAGGGCAGATCCGGGTCGTCATTCTGGCCGAGGATGCGCGCGGTCAGGCGCGCGCGCCCAGGCAGGCCTGCGCGCATCGCCACCTGGCCATAGCCCATCACCTGCCCCGCCGGGATCGCGCGGATCACCGCCAGGATGCGCGCACGCGCCTGCTCCGGCGTCAGCGCCGCAGGCGGGTCACCAGCAGAACGCCGATCAGCACCAGCACGGTGCCGGCGATCTGCGCCGGCCCCATCGGTTCGTCGAGCAGCCATAGGCTCATCACGATGGTGGAAACAGGGCCCAGCATACCGACCTGCGCGGCCAGCGACGAACCTACGCGCTGCACCGCCAGCATGATCGCCAGCACCGGCAGCACCGTGCACACGGTGGCATTGACCAGCGACAGCCATTGCACCGGCGCCGGCGCCTGCCACAGCAATGGCAGCGGATGGGTCACCGCGAAATGCAGCAGCACCAGCACGCTGGCCACGCAGCTGGCGTAGGCGGTCAGCCGCACCGCGCCGATGCGCGCGACCACCTGCCCGCTGCCGAACAGGTACAGCGCGTAGCTGAGCGCACTGCCCAGCACCAGCAGGCTGCCGACGATGATCTGCCCGCCCTCGCGCTGCAGATCGTGGCCGAAGGCGAGCAGCACGCCGAGGTAACTCAGCGCCAGCGCGCCGATCTGCCACCGACCCGGCCGCTGGCGCGCCAGCAGCACGTTGATCAGCAGCACCAGGGTCGGGTTCAAGTAAAGAATCAGGCGCTCCAGGGTCACGCTGATGTACTGCAGTCCCTGGAAGTCGAGCAGGCTGGACAGGTAGTAGCCGGTGAAACCCAGCCACAGCACGCGGGCGCGGTCGGCCCAGGACAGCGGCTCAGCCCGGCGTGCAGCCCACAGTGCCATCAGCACGAACAGCGGCAGCGCCATCAGCATGCGCAGCGCGAGCAGCGTGGTGGCATCCACGCCATGACGCAGGCCGAGCTTGACGATGATCGCTTTGCCGGAGGCGGTGATGGCGCCGATCGCGGCCAGGCCGATGCCACCCAGCGCGATGCGAGGGGAAGCGGTAGCGATACGGGAAGCGGGGCTGGACATCAGGACGACGGTGGAGCGCGCGGGGCGGCTGGAGGGAATCAGATCGCGTCCAATTGTCTCACGGCTTTTCCGAACGGACGATCCAACTTCCGTTCACGCTCACCGCCACTTCCGATCCACGCTTGGCGTGGATCTACTGACACCCCGGAATCAGTCGAAGGCGGGGCACTGTGGGATTGCGGGGTGTGAGCCGCATGGATGCGGCGACCAAGCCCCCAGGGTGAAGTGCCCCCCGGGAGTTGGACGGGTTCACGGCGCCCCGCAAGCCCACAGTGCCCCGCCATCCCGCGGAATGCCGCTGTTGCTCTCGGTGTTGCCTCTGCGGGTGCCGGGCGCAGCCCGGCTCAGCGCATCAGCACCACTTCTTCGGCCGAGGTCGGGTGGATCGCCACGGTGTCGTCGAACTGGGCCTTGGTCGCGCCCATCTTCACCGCTACCGCGAAGCCTTGCAGGATCTCGTCGGCCGCTTCACCCAGCAGATGGATGCCGACCACGCGTTCTTCCGGGCCGGCACAGACCATCTTGAACAGGCTGCGCTGGGTGCCATTGGCCAGCGCCTGCAGCATCGGACGGAAACGGCTGTGGTAGACGCTTACCTGGTCGAAGCGCGCGCGCGCCTCTTCTTCACTCATGCCCACCGCACCCAGCGGTGGGTGCGAGAACACCACGCTGGCCACGTTCTCGTAGTCCATCTTCGACTGCGGGCGGCCACCGAACAGGCGGTCCATCAACCGCCGCGATGCAGCCACTGCCACCGGGGTCAGGCCAACCTTGCCGGCGATGTCACCCACGGCGTGCACGTTCGGCACGCTGGTGGTCTGCCATTGGTCCACCTGCACCTGCTGGTGCTCACCGATGCCGATGCCAAGCGCTTCCAGGCCCAGATCACGGCTGTTGCCGCGACGACCGGTCGCAAAGAACACCGCATCGAACACGCTGTCGAGCGGGCCATCATGGCCGAACGCACGCACACGTTCGCCATCGCGCTGCAGTTCGCGCAGGCGATAGTCGAAATGGATGCGCACGCCCTGCTGCTTCAGGTTCTCGGCGAGCTGATCGGTCAGCTCGTAATCGAAGCGCTCCAGCAGGCGCTTGCCGCGCACCAGCAGGCTCACCTTGCTGCCCAGTGCCTGCAGCAGGCCCGCCAGTTCCACCGCGATATAGCCACCGCCGATGATCGCGACCTCGGCAGGCGCTGCACGCAGATCGAAGAAGTCGTCGGAGACCAGGCCCAGTTCGGCGCCTGGAATGTCCGGGCGCAGCGGATGCGCGCCGGTGGCGATCAGGATGTGCTCGGCGCTGTAACGCACGCCGTCGCTGCAGGCCACGGTGTGCGCATCGAGCAGATGGCCGCGCGCTGGAATGCGCACCACGCCGGTCTCATCCAGGCGCTTGTGGTAGCTGGTGTGGATGTTGCTGATGTAGGCCTGGCGGTGGATCACCAGTTCCTTCCACGACAGCGCCGGGCGTGCCTCGACATCGAAGCCCATCGCACTGGCCAGGCCGATGCGTTCGTGCAGGTCGGCGGCCAGCCACATCGCCTTCTTCGGCACGCAGCCGACATTGACACAGGTACCGCCCAGTTCGCCCGGCTCCAGCATCGCCACGCGCTTGCCGTGCTGCGCGGCGCGGATCGCACCGGCCAGGCCGGCGGAGCCGCCGCCAAGGACGATCAGATCGTAATCATAGGGTGCAGTGCTCATCGGAATCGCTCGGGTCGGTAAGGGGCAGGATTGATCGCCGGCGCGCGGCCGCAGACAGGGTCAGGGATCAGTGGGCCGGTGCCAGCGCTCATGCTGATGCCGAGCATGGCACGGGCCACTGCAGGCCAGACGTGAACTGGCGCCACCGATGACCTGTGGCGACTGCGCTGAGGGCGGCGGCGTTCATGGTCAAGTACGTGCGTGGCAGGCATCGCTCAGCCCTGCCCTGCATCGCGTCGCATCGACGGCCACTGCCGATAGGTCATCGCTCGCCACAACCATTCCATCGGACCAAAACGGAATCGACGCAACCAGAGATGGCTGATCACCACCTGTAGGGCGAACAGCAGCAGCGCCGACAGCAGCTGCACACTGCGCGGCATCACCTCGAACCAGCCCAGCCCGTAGTGGTAGAACAGCAGCGTGCAGACCAGCGACTGCCCCAGGTAATGGGTCAGCGCCATGCGCCCGACCGGCGCCAGCCATCCCAGCCGCGCGCGCAGGTGCACGATCCACGCCAGGTAGCCCAGGCACATCGGCAGAGCGCCCACCGTCACCAGTGCCATTGCCGCAGTCACCAGCAGGTCGTAGGCGCCCGGCACCAGGTACGGCTTCCAGGCAACGCCCAGCAGCGTGACCAGCAGACCCAGCGGCAACGCGATCCAGCGCAGTGACGCGTACAGGCGTGGGAAACGCTCCGGTGCTGCCAGCGCGCCACTGCCTGCGAACCAGCTGCCGATCAGGAACATGCCCAGCACTTCCGGGCCGGTGATCAGCAACGCCCCCATCGACGTACCGAACTCCTGCAGCCGCTGCACGTTGGCCTGGGTCCAGCTGCCGTGGCCGTACACCAGCCGTTGCTGGCCAATGCTCTGCTGCGCCTCGGCCAGCATCTTCTGCACATCCTCCGCCGAAGCCATCGATACCATCGCGCCGACCAGCAGCATCAGCGCCACACCACCGTGGTAGACGATCACGCCCATCCACGGCAGCCAGCTGCGCGGCGCCTCGCGGCAGGCCAGCAGCGGCAGCGACACCAGCGCGTACATCACCAGGATGTCGCCGGACCAGACCAGCAGCGCATGGCACAGACCGATCAGCAGCAGCCCGGCGCTGCGGCGCAGGTAGAACGGAGTGAATCCACGTCCGGCCGCGTCGGCGCGCTGCGCCATCACCGCAAAGCCGGCGCCGAACAGCAGCGAGAACAGGGTGAAGAACTTGCCCTGCACGAACACGTAGACGAAAGCATCGGCCCAGTAATCGATGCCCTGCCAATGCGTGTCGATACCGGTGAAGGCCAGATCCAGCGGTCCGCTGAAGGCCTCGATGTTCATCAGCAGGATGCCCAGCAGCGCGGCACCGCGCAGGACGTCCAGCACCGCGATGCGTTCGCCGGAAGCTACCGGCTGCAGGGGAGGAGAAGCAGCGTTCACGGGGTATCCGTCGGGCAGGTCCGTCATTATGCCAACGGGCTGCGCGCCATGGATGGCCGCGCCGTGTTCCAGAAACGCAACGGCCCGCCGAAGCGGGCCGATGCAGCCATCATGATCGCGTTGCGATCAGTGCTGATGACCACCGTCGCCGTGGACGTGGCCGTGGTCGATCTCTTCCTGGCCGGCTTCGCGCACATCGACGATTTCCACGTCGAAGTGCAGGTCCTTGCCGGCCATCGGGTGGTTCAGGTCAACGTCGACGACGCTCATGCCGACCTTCTGCACGGTCACCGCACGCGGGCCGAAGTTGGTCTGCAGCACAACCTGCTGGCCCGGGGCCAGCTTGGTGTTGCCGAAGTGCTTCTTCGGCACGCGCTGGGACAGGCCTTCGCGACGCTCGCCATAGGCGTCGGCCGCCTTGACGTCGACATTGAAGGTCGCGCCGGCTTCCTTGTCCATCATGGCGTTTTCCAGGCCCGGAATGATGTTGCCGTGGCCGATCAGGATCGCCAGCGGCTCGCCGCGGTCCTTGGACGATTCGATCGGCTCCTGGCCGGCTTCGGCGACGGTGTAGTGGAAGCGGACAACGCGGTCTTTTTCGATCTTCATGCGCAACTCTGTCTGGATCTGCCGGAGGCAGGCGGGTTGGGGCGGGTTGTCGCCCAGCGGGGACGCCGCCATCATGACGGCCTATCCAAGGTGGCGCATTATCCGGAGATCATGCTCATCACGCCAGTTTCGTCCGGCCTGCGCCGGCTCCTCGCCCCGGCCCTGCTGCTGGCCCTGCCCCTGTTGATGACCGCCTGTGGTGGCGGCAAGGCCACGCGCCCCGCTCCACCGCCGCCCTCGGCGAACTGGCCGAAGACGGTGCCGGACAACCCCGAGGCCGCCAACTCGGTGCTGATGCGCGCCATCAGCCTGGTCGGTACGCCGTACCGCTATGGCGGCAACACCCCTGATTCGGGCTTCGACTGCAGCGGCCTGGTCGCCTATGTCTATCGCGAGATGCTGGACCTGAAGCTGCCGCGCACCTCGCGCGACCTGGCTGCGGTGCAGGGCCCGAAGATCGATCCGCAGCGCCTGGCCACCGGCGATCTGGTGTTCTTCGGCAGCCGCGGCAACGTCACCCATGTCGGTATTTATGTAGGTGAAGGACGCTTCGTGCACGCGCCAAGCACCGGCGGTACGGTGCGGCTCGATTCGCTCAGCGGGCCCTATTGGAAGGACCACTACACGGGGGCGAAACGTGTTCTTCGCTAAAATGAACAGGCGATATGTTTAAAACTGTGACGCCCATCACTGTAAAAATAACGATTTTATAACGGAATTTTTAACTTTTAGAGGCTTCCGCAGGGCATGATGCCCCATCGTTTTTTTCCTGTGACCGACGCGTGACGACTGAAGACCAGACGTGCCAAGGCCAGACCGCCGCATTTTCGCGTAGTGCCCGCCCTCTGCTGATGGGCTTGGCGCTGTGTCTGACCAGCCTCCCGGCCTGGTCGCAGACTGTTCCCACCCGTTCCGATGTGACCCCGGCCCCGGTGGCCGAAAGCTCGTCCCGTCCGGCCGCCAAGGCCGAGGCTGCCGCTCCGCAGCGCAGCCGCGTCGATGCCGCCGCCAGTGCCACGCTGGCCGCCCTGCTGCCGCACCTGGCTGCCAATGACACCATTCCCCTGATGGACCGCTCGGCCGTGGTGGCCGGTGACCTCAGCCGTCTGCTTGCCAACTACGACACCAGCAGCGCCGCCAATGGCAGCGTTGTCGGCACCGCCGCCGACAATGGCAAGGTGCAGTCGCTGCTGCGCCGCGCGATGACCCTGCTGGGCACCCCGTACCGTTGGGGTGGCAGCAACCCGGACAGCGGTTTCGACTGCAGCGGCCTGGTCGGCTACGTGTTCCGCTCGGCGCTGGGCATCGAACTGCCGCGCGTCTCGCGTGAGATGGCCCACGATGACAACGCCGAACTGATCAACGACCGCACCGCGCTGGCCGCCGGCGACCTGGTGTTCTTCGGCCGCAAGGGCCGCGTCGACCACGTTGGCATCTATGTCGGCGACGGCCGCTTCCTGCACGCACCGAGCTCCGGCAAGGACGTGCGCGTGGACACCCTGCTCAGTGGCTACTGGGGCAACAAGTTCATGCAGGCCCGCCGGGTCGATCTGTGACCGGCTGGCGCCACGGCGCCGCCTGATACCGCAAAGCAAAGCCGCTGCCCTGCAGCGGCTTTTTTGTTGGGCCCGCAATGGTGGGTAGCTGCCGACCTTGGTCGGCACGGCCTTTATCCACGCATGGCGTGGATCTACCGTGGGTATGCCCCGTGTGCCCGCCGTGTGCCCGCCGTGTGCCCGCCGTGGGTCCGCCGGTGGGTCCGCCGGTTGGTGGGTGCCGACCGTTGGTCGGCACGGCCTTCATCCACGCATGGCATGGATCTACCAAGAAAACAAAAGGCCCGCCGGTCAGGGCGGGCCTTTCATTTCCACGCCACCTCAGCTGCGCGGCGGCGTCGGGTCAGGATCGTCCACGCCCACGTTGCTGGACGGGTTGTCGTACACCGCCTGGTCGAGCAGCCCGGTTTCCTTGGCCACGATCACCGGCACCAGCATCTGGCCCGTCACATTCGTCATCGTGCGCATCATGTCGAGGATGCGGTCGATGGCATACAGGTAGCCGATGGTCTCCAGCGGCAGATTGGCTGCGCTCAGCACCACCGTCGCCATGATCACCGCAGTACCCGGCACACCGGCCGTACCGAAGCTGCCCAGCACCGAAGCAATCAACACCACCACGTACTGTTCCGGCGTCAGCGGCACGCCGCTGTACTGCGCGATGAACACCGCACACAGCGCCGGGTAGATCGCGCCACAGCCGTCCATCTTGATGCTGGCGCCCAGCGGCACCGCGAATGAACCGTAGTCCTTGTTCACGCCCAGATTGTGGGTGATCGAACGCAGTGCCACCGGCATCGCGGCGAAGCTGGACGAGCTGACGAAGGCCACCTGCATGCCCGGCGCTGCGCCGCGGAAGAACTTCAGCGGGTTCAGGCCGTGCGCCAGCAGCAGTGCGCTGTAGACCACCACGATGTGCAGGGCACAGGCCACGTACAGGGCCAGCACGAAATGACCCAGCGGCAGCAGCTTCTCGAAACCGTAGCTGCCGACCAGACCGGCGATCAGGCCGAAGGTGCCGATCGGGGTGACTTCCAGCACGAAGCGGGTCACCTGGATCATGATGTCGCTCATCTGGCCGACCAGCTTGCGCGCCTCGGTCACCTTCTCGCCCAGCTTGACGATGGCAAAGCCCACCAGACCCGCGAAGAAGATCACCGGCAGGATCGAACCACGGCCCGCCGCCAGCACGGTCTCACCGGCAGCGTTGACCTTGGTGCCGATACCCGACAGCGCGTAGAAGACATTGGCCGGCACTACGTCCAGCAGCACCTGCACCACGCTGGGCACTTCGCGCGGCACATAATTACTGGCCATCGACAGCTGCAGGCCACCAGCGCCGGGCTGCAGCACGGTGCCCACGCCCAGGCCGACGCACACCGCCAGCGCAGCGGTGATCACGAACCACAGGAAAGTGCGGCCACTGAGCGCGGCGACCGACTTCTGGCCGTGCAGCGACGAGATCGCGTTGATGACCGCGAAGAACACCAGCGGCACCGCGATCATCTTGATCAGGGTGACGTATAGTTCGCCGAGCGGGCCGAACCACGTTTCAGCAGCCGGGCCGAGCGCCCAGCCGGCCAGCGCGCCAAGCACGAAGCCACCGACCACGCGCTGCCAGAATGGAATCCGCAGCCAGGCAGAGACCAGCTTCATAGGCAATCCAGAGGGGAAGGAAGGGATGCTGGCACGATAGCCCAAGCCGGGCCGCAGAACGACCGCCCCGCCGACAAATCAGTGTGTCATCGGCGTGCCTTGCGGGGGCGGGCATAATGAACGTCCCGTTACAGTTTGTGAGATCCCAGCGTCCATGCGCCGTTCCGTCTCCCTGTTGGCCGCCTGCGCCACCACCCTGCTGCTCGGCGCCTGCGCCAGCACCACCCCCGCTTCTGCCCCGGCCGGCCTCAAGGTCGCCGTCGATCCCGTTGCCCACCCGGCCGGCGAGACCCCGCAGTGGTGGTATCGCAGCGGCGCCGCCCAGGCTGCGGCCAACGGTGCGATGTCCGGCAAGGCCAAGAACGTCATCCTGTTCCTCGGCGACGGCATGAGCCTGACCACCGTGGCCGCCTCGCGCATCTACGAAGGCCAGCAGAAGGGCGGTTCGGGTGAAGAGAACCTGTTGTCCTGGGAGCGCTTCCCGGCCACGGCGTTCAGCAAGACCTACAACACCGATTCGCAGACCCCCGATTCGGCCGGCACGATGACGGCGATCACCACCGGCGTGAAGACCCACATGGGCGCGATCGGCGTCAGCGCCGGCAGCCGCACCGACTGTGCCGACAGCCTGTCCAAGGGTCTGCTCACCTGGCTGCAGCTGGCCGACAGCGCCGGCCTGGCCACCGGCGTGGTCTCCACCGCGCGCCTGACCCATGCCACCCCGGCCGCCACCTACGCGCACTCACCCGAGCGCAACTGGGAAAACGACACCGACCTGACCGAAGCGGCCAAGGCCGCCGGCTGCAAGGACATCGCCCAGCAGCTGTTGTCGACCTCGCGCTATGGCCGTGGCCCGCTGGTCGCCCTCGGTGGCGGCCGCGGTGAATTCACCACCGTGGAAGAGCGTGACCCCGAGTACGACGACAAGGTCGGCCAGCGTCTGGACGGCCGCAGCCTGGTGCAGGAATGGCAGCAGGCGCACCCGCAGGGTGCCTACGTCTGGAACAGCAAGCAGTTGGCGGCCGCCGCGAACGCACCGGCCATCCTCGGCCTGTTCGAACCGGACCACATGCGCTACGAGTACGAGCGCCCGCAGGATCCGGGCGGTGAGCCGAGCCTGGCCGAACTGACTGCTGCGGCGATCAAGAATCTGTCGAAGCACCAGGAAGGCTACGTGCTGATGATCGAAGGCGCGCGCATCGACCACGCCAACCACAGCGGCAACGCCTACCGTGCACTGACCGAGACCGTGGCATTGTCCGACGCGGTGCGCGTGGCCAACGAGCTGACCTCGTCCGACGACACCCTGATCATCGTCACCGCCGACCACTCGCACACCCTGAACTTCGTCGGTTACCCGGCACGCGGCAACCCGATCCTGGGCAAGGTAAAGGACAAGGGTGGCGAAGACGGCGCCGGCAAGCTGGATTACGCGCTGGACGGCACCGGCCAGCCCTACACCACCCTGAGTTACGCCAATGGCCCGGGCCACACCGGCAGCAGCAACCAGCAACCGGCGGGCGCCAAGCGCTACCCGCACAATCCGAGCAGCTTCGAACCGGCCAACGGCCGCCCGAACCTGCGCGAGATCGACACCGAGCATCCGGACTACATGCAGGAAGCGCTGGTGCCGATGAAGTCCGAATCGCACGGTGGCGAGGACGTCGGCATCTGGGCACGCGGTCCGGGCAGCAAGGCGATCCGCGGCACGCTGGAACAGAACGCGATCTACCACATGATCGTGCAGGCCACCCCGGCCCTGCGCGAGCGCCTGTGCCAGGCCGGCACCTGCGACGACAAGGGCGTGCCGGTGCAGCTGCCGGCGCCGACGACCTTCGAACGCAAGGCCGAGACCAAGTGATCGCGCGGCAGGCCCGCCCTGCCCGCGCCAGCGGCCGCCTCGCGCGGTCGCTGGTCTTGTTTGGCCTGCTGGCCAGTGGCAGTGCACTGGCGCAGGGACCGGCCTGCAAGGTCATGACCGAAGAACATGGTCTTTGGATGCTGCCGGGCTGCGAGGTCGCCAACGGCCGGCCGCAGATCAGCCGCGACATCCTGGCGCAACTGCCCTACGACGATCACGGCCTGGCCGTGGTCTACGCAGGCGAAGGCTTCCACTACGTCAACCGCAAGGGTCGCAGCCTGCCGGTGATCACCTGGGACAACGGCCCGGAAACGCCGCAGGAAGGCCTGCTGCGCGGCCGCGTCGGCGACCGGATCGGCTACTTCGACCTGAAATTCCGCCAGGTCATTCCGGCCACCTTTGATTTTGCCTGGCCGTTCCAGAACGGCGTGGCCGAGGTCTGCAACGGTTGCCGGCGTGGTACGCCGGATGGCGATGGCCACACGCCGATGGAAGGCGGAGAGTGGTTCCGCATCGACCGCTCGGGCCGTCGGGTGAAGTAGGGTTTTTGGCAGGGCTGCGCCCTGCACCTGCAGACGCAACAGCAACGGCCGAAGCAACAGCAACAGCAACAGCAACAGCGTGCATTCCGTGGGATGGCGGGGCACTGTGGGTTTGCGGGGACGCCGTAAACCCGTCCATGGGGGCTTGGTCGCCGCATCCAT
>NZ_SRHZ01000059.1 GCF_004684085.1 Stenotrophomonas maltophilia
TCCGTGGGATGGCGGGGCACTGTGGGTTTGCGGGGACGCCGTAAACCCGTCCATGGGGGCTTGGTCGCCGCATCCATGCGGCTCACACCCCGCAAACCCACAGTGCCCCGCCTTCGACAGTTTTCCGGCGGCTGTTGGTAGGTGTCGACCTTGGTCGACACATCTATCAGATATCGAATGAGTCATCCACGCATGGCGTGGATCTACTGTGTCGACCAAGGTCGACACCCACCAGGGCACTACGCCGTTCCGACAGATCGCGGGAATCTGTCGAAGGCGGGGTGGGTCCGGTTGCGGGAGTGTCCGCGGCATGGATGCCGCGGCCAAGCCCCCAGGGATGGGTTTACGGCGTCTCCCGCAACCGGACCCACCCCGCCATCCCACGGGAAGCCCGCTGTTGCTGTTGCTGTTGCTGTTGCAGCTGACGTTGCTTGAGGCGGGTGCAGGGCGCAGCCCTGCCAACCAACCCTATACTTGCCGCCGTGACTGCCTTCCCTGCCCTCGTTCCGCTGGATGCGCCGCTGCTGGTGGGCTACAGCGGAGGTGTCGACTCCACCGTGCTGCTGCACTGGCTGTGGCGCTGTGCGCAAGCCTCTGGTATCCCGCTGCGCGCAGTACACATCCACCATGGCCTGCAAGCTGCCGCAGATGAGTGGGTGAAGCACTGCCAGCAGCAATGCGATGCATGGGGCATTGAACTGGCCGTGCACCGTGTGCGGGTCGAGAACGGCACAGGCCTGGGCACCGAGGGCGCGGCGCGACTGGCGCGACGTGCCGCGTTCGCCGCCGAACTGCGCGACGGCGAAACGCTGGCACTGGCGCAACATCAGGATGACCAGGCCGAGACCTTCCTGTTGCGCGCTCTGCGCGCTTCCGGCGTCGACGGTCTTGCGGCGATGTCCACGCACAGCCGCCTTGGCGAACATCCCTTGTGGCGGCCGCTGCTGGCGGTCCCGCGCAGTGCACTGCTCGATTACGCGCGCCACCACGCACTGCGCTGGGTCGAAGACCCCAGCAATGCTGACGACGACGCCGATCGCAACTTCCTGCGCCTGCAGGTACTGCCGCTGTTGCGCCAACGCTGGCCGCAGGCCACTGCGGCACTGGCGGGCAGCGCAGCGCACTGCGGGCAGACCCGCGAACTGCTCGATGAGGAAGACGCCGAGCTGGTCGCACACCTGGAAGTGGCACCCCGTGTGCTGTCACTGCCGCTGCTGCGTCAGGTCTCGCCGGGCCGTGCCGCACGCGTGCTGCGTGCCTGGGTGGTCGTGCACGGTGCGGCACCGCTGCCGGCCACGGTGCTGCAGCAGGCGCTGGACGAGTTGCTGCCGGCCGACAATGATCGCCAAGCGCGCGTTCGCTGGCACGATCACGCGATCCAGCAATGGCGCGACCACGCCTACCTGCTGCCTGCACAATGTCCCACGCTGCCGAACGACTGGCAGGCCGAATGGGATGGACGCGCACCGCTGCCCCTGCCCGATGGCGGCCAGCTGCGCCTGCAGGGCGCCCCAGCCTTCGAACGCCCGCTGCAGGTCCGCGCACGCGTGGGGGGTGAGCGCATTCTGCTGCCCGGTCGCCAGCATTCGCACGCGCTGAAGGACTGCCTGCAACGCGAACATCTCGCACCGTGGCGACGCGCGCAGCTGCCACTGCTCTTTGATGGCCCGCAGTTGCTGGCCGCCGCCGACGTTGTCATTGCTGCGCCCCTGCAGGCCTGGCTGCTGGCCCACGATGCGCAGTTGCACTGGCGCCCGGGCGGCTGGTGAATTGACCCCCGCGCGCGGCCCGTCCACACTTGCCGCATGGCCAAGAAGTCCCCCGAAAACGCCTCCCCTGTCGCCCAGTTCGAGCAGTCGCTCGAATCGCTGGAGCAACTGGTGGAGCAGATGGAAACCGGCGAGCTGAGCCTGGAAGCTTCGCTCAGTGCTTATGAACGCGGCGTGGGCCTGTACCGTCAGTGCCAGCAGGCGCTGGAGCAGGCGGAACTACGCGTGCGCCTGCTCAGCGATCCGGCACAGCCGGAAGCATCCGAGCCTTTTGATCCGCCCAGCCATGACGGCTGAGACGTTGTTCGCGCGCTGGCGCGACCGTATTGAAAGCCAGCTCGACGCCGCCCTGCCCTCGCCAGGCGAGGCTCCGCAGCGCCTGCACCAGGCCATGCGCTATTCGGTGCTCGGCGGTGGCAAGCGCATGCGCCCGCTGCTGGTGTACGCCAGTGGCCAGCTGTTCGGCGCGCAACCGGAAAACCTGGACGCGGCGGCGATGGCGGTCGAGCTGATCCACGCCTATTCGCTTGTGCATGACGACCTGCCGGCCATGGACGACGACGCCCTGCGTCGCGGCAAGCCAACCACGCACATCGCCTTCGACGAAGCCACCGCGATCCTCGCCGGCGATGCACTGCAGACCCGTGCCTTCGGTTTGCTGGCCGATGCACCGCTGCCGGCGACGCTGCGCGTGGCCTGCCTGCAGACCCTGGCCCACGCATCAGGCGCATCCGGCATGTGCGGCGGACAGGCGCTGGATATCGATGCCACCGGCCAGCAGCAGACGTTGGCGGCACTGACACGCATGCATGCATTGAAAACCGGCGCGCTGATCCGCGCGGCGGTGCGCATGGGCGCGCTGTGCGGCCAGGCCCACGAACCGCAGCTGGCCCAGCTCGACAGCTTCGCCGATGCACTCGGCCTGGCCTTCCAGGTACGTGACGACATCCTGGATGTCGAAGCCAGTTCCGAGCAGTTGGGCAAGACCGCCGGCAAGGACCAGGCGCAGGACAAGAGCACCTTCCCCGCCCTGCTTGGAATGGACGGGGCGAAGACCCAGCTGCGCGAACTCGCGGCGCGCATGCAGGCCACTCTCGCCGGATACGGCGAGGAAGCCGACGCGCTGCGCGCGCTGGCGACGCTGGCGGTGGAACGCGATCACTGATCGCTGGCGCGGAGCTGCCGCGCTGCGCGCTCGCCGGGCATGGCCCGGCGCTACCGGCCGTGCAGATAAAAACGCCCGGCAGTGCCGGGCGTTCTTGTTTTCTACGTGCGGCCGACCTTACTTGACCAGACGCAGTGCGAACGGGTAGCGGTAGGCTTCGCCGTTGTTCGCCTTGACTGCGGCAATGATGCAGAACACCAGGTTCAGGATGCCGACGATCGGGGCCAGGATGCCGCCGATGATCACAATGGTCAGCACGATGCAGATCAGCATCGCGATGGTGATGGTGATCTGGAAGTTCAGCGCTTCCTTGGCCTGGTCGGTCACGAAGGCCTTGCTGGCGTCATCCTTGTTGATCAGCCAGATGATCAGCGGGCCGATGAACCAGGTGAAGATGCCCAGCAGATGGGCGGCCAGAGCCATGGTGCGCTGGTCGGCCGGTGCGGTGGTGGTGGCCGGCGGCGGCGGGACGTTATCGAATTCGCTCACGACAAAACTCCTTTTTATTGGGTGGTCTTGACCCACCAGCACCAAGCTGGCTGCGTCAGGCGGGCATAGCTTACGCCATCGACGCCATCAATCATTACCGGCGATGGTCATCCGCCCCAGCAGAATCGAGCCGGTCCGGATGTGCGAGCGTGGGTCGACATCACTGCCGACCGCCTCGATCGAACGGAACATCTCGCGCAGGTTGCCGGCGATGGTGATGCCGTCCACCGGATACTGGATCTCGCCGTTCTCGACACGGAAGCCACCGGCACCCCGCGAGTAGTCACCGGTGACTCCGTTCACGCCCTGCCCCATCAGCTCGGTCACCAGCAGGCCGTCGCCCATCTGCCGCGCGATGTCCTGCAACGTGCCGGCATTGGCAGCCAGCTGCAGGTTGTGCACGCCACCGGCGTTGGCGGTGGTCTGCAGGCCCAGCTTGCGTGCCGAGTAGCTGCCCAGCACATAGCGCTGCAGTACCCCGTCGCGGACCAGGGCCGAGGCCCGGGTGGCCACGCCGTCGCCGTCGAAGGTGGCCGAACGCAGGCCACGGCGCAGGTGCGGCAGCTCCTCGATCTGCATCCAGTCCGGGAACAGCTGCTGGCCGACGCTGTCCAGCAGGAAGCTGGCCTGGCGGTACAGTGCGCCGCCGGACACGGCCGACAGCAGATGACCAACCAGGCTGCGCGCCACTTCCGGGGCGAACAGCACCGGCATGCTGCCAGTGGGCAGCGACCGTGGCTGCAGGCGGGCGACGGTGCGCTCGGCGGCACGTCGGCCGACCAGGCCCGCATCCTCCAGGTCTTCACGGGCCAGCGCACCGGTATACCAACCATCACGTTGCATGCCATCGCCCTGGCCGGCGATCAGCGCACAACCGATCGAATGGTGGGTGCCCCGCTCGCGGCCGATGAAGCCATGCGAATTGGCATACACCGACAGGCTCTGCATGCTCGACACCGAGGCGCCGTCGGAATTGCGGATCTGCGCGTCAGCCTCGCGGCCGGCGGTTTCACAGGCCAGGGCCAGGTCCACCGCCTCATCGGCCTGCAGCGCCCACGGGTGCCAGGCATCCAGATCCGGGAAGTCGGTGGCCATCAACGCGGCCTCGGCAAGTCCGGCGGCCGGGTCGTCCTCGGTATGCCGGGCAATCGCGCAGGCCTGCTCGACGGTGGCCGCCAGGCTGGCCTCGTTCAGGTCGCCGGTGCTGGCACTGCCCTTGCGCTGGCCGAAATAGACGGTCACCGCGATGCCGCGGTCGCGGGTGGACTGCACGGTCTCCACTTCACCGAGGCGGACATTGACCTCCAGGCCACGGTCCTCGCTGCAACTGACCTCGGCCTGGCTGGCGCCCAGGGCACGGGCACGGTCGAGCAGCTGCTGGGAGAAGTCGGCCAGCCGTTCCAGCCGGGCCGGGCTGTCGTCGCCAACGGCGACTTCAGGGGCGATCACGTTCAATGCTTTATCCTGTACAGGTTGGGCCCGGCATCACGCCGGGCGACTTTTTTAGAAATCAGGTATGGACGATGCGCGGACGCGACGAAGAAACCGGTGAATTCCACGACAAGAGCCGCAGCCAGAACCGGCGCGATGCGCTCGATGTTCTGGCCCTGGGCGAGAAGCTGGTGTCGCTGACCCCGGCCCAGCTGGCGCGCCTGCCGGTTCCGGAGGATCTGCTGCCGCACATCGCCGAGTGCAAGCGGATCACCGCCCACATCGCCCACAAGCGCCAGCTGGCGTTCCTGGCCAAGCACATGCGTCGCGAGGAAGATGCCACCCTGGATGCGATCCGCGATGCGCTGGATGCCAACAGTGAGACCGGCCGCCGCGAAGTGGCGATGATGCACCGTGCCGAAGACTGGCGCGAACGCCTGCTTGCCGAGGGCGACAAGGCGCTGGCTGCACTGCTCGATGATTACCCGCAGGCCGACCGCCAGCAGTTGCGCACGCTGGTACGCAACGCCCAGGCCGAGAAGGCCAAGAACAAGCCGCCGCGTGCCTACCGCGAGATCTTCCAGGTGCTGCGCACGCTGATGCTGCCTGCCGCGCTGGGTCTGAAGGCCGGCGACGACGGCGACGAAGCCGACGACGCCAGCGACGAGGACTGAGTTCCCATCGGGCCTGGCGGTGGCGGTGGCCATCGCCCGGCTCAGGCCTGGGTACCGCCGACGGTGATGCCTTCGATCAGCAGCGACGGTTGGCCGACACCCACCGGCACGCTCTGGCCGTCCTTGCCGCAGATGCCCACGCCCTCGTCCAAGGCCAGGTCGTTGCCGACCATGCGCACCTTCTGCATGGTTTCCGGGCCGTTGCCGATCAGGGTCGCCCCCTTCACCGGCGCGGTGATCCGGCCATCCTCGATCAGGTAGGCCTCGGTGGCCGAGAACACGTACTTGCCGCTGGTGATGTCGACCTGGCCGCCGCCGAAGTTGACCGCATACAGGCCCTTCTTCACCGAACGGATCATTTCCTGCGGATCGTGCTGGCCGGCACGCATGTAGGTGTTGGTCATGCGCGGCATGGTCAGGTGCGCGAACGATTCACGGCGACCGTTGCCGGTCGGCGCCATGCCCATCAGCCGTGCGTTGAGGCTGTCCTGCATGTAGCCGACCAGGATGCCGTCCTCGATCAGCGTGGTGCACTGGCTCGGGTGGCCTTCATCGTCGATGTTCAACGAGCCACGGCGGCCATCCAGGGTACCGTCGTCGACGATGGTCACGCCCGCTGCGGCCACGCGCTCGCCGATGCGGCCGGCGTAGACGCTGGTGCCCTTGCGGTTGAAATCGCCTTCCAGGCCGTGGCCGACCGCCTCGTGCAGCAGCACGCCGGGCCAGCCTGGGCCAAGCACCACCGGCATCACGCCGGCCGGGGCGGGTACCGCGTCCAGGTTCACCAGTGCCTGGCGCAGCGCCTCGCGGGCAAACGCTTCCGGGCGCCCCTCGGCGAACAGCTCTTCATAGCCATAGCGGCCACCGCCACCGGAATAGCCGGATTCACGGCGACCGTTCTGCTCGACGATCACCTGCACGTTCAAGCGCACCAGCGGGCGTACGTCGGCGCCCAGTACTCCGTCGCTGCGGGCGATCAGCACCGTATCGACACCGCCGGACAGGCTGACCATCACCTGCTTCACGCGCGGATCGGCGGCGCGCAGGTAGCCGTCCAGGCGCTTGAGCACCTCGACCTTGGCCTCGTTGCCGATGCCGTCGATCGGGTCCAGTGCCGGGTACAGCGCGCGCGCGTTGCCGCGCAGCAGTGAACGCCCGGACTGGGCACCACCTTCACGCGAGATCGCACGCGCAGACTGTGCTGCCGCCAGCAGTGCGTCGGCATGGATGTCATCGGAGTAGGCGAAGCCGGTCTTCTCCCCGGCAATCGCGCGCACGCCCACCCCCTGCTCGATGGAATGGGCACCATCCTTGACGATGCCGTCTTCCACGCTCCAGCTCTCGCGGCGCGCGTGCTGGAAATAAAGGTCGCCGAAGTCGACACCGGGGCCGAGCAACTGGCCGAAGGTGCGCTCCAGGCCAGCGGTATCCAGGCCACCGGGGCGCAACAGGCGGTCTTGGGCAAGCGTCAGGGCGGTATCAGTCATGGTCTCGATCTGGGGATGCGGGGGCGCTCAGGCAAGCCCCGTGAACAGGAAGGCCACGCTCAGCGGGAGCGCGGCAGGTCGGTGACGGTCGGCGGGATGGCCGGTGCCGGCTTGGGCGCAGGCGGCGGGGTCTTGTCGCGGCTGCGTTCGATCACTTCCACTTTCGGCTCCTTCCATGGACCGGTCACCTTGTACGTGCGGGCGCCGATTTCGCCCAATGGCTTGGACAATACCGCATTGGTGGCGGCACCGAGCGCGGCGCCCACCGGCCCCCCGGCCACCGCACCGACCACGGTCAGCAGGTTACCGGCACGCGGATTGACGTCGATGGTCTGATCGAACTGCTGGTTGCGCAGATCAGCCTGGCCGCGGATGGTGATGTTCGCTGCCGGGCCCTCGATCAATACCTTGTCGGTGCGCGCCATGCCTTGGCCGAACTGCATGCTGCCGTCGATCTGGTTGAACGCGAAGCCCTTGGAGAAGAAGTCGCGGAAGTCGAACATCAGGCGCCGCGGCAGCTGGGTGACACTGAGCAGGCCCAGCACGCGGCCGGCACCGGGTTCCAGCTCCAGCAACTGTCCGTTGCGCGCGTGCAGATCGAGGGTGCCCTGCAGGTTGCCCAGCTGGAAGTCCGACGGGCCGCCGCTCCATGACGCCTGCAACTGCGCCCGGCCCGAACCGCCGCGCAGCTGGCCGCCGTAATCGAGGTTCTGCATGAGTCCGCCCAGGTCCTCGCTGCGCACCTGCGCGCTCAGCTCGGTACGGGCACCGCCGGTGCGGCCGAGCCAACGGCCACTGATGTCGATCTCCTGGTCCGGCGCGCGGAAACGCAGCTCATCCACGTTCAAGCCATTGGCCAGCGGCCGCGTGCGCAGCACCGTCTGGCCGAGCACGACCTTGCCGAACTTCAGGTCGGCGATGTCCAGTGCGAACGGCGGCAGCTTGGCCGGATCCATGTCATCGGCACCGGCCTGCACCCGCGCCGGAGCGGCCGCGCCCGGCGATGGCGGCAGCGATTGCCAATGCACACGGTCGAGCTGGCCACTGATGGTGCCGCCCGCAGCGTTGGGCACAGTCAAACGGCCGGCCAGCGTAGGTCCATCCAGGCGCACGCCCAGTGCCTGCGGGCCGGGCTGCAGCTGCAACCGGGTCTGTTCGAAGACGCCGCCGATCAGCATCAGCTTGCCGACCTGCACGTCCACCGCACGCAGCGGCATCGTGTCATCGTCGCCGCCACCACGGGCCAGGCTGATCCACTCCAGCGCATCCAGGGTCGGGCTGCGGCCGTTGACGATGAGCCCGCTCGGCGGCGGCTCGCGATCGACATGGTCGCTGCCCAGCGTGACCTGCACACCGGTGCGGTTGTTGTGGCTGCGTGCGGCCAAGGCCAGACGCTGGCCGAAGGCCACATCGATACGGCCTGCGCCCATTGGCAGCTGCGCGGCCACCGTGGTCGCCAAAGGCTCCCCGGCCGGTTTATCCAGCGGTGCCGGCAGGTCCAGACGGGTGCCGACCAGGTCCGAGCTCAGCCGCAGTTCGCTGGGAGGTGCCGGTGCACCGGGCGCGACCTTGGGCAGGTTGACCGCGATGGTCCAGGGCGAGACGCCACTGATATAGGGCTTGAGCCAAGCCATCTCCGGTGCGCGGTCGATCAGCACGCCGGCGTCGAGATTGGCCGACAGCTGCGATTCGAACGCCAGCTTGCTGTCGCGCACGTAGCCACCGGCACGCAGGCTCAGGCGACCGTCCTGACCGAGATGGCGCACCGACAGTTCTTCAGCATCGAAACCGCCGTTGCCGTAGCGCGCCTGCCCGTGCATGTTGTCGAAGGTCAGCTGGAAGCGCTTGTCGACCAGCTTCACCCCCGCCAGATCGACCGTCCCCTGCAGGTGACCGCCACCTTCGTCGTGATGCAGCGGCTGCAGCAGGTCGAAGGTCACATGCGCCGGACCTGCTGCCGTCAGGTTGTCCAGGGTGTCGCCATAATCCTTGTGCAGCGGGCTCTGCCGCAGCATCGCCAACAGCTTGCCGGCCTCGCTCTGCGTGTCGGCACGCACATACAGCGGTTGTTGGCCGAAGTCCTGGATGCCCGCCTCGAATTTCTGCACCGCCACACCGGCCAGGTCGCCACGCCCGTGCATGTCGAAGCCGGGGCCGATGAAGGCGATATCGGCATCGACCTGGCTCATCAGCGGCCAGTCGTGCTGGAAGCGGATGTCACCATTGGTGATGTGGCCGGTCGCCTCGAAACGGCCATCGTTGTTGTCGAACGGCCAGTCGTCCAGATCACCACTGACCAGGCCGATGCCGCTGCGTACCTGGCCGCCGGCCAGTGCCATGTCCAGCCAATCGGTGGCGCCCTTGCTCATCCTGGAATGGATCCAGAAGCGCTTGGCCGCGGTCATTGGCACATCGTCCAGCTTGGCCGCCAGCTGCATCCACGGCCGCGTGCCGTCGCCCTGGAACCACAGCCCGCCGCGAACGTCGGCCGCGTAATCGGTGCCTTCCACGCGCATCGCAGCGGTGCCGATGCGCCAGCCGCCGCCTTCATCGCGCCAGCCCACCACCTGGCCCGCCAGGTGCAGATCGTGGCGCACGCCGAAGCCGGTCGGCCAATCGAACTGCAGTTGGCGTTGCGGCTGCAACTGCAGGCTGAAGCCATTGGCATCGCCCTCGAAGCGGCCGCCCAAGCCGCGCAGGCCAGGCGAATTGCCCACGCTGGCAAAACCCAGCGACTGCAGCTCGCCCTGTGCCCACAACGGGCCATCGCGCTCGCCGGACACCTGCAGCTCTGCGACGTCCAGCTGCGGCTTGGACAGGAACAGCCAGCGGCGCAGCCCCGGCTCAAGGCGATCGCTCAGTGCCAGTGCCCGCAGCGCGGTGCCGGCCTGTACTTCACCGGAACTCACCCGCAGCTGCTTGCCGACCTGCAGCTGCAGGCCATCGAGCTGTTGCTCGCCCTCTTCCGTCTTCAGGCGCAGGCGTGGTACCTGCAACGCCCAGCCATCGGCCTGCCGCTGCCAGCGCAGGCGTGCCTGCAACCGCTGCAGCTGCAACCGTGGTGCAGCCAGGCCCGGCATCGGTTCACCGTCGACGCGCACGTCGCGCAGGTCGGAGTCGGTGGTCAACGCCACCGGTGCGAAATCACGCAGGGTCAGCCACAGGTTGAGTTCACCCTTGCCCTCGCGCAGGCGCACACCGCCGGCGGTCAGCAGCGGCGACCAGGCATGGAAATCGACCGGATCGGCCCCCAGCCAAGCCTGGCCGTTGCCGTGCACGCGGTCTACGTCCAGCACCGCAGTCAACGGCAGCGCTTCGGTCTGGGCCCAGGCGCGCACGCCCACCCGCAGGCGCTCACCATTGACGCGCAGGCGCAGGTCGATGCGTGGCAACGTGGTGTCGATGCCCAAACCGGGGGCATGCACGCCCAGACGGCCACCAATCACCTGCAGTTCGCCCAGCCGGCGCAGCGCATCCAGTGGGTCGCCGCCAGCACTGGACTGCGGCAGGCCGCGCACCGACCAACGGCCATCGGCGCCCTGCTGCAGCTCCAGCGCCAGGCCACGCAGGCGCAGCTCGGTCAGCGAGCGGCCCGGCAGCAGGCCGCTGTACATCGACACCAGCACTTCGGCTTCACCAATGGCCAGGCCCTGGCCGGCGCCGATGCGCAGGCCCTTGAGCTGCAGCAGCGGACCGCGCCGGGTCCAGGTGGTATCCAGTTGCTCGAAGCGCACCGGCTGTCCGGCGCGTTCGCTCAGCCACGCAGCAATCTTCTCGGGATGGCGCTCAGCCAGCGGCAACAGCTGGCTGAGGGTGCCGACCAGCAGGGCAAGCCCAACCAGGCCAACCGCGCAGGCGGCGATGAAATGACGGCGGATCCTTCGCAGTCGCAGGCGCGGCGGCGCGCTCATCGGCCACCGAAAGCAGACAGTCGGCCTGGATCAGAGCAGAACAACATCGAACTGCTCCTGCAGGTACTGCTCGTCCGCCTGGAAGCGGATGCTCTTGCCGAGGAACTCCTCCAGCTCGGCCACGGCCGTGGATTCCTCATCGGTGATCCGCGCCACCACCTTGCTGGAGGCAATCACCAGCAGGCGCGCCGCATCGAACTGGCGTACCGCGCGGGTGATTTCGCGGAAGATCTCGTAGGTCACCGTTTCGGTGGTCTTGATGGTGCCGCGGCCACTGCACTGCGGGCAGGTTTCCGAGAGCTGGCGTTCCAGGCTTTCCACCGTGCGCTTGCGGGTCATCTCCACCAGGCCCAGCGGCGAGAAATCGTACACGGTGGTCTTGGCATGGTCACGCGCCAGCGCCTTCTCCAGGGTGCGCAGCACCTGGCGGCGATGTTCGGCATCGTCCATGTCGATGAAGTCGATGATGATGATGCCGCCCAGATTGCGCAGGCGCAGTTGCCTGGCCACCGCCTGCGCGGCCTCCAGATTGGTGCGGAACACCGTCTCTTCCAGGTTGCGCTGGCCCAGGAAGGAGCCGGTGTTGACGTCGATGGTGGTCATCGCTTCGGTCTGGTCAATGACCAGGTAGCCGCCGGACTTCAGCGGTACCTGCTTGTCCAGCGCGCGGCCGATCTCGTCCTCCACCCCGAACATGTCAAAGATCGGACGGTCACCACTGTAGAGCTCGATCTTCTCGGCCAGCACCGGCATGTACTTGGCCACGAAGGCCTGCAGCTGGGCGAAGGTCTCCTTGGAGTCCACCTTCACCTTGTCCACGTCCTTGCGGATCAGGTCGCGCACCGATCGCAGCGGCAGGCTCAGGTCTTCATAGATATTGCTGCACGAGGCCGCTTCACGGCCACGTCGTTCAACCACGTTCCAGACCCGCGACAGGTAGGCGACGTCTTCGGCAATGGCTTCGGCGGGTTGGCCCTCGGCATTGGTACGCACGATGTAGCCGTAACCACCGTGCTGGGCCGACAATTCGGTCACCAGCGCCTTCAACCGCGCGCGCTCGCCTTCGTCCTCGATGCGCGCCGACACACCCACCACCTTGGACTGGGGCAGCAGCACCATGTAACGCGAGGGAATGCTGATCTGGGTGGTCAGGCGCGCGCCTTTGGTCCCGATCGGGTCCTTCACCACCTGTACGACGATGTCCTGGCCGTCGCGCAGCAGCTCCACGATCGGCACGCTGGAGGGCGGCGGCAGGGTGGTGTTCTCGGTATCTGCACTGGCCACCGGCGCCGGCCGCACCACGTCATTGGCGTGCAGGAATGCGGCACGCTCCAGACCGACTTCGACGAAGGCGGCCTGCATGCCGGGCATGACCCGTTGCACCTTGCCCTTGTAGATGTTGCCGACCACACCCCGGCGCCAACCGCGCTCGATGTGCAGTTCCTGCAGCATGCCGTTCTCGATCACCGCGACCCGGGTTTCGCGCGGGGTCACATTGACCAGGATTTCCTCAGACATCGGCAGCCTCCCTGGCGGCATCAGCAGTTGTGGCCGGCACGCCGCAGCGCGCCAGCAGACGATCGGTATGCAGCAATGGCAGCCCCATGACGCCGGAATAGCTGCCGGAAAGATGTTCGATCCAACGCTCGGCACCGCCCTGGATGGCGTAGGCGCCAGCCTTGTCCAGCGGCTCGCCGGTAGCCACGTAGGCGGCGATGTCGGCCGCGCTGATCGGGGCGAAGGTCACCTCGGAAACGACCAGCTCGCTGTCCAGGCCCTCCGCACCGACCACCACCACCGCGGTCATCACCTGGTGGGTGCGTCCGGCCAGCCGCGCCAGCATCGCCCGCGCATCGGCCGCGTCGGCCGGCTTGCCGAACACTTCCCCGTCCAGCACCACCTCGGTGTCCGAACCGAGCACCCGCGCCTGCGGGTCATCGACCAGTACCCGGGACAGCCCGGCGCGTGCCTTGTCGGCAGCGACACGACAGACGTACTGTTCGGCGCTTTCAGCGGGCGCGCGCTGCTCGGCAACCTCCAGGTCCAGGGCCTGGAAGGGGCGTCCGAGTCGGGCCAGCAACTGGTTGCGTCGGGGGGAGCGGGAAGCAAGATAGAGCATCGGCACAGCATAACCTGAGGCCGCCACCTGAATCGTCGGCAACCCGTCCCGGAACGCGTTCAACCCCGAACGGGCTCACAGCGCGTTCATCGCTACGACACCACCCTCAACGGCACAACAAGGAGTTCTCCATGCGCCTGACCGCCACCCCGCTGCTGCTTGCCCTGTCCCTCGCCCTTGGAACCTCGATGACCGCCCATGCTGCCCCGTCGTCGCCGTCGATCGCCGCTCCGGCCGAAGGCACCCTGCTGAACATCTCGGCCAATGCCGAGGCGACCCGCGTGCCGGACGTGGCCACCCTGTCGGCCGGTGTGGTCACCCAGGCCGCCGATGGCAACAGCGCCATGCGCCAGAACGCCCAGCAGATGGACAAGGTACTGGCCGCGATCAAGGCCGCCGGCATTGCCGAGCGCGACGTGCAGACCAGCGGCGTCAGCCTCAACCCGCAGTACCGCTATGCCGACAACGAAGCACCGAAGATCACCGGCTACCAGGCCAGCAACACGGTCAGCCTGAAGGTCCGCGACATCGCCAAGCTGGGCAAGGTGCTGGACGCACTGGCTGCGCAGGGCGCCAACCAGATCAACGGCCCCAGCTTCGAGATCGACCAGCCGGAACCGGTCTATGACGAAGCCCGCCTGGCTGCACTGAAGAAGGCCCAGGCCCGCGCCCAGACCTATGCGAAGTCGCTGGGCCTGCAGGTGCGCCGCATCGTCAGCATTTCCGAGAACGCCGGCGGCGGCTACCGCCCGATGCCGATGATGCGGGCCATGTCGGCCGGCGCGGCGATGGACAAGGCCACCCCGGTCGCACCGGGTGAATCGACCGTCTCGGTCAACCTGGACGTGGTGTTCGAACTGGGTCGCTGATTCCGTTCGCCATTGCCGACAAAGGCGGATCCCGCAGGGGGTCCGCCTTTTTTCATGCCCGCAGCCGGCATTGGCTGAAGGCCAGCCCAACGATGCCGCCCCTGCCTCTAGGCAGTGGCGGTAGTGCCGCGCTACTGATGCACTGCCAGCCGCGTGCGGCAACCCCGTCATCGGCCCTGGTGCGTTGAGGACTTCGTCACTGGCATGGAGGTGGACCATGGTTCGTACGTATCCCGTTGCATCCCTGCACTTCGACCCCGCCCGCGTTGCCGCCTGGAGTGCGGCCATCGCCCTGCATCTGCTCGCCTTGCTGATGTTGCTGATCCCGGCGACCTACCAGGCCGTCACTGCACTGCCCCGTGACAACACCACGGTGCGGCTGATCCCGAAGGAACAGCCCAGACCACCGGAACCGCCCAAGCTGCCTGCCGACCCGGAACAGGTGCAGGTAAAGGTCGTGCAGAGGCAGCAGGTCATGCCAACGCCATTGCCCGCCCCCACCGCCACCGCCGAGGAGGCACAGGGCATCATCCTGCCTGCTGCTGATCCGGTGCCGATGCAGACGGCACCGAGCATCGACAGCTCCACGCCGCTGGCAGGTGCGCGGCTGCAGTACCGCAGCGCCCCGCCGCCGGCCTACCCGGTCCCGGCCCTGCGCAACCACGAGCAGGGCACGGTGCTGCTGCGCGTGGAAGTGGACAACAGCGGCCAACCGGTAGTGGTCAGCATCGAGCGCAGCAGCGGCTCCCGCAGCCTGGATCAAGCCGCACGCCAGCAGGTGCTGAAGCACTGGCGCTTCGAACCCGCCCAGCGTGAAGGTGTGGCCGTGCCGGCCATCGGCCTGGTGCCGGTGCAGTTCTCGCTGCCGGATTGAGCATCCAACGGTCTCTACAGCCGGCCCGGCACCCGCCGGGCCGGCCCTGGCCATCGAAACGCCAGATTCAGCAAAGCCCACCATCAAGCGTTACCGATTAAGCAAAATTTCACGACTTCGTCACCCATTGGAAACCTAGATTGGCCCGTCCCGGACCCTTCCGGCGACAGCCCTCAACGCTAAGGTTTTCCAGTTAGGAGAGAAGCTGTGAAACACCCGATCCAACGGCCCGCCAGCCGCCGCCGCTCCACCCTGGCATCGTCCATCACCCATATCCTTACCGGCGGCGCCCTGCTGCTGGTTGGCGCCGTGGCTTCCACCTCCGCCTTCGCGCAGGAAAAGGCCACCAACCTGGACCGCATCACGGTCACCGGCTCGAACATTCCGCGCACCAACACTGAAACACCGTCGCCGGTGCAGGTGGTGACCCGCCAGGAAATCGACCGTACCGGCAAGACCACGTTGGCGGAGTATCTGCAGACCATCACCGCTGATGGTGCAGGCTCGATTCCCAAGACTTTCGGCAACGGCTTCGCCGGCGGTGGCGCCGGCATTTCGCTGCGCGGCCTCGGTGCGGGTTCGACGCTGGTGCTGTTGAACGGCCGCCGCATGGCAACCTACGGCCTGGCAGATGATGGCCAGAAGGTGTTCACCGACCTCAGCACCATTCCGCTCGATGCCGTCGAGCGTGTGGAAGTACTGAAAGACGGCGCCTCGGCGATCTATGGTTCCGATGCCATCGCGGGCGTGGTGAACATCATCCTGCGCAGCGACTTCCAGGGCGCGATCCTGCGTGCCTCCTACGGCACCTCCGGTGATGGCGACGGCAACGCCAAGAAGGCGACCCTGACCGCCGGTACCGGTGATCTAGCCACCGACGGTTGGAACGCATTCTTCAGCCTGGACGTCGGCAAGACCGATGCCATCAAGATCAGCGATCGCAAGAACCGCAAGTGGATCGGCACCGGCGATACCCGCCCGTGGGGCTACGATGCAGCTGATTCGCAGTTCCTGGGCGGCGCGTATCTGTCCAATGGCACTGCAGGCGGCGTTGGCCCCAACGGTTCGGTGTTCGACGACCGCAATGTAACCAAGGAAAACCCTGCCTTCCTGGTTGCGCTGCCGGGCTGTGCCAACCTCACCACCATTCCTGGCCAGACAGACGCCAGCGCACAGGCTCAAGGCTGCCTGTGGGATCCGGCGCAGCAGTATCGCGACCTGACCCCTGAAGAGAAATACATCAACGTGTTCGGTCGTGCCACATTCGCGTTTGGTGAAGGCGGTGAGATCTACACCGAAATCGGCTACTCGAAGAAGGAAACAATCTTCAGCAACACGCCGTCGGGCGCTGCCGGTACCTGGGGCTTCCCCGGTGGCGTAGTCACGGCGAACAGTGGGTCCAAAGCCACCGTGCTTGGCCCGAATCATCCTGACAATCCGATCCCCGGCCAAGCGTCCAGGCTGCGCTATGCGGCATGGGATGTCGGTCCGCGCGTAACCAACAACACCAACGAGTTCAACCGATTCCTGGTCGGTGTCAAGGGCAACTGGGGTGACTGGAGCTACGACACCGCCTATCTGCATTCGGCAACCGATCTGGTCAACAAGCGCACCGGCTTCCTGCGCTATAGCGCAGTGCAGTGCGCATTGGGCGACCCGAACTGCGCAGGCGGCGTGTGGCGCATCGGTGACAACGCCAATCTGAACTCGCAGGCGCTTTACGACTACATCTCACCGACCATCAGCGCCCGTGCAAAATCCGGCCTGGACATGTTCGATTTCACCGTGTCGCGCAGCCTGATGGATCTCAAGGGCGGCCCGCTGGGCCTGGCGATCGGTACCGAATGGCGCAAGACCAGCAACAGCCTGACGCCGCAGACCTACACCGACACGGGTGACATCATCGGCTTGGGCTATTCGGCCTACGACGGCACCCAGAACGTGTACGCCGGCTACGTCGAGCTCTCCGCGCCGGTTCTGGAACAGCTGGAGTTGTCCGGTGCGCTGCGCTACGACAAGTACGAGAGCGGTGAGGGCAAGGCCACACCGAAGCTCGGCGTGAAGTGGACCCCGGCCGACTGGATCGCGCTGCGTGCCAGCTATGCCGAAGGTTTCCGTGCACCGAACCCCGCCGAAAACGGTGACGGTGGTTTGGCTGCATTCTCGAACGCATCCGACCCGGTGCGGTGCGGCATCGACCCCGGCGAATGTACTGCCCGCACGGTGGCGATCATCACCCGCCCGAACAAGGACCTGAAGCCGGAGGAATCCAAGAGTTACTCGGTGGGCATCGTGCTGCAACCAACGTCTTCGACTTCGATGACCGTCGATGCATGGCAGATCAAGCGCACCAATGAAATCGCCCAGGGCAGCACTACGGCAGCGATCAGGGCTGGCAACGTCGTACGTGACATCAACAACATCGGTGGCGTGCCCAACAGTGGCAACATCCTGGCGGTCAACACTGCATATGTGAATGCCAACTCCTCGCGCGTTCGGGGCATCGATACCGATATCCGCCAGACGTTTGACATCGGTCCTGGCCAGCTGGAATTGGACCTTCAGTGGAGCCACATCCTGAAGTTCGAGCGAACCGAGGGTACTGAGACCGTCGACTATGCCGGCACCCACGGCAACTGCGACGTCACCAACTGCATCGGCACGCCGAAGGACAAGATCAACTTCGGTACCACCTGGCGGCAGGGACCGTGGAGCGTCAGCGGCGTTGCCAACTACATCGGCAAGATGGACAACACCGATAAGCGCGGCGGCACGTATCAGGCGTTCTATGCAGACGGCACGCCGGTGACGAAGATCTCCTCGTTCACTACCTTCGACCTGTCGGGCCGCTGGAACATTACCGATGCCTTCGAACTCAACGCCTCCGTGGCCAACGTATTCGACCGTATCGCTCCTCTCGATCCGACCACCTATGGCGGCGTGAACTACAACCCGATGCACTTCTCTGGTGCGCTGGGTCGCTACTTCACCGTCGGTGCCAAGTACACCTTCAAGTAATACAAGCACCCTCCGTCAACGCAACACCTTCAAAGGCCCGGGCAGATGCCCGGGCCTTTGTCGTTCGGCCTCTTGCAGGCGTGTTCACGAGCACACGGCTACCGTGTGCTCGCGGCATCACCGCCGCAGGGGATCACCATGGCCGCGACATCGCAGCGCCTGGGCCTGCCCGCGTTGATCGCACTGGTGGTCGGCTCGATGGTCGGCGCGGGAATTTTTTCATTGCCGCAGAACGTGGCGCGCAGCGCCGGCCCGGCCGCCGCGCTGATCGGCTGGGCCCTGAGCGGCGCGGGCATGCTGATGCTGGCCTTCGTGTTCCAGGCGCTGGCCAACCGCCGGCCTGATCTCGATACCGGCATCTACGCCTACGCGCGCGAGGGCTTCGGCAATTACATCGGCTTCTCTGCTGCGTGGGGTTACTGGGTCGCCTCGGTACTGGGCAACGCCAGCTTCTTCGTGCTGATCTTCAGTGGTCTCGGCCACTTCATGCCGGTCTTCGGCGAGGGCAACACGCCCGCCGCCGTGGCGGCCTCGTCGCTGTTGCTGTGGACCGTACACCTGCTGGTGTTGCGCGGCCTACGCACCGCCGCCATCGTCAACGGCCTGGTGACCGTCGCCAAGCTGCTGCCGATCGCGCTGTTCCTGATCCTGGCCGCCGGCGCGTTCCGCATGGACGTGTTCCGTGCCGATTTCTTCGGCACGCCCGCACTGGGCGATCTGGGCCAGCAGCTGCGCGGCATGATGCTGGTCACCGTATGGGTGTTCATCGGCATCGAAGGCGCGAGTATCTACTCACGGCGTGCCGCACGCCGCGCCGATGTCGGCCGCGCCACGGTGATCGGCTTCTCCGGTGTGTGGCTGCTGCTGGTACTGGTCAGCCTGCTGTCGATGGGCGTGCTGTCGCAGGCGGAACTGGCCGCACTGCCCAATCCGTCGATGGCCTATGTGCTGCGCGCCATCGTCGGCGAATGGGGCGCGACAGTGATCATCGTCGGCTCGATCATCTCCGTGCTGGGTGCGCTGCTGGCCTGGGTACTGCTGTGTGCCGAAGTGCTGTATGCCGCCGCCGGCGATGGCACGATGCCCGCATTCCTCGGCCGCGAAAACGCCCGCGGCGTACCGGCCAACGCACTCTGGTTGAGCAACGGGCTGATCCAGCTGTTCCTGCTGCTGGTGCTGTTCAAATCGGGCAGCTATACCAGCCTGGTGCTGCTGGCGGCATCGATGAGCCTGGTGCCGTACTTCCTGTCCAGCGCATTCGGCGTGAAGCTGGCCTGGCAGGGCCACGCTTACTCCAGTGCGCCCGGTGCCCGCTGGCGCGATTTCATCGTTGCGCTGCTGGCCAGCGCCTATGCGTTATGGCTCGTGTATGCCGGTGGCCTGGACAACCTGCTGCTATCGGTGCTGCTGTATGTGCCGGGCGTGGTGCTGTTCGCACAGACACGGCACCAGCGTGGCGAGCCGGTTTTCACGCGCTGGGAGTGGGTGTTGTTCGGCGCGATCCTGGTGGTGGCGACCATCACGCTGGTGGCATTCTGCGGAGGCGGCCTGAAACTGTAGCGTCGAGCCATGCCCGGCTGCCGCTGGGTAGAGTCGAGCCTGCTCGACTGGCTTTCCGCAGCAGTCGAGCAAGCTCGACGCTACGTAGCAGAGCAGCCGAACATGGGTTCGGCTCTACAAGACTCTGGGCAGCACGCCGATATCGCGCATCCAGCGTTCGGCCAGATGCGGCCACTGCGCCACCGGCGCGTCCTTCACCCGCAGGCCGAAGGCATGGCCGCCACGCGCGAACAGATGCATTTCCACCGGCACGCCCGCGTCGATCAGCGCACGGTAATAGGTCAGCGATTCGCGCACGTCATCGGTCGGGTCATCGGTGGCCTGCACGATGAAGGTCGGCGGTACCGCATCATCCACGGCGATGTCATCGACCAGCGACAGCCCGTGCTTGGCACCGGTCCACAGATGTCCGGAGTACATCACCATCGCGAAATCCGGGCGGCTTTGCAGCGCATCCGCAGCATCGACCGCAGCGTAGCTGCGCGCGCCATGCGTGCTCAATCCAGCCACCACGTGGCCACCCGCGGAAAAGCCGATGACCCCCACCCGCTTCGGATCGATCTTCCAGCGTTCGGCCTGCGAACGCAGCAGGCCCATCGCGCGCTGTGCATCCTGCAGCGCCATCGGCACCGCTGGAATGTCTCGACAGTTGCAGTCGCGATCCCAGTTCGGCCCCGATGCCGGCACACGGTACTTCAGCAGCGCGCAGGTGATGCCCTGGCCGGTCAACCAGTCGCAGATCTCACTGCCTTCCAGGTCCATGGCCAACACGCGGTAGCCTCCGCCGGGCACCACCATCACCGCTGTGCCGTTGGCCGGCCCCTTCGGCGGAAACACGGTGAGGGTCGGCACAGCTACGTTCTGCAGCATCATCCAGTGTTCGCCACTGGCTTCGGAGATCACTTCGCTGACCTGCTCGGGGCCTTTCAACTTCGGCGGCACGCCCACCTTGCCCGGTGGCCACAACGGAATCCCGGTGGTGCCCTGCGGCGGATGCCAGGTAGAGGGCGCGGCCTTCGCTGCGGCGAACGGCGCTATCGCAAGCAGCAGAGAACCCACGGACAGGAGCACGCGCACAATCAACATCCGTAGTCGATGACGCTGCATTGTAGCGTCGAGCCATGCTCGGATTCGCAGGTGCAGCCGAGCGCGGGCTCGGCTCTACCACAAAGCAAAAAAAAACCTGCATCTCGCGATGCAGGTTTCTCAAAGTGGCGCCCGAAGTTGGACTCGAACCAACGACCCCCTGATTAACAGTCAAGTGCTCTAACCGGCTGAGCTATTCGGGCAGACGAACAGTATAACGACTCTTCACGCGCGATGGTAGGGGTGATTGGCAATCATTGCGGCGGCGCGATACAGCTGCTCGGCAACGACCAGGCGTACCAGCATGTGCGGCAGCGTGAGCGGCCCGATCGACCACTTCTCATCGGCCAGCGCGGAGACTTCCGGCGAATGGCCTTCCGGCCCACCAATCAGGAACGCCAGGTCCCTGCCCTGCCCACGCCAGTGTTCCAGGCGCTGTGCGAGCTGCTCGGAACTGAGCTGGCGACCTGGCACATCCAGCGCCACCACGTAAGCATTCTTCGGCAGCGCAGCGATCACCCGTTTGCCTTCATCTTCGGTGGCGCGACGCGGGTCTCGGCCCTTGCCACGCAGGCCGGGCTCGATTTCCACCAGCTCGAAGGGCAGCCAGTGCGACAGCCGCTTCTGATACTCGGCAAAGCCCTGCGCCACCCAGCTGGGTGCACGCTCGCCGGTAGCGATCAGTCGGGCTTTCATCAACGGTCCTCCAAAACGTCAACGGCGCCATCGGCGCCGTCGAAGGGATGCATCAACGCGTGGCTCAGGCCACTTCGTCGTCATCGCGGGACGGCGGCTGGTCGCCGACGGTCCACAGGCGCTCGAGCGCGTAGAACTCACGCACGCGGGGCAGCATCACGTGCACGATGACATCGCCCAGGTCCACCAGCACCCACTCGGCCTCGCGCTCGCCTTCCACACCCAGCGGCATGACATCGATCTTCTTGGCGAAACGCACGACTTCATCGGCAATCGACTTGACGTGGCGGGTCGACGTACCCGACACGACCACCATATAGTCGGCGACGCTGGAGCGACCACGCACGTCGATCTCGACCGGGTCCTTGGCCTTCAGGTCTTCGGTGGCTTGACGGACGCTGGCCAGCAGTTCCGGCACGGACGGCGGCGGGCTGGGCAGATCGACCTTGATGGTCTGGGGCTGGGTCTGGTTGCTCAAAGTGGATCGACTCGATAAACGTAGGGGCGATTATACGGGGATGCTGCAGCCGCGCCATTCACGGCGTAGCCGGGCGGTACAGCCCGTGTGCAGCGACATAGTCGGCCACGGCCGGCGGCAGCAGCGCCCGCCAGGGGCCGGCAGCGGCAATCTGGGCACGTACGGCACTGGCCGATTCCGCGCGCAGCGGATGGTGCAGGCGCAGGATGCGCCCGGCCGGACTGGCAAACAGGGCCTGCTCGTTGTCGGCCCAGCGCCCCTCCAGCGCCCGGCCCAGCTCGCCATCCACCGAGGCCTGCAGCGGGCTGCCGGGGCGTTCGGCGACCACGAAATGGGCCAACCCGAACAGGGCCTCCCACTCGTGCCAGCTGGGCAGGCCGAGCAGGCTGTCGGCCCCTACCAGCCAGGCCAGTGGCCGGCTGGGGCCGAGCTCTCCGCGCAGATCGCGCAGGGTGTCGACGGTATAGGACGGGCGGCCGGGAAAGCGCACAGCACGGTCCAGTTCGCGGCGGTCCAGCAGCAGGCCCGGCTCGTCGCCGATGGCCAGCGACAGCATGGTGCAGCGCTGTTCGGCGGTAGCCCCGGGCGGCATACGGTGTGGCGGGTCGGCAGCGGGCAACATGCGGACCGCCACCTGCAGTTCATCACGCGCGGCGCGCGCGATCGCCAGGTGGCCGAGGTGCACCGGATCAAAGGTGCCCCCGTAATAGATCCGCAGGCTCATGGCTCAGGCCCGCGCCAGCAGGCGCACGGCACGAGCTTCGGCCACGGCCACCAGCAGGCGCTCCAGCGCCAGCCACGCATCGCCGTCGGCGCGTCCCTTGGCGATACGGTCGACCAGCCCGGCCTCCGCCACGAAGCGCTCCCAGCGCTTGCCTTCCGGGTGCCGTTGCAGCGCGCGCTTGTACGGCGCCTGCCGCGATTCCCAGATACCACGCGATTTCATCTCGGCAGCCAGATTGCCGCCACGCGCCTGCACTCGTGCCAGGCCCGCACCGGCCAGCAGTTCGCGGATCACGATCGGCATCAGCGCGGCGACCGCCTCGCCTTCTCCGCGCAGACCGGCCAGCATGCGCAGGACCGCCGCTGCCTGGCCGGAGAGGGTGGCTTCCACCAGCCGGAACACGTCGTAACGGGCCGCATCGGCCACCAGCGACTCCATCCGCTCCACATCCAGCGGCTGGCCATCGGCCAGCAGCGCCAGTTTGTCGATTTCCTGCGCGGCAGCCAGCAGGTTGCCTTCCACCCGTTCGGCCAGCCGCTGCACTGCGGCCGGATCGGCACGCAGGCCCTTGCTGCGCAGGCGGCGCTCGATCCAGTCCGGCAGTTCATGCGGCTTGATCGCCCAGGCCACCGACAGCACACCGATACGGTTGGCCGCCTCGGCCCACTTGCCCTGGTGGGCCTTGCTCCATTCATTGGCGGTGATCAGCAGCACCACGTCCGGCGCCGGGTCGGCACAGAACCGGCTGATCACCTCGGCCCCGTCCTTGCCTGGCTTGCCGCTGGGCAGGCGCACCTCGACCAGGCGACGGGCACTGAACAGGCTGGGCGCGTTGAACGTTGCGTCGAGCTGGTTCCAGTCGAAATCGCGACCATCCGCGTCGAACACCTCACGCTCACCGATGCCGGCGGCACGTGCACGCGCGCGGATGGCATCCGCCGCTTCCAGCACGCGCAGGGTTTCAGGCCCGGCAATCAGATAGACCGGCGCCAGCGGGGTATCAGCGCCCTGGCTGGCCAGCTGCTCCGGACGCAGTTCCATCGTCGCGGCTCAGTGCTTCACTGCAGGGGCCGGCTCGGCCGGTACCGCATCTTCGACCGGCGTGGTCTTCGGTGCCGACAGGCTGCCCCCCTTCTCGATCTCGGCACGCACCACGCTGTCGATGCGGCGGATGATCGAAGCCGACATCTCGCGGCGCAGCTCATTGGCCAGGATTTCGCGTTCGGTGGTGGTACCGGTGGCGTCGGTGGGCGGCGACACGTAGTCACGCGACAGCTCGATCACCTGCTGCGGCACCAGCTCGCTGCCATCCTCGCGGCGGAAGATGAAGATCACTGCATAGCGCAGGCTGTATTCCTGTGCACGGCCCTGCGAATCGATGGCGATCGGCAGGTCGCCCCAGCGCTCGGACAGCACCTGCAGCTGGGTACTGGGCTGCTTGCTGTCCTCATCGGCCAGCCTGGCGCCGGAGGCCAGCAGGCTGCGGTTGAGCAGCTTGACCAGTTCACTGTACGGCGCGGTGGAAACCACCTTCACCGGTGCCGTGTTGGTCGGCAGCATCAGCTTGTTGCGCAGGTGGAAACCGCAGCCGGCAAGGCCGAGGGCAAGAACGAGGGCAAGCAGGATTCGGGTCATGGAGACAGTCTGGCGGAGCCGGGCGATCACGGCAACACGCAGCGTGCCCGATGCCGCGTGAATGCAGGGCCATCAAGCGCCTGGCCCTGCACCGGGGAGAGCACCGGCCCCCCTGGGAGGGCGGCCGGTGTCTGGCACATCAGGCGACGACGATGTTCACGATCTTGCCCGGGACGATGATGATCTTGCGCACCGTCAGGCCTTCCATGAACTTGGCCGCGTTCGGCTCGGCCAGCGCCAGCGCCTCGACCTGTTCCCGCGCAGCGTCGGCCGCCACGTCGATGGTGCCGCGCAGCTTGCCGTTGACCTGCACGGCCAGGGTCAGCGCATCGCGTACCAGCGCCGCAGCGTCGGCCTGCGGGAACGGCTGGTCTTCCAGCAGCGTCTCGCCATGGCCCAGCACCTGCCACAGCGTGTGGCTGGCGTGCGGGGTGATCGGGTTGAGCAGCAGCACGATGGCCTGCAGCGCTTCCTGGCGCACCGCACGGCCCTGCTCGCTGCCATCCTCGAACTTGGCCAGCGCGTTCATCAGTTCCATCACCGCAGCGATGGCAGTGTTGAAGCTGTGGCGGCGGCCGTAGTCGTCACCGACCTTGCCGATGGTCTCGTGGGTCTTGCGGCGCAATGCCTTCTGATTGGCGTTCAGCGCAGCCACGTCCAGCGCCGGGGCGGCACCGTCGGCAGCGTGCTTCTGCACCTGGGCCCACAGGCGGCGCAGGAAACGGGCCATGCCGTCCACGCCGGCTTCGTTCCACTCCAGCGACTGTTCCGGCGGCGCGGCGAACATCGAGAACAGGCGGACGGTGTCGGCGCCGTACTTGCCGACCATCGCCTGCGGGTCCACGCCGTTGTTCTTCGACTTGGACATCTTCTCGGTGCCGCCAACCACCACCGGCTGGCCGTCGGCGATCAGCGTGGCACCGGTGATGCGCCCACGCTCGTCGCGCTGCACGTCCACGTCGGCCGGGTTGATCCAGTCCTTCGAGCCGTCCGGGTTCGGGCGGTAATAGGTTTCAGCGATCACCATGCCCTGGCACAGCAGGTTGCGCGCCGGCTCGTTGCTGTCCACCATCCGCGCGTCGCGCAGCAGCTTGTGGTAGAAGCGGAAATACATCAGGTGCAGGATCGCATGCTCGATGCCACCGATGTACTGGTCGACCGGCAGCCAGTAGTTGCCGCGCTTGTCGACCGCATCGCGGGCACCCGGCGAGGTGTAACGGGCGTAGTACCAGCTCGACTCCATGAAGGTGTCGAAAGTGTCGGTCTCGCGCTCGGCCGCACCACCACATTCCGGGCAGGTGGTCTTGCGCCATTCCGGATCGGTCTTGATCGGCGAACCGGTACCGGCGAACGCCACGTCCTCCGGCAGCACCACCGGCAGCTGTTCTTCCGGCACCGGCACCGCGCCGCACTTGGCGCAGTAGATCACCGGAATCGGACAGCCCCAGTAACGCTGGCGACTCACGCCCCAGTCGCGCAGGCGGTAGTTGACACGGCGCTGGCCCTGCGCCTTGCGCTCGAAACGTTCGGCCAGGGCTTCGAAGGCCCCTTGGAAATCAAGGCCATCGAACTCGGCAGAGTTCACCAGTTCGAAAGCACGGTTCTTGTCGCTGTACCAGTCCTGCCAGCGGGTGGCGTCCCAGGTGCGCTCTTCTTCGGTGCGCGGGTCCTTCAGCGCGATGACCTGCACGATCGGCAGGCCATACTTGTTGGCCACTTCGTTGTCGCGCTGGTCATGCCCGGGAACGGCCATCACCGCACCGGTGCCGTAGCCCATCAGCACGAAGTTGGCGACCCACACCGGCACCTGCTCGCCGGTAACCGGATGGACGGCGCGCAGGCCGGTATCCATGCCGCGCTTTTCCTGGGTTTCCAGCTCGGCCTCGGACACACCGCCCTGCTTCAGGTCGGCCAGCATCGCCGCCAGGTCGGGGTTGTTCTTCGCAGCGTGCAGCGCCAGCGGATGCTCGGCGGCAATCGACACGAAGGTCACGCCCATCACCGTGTCCGGGCGGGTGGTGAACACGCGCAGCGGGTCCAGCGCGCTGCCGTCGACATCACGCACGTCGAACTGGATTTCCAGGCCCTCGGAGCGGCCGATCCAGTTGCGTTGCATGGTCTTGACCGATTCCGGCCAGCCGTCCAGCTCGTCCAGGCCGTCCAGCAGTTCCTGGGCGTAGTCGGTGATGCGCAGGAACCACTGCGGGATCTCGCGCTTCTCGACCAGCGCACCGGAGCGCCAGCCGCGGCCGTCAATGACCTGCTCGTTGGCCAGCACGGTCTGGTCGACCGGGTCCCAGTTCACCACCGCGTTGCGGCGGTAGGCCAGGCCCTTGCGCATCAGGCGGGTGAACATGCGCTGCTCGTGGACGTAGTAATCCGGGCGGCACGTTGCGAATTCGCGCGACCAGTCGATGGCGTAGCCCAGCGATTTCAGCTGGGTGCGCATATGGTCGATGTTCTTGTAGGTCCACGCCGCCGGCGCGGTCTTGTTCTTGATCGCAGCGTTCTCCGCCGGCAGGCCGAATGCGTCCCAGCCCATGGGCTGCAGCACGTTGTGGCCGGTCATGCGCTTGTAGCGGCTGATCACGTCGCCGATCGTGTAGTTGCGAACATGCCCCATGTGCAGCGCGCCGGACGGGTACGGAAGCATCGACAGGCAGTAGTACTTCGGCTTGTCCGAGGCTTCATCGACCTCGAAGGCACGGGTGGCATCCCAGTACTGCTGGGCGGCGGATTCAACCTGCTGCGGATCGTAAACGTTGGGTTCGGCGCTGGTCATGTAACACGCGGTTGCGGCGGCAAAGCGGTACAGCGTACCGCAGTGCGGCAAATGGCTCCAATCCTGCCCGCCAGGCGCAGGCGCCGCCAGCGCCCGGAACCTGTCTCAGCGTGCCCGCGACAGCGGCAGGGCCAGCGCCAGCCAGCCCGCCCAGCAGGCGAAGGCCACCCGCTGCGCCAGCGGTGCCGGCAGCACGCCCTGCAGGGCGAAGGCCGCCAGGGCCGCCAACACGCCGCAGGCGATGGCCAGCCCGCCCAGCGCGCGCGCCTGCACTTGGCGCAACTGGAACATGCCCAGCAGCAGGGTACCGGCGACGAAGCCCAGCACCCATATCATCCAGGCGCTGGCGTGCAGCTGGCTGGCCGGCCCATGCAGGTCGTCCACATCCAGCGGCAGCAGGCCCATCGCGGCAAACGCCAGGCCCGCCAACAGCAGCATCTGGCTGCCGACCCGCGGCGCCCAACCGGCGGTGGCCGGCAGGCGGCGGCGCAGGCACTCGGCCACCAACGCCGCCAGCAGGCCCGGCAGCACGAAGCCCAGCAGGTTGAAGGCCAGCGCATGCGGTACGCCATCTGCGCCCAGCAGCGCCACCGGATGGCGCGCCTGCGCGTAGCCGTCCAGGCCAGCACCAAAGCCGAGCACCGCCGTCACGAACAGCAGTGCGGCGATCAGGCCCGACAGGCGCAGCAATGGGGACAGGGTCGACATGCAGGCTCCGGAAACAACAGCGACAGGAAGACTGCATTGTCAGGCATTTACTACACCCCGGGTTGAGACCGGCATCGATCGTCACCATAGAATCGGTCTCCAGACGCCAAGCGATGCCTCCCTCATGACCGAGACGACCTACGTATTCGACGCCACCACTGCGACTTTCGAGGCCGACGTCCTGCAGAAGTCGCTGCAGACTCCCGTCCTGGTGGATTTCTGGGCAACCTGGTGCGGGCCGTGCAAGACCCTCGGCCCGATGCTGGAAAAGCTGGCCGCCGAATACAACGGCGCGTTCGAGCTGGCCAAGGTCGATGTCGACGCAGAACAGCAGATCGCCGCCGCTTTCCAGATCCGCTCGGTACCCACCGTGTTCCTGGTCAAGGGCGGCCAGCTGGTGGACGGCTTCCCTGGCGCCATCCCGGAAGGCCAGCTGCGCGAATTCCTGGCCCAGCATGGTGTCGTGCCGGCCGACGTCGGCGATACCGTCACCGAGGACGAAGCGCCGCTGGACCCGCAGGCACAGGTGGACGTGCTGCGCGCGCAGATCGCCGCCGAGCCGGACAAGGACGAGCTGAAGCTGGACCTGGCCCTGGCCCTGCTGCAGATCGGCGGCGTGGACGAAGCCGGCATGCTCATCGATGGCCTGCCGGCCAACCTGGCCACCGATGATCGCGCTGTGCGTGGCCGCGCCCGCTTGGCCTTCGCCTCGGCACTGAAGGACGCCCCGGCCGCCGAAGTGCTGGAAGCGCGCATCGCCGTCGACGGCAAAGACCTCAAGGCCCGCCACCTGCGCGGCGTGCAGCTGCTGCTTGGAGGCCACGACGCAGCTGCGTTGGAACAGTTCCTGGAAATGCTGCGGATCGACCGTGGTTTCGAGGAAGGTCTGCCGCGCAAGGCCCTGATCGACGCCTTCAATGTGATCTCCGACGAGGACCTGGTCGGCCAGTACCGCCGCCGGATGGCCTCCCTGCTGTTCTGAACGGGAACGCGCTTCGTTCAGAATCCCTGCACTGAACGCGGGCAATAATGCGCGGGATGGCGGCCGTACGGTCGCCACGATCCGTTCGGGGGGATGAGGTCGGGGCCATGGGGTCTTGCAGCTGCGCCCCCGCATTGCCGGGATTGCCAACTGTGACCTTCGTCCGCTCGCTGTCGTTCGCCATGCGCTTCCAGGGCGCGCTGCTCTGCGCCCTCTTCCTGCTGCCGGCCGTGGCCGCAGCCCAGGACTGGAACTACCGGGTCCGCCCCGGCGATACCCTGTGGGACCTGGGCGGGGTGTACCTGAAGCCCTCGGTGCGCTGGCAGCAGCTGCAGCAGCACAACCGCATAGACAACCCTTACCAGCTGCCGCCCGGCCAGCTGCTGCGTTTCCCGATCAGCTGGCTGCGCACCGAACCGGCGCCGGCCCGTGTGCTGTCGGTACGCGGCAAGGTCGAGCTGTCCGGCGCCGATGGCAGGGCGACCCGCGCCATTCTGGCCGGCGAGCAATTGCACATTGGCGACACCGTCCAGACCGAAGGCGACTCCAGCGTCACTCTTGAATTCGCCGACGCCTCGCGCCTGCAGCTGCGCGAGTATTCCCGCCTGCGCCTGGACCAGCTCAGCCGCTATGGCCACACCGGCATGGTCGATACCCGCCTGCGCCTGCAGCAGGGCCGCGCCAGCAACCGCGTGACCCCGGCCCGCGGCCCGGCATCGCGTTACATCATCGACGCCCCGACAGCGACCAGCAGCGTGCGCGGCACCGTGTTCCGGGTCAGTGCCGGTGACACCGACCAGGTTGCCGCCACCGAGGTCCTGCAGGGCAAGGTGCAGGTCGGCAACAGCCACGGCCGGCAGCTGGTCAAGCCCGGGCAGGCCAGCCGCAGCAGCAGTGCTGACGCCGCCCCCGATGCCGTCTCCGCGCTGCTGCCGGCACCGCAGCTGCGCAGCGATGAAGTGCGTCTGGCGCCCCTGCCGACCCTGCTTGCCTGGGACCCCATCGACGGCGCTGCGCGCTACCGCGTGGAAGTGGTTCAGGCCGCGACGCCGGAAATCCTGCTGTTTGCCGCCACCACCGCCGACACCCGGCTGGCGATCGGCGACCTGCCCCCCGGCCGGTTGCGCGTGCTGCTGCGCGCGGTTGATGCGCAGGGTGTGGAGGGCCTCGACGCCAGCGCCGATTTCGAGCTCAGCGACCAGCCACCGCCACCACTGACCGTGGCACCACTGCATGGGCAGACCGTCAACAGCGACCGTCCGCGCTTCCGTTGGAGCCAGGCGCCGGGTGCGCGCAGCAGCGTGCTGCAGATCGCCACCGAGCCGAGCTTCGTGCAACCGCTGCAGGAACAGAGCACACACGGCACCGACCTGCGCCTGGCGCAGCCGCTGGCACCGGGGCAGTACTTCTGGCGGGTGGCCTCACGCGACGGCAACGGCCACCAGGGCCGTTACGGCCAGGCGCTGCCCCTGCAACTGAGCAACGAACCGGTGGACCCCGCCCTGCAGCCTCCGGAGGCCGCGCACGGTGAGCTGACCCTGCGCTGGCAGGCCGGCAGCGAAGGCCAGAAGTACCGGGTGCAGGTGGACCGTCGTGGCGACTTCAAGGCGCCCTTGGTCGATCAGACCGTGAGCGAGCCGCAGGTCAGTTTCAAGCGTCCCTGGAGCGGCACCCTGCACGTGCGCGTGCAGTACATCGATGACGACGGTCATGCGGGTGAATACTCGCCTGCACAGCAGATCAAGCTGCCGTGCCGCCTGTGCTACGGCGCCGGTGGTGGCGCCCTGCTGCTGTGGCTGTTGTTATGAGGCGCTCGCCGCTGCCGTGGTCGAAACGCATCCTGCTGGCGCTGCTGGCCGGTGTTTTGACTGTGATCGCCAGCCAGGGCCAATGGCTGTGGCGGCAGGACGAAGCCGCCTATGACGCCATGGTCGGCAACTGGGACTACCGCCCCGACCCCAGCATATTGATCGTGGCCATCGACGAAGGCAGCCTGCAGCGTATCGGCCAATGGCCCTGGCCGCGTTCGATCCATGCGCGGTTGCTGGATCGCCTGACCGACGCCGGTGCCGAGCGCGTGGCACTGGACCTGATGCTGTCCGAACCCGACCGTCGCGACAGCCGCCAGGACGAACAGTTGGCCGCGGCCATCCGGCGCAACGGCCGGGTGGTGCTGCCGGTACTGGCGGCGCCAGCAGCCGGTGATCGCATGGCGGAGGAGATGCTGCCGATTCCACGGATCGCAGCCAGCGCGGCGGCGATCGGCCATACCGACGTCGAAGTGGATGGTGATGGGGTTGCCCGCGGCGTCTACCTGCACGCAGGCATCGGCCGTGCGCATTGGCCTGCACTCGGGCTGGCCCTGGCGGATCTGCCCCCCGACGCGGTACGTGGTCTGCCCGACCCCGATCCGGGCGTGAATTCGCCCTATCAATGGCGGCGCGACGACTACGTGCGGGTGCGCTATGCCGGCCCTCCCGAACGCCTGCCACAGGTCTCCTACGCCGACGTGCTTGACGGCCACGTGGACACGGCCATGCTGCATGGCCGCCGCATCGTGGTCGGCATGACCGCCAGCGGTGTCGCGCCGCGGCTGCTGACCCCGACCACCCGCGAATTCTGGATGAGTGGCAGCGAGTACCAGGCCAACGTTGCCTCGATGGTGCTGCAGCACAAGCAGATCGACCTGCTGCCCCGTCTCTGGCAGCACGCCATCGGCGGCGTGCTGGTGGCACTGTGCGTGATCCTGCTTGGCCTGCGCCTGCCGTGGCTGGCCGCGCTGTGTTCGCTGCCGCTGGCACCGCTGCTGAGCTGGCTGCTGCTGCGCGCCTGCGATCTGTGGTGGGCGCCGGCCAGCGCTATGCTGGGCATCATCCTGGTGCTGCTGGCCTGGGCGACCTGGCGGATCTCGGCCTGGCACCGCCAGGCCAATCGCGATGCGCTGACCGGCCTCGGCAATCGCCTGCGCTTCGAACAGTCCCTGCAGCAGGAATGCGATGCCGCGCGGCGCAGTGGCAAGCCGCTGAGCCTGGCGCTGATCGATGTCGACCATTTCAAGCGCCACAACGACCGCCACGGCCATCAGGTCGGCGACCGCGTGCTGCGCGATGTCGCGCGCCTGATCGGTGCACATGCGCGGCGCCCACGCGACATGGCCGCGCGCTATGGCGGCGATGAATTCGCGCTGGTGCTGCCGGACACACCGGCAGAAGGTGCGCGCCTGGTGATTGAAGACCTGATCGCCTGCGTACGCGCGCTGCCGGCACCCGGTGAAGGCAGCGACGCGGGCATCACTCTCACCATCGGCGTGTTCACCCGCGTGCCGGACGCCGACCTGCAGCCGCATGACTTCGTGGAAGGTGCCGACACCGCCCTGTACCAGGCCAAGGCCAACGGCCGCGACGGTTACGTGGTCGACGGCTCATGAGGCAGGACATGCATGCCACCTGTAGCGTCGAGCTTGCTCGACTGCGTCTACCTCATTCCAGCGGCCAGCGACACCACGCAATCGGATAGTCTCCCAGCCGCGATACCAGGCCTGCACGCACGGGATTGGCCATTACATACAGTGACTGTTACCGAACATCCTCCTCATTCCGGATCAGATGATCGTAGTAGCCCCGCTGCCACACCGGCCGTCCTTCACCTGAGTGCGCATTGACTGCAATGGCCACTCTGGGCTTGAGTGACTGCATGCATCGCCCGAGGGTTCCCTGATGCAACTGCATGACCCAGTGCAGATGATCGGGCATCATCCCCCAGGCAAATGAGCGCGTGAGTGCACTGCGGTCACTGTCACGAAGGCCTTCCATCAACGCAGCCGCGCAACAAGGCAGGACCGGGCCGTACCTATCGGAAAACCCCGAAAAGGCTATCGGATAGCGTCGAGCGTATTCGGTGCTGCCCCTGAAAGCAGTCGAGCAAGCTTGACTCTACATTTTGCCGGGCCACGCCCGAATCGCACGGACGCCAGACCGGGGTGCAACATACGCATGCGAATGGTTAGACTACAGACCTCGCCCCGCGCCCCCGGACCCGCATGAACGCACGCCTGTTCCGCTTCGGCATCAATCTCTGGCCGCCGTTCCTGTTCACCGGCATCCACGTCACCCGCGTCTCGCCGGACTACCGGCAGATCGATGTCGAACTGCGCATGCGGCCCTGGAACCGCAACTACGTCGGTACGCATTTCGGCGGCAGCCTGTTCGCGATGACCGATCCGTTCTGGATGCTTGGTCTGCTGCACATCCTCGGACGCGATTACTACGTGTGGGATCGTGCCGGTGCGATTGATTTCCTCAAGCCCGGCCGCGGTACCGTGCGCACCTCGTTCCGCATCGACGATGTGCTGCTGGATGAGCTGCGTGCAGAAGCCGCTGGCGGCGACAAGGTCCTGCGTTGGTTCAGCAACGACATCGTCGATGAAAGTGGCGAGGTTGTCGCGCAGGTGCGCAAGCAGGTCTACCTGCGGTTGAAGCCGCACGCACGCTGATCGGCAGCATCGGCGCTATTCTCTGCCTCCCCGCCATGGAGGCTCCGATGCGCCCGCTCGCTCTTGCTGCACTACTGACCCCGCTGTCCTTCGCAGCCCATGCGCTGGACCTGCCCCCGGTGCAGTACCCCACACTGCCGGCGCGGGCAGCCGATGCGGCCGGCTTCGTGCCCAATGGCTGGACGCTGGAATCCGAGCTGGAAGGCGACCTTGACCAGGACGGGCGCGCGGACCTGGTGCTGGTGCTGCGCCAGCAGGACCCGCGCAACGTCATCGAGCACGATGGCTTCGGCCCCTCGCCGTACGACAGCAACCCGCGCATTCTTGCGGTGGCATGGTCGCGCCCGTCCGGCTACGTGCTGGCGACACAGGATCATCAGCTGATTCCACGCCCGGAAAGTCCGGTAATGAGTGATCCGCTCGAAGACGGAGGTGTCAGCATCCAGCGCGGCACACTGAAGATCGCCTTGTTCTCCTTCGCCAGCGCAGGCAGCTGGTCGATGGGCACGACCGCCTTCACCTTCCGCTGGCAGGACGGTGCCTTCACCCTGATCGGCTACGACCGCGATTCGGTGATGCGCAATTCCGGGCAGACCGAATCGCTGAGCGTCAACTTCTCCACCCGCAAGGTGAAACAGGTTGAAGGCAACATCGAGACCGATACCGACCGCGTGCGCTGGCAGCCGCTGCGCAGCAGCCGACGCTGGACGCTTGAGACGGTCGGCGACGGCTGGGCGTTCGATCCATTGGCCGGCGCCGGTTGAACCTGCCCTCAGTCGCGTGCAGCGGCTGAAGGCGCAGCTACGGTCAGCGGTACCGACAGCCAGGCGCTTTCATCATTGCTGCGGAGTGCCGAGCGGCGTGGCACCTGCAATCGGCGGCCATCGGCCGACAGCTGCGGTGCACGCACCGACGAGCGGAACTGCGCCGGCAGCCGTTGCAGTGCATCGGCCGGATCTCCCGCCTGCTGCCGCAGCCAGCGTTGCGCGCCCAGCAGGCGCAGCATCGCCGCAGCGTCCTGGCTCCGGGACGAATATGCCGGATAGACCGGTGCCGCGATGTCGGTCAATACACAGCCCATGACATTGGACAGGCAACCAAAATCCCGCTGCAGGGGCGCCTGCACCGGCAACGGCCGATCCGCTTCCAGCGCAGCCATCGCGGCGGCACCACAGGCCCAGCCAAGATTGCCGGCAACACGTGCCAGGGTACTGCCGCGGTCCAGCACCAGGACGCCACCGAATTCACGGGTGGAGGAATCGATCATTGCCCGGCTCATTGCGTACTCACCCTGCATCGCACGGCACAGGCTCTGCTCCTCGGCCAGCATCGGCTGCATCGCGTGCTCGCACGCGGCTGGCAGGGGATGGTCGGCCGGCAGCTCGACCAGCATGTCGGCCAGCAGCTGTGCATTGGCCTGGACCAGGCTGGCGCCGATCATGCTCTCGACCAGATAGCTGCCTCCGGGCACCAGCCGCCGGCCAAGCTGCAGCCCAAGGCAGCTGCCACGCAGGGCACCATCGATGTCGCCCTGTGCGTAGGCCAGCGCGCGGGCGCTGGTGGCATCGACGATCAGACCGTAGGCCGGCAGCGGCACCAGGCTGCCATCTCCCCTGGGCGGGAACGGCGATTGGAAGTAGTCCGCCGTGGCCAGCTGATCCAGCCGCGCATGCAGCCGATCATGGCCGGCGTGAGCATCAACGAAGCGCTTGGGATCGGCACGCACCTGGGAGAGGCAGTCGCTGGCGGTCGGTCCGCAGCTGGCACCCGGCCGCGGGTGCAACGGCGCCGGTCCGGCATCCGGATCCGGTTGTGCTGCAACACCTTCACCGGCCTGCCAGCGTTGAACATCCTCGGCCAATGCCCGTTCACGCTGGTCGGCGTCCAGATCGTCATACCGCAGCGTCCACAGCAATGCGTAGCCGTTGCGCCCGGTGGCCGGCAGGCGCGCCTCCAGCCGCTGCTGCGCCTGCAGCCGCGATTCGGGCACCGGCCACATGCGCGAGGCGCACCACACCACGATGGCCAGCACCAGCAGGCCTGCCAGGGTCCAGCCCAGTCCGCGCAGAATCTTCAACACAGCTTCCCTTCCATGTGCCGTTGCCGCAGTCGATTTCCCAGCGTAATCGACCGGCAGTGACCGCTACAATGCGCGCATGTCGCTCGAAGCCCCCGCCCTGGTCCCCCGCCCCTCCCTGCAGCGCCTGTTCCTGACCGGCCTGCTCACCCTGCTGCCGATCTGGCTGACCTGGGTTGTGGTCAAATTCGTGTTCGTGCTGCTGTCGGGCATTTCCAGCCCGCTGGTGGTGCCACTGTCCGAGCAGATCGCGACAAACTTCCCCCATTACCTGGGTTGGGTCCGTGCCGAGTGGATCCAGGACACCATCGCCCTGCTCGCCACCCTGCTGGTGATCCTGGCGGTGGGCGTGGCCAGTCGCCGCGTGCTCGGCCAGCGCCTGCTGCGCTGGGTGGGTGCGGTCATCAAGCGCATTCCGCTGGCCAGCATCATCTACGACAGCGCCAAGAAACTGCTGGACATGCTGCAGACCGAACCGGGCAGCACCCAGCGCGTGGTGCTGATCGACTTCCCGCACCGCGACATGAAATCGGTGGGCCTGGTCACCCGCGTGATCAAGGAACACGGCACCGACCGTGAGCTGGCCGCGGTGTACGTGCCGACCACACCGAACCCGACCTCGGGCTATCTGGAAATCGTGCCGGTCGAACTGCTCACTCCAACCGACTGGACCGTTGACCAGGCGATGAGCTTCATCATCTCCGGCGGTGCCGTTGCGCCGCCCACCGTGCCGTTCACCCGCGCCGGCGATCGCGCCGAATGACCGTGGCGCCGATCGAGCGCCCGCTGCACGACCGTGCGGTCCTGCTGTTCATCGTGCTGGCCGCGTTCTTCTGCGGCAACGCGGTGCTGGCAGAACTGATCGGGGTCAAGATCTTCGCGCTGGAAGACACGCTCGGCATCGATCCGCTGAACTGGAACCTGTTCGGTCAGACCGGCTCGCTCAGCTTCACCGCCGGCACCCTGCTGTGGCCGGTGGTGTTCATCATGACCGACACCATCAACGAGTTCTTCGGCAAGCGCGGCGTGCGCTTCATCTCGTGGCTGGCGGTGGTGCTGATCGGCTACGGCTTCCTGTTCGCCTTCGCGGCCATTTCGCTGGCACCGGCCAGCTGGTGGGTCACCTCGATGAATGGCCACGGCGTGCCCGACTACCAGGCCGCATTCGCGGCGGTGTTCGGCCAGGGCATGTGGACCATTGCCGGTTCGCTAGTGGCGTTCCTGCTCGGCCAGTTGATCGACGTAGCGGTGTTCCACCGCATCCGCCAGGCCACCGGCGAACGCCATGTGTGGCTGCGTGCGACCGGCTCGACAGCGGTCTCGCAGGTGGTGGACAGCTTCGTGGTGATCTGGATCGCCTTCGTGCTTGGACCACAGCATTGGCCAACCTCGCTGTTCCTGGCGGTCAGCAGCGTCAACTACATCTACAAGATGGGTTTTGCGATTGCGCTGATTCCGCTGCTGTACCTGATGCGGCGGGCCATCACCCGCTATCTGGGCGCCGATCGCGCGGCTGCGTTGCGCGCCGCCGCCGCGGCTGACTGAAGCCCCAGCGCCATCAAGCTGACTGCGCCTTCACGCTGGCCGTACGCGCGCGGATCGTGCAAGCTCCACGGTCTGTGTTCCACGGAAGCTTCTTGATGCCGTATTCCCCCCGCGTCCTGGCCGCCGCCATTGCCGCGTTGTTCCTGTTCAGCGCCGTTCCGCCGGCCGAAGCAGCGAAGAAGAAGGCCAGCCGTCCTGCCGCCGCGCAGACCCGCCAGGCTGCCAAGCCCAAAGCCAGGCCCGCCCGCGCCACCGCGCCGGCCCGCGGCAGTTCGGCGCGCCGCGCTGCGCCGCGTCCGGTCGCACCGGCCCGTGCCGTGCCCAAGCAGGTGCAGCTGGAGCGCCTGTATGACGAATACTGGGATGCCTCGATGCGGTTGAACCCGCTGCAGGCCACCTTCCAGGGCGAAACCCGCTACAACGACCAGCTGCCCAACATCCTGTCCGCCACCTGGCGCCAGCAGTCGCACGACTTCACCACCGAGTGGTTGGGCAAAGTCGAAAAACTGGGCAATGACGGCCTGCAGGGCCAGGACCTGCTCAGCTACGAGATCTTCGTGCGCGATGCGCGCGCCTCGCTGGCCGCCGAGCGTTACCCGAGCTGGATGATGCCGATCAGCCAGTACTACAACGTCGGCAGCATCATGGCGATCCTCGGCTCCGGCGCCGGCGCACAGCCGTTCAATACCGTGCAGGACTACGACACCTGGTCGCGCCGCTCGCTGGGCATTCCCGAGCTGTTCGACCAGGCCATCGACAACATGCGCCAGGGCGTGAAGGCCGGCGTGGTGCAACCGCGCGACCTGATGGAAAAGGTGCTGCCGCAGCTGGATGCGGTGATCAAGCCGAGTGCGGAAGAGAGCATCTTCTGGTCGCCGATCCGCACCATGCCGAACACCATCGCCGCCGAGGACAAGGCGCGCATCAGTGCCGAATACAAGCGCATGATCGAACTTCGCATCATGCCGGCTTACCGTGCCCTGCGCGGCTTCATCGCCACCGAGTACCTGCCAGCCACCCGTGCCAGCAGCGGCCTGGGCGCATTGCCCGATGGCCAGGCCTGGTATGCCAACCTGATCGTGCAGACCACCGCCAGCGAGCAGACCGCCGCGCAGCTGCATGCGCTGGGCGAACAGCGCGTACAGGAGCTGCAGGCACAGATTGCCACGGTGATGAAGGACGCCAAGCTGCGCGGCACGCCGTCCAAGCTGCTGCGCAGCATGCGCAACGACCGCCAGTTCCAGTACAGCGACGCCAACGCATTGATCAACCGCTACCGCCAGGTGCAGCAGCAGGTCAACGCGCGCCTGCCGCAGGTACTGGATACCCTGCCCAAGTCCACGCTGGAAGTACGCGCCGTGGAACCTGAGCGTGCGCTCACCTCCGCTGCGGCGGCCTACCAGCCGTCGCCGGCCGGGCAGCCTGGCCTGCTGTACGTCAATACCCGCGACCTGCCCAGCCGCAAGCGCTGGAGCGTGCCGGTGCAGTACCTGCATGAAGCCATTCCTGGCCACCATGTGCAGCTGGGCCTGCAGCAGGAACTGGCCAAGCTGCCGCGGTTCCGCCGCCTGGGTGGCGATCTCGCCTTCGTCGAAGGGTGGGGCCTGTATGCTGAAACGCTGGGCGAGAACCTCGGCATCTACACCGATCCCTACGACCGCATCGGCTACCTGTACTCGCGCCTGCTGCGTGCCGCCCGCGTGGTGGCCGATACCGGCGTGAACGCCCAGGGCTGGAGCAAGCAGCAGGCGGTGGCCTACCTGCAGAAGACCGTGGACATGAGCAGCGACGACGCCAACGCCGAAGTCGAGCGGATCATGGCCCAGCCCGGCCAGGCGCTGTCCAACGTGGCCGGCCTGACCACCATCGTGGCCCTGCGCGACAAGGCCAAGGCACAGCAGGGCGCAGCCTTTGACCTGCGCCGTTTCCACGCCGAACTGCTGAAGGACGGGTCGATGCCCTTGGACGTGCTGAGTCGCAAGATGGAGCGCTGGATGGCGCAGCCGGCCAGCACCACACCTGCCCCTTCACCCTGACCCTTCCGGAGCCGCCATGCGCCCTGCCGTCGCCCTGTTCGCCGTCGTGCTGGGCCTGCTGCCAGTGGCGGGCTCCGCCGCACCGGTGCTGACCCCACCGGATGCGGGCATCGACGGCCTGATGCAGGCCTACGACGGCCAGGTACCCGGTGCTGCGGTACTGGTACTGCACGACGGGCAACCGGTGTTCCGCCGCGGCTACGGCCTGGCGGTAGTGGAAGACGGTACTGCGGTCACCGCGGCCAGCAACTTCCGGCTGGCCTCGGTCAGCAAGCAGTTCACCGCCGCGGCGGTGCTGCTGCTGGTGGAGGACGGCCGTCTGGGGCTGGATCAGCCGGCCCGGCGCTGGTTGCCCGAACTGCCCTCGTCCGCCGCGACCATCACGATCCGGCAGCTGCTCTCGCACACCAGCGGCCTGCTCGACTACGAAGACCTGATGGATCCGGCTGACCCTCGGCAGGTGCACGACGCCGACGTGCTGGCCCTGCTGTCGCACCAGGACCGTCTGAATTTCGCACCCGGCACCCAGTATCGCTACAGCAACAGCGGCTATGCGCTGCTGGCGCTGATCGTCGGCCGCGCTTCCGGCCAGGAATTCGCCACCTTCCTGCAGCAGCGCATCTTCCGCCCGCTGGGCATGGCCCACACCGTGGCCCACCAGGACGGCGTCGACACGGTCGCCGCGCGCGCCTATGGCTACAGCCGCATCGATGGCCACTGGCAGCGCACCGATCAAAGCACCACCAGCGCCGTGCTCGGCGATGGCGGCATCTACTCCTCGCTGGATGATCTGGCCCGCTGGGATGCAGCGCTGTATGACGACCGCCTGCTGTCGAAGGCCTCGCGCCGTGCAATGTTCAGCCCGGCCACATCGACGTCCGAAGCCGACGTGCCGCACTACGGCTTCGGCTGGCGCCTGAATGGCCCGGTGCAATGGCACAGCGGCGAGAGCATCGGCTTCCGCAACGTGATCGTGCGCCACCCGGAAAAACACCTGACCGTGATCGTGCTGACCAACCGCAACGATCCCGAACCGTATCCGCTGGCGCAGAAGATCGCACAGCGCTGGCTGGACACCCTGCAATGACTTCCGATGCTGACGCCCTGCTGGGCATCCATCACGCCGCACTGATCTGCAGCGACTATGCACGCTCGAAGGATTTCTACGTGCGCATCCTCGGCCTGCGCGTACTGGCCGAGAACCACCGCGCCGCACGCGATTCCTGGAAGCTGGATCTGGCCCTGCCCGACGGAAGCCAACTGGAACTGTTCTCCTTCCCATCGCCGCCCGCCCGTCCCAGCCGCCCGGAAGCCCAGGGCCTGCGCCACCTCGCCTTCCGGGTGGCTGCACTGGAACCCTTCATCCAGCGCCTGGCCGCGCACGGCGTGACCTGCGAACCGATCCGCGTGGACGAGTACACCGGACGCCGCTTCACCTTCTTCGCCGACCCCGACGACCTGCCGCTGGAGCTGTACGAAGTCGGTTGAGCGTTTTTCAATCGAGATTCATCCATGCATGGCATGGATCTACCGTGTCGACCAAGGTCGACACCTACCCACAACCCGATACCGACAGATCTCCGGAAACTGTCGAAGGCGGGGTGGGTCCGGTTGCGGGGGCGTGAGCCGCATGGATGCGGCGACCGAGCTTACATGGACGTACTTGCAGCGTCCCCTGCAACCGGACCCACCCCGCCATCCCACGGAATGGCCGCTTTTGCCGTTGCCGTTGCCGTCGCCGTTGAGGTTGCCGGCCAGCGGCCGGCACTACCGCGGGTGCAGGGCGCAGCCCTGCAAAGCCCCCCTTCCCCATACCCCGCCGAATGGGTATACAGTCGATCCATACCGGCACCGTGCCGGAATGAACCCTGGGAGGGGACCATGCGCAAGACCTTCAAGACCCTGCTGCTGGCACTGCCGCTGTGCCTGGCCGCCCTGTCGGCACAGGCCGCCGACGGCGCCGCCGGCCGCTGGAAGACCATCGACGACAAGACCGGCAAGGTAAAGTCGATCGTCGAAATCACCCAGGCCGCCAACGGCACGCTGTCCGGCAAGGTGGTCGACATCCTGCACTCGGACAAGGGCCCGAACCCGGTCTGCGACGGATGTGAAGGCGCCAACAAGAACAAGCCGGTCAAGGGCATGACCATTCTCTGGAACCTGAAGGCCGATGGCGCCAACAAGTGGTCCGGCGGCACCATCCTCGACCCGGCCAATGGCAAGACCTACAAGTCGAAGATGGAACTGCAGGCCGGCGGCACCAAGCTGGACGTGTCCGGCTGCATCGCCTTCATCTGCCGCGCACAGACCTGGCAGCGCGAATAAGCCCCAGGCCCCACGGCAGCCCCTCGTGACCCGGCCCCGGCCGGGTCACTACGTTGCGGGCATGCGATAATCCCCGGTCCCCTCGGCTTCACCCCGTGACCATGACCCGTACCGCGCTCGTCACCACCGCCCTGCCCTATGCCAACGGCCCGCTGCACCTGGGCCATCTGGTCGGCTACATCCAGGCTGACATCTGGGTGCGCGCGCGTCGAATGAGCGGCGGCAAGGCCTGGTTCGTGTGCGCCGACGATACCCACGGCACCCCGATCATGCTGGCGGCCGAGAAGGCCGGGGTCACCCCGGAAACCTTCATCGCCAACATCCAGGCCAGCCACGAGCGCGATTTCGCTGCCTTTGGCGTCGCCTTCGACCATTACGACTCGACCAACTCGGCGGCCAACAAGGCGCTGACCGAGCAGTTCTACCTGAAGCTGGAAGCAGCTGGCCACATCAGCCGCCGTTCGGTGGCGCAGTTCTACGACCCGGCCAAGGGCATGTTCCTGCCCGACCGCTACGTCAAGGGCATCTGCCCCAACTGCGGCAGCGCCGACCAGTACGGCGACAACTGCGAAGTCTGCGGTGCCACCTACGCGCCAACCGACCTGAAGGAGCCGCGTTCGGTCATCTCCGGTGCCACGCCTGAAATGCGCGATTCGGAGCACTTCTTCTTCGAGGTCGGCCACTTCGATGGCTTCCTGCGCGACTGGCTGGCGGGCGACGTCGCCCTGCCCGGCGTGAAGGCCAAGCTCGGTGAATGGCTCAATGCCGAAGGTGGCCTGCGCGCATGGGACATCTCACGCGATGCGCCGTACTTCGGTTTCGAGATTCCCGGCCAGCCGGGCAAGTACTTCTACGTTTGGCTGGATGCGCCGATCGGCTATCTGTCCAGCTTCCAGACCCTGTGCGGGAAGATCGGCGAAGACTTCGAGGCGCATCTGCGCGCCGGCACCAGCACCGAGCTGCACCACTTCCTTGGCAAGGACATCGTCAACTTCCATGGCCTGTTCTGGCCGGCGGTGCTGCACGGCACTGGCCACCGCGCGCCGACCCGCCTGCACGTCAACGGTTACCTGACCGTGGACGGCGCCAAGATGAGCAAGTCGCGTGGCACCTTCGTGATGGCCCGGACCTTCCTCGATGCCGGCCTGGAACCGGAGGCACTGCGGTACTACTTCGCCGCCAAGTCCGGTGGTGGTGTTGACGATCTTGACCTGAACCTGGGTGACTTCATCGCCCGCGTCAACGCCGACCTGGTCGGAAAATTCGTCAACCTGGCCAGCCGCTGCGCCGGCTTCATCAGCAAGCGGTTCGACGGCCTGCTGGCCGCACAGCTGCCCGATGCGGCGCAATACCAGCGCTTCGTCGATGGTCTGGCGCCCATCCGTGAAGCCTACGAGCGCAACGACCCGGCTGCGGCGATCCGCCTGACCATGACCCTGGCCGATGAAGCCAACCGCTACATCGATGATGTGAAGCCGTGGGTCATCGCCAAGCAGGAAGGCGCCGACGCACAGCTGCAGGCCGTGTGCAGCCAGGGCCTGAACCTGTTCCGCGTGCTGGTCACCGCACTGAAGCCGGTGCTGCCGGCCACCGCCGCACAGGCCGAGGCCTTCCTGGCCGCGCCGGTGAACGATTGGACCGAGCTGGCGCAGCCGCTGCTCGGCCACCACATCACCGATTACACCCCGCTGTTCACCCGTATCGACCCGAAGAAGATTGACGCCATGATCGACGCCTCCAAGGACACCCTGCAGCCGGCCGCCGCTGCCGCTCCCGCCGCCAAGACCGAAGCGGTCAAGCCGGCCGCACCGGCACCGGCCAAGGACGAAACCAAGGGCGCCGACGCCCCGGCCTACATCGGCATCGACGATTTCGCCAAGCTCGACCTGCGCATCGGCAAGGTGCTGGTGTGCGAGTTCGTGGAAGGTTCGGACAAGCTGCTGCGCTTCGAACTGGACGCCGGCGAACTTGGCAAGCGCCAGATCTTCTCCGGCATCCGTGGCAGCTACGGCGAGCCGGAAACGCTGGTCGGCCGCAGCGTGGTGTTCATCGCCAACCTGGCCCCGCGCAAGATGCGCTTCGGCCTGAGCGAAGGCATGATCCTGTCGGCCGGTTTCGACGGCGGCGCACTGGCGCTGCTGGACGCCGACAGTGGCGCACAGCCGGGCATGCCGGTCCGCTGATGCCTGGCAGCGGGCGTGGCCACGGCCGCGCCCGCCGACAGCACCGGCCACCGGAGGCAACGCGATGGGAAGCAACGGAATGGAACTGGCGCTGTTCGACTTCGACCACACCGTGACCACCTGCGATACCTATGGCCGTTTCCTGCGCCGCGTGGCCACCGCCGAACAGCTGGCGCAGGCGTGGTGGAAGGTCGGCCCGTGGCTGGCCGCGTACAAGCTGAAACTGATCTCGGCCGAACGCATCCGCGCACGCGTCACCCGCCTGACGTTCCGCGACCGCCACAGCGATGACATCGCCACGCTGGCGGCCGGCTTCTCGCGTGAGTTCCTGCCCGACGTGGTGCGCCCGGAAATGCTGGAGCAGATCCGCTGGCACAAGGAACAGCAGCACACCGTGGTGATCGTGTCCGGCTCGCTGGACCTGTACCTGCGGCCGTGGTGCGCACAGCTGGGCCTGCAGTTGATCTGCAACCGGCTGGAAAGCCAGGACGGCCGCCTGACCGGTCGCTATGCCGATGGTGATTGTGGCCCGCGCAAGGTCGATCACATCCGCCGCCAGTTCGATCTGTCGCGCTACGTGCGCATCCATGCCTACGGTGACAGTTCCGAAGACAAGCCGATGCTGGCACTGGCCCACGAGCGCTGGTTCCGTGGCAAACCCCTGAAGTAACCCAACGCGCAGCCTTCGCCACGCATGAGCCTGATTCCGCCCCTGACCGAACGCCTCGACCGCCTGTTGCCGCAGACCCAATGCGGGCAATGCGGCTACGACGGCTGCCGCCCGTACGCGCAGGCGATGGCACGTGGCGAGGTGGGCGTGGACCGCTGCCCGCCCGGTGGCGATGCCGGTGCACGGGCGCTGGCACAGGTATTGGGCGTCCCGGCCATTCCGTTCGACCGATCGCGCGGTGAGCACAAGGCCCCGCAGGTGGCGTTGATCGTGGAAGCCGACTGCATCGGCTGCACCAAATGCATCCAGGCCTGTCCGGTGGATGCCATCGTCGGCGGCGCCAAGTACATGCACACCGTGATTGCCGATCTGTGCACCGGCTGCGAACTGTGCATTCCGCCGTGCCCGGTGGACTGCATCGAGCTGGTGCAGCTGTAACGGGGTCAGATGACTTTTCCAGAGGAAAAGGGATCTGACCCCGCACGACGGTTACGGCACGGCTGCCGTCACTACGATCTCGACCTTCCACTCGGCGTGGGCCAGCTTGGCTTCGAACGTTGCGCGGGCCGGGGTCGCGCCCTCGACTACCCACTCGTCCCACGCCTTGTTCATGCCATCGAAATCGGCGATGTCGGCGAGGAAGACTTCCGCACGCAGCACGTGCTGGCGATCACTGGCCACCAGCGCCAGCAGCTTGTCGATCTCCGCCAGCACCTGCCGCGTCTGGCCGGTGATGTCCTGGCTGGTGTCTTCCGGAATCTGGCCGGAGAGATAGGCGACCTTGTTGTACACGGTCATTTCGGACATGCGCGGTCCGACGTCGTAACGCTCCATCATGGGCGTGGCTCCTGCGGGTGATCAGGCCTGCATTGTCCTCCAAACCGGCCAATGGTGGGGACATGGGTGCCCTGCGCGCGATGTCACTGCCCGGCCGCGACAGTTCCGCTGGTCAAATGCCGGTGACAGGCGCACGATGCGGCACGCCCGCGTTGACACCGCCCTCGCCCTTCCTGCCGCACCCTTGCGCCGATGACCGCCCCTACCGATTCCGCTGCAGCCGCTTCCACGCCCGCCTGGAAGCGGGTCGCCACCATTGTCATCCCGCTGCTGATCCTGGCACTGGCCCTGCATGGCCTGGCCGGTGAGTTCGACGAGCACGGCTACCGTGCGATCCGCCAGGCCTTCCGCCAGCTCAGTGGCACCCAGATCGCACTTACCGTGGTGCTCGGCCTGGCCAGCTATGCCTGCCTGATCGGCTTCGACGCCATCGGTCTTCGCCGCAGCGGCATCCGCGTGCATCCGGCACGCATCGGCATCACCGCTTTCCTGGCGCATACGCTGGGCCAGACCGTGGGCTTTGCCGCATTGACCGGCGGCGCGGTACGTCTGCGCGGCTACCGCAGCGCTGGCCTGGACCTGGCTCAGATCGGCCAGGTGGTGCTGATGAGCACGCTCGGCTTCGTATTCGGTGCCTGGCTGTTGATCAGCGTGGCGCTGTGCATGGAGCCGGCAGCGGCGGCGCTGGCATTGCCGTTGAATCCGGATGCGGTGCGCGTGGTCGGCATCGTCGCCTTGCTCGCATTCCTGGGCACCGTGCTGCTGGTCGGCCGCGAGGGACGGCAGTTCAGCCTGTTCGGCCATGCACTGTGGCTGCCCGACCGCCGCACCATGCTCGGCGTCACCGTGCTCAGCGTCATCGAACTGGTGCTGGCCAGTGCTGCGTTCTATGTGCTGCTGCCCGACTCCACGCCCACCGGCCTGCCCGGCTTCGTCGGCCTGTACCTGGTGGCGGTGCTGGCAGGCCTGGTCTCGACCGTACCGGCGGGCCTGGGCGTGTTCGAGTGGAGCCTGCTGAAGCTGCTGCCACAGGTGGCACCCGCGGCGGTGCTGGCCGCGGCGCTGATCTACCGCGTCACCTACTACGTGCTGCCGCTGGTGCTGGCCACCCTGCTTGCCCTCGCGCCAGCGCTGCGGCAACCCCTGCAGGCCAGTGCCGGGGCTACCCGCGCCGGCTGGAACGCACTGCGCCCGTGGCTGCCGCAGATCATTGCGCTGGCGGTGTTCAGCATCGGTGCCGCGCTGGTCATCGATGGCACGCTGCCAACACCACGCCGTCACCTGGTCGGTGCCTCGCTGCCGATCCTGGAGACCTCACACCTGATCGGCAGTCTCAGCGGCGTTGCGCTGCTGCTGATCGGCCAGGGCCTGGCGCGGCGCAGCCATGCTGCGTGGATGCTGGCGATGGCGGTATGCGTGATCACTCCGCTGCCGTTGTGGCTGCGCGGAGGCCAACTGCTGATCGCCGTATCTGCGCTGCTGGTGGCGATGGCGCTGTGGGCCGCACGCCGCGAGTTCTACCGCCAGGGTGCGCTGCTGGACGAAGCCTGGTCCTGGCCGTGGTTGCGCAACCTCGGCCTGGTGCTGGTGGCGGTTACCTGGCTGCTGTTCTTTACCTACAGCCACGTCGAGTACCAGAACGAGTTGTGGTGGCAGTTCGCGGTGTCGGGCAATGCACCGCGCGCGCTGCGTGCATTGCTGGTGGTAGCCATCGCGCTGGTGATGTTCGGCCTGGCGCGGTTGCTGCACAGCACGCGCAGCCCACTGCAACCCGCCGACGATGCCACGCTGCAGTCATTGGCACCGGTGCTGGCCGGCGCTACCGATACCCAGGCCTGCCTGGTGCTGACGGCCGACAAGGCGGTGCTGCGCGATGATGCCAAGCAGGGCTTCGTGATGATGCAGCGCTATGGCGGTTCGCTGATCGCGATGGGCGATCCGGTCGGCCCGCCGGAGGTGGCGCGCGCCTTGATCTGGCGCTTCCGCGAAGAAGCCGACCGGCTCGGGCTGCGCCCGGTATTCTACCAGGTCGGTGAAACCTACTGGCAGACCTACCTCGACCTCGGCCTGGGCCTGGTCAAGCTGGGTGAAGAAGCGATGGTGCCGCTGCATGACTTCGGCCTGGAGGGGCGCGAACGTGCCGACCTGCGCCAGGCCTGGAACCGCGGCAAGCGCGGCGGCCTGTCATTCCGCGTGGCGTCGGTGGAAGAAATTCCCAGCCTGCTGCCGCGCCTGCATGCAATTTCCAATGCATGGCTGGAAGACAAGTCTGGCGATGAGAAGGGCTTCTCGCTGGGTAGCTACGACCCGGATTACCTGGTGCGCTTCCCGGTGGCGCTGGTCGAGGCCGAAGGCCAGATCGTGGCGTTCGCCAACCTGTGGCAGGCACCGGCCGGTGCGGAGCTGTCGGTGGACCTGATGCGCCACGTCAACGAAGCGCCGAAGGGCACGATGGACTTCCTCTTCATCGAGCTGTTCCTGTGGGGCCGCGCGCAGGGCTATGCACGCTTCTCGCTGGGCATGGCGCCGTTGTCCGGGCTGGCGCAGCACCGGCTGGCCGGTCGCTGGAACCGCTTGGCCGGCCTGCTGGCGCGGCATGGCGAGCGCTTCTACGGGTTCAGTGGCCTGCGCCGCTTCAAGTCGAAGTTCGATCCGCAATGGCGGCCACGCTATCTGGCCGCGCCCGGCGGCATGCACCTGCCGGCCGCGCTGCTGGATGCCACGCGCCTGATCTCGCTGGACCCGCGGCGCAACTGACGCCGCGATCCGCCGGGCATGGCCCGGCGCTACACACCGCCTGGTAGGTGTCGACCTTGGTCGACACGCTCAAGCGCCGACCAAGGTCGGCATCCACCAACAGCGGTCGAGCATGGCCCGGCGCTACACACCGCTGGTAGGTGTCGACCTTGATCGACACGCTCAAACGCCGACCAAGGTCGGCCTCTACCAACAGCGGTCGGGCATGGCCCGGCGCTACACACCGCCGGGTAGGTGTCGACCTTGGTCGACACGCTCAAACGCCGACCAAGGTCGGCATCCACCAACAGCGGTCGGGCATGGCCCGGCGCTACATCCCGCCCTTCAGGATCACCTCTGCCAGGCGATCGTAGTCACCACCGAAATGGTGATCGCCCGGCAGCTTCACTTTTTTCACGCCGTCATTGGCCGGCAGGTCCGGGCACAGCGCGTCCTCGTCCTTGTCGCCGTACACGCACAGCGTTTTTTCCGCCGGCAACCTGGCCACTTCCGGCGCGATCGGCAGACCGTCGCCACCACCCCCCAACCAGTTGCTGACGTGGAATTCAAAATCGGCCTTCTTTCCTACCGACAGCAGCACGATACGATCCAGCGAGTCGCGAGTACTGGCATCGAGCTGGTTGATGGTGGCCGGCAGTACATCGGCCCCTTGCGAGAATCCGATCAGCATCACCTTGTCGCGATGCCACTGCGTGCGGTAGTGGTCGATGATCTTCTGCAGGTCGCCTGCAAAGCCCTTCGGCGTCCGCTCGCTCCAGAAGTAACGCAGCGAATCGATGCCGACCACGGCCACGCCGTGCTCGTTGAGCGAGGTCGCCACGTCCTTGTCCAGGCCAGCCCATCCGCCGTCACCGGAGACGAACACCGCCAGCGTGTCACCGTTGCCGGCAGCCGGTACTTCCACCACCGGCAGGCCCTTCAATGCCGAGGGCGGCGGCGCCAGACTCACACCGGCCTGCGCACCGATCGCCCGTGCCGCGGCCACCAGGCCGGGGGATGCATCGCCACGTGCAGTACGTTTGAACTCGCGCGCCATCGCAACCTGCTGCACGAAGCGGCTCGCCTCGCCCACCTTGCAGCCGCGGTCGCCGGCCGCACTCAACCACGGGAAATTCAGTTCGGCCGGTTGCAGCACGTTGTGCTTGACCCCATCGCCGCACACCATGCGCTGGTGGTTGTGGTCCGGACAGAAGCCGGTCGTCAGCAGTCCGGCAAACACCTGGGTGTCGGCCTGCGCCGCCAGCGTGTAGGCCATCTCGGCACCTTCGCCATCGCCGCCGACCAGCGGCAGGTGATAGCCGGGCAGATGCAGGGAGGCCTGCAGCCAGCGCGAGAAGTTCTCGACATCGCCGGAACCAAACGAACAGGTCGGATCACCCTCGCGCTTGAGCACCCCGCGCAGGTGTGCAATGTCCACCGCCGCGACCAGAGCGCCGTCCGCACGCAGGGCCTCGATCGGGAGGCGGCTGGTGTCGCCGCCAGTGGTGGGTTCATGGAACCAGATCACCACCCGTTGTGGCGTGCCGGCCGGCATGTGAACCGGGATCTGCTCGAAGCGCCCATGACTGAACTGCTGTGCGGTGACCGCCGCTGCCGCCGGCAGTGCAGCCAGCGCCAGTACCACTCCCATTGCCCTGCCCAGCCCTGCACGCTTCATGTCGCAACCTCGGTGGAATGCGCACACGATACGCCGCCACTGCGTGCACGGCATGTACCGGCGCAGTCCGTTGGGGATTCAGTCGGCTGCGGGCTGACGGCTGCGACGGTACAGGGCCAGGGCCAGGTACAGCAGCCAGCCCACGATCACCGCGATCACCACCTTCTGGCCCACCCCGCGCGGCGGCCCGCCGCGCCACAACACGTGCAGCCAGAGCAGCACGAAGGCCAGCCAGGCCCAGCCCCAGAGCAGGCCAGCGGCAGACTGCCAACCCGGTTCGCGGCGAAGGTACCAGGCCTGCAGCAGCATGCCGACGCTGGCGCACAGGAACGCAGTGTTGGCCGCCACCCCATGGATGAACGGTGCCAGCAGCGGTGTTGCCTCAGGCAACCAGCTGTCACCGATGGCGACCGTGGCCAGGCCCAGCGCAGAAACCGTGAACAACAGCGGCGCCGCCGCACTGCGCCGTAGGCCGATGCTGCCGCGATACAGCGCGATGCCGAGCACGGCGATCGCCAGCGCCAGCAGGCAGTACGCACCTCGCAGCAGCCCCCCCCACGGCCCGTGCAGGTACAGGCTGAGCGTGGCCTGCACCCAGTCCAGATCGGTGCGTGCGAACTGGGTCCACAGCGCGGTGACCACGAACAGCAGCAACGATGCCAATGCCAGCATTGCCGCCAGACGCATGCGGCTCATGGCGCGGCCTCCGGATGCCGCACTTTCCACTCGGCCAGCGCCTTGCGATAACGCTGCAGCTCGTCGGAATACAGGTCCAACACGCACAGCGGGCAGCCGCTGCCGCAGCATTCGTTGGGACCGGGCTCTTCCGGCGGCACGGGGCGGGGATCGGGATCAGGGACGGACACGATGGGGAAACGGCAATCGGTGGGAACAGGCTCCAGTGTAACGGGCCCGCTCAGGTGTCCAGCTGCCGGCGCAGGTTTTCGCGGGCGGCCGTGTCCATCCGCTCGTGGAAGAACCCGCTGAGGAAGATGCGCGGTGCGCGCAGCAGGCCCTGCAGGAAACGGCGACGGCCGGCACGGTACAGGAAACCCGGCACCACGCCCTTGTACTCCTCGGCCACACCTCGGTCGTAGGCGGCGAATACCGGTTCCGGGGCGGCCAGGATCGCCATGTCGCAGTCCAGGAACAGCGCCGCCTCGGCGTCGACATCGTCCGGGCCCAGCTCACCATGGCGAGCGGTCAGCAGGATCAGCTGCTCCACCCGGGCAGCATCGACACCGGCCAGTTCCGGCGCCTGTGCGATCGCCTGCAGGGCCAGCTGCGCCGAACGCGCCTCATTGTCCTTGCGCCCGGCCTGGTAGATCGCATCGTGGTAGAGCACGGCCAGGTAAACCTCGGCCGGCTGCTGCCAGCCCGGTCCCTCTGCTACCTCCTGGCAGTGCTGCAGCACTGCACGCACGTGGCCGAAGTGGTGGTAGGCCCGTGGCGGCGTTGCATAGCTGTCCTGCAGCGCCTGCCACTGCGCGGGTGCGAGCGTCAGCGGGGAGAAGTCCATGCCCGGATCATCCCGCCTGCATCGGCGGCGGGCAAGCTGGCGGTTTTTTCACCACGAGCTCACAACGCTTGCCGGGCGGGGTCTGGACGCGGTTGTCCACAGCTTTGTCGAGGGCTGGTCCACACCGGTTGTGGATGGATAGCGCTGCCGACCAACGGTGACCACGGCGGCCCCATCACAGGTCTACACTCGCCTCAGGCGGGAGCGCCCGCCGCTGCCAGGAGCCGTCATGTACCGTCCTGCCGCCCGATTCCTGTTCTTCACGCTGGCCGCGCTGGCGGCGCCGTCCGTGTCTGCCCTGGAAATCGCCGGGGCCGATGCCACGGCGATCATCGCCTCCCCCACCATTCCGTCGCCGCAGCAGGTATCGGCGATCCCGCCTGCAATGCGCGAGATGCTGCGCACGCAGGTGATCAATCGCGGCTACTCGCGCGAACAACGCCTGCAGGGACTGGTGGAGATGATCTTCGACCGCCACGGCATGGACCTGCAGTACGACGCCGATGCGACCCTCACCGTCAGCGAGATCTGGCAGCAGCGCCGCGCCAACTGCCTGGCCTTCACCCTGATGTTCGTTGCACTGGCGCGCGAGGCCGGCATCCAGGCGCGCGTGCAGGAAGTGGGCCAGGTGGTGTCGTGGTACCAGGACCAGGCGCAGGGACTGGTTTACAGCGTGGGCCACGTCAATGCCGGGGTTGGATTTGGCGGACGCTTCGCCACCGTCGACCTGGACCGCAACGTGCTCTATGACCGCCGCGGCCCGCAACCGATCAGCCAGGCGCGTGCGCTGGCGCACTTCTACAACAACCGCGGCGCCGAACGCATGGCCGCCGGTGACATGGCCGGCGCACGCGCGTTCTACGCGGCCGCGCTGGGCCAGGACAGAGGTTTTGCCGCCACCTGGAACAACCTCGGCGTACTGGAGAACCGCAGCGGCGATGTCACTGCCGCGCGCCGGTCGCTGGAAATGGCCTTGCGCCTGGATGGCCGCCATGACGCCGCGTTGAACAACGCCAGTGCGCTGTACCGCAAGCTGGGGCTGGTGGCCCAGGCGCAGGTGCTGGAACGGCGCCTGCAGTGGGTACAGCGCGAAGATCCGTTCGCCCAGTACATGCTTGGCGCCAAGGCCGAACGCGCGGGCCAGCTGGATGTGGCGATCCGCTACTACCGGCAGGCAGTGCGCCTGTACGACACCGCGCACCAGTTCCATTTCGGGCTGGCGCGGGTGTACTTCCTGGCCGGCCAGCTCAAGCGCGCCGATCGTGAACTGCTGCGTGCGCAGGAACTGGGCGGGGCACCCGAGCAGGCACGTTACCAGGCCAAGCTGGACAGCCTGGCCCGTTGGCGCGCGCAGCAGCAGGCACGGCGCTGAAGGCCGGTCAGGCTTTCTTGAGGAAGCAGGTCTTCAGCACCAGCCCCTTGATCTTGTCCGAGTTGCCTTCGATGTGCTCGGCATCGTCCTCGACCAGGCGGATGTTGCGGATCACGGTGCCCTGCTTGAGCGGAATCGAGGAGCCTTTCACCTTCAGGTCCTTGATCACGGTGACGGTGTCGCCGGACTGCAGGGTGTTGCCGTTGCTGTCACGCACGACCAGGGTCGAACCGGCGCTTTCCTCGGCGGTCCATTCGAAGCCGCAGTCGGCGCAGATCCACAGCGCGCCATCGGCATAGGTGTTTTCCAGGGTGCACTGCGGGCAGGCGGGAACAGAAGACATCGGCAAGTACCTCAAAGTGAATCAACAGCCGCCATTGTAACCGGCCGGCTTTTTTTCCAGTTTCCGCAGGTGGCACGTGAGGGCGCCTGGGCCCGGCACGGTCCAGGAGGACGCCGGAACTTGCAGTCGGCCGCGAACTGCAGCAGAGTGCGCGGCCCCTGATCGTCCCCGGAACTCCCCATGCGCCTCGGCATCGACTTCGGTACCAGCAACTCCGCCGCCGCCATCGTGCGTGACGGTGAACTGCTGCCGATCCGCTTCGGTGACGCCGAGCAGTTCCGCACCAGCGTGTACTTCCCCGGCGTGGTGCCCGACCCGGACGATTTCCAGCTCGATGAAGGCCAGGAACATCAGCTGCAGCAGATGATCGACAGCGCCGCCCGCGCAGCCCGTGCCGCCGGCCAGGAGCGCCCCCCGCAGGCCCTGCGCCGCGAAGCCCTGCGCGCCCTGCGTCGCGAATGGATGGAAGCGCGCGCCGGCAAGGAGCGCAGCGCCAGCGACCTGCTGCAGAACGCGGTCTACGGCGACGATGCGCTGGAAGCCTATTTCGAGGAACACGAAGGCAATCTGGTACAGAGCCCGAAGTCGATGCTGGGCTACAACCTGCACCCGCGCGCGAAGCAGACCATCACCGGCATCGCCGCGCACATCCTCGAGCACATCCGCCTGACCGCCAGCGCCCAGCTTGGCCAGCCGCTGCGCACGGCCCTGCTCGGCCGCCCGGTGCAGTTCCGCAGTTCGATCGGCGCGGCCGGCAACGACCAGGCGCTGGACATCCTGCGCGAAGCCGCCACCCAGGCCGGTTTCGACCAGATCGATTTCCTCGAGGAACCGGCTGCGGCGGCCATGCACTACCACGCTGAAAGCCGCGAGCGGCACCAGGCGGTGATCGTCGACATCGGCGGCGGCACCACCGATATCGCCCATGCCGAAGTCGGTGGCGAGGCGGCACCGCGCATCCACCGCGCCTGGGGCATTGCCCGCGGCGGCACCGATATCGACCTGGCCCTGAGCCTGTCCGGCTACATGCCCCTGTTCGGCCGTGGCATTACCCGCGTGCCCACCCACCACTACGTGGAAGCGGCCACCGTGCAGGACATGACCCGCCAGCGCGAGTTCCGCCAGCACAACTACGACAACGTCGACGCGCCGTGGGGCGCGCGCCTGCAGGCCCTGCAGGACACCGGCAATACCGCCCGCCTGTACCGTGACGTCGAACGCGCCAAGATCGCCCTCAGCGCCAGCAACGAACACCGCAGCACGCTGGATTACATTGCCCGCGACCTGTATGCCGACAGCAGCGCCGATGGCCTGGCCGCCGCCGCCCACGGCTACCTGGAGCAGATCCGCGAGCTGTTGGCCCAGGTCCGCAGCGATATCGGGGGCGACCCGGACGCGGTGTTCCTGACCGGCGGCATGTCCCGCGCCGGTTACCTGCGCCAGGCAGTGGCGGAGGCCTTCCCGGGCGCCCGCATGGTCCACGGCGAACCCTCGCTGGGCGTGGTCCAGGGCCTGGCGCTGGCGGCAGCCAGCCAGGATTAACAAAACGTTACGCGGTCTAAGTTACCCTTGGTCGGCTAGAACTCTGCTGCACTTTCCACCGGCTACGCCGGTGTGTGTCCAACGTGCAGCCTGGCCCGCCCTGCGGGCCTAGCGGCCATGCCTTCCTGGCTCGTTCATGGTCCGCGTATCACCGGAGCCGCCATCGAGACCCGCTTTGGGCACCCGCCAGGCCCCTGTGGCCTTACAACCTGACGCATCACCCGCACCCATCGACTGCAGCCGTTGTGACGCGGTCTGTTGCCGGCTGCCCGTGCTGCTGCAGCCCGGCGACCACGTGCCTGGCCAGTTCCTGTCGCGCGACGCCCACGGCCGTGCCGTGATGGCGCGCAACGAGGAAGGCTGGTGCGCGGCGATCGATCCCTATCACCTGCGCTGCACGATCTATTCGCAGCGCCCGGCGATCTGCCGCCAGTTTTCGATGGGCGGCGATGACTGCCGCCGCGAGCGGCAGGACTACCTGCGCCAGGCCGAGTCCTGCGCGCTTTCCTCCCCTTCCACCTGACAGGAGCCACCATGCCCCGCAAGGCAAAGACCCCCGCGAAGGCCAGCAACAGCATCCGCAGTGAACGCAAGGGCGCATCCGCCAGCACCGTGGTCAGCAGCGACTCGATCGCTTCGGACCTGGCCGCGTTCCGCAAGAGCGGTGGCAAGATCGAAGTTCTCGGTACCACCTGGGCGCTGAAGAAAGCCAGCTGACCCTCTCCCGACCGCGGCGGCGCTGCCGCCGCGGCCTGCCGGATCGCGCTCAGCGATCCAGGCGCACCTGCACACTGCCCGAATGCGACTGGATGCGGATGTCACCATCACCGCCGCCCAGACGCGTATCGAGATGGCTGCCCGGCCCATAACGCGGTCGCTCCACCTGGCCTGCATCGCTGTTGATCGACCCGCTGAAGCTGTTCACCGACAGCTGCGCCGACACCGTGCGCGGCAGGCGCAGGTTGACCGACGCACTCACCGATTCAACGTTGATGCGGCCGCCCGGCGCCAGCCCGGCCGCCGCCAGATCGATGCTGCCCGACACGGTTTCCACCGCCAGGCGCTGGACTCGACCCGCATCGACTTCAACCCGGCCCGATACGGTCTGCGCACCGATATCACCAGACACGCCGCCACCGGCTTCGATGCGACCACTGACTGTGTTCACGTCCAGCCTCGGCGTCTGCAGGCGCGCAGTGACACTGCCACTGACCGTATTGAGCTTGCTGTCGCCACTGCGGCCGGACGCGCTCAGGCTGCCGCTGACGGTGTCGGCCTGCAGCCGGCGCACGTCGATGCCACCGATGTCCTGGCTGGCGCTGACCGTGCTCAACAGCAGTTCCACCGAACGCGGTACGTTCAGCACCAGCGTTGCACCGCCGCTGCCGCCGCGGCGCGGGTATTCAATCTCCCAGCGCACGCGGTTGGCGCTCTTCTCCTGGCGCAGCTGCAGGCCATCGCTGAGCGTTCCGGTGAGCTGCACGTCGTTGCGATCCCAGCCACGCACGGTCACCTTGCCGGCCACGTTGCTCAGTTCAATGCGGCCGCCGGCAGCCAGATTGTGCCGCTCATCGATCCGGGTGTCGGCCAGGGCTACCGCGGGCACCAGCAGCAGTGCGGCACAGCAGGTCATCAGGGTTCGGGTCATGGGGGTCTCCTCAGGTCGTCAAGCCGGACTCGGCGGCGTAGGCCGCCTGCCGGGTCAGTTCCAGCCGCAGCGCATAGGTGCGCTTGAGCTGTCCAAGCAGGTGCGGCGCACGCGGATCCTGCGCCAGAGCGGCACGGATCTGCGCCGCACTTTCATCCAGTTCGTGCAGGGCCGGCTGCCATTCCGGCGCGCGCCCATCGGGCAGCGAGGCCACGGCCTGCCGGTACTGCTCGGTCATGGCCGCTGCCTGCAGCTGCAGCGCCGATGGTGCCGGCGCGTCCGGCTGCGCATGGCGCCACGGCGCCACCATGTACAGCGCCAGGCTGGCAGCCAAGGCGGCCCCTGCCGGCAGCCACCAGCGCCGGCGCGAACGTACCGGCAGAGCCACCACATTGTCCGTGGGCGCAGGCGCGGCCTGCGCTTCACGCGGCGGCAGCTGCGCCGACAGGCGTGCCCAGCCATCGGTGGGCACGCTGCGCTCACGTGGCAGTGCGCGCAGCCGTGCCAGCAGTTCGGGAGCGGAATCGTGGTCGTGTGTACTCATGTCATGTCTCCCAGCCGTGCACGCAACAGGCCGCGCGCACGATGCAACTGTGCCTTGGAACTGCCGACGGCCATCTGCAGCTGTTCGGCGATTTCGTGGTGTTTCCAGCCTTCGATGTCGTGCAGCACCAGTACCGCACGTGCCCGTGGTGGCAGCGTCGACAATGCGCGTTCGAGGTCGCGCTCGGTGCCCGCACAGCGGTCGTGCACTGCCAGCTCCTGCAAGCCTCCATCCACGTCATCGAGGCTGTCATGGTCCTGCCCCGCTGCACGCCCGCGCAGTTCCATCAGCGCGGCATTGACGCCCAGCCGGTGCAGCCAGGTGGACAGGCTGCTCTCGAAGCGGAATCCCGGCAGTGCCTTCCATGCCTGCAGGAATGCTTCCTGCAAGGCATCCTCTGCACGCGCCTGCTGGCCGCCACACAGCCGCCACAACACGGCGAACACACGCGGCGCATGTCGCCGGTACAGCAGTTCATAGGCAGCGGTATCGCCAGCGGCCGCCGCCCGCACCAGGGCGGGTTCGTCGACGGCGTCGTTGGCGGCAGGCGGCGCGGGCATGGTGGTGTCGAGCATATCGTTTGGATGCGGCGACCCGGGAAAAGGTTTAGAGCCGATCGGCCGCCAGCGCGATGCAACCTTTTCGGCGACTGCTGCATCCATGGTAGGTCCTTCATGAAAATGCCGTCCGGGAGCCCTGCCATGTCCAGCCCATCCTGCGCCGCCCTGCTGGTGATCGCCGCCTGCGTCGTGCTGCAGGCACTGGGCCTGTCGCTGCAGCTGCGCCCCGACAACGGTCGCGCCTGCCTGCAGCAGCATCGCCAGGAGCTGGTCTGCCTGGCGTGGACACCCACGGTCGAATCGCCGACGCGCGCCGGGTAACATCAGCAGTTGTTACCGCCACCTGTTGTTGTCCCATGATGCTGTCGCTGAAGGATCACCTGCCCGCCTGGACCCATCCGTGGTTGAACTACGTGGGCGTCGCCCTGCACATCGTACTGGTGCTGCTGGTCGCTTGGCTTCTGCGGGTACTCGCCCGTCGCCTGATCCGCCGCTTCGCCGAGCACTACACGCTGCCACCCGAGATGGTGATGGGTGCACGCCGGATCACCAGTTTCGTGGTCTATTTCAGCGCGCTGCTGTACATCCTCAGTCTGCTCGGCGCAAAGCCCTCGGTGCTGTGGACGGCCTTCACCGGCTTCGCGGCGGTGGGTGCGGTGGCCTTCTTCGCAGCGTGGAGCGTGCTCTCCAACATCTTCTGCACGCTGCTGATCTTCACCACCCGCCCGTTCCGCCTGCACGACTACATCGAGGTACTGGAGAACGGCGAGAAGCCGGGCCTGAAGGGCCGGGTGATCGACGTGAACCTGATCTACACCACGCTGCAGGAGACCGGCGACGGTCACGAAGGTACGGTGCTGCAGCTGCCGAACAACCTGTTCTTCCAGCGCACGGTGCGCCGCTGGCGCGACCCGGCACAGGCCCCCGGTGGCATCCAGGGCGACGGCTGAGGGTGGTTTTTCTTTGCAGGGCTGCGCCCTGCACCTGCCGAAGCCAGAGCAACAGCAGAAGCGGGTTTCCTGTGGGTTGGCGGGCGTCGACCTTGGTCGACACGGTAGATCCACGCCATGCGTGGATGACTCATTCGATATCTGACAGAAAAATCGTGTCGACCAAGGTCGACACCTACCAACAGCCGCCAGAATCTGTCAGAGGTGGGGCGGTGTGGGTGGGCAGGACCGTTGGCGCCATGGATGGCGCCATCGAGCCCCCATGGGTGAGGGCGCTTTGCTTGCGAAGCACTGCTTCGCAAGCGCCCGAACGCACAGCCGCCAGCGGCTGGGCCGGACCGCGGAGCGGGGTTTACGGCGTGTCCTGCTTACCCACACCGCCCCGCCATCCCACGGAATGCCGCTCTTGATCCTGCTTCGGCTTCGGCTTCGGCTTCGGCGGGTGCAGGGCGCAGCCCTGCCGAACAACCCTTACCTCAGCTGGCTGTCCTTGCTGCCCCGCCGGTTGTAGCCGGCTTGCGCCTGCTCTTCATCGTCATGCGACTGCTGGCACGCAACGCACAGCCGCACACCGGGCACCGCCTGACGCCGCGCCAACGGAATCGGCGCGTCGCATTCCTCACAGTGTTCCAGCCCGGGTCCCTCGCGCAGCTGGCGCCGCGCGCGGGCGATCGCATCGTCGACCGTGGCGTCGATCTGGTCCTGGACCGCGCCGTCTCCCGCCCATCCGGTGGCCATCGCCATCCTCCGCAGGTGTGTCGCCTGATATGGGGACGATACACCCGCGCACAAAGGAGCAGACCGGTTTTAAGCCGAGCCATGCCCGGTGGGCCTTCAGCAAGCTGAGCAAAAAGCAGACGGATCCGATCAGGTCGATCGCGACTTAATCCCCTCCGTCCCCTTTTTGCTTACCAGACCAGGTCGTCCGGCACCTGGAACTGGGCGTAGTAGGCGTCGTCCTCGGCATTGCCGGTGGAAATCCCCGCGGTCGAGCCCGGCTGGCCGTGGTCGACGATGATCGCTTCCGGCGCGCGTTCACGCACCTTTTCAGCAGCGGCACGCGGCAACAGGGCGTAACCGTCGCCGCTGGCGACGATGACCAGCACGCCCACCGACAGCGCCTTGCGCAGCTTGGGGTCGATCAGCAGGGTGCGGATCGCTGCGCCATCGCTGAAGCGGTACTCGTCATCGCCCTTGTGGGGCACGGCATGGGCCGCAATGATCTGCTTCGCCTGCGCCTTCTGTTCAGCCAGCTTGGCCTGGGCATTACGCTCGGCGGCCAGCGCGCGGTCGCGCTCGACCTTCTCGGCGCGGGCACGTTCAGCCTCGCGCTGGACCTCGGCCGAGGTCGATTCGGCCTTGCCCTGGCGGGCCTTGGCCTGCGCGCTCGCGGCAGCGCTGGCCTGCGACTTCCTGGCCAGGCCGGCCTTGAGCAATTGTTCCTGCAGCGCGTTGGGCTTTGCCATGGTCGATGCGTACCACGTGTAATCTTGGGTATTCCCATTCTACCGATGCCCCGCCGCCCCTGCATGGCAGTCCTGAAGTACCTCACCGGCTATCCCGAACCCCTGGTCGCCCAGGTCAGCGACCTGCTGGCACAGGGCAAACTCGGCCCCTGGCTGCAGCAGCGCTACCCCGACCCCCACGACGTGCGCAGCGACCGCCAGCTGTACGACTACACCCAGGACATGAAGGACCGCTACCTGCGCAAATCGGTACCGCTCAACAAGGTCTGCTACGACAACACGCTGGAAGTGATCAAGCACGCGCTGGGCACCCACACCGCCATTTCCCGCGTGCATGGCGGCCGCCTCAAGGCCAGCCGCGAGATCCGCATCGCCACCGTGTTCCGGCAGGCGCCAGCGGCGTTCCTGCGCATGATCGTGGTACACGAACTGGCCCACCTGAAGGAAGCCGACCACAACAAGGCCTTCTACCAGTTGTGCCAGCACATGGAGCCGGATTACCTGCAGCTGGAGTTCGATACCCGCCTGTACCTGACCGAGCTGGCCAACCGCGGCCAGCGCTGACCGGCCGCAGCAGCTACACTGCGCGCCCCCTGCCTGACCTTTCCGCCATGGAACCGACCCGTCTCGACAAACGCCTGTCCGCCCTGCTCGGCATCCCGCGCGGTGAAGCGCGGCGCTACATCGAAGGCGGCTGGGTCAGCGTCAATGGCGAGGTGGTGGAGCAGCCGCAGCGTCCGGTCGATGAGAGCGCGGTGATCGTGGTGGCCGAGCAGGCCAGCGATGACAAGGCCGAGCGGGTCACCATGCTGCTGCACAAGCCGGCCGGTGTAGCGGCAGAGGCGCTCTGTGCGTTGATCAGCAGTGACAGCCGCAGCGAACTTGATGCCAGCGGTACCCGCCCGTTGCAGCGCCATTTCCATGGACTGCAGCTGGCCGCCGCACTTCCGGCCAGCGACAGCGGCCTGGTGGTGATCAGCCAGGACCCGGCCACGCTGGCCCACCTGCAGCGCAATCTGGGCCGCACCGAGCAGGAGTACCTGATCGAAGTGGCCGAAGGGGGACCGGAACGCGGGCCCTGGTTGATGGCGCGGCTGCAGCACGAATCCGGCGGGGCCAAGGTCAGCTGGCAGAGCGAACAGCGCCTGCGCTTCGCCGGCAAAGGCTTGACCGCCAAGGGACTGCGGGTGGCGGTCAGCGCCGCAGGACTGCAGGTTGCCGCAGTGCGCCGCCTGCGCATCGGCCGCGTGGCGCTGGGGCCGCTGCCGCCGGGGCAGTGGCGTTACCTGGGCAGCGACGAGCGGTTCTGAGGCCCTGGTTGCGGGGTCGGATCCCTTTCCGCGGGAAAGGGCTCTGATCCCATCCACGCATGGCGTGACGTTGCCTGAAGAAACCATCCACGCATGGCGTGGATCTACTGCAGTGGGTCTGTTGGCTTTCATCCATGCATGACGTGGATCTACCATCGGGGGCATGAATCCGCCCAAGCCCCTGTGGCGACGCTTGCTGCGCGTCGCTGCGATCCTCTTCGCCATCCTGTTGCTGCTGGTGCTGTCCGGCCTGCTGCTGGCCGACCACCTCACCCCGCAGGCGCAGGGCGCGCCTTCGCATGTCCTGCCGCTGCAACCGGCGCAGACCCGCATCGACCAGCAGATCGTGCCGCTGCAGGCGGCCCATCCCGGGAAATCAGGCGTGGCCTTCCTCAGCGACGGCATGGATGCGTTCGCAGCGCGCGCAATGATCACTGCGCATGCCGGCCGCAGCCTCGACCTGCAGTACTACATCTGGCACGACGACCTGATCGGCCACCTGATGGCCAAGGCGCTGTACGACGCCGCTGAGCGCGGAGTCCGGGTGCGCCTCCTGCTCGACGACATGAACGCCAAGGACAAGGACGCGCTGATGATGGCGCTCGATGCGCACCCGAACATCGAGCTCCGCCTGTACAACCCGTTCCGCAACCGCAGCGGCATCGCGCGCACGCTGGAGCTGGTGCAACGCGCCTTCAGCGTGAACCATCGCATGCACAACAAGAGCTGGATCGCCGATGGCCGCATCGCGATCGTCGGCGGCCGCAACATCGGCGAGGAGTATTTCAGCGCGCGCGACGACGTGAATTTCCAGGACCTGGACCTGGTGGTGGCCGGACCGGCCGTGCAGCAGGCCAACCAGATCTTCGACGACTACTGGAACAGCAGCGCGGCCATCCCGATTTCCGCGCTGGCGTCATACAGCGATGAACAGCTGCGACAGCTGGTGCGGCAGTCGGACCGGGATGCGATGCACGCCAAGGCGCAGCCCTACCTGCAGCGCGTGGCCGAATCGCGCGCCCTGCATCGGCCCAGCCCGGAGCCGCTGCACTGGAGCGCGAACGTGCGCATCGCTTCCGATCCTCCAATGAAACATCGCGACGATGACCGCCGCGGCTGGCTGGTCAGCACCCTCGGCGAGGAGCTGGCGACCGCCCGCCGCAGCGCACTGCTGATCTCACCCTACTTCGTGCCCGGCAGCGAAGGCCTGGAAGGCCTGTCAGCAATGGCCGCGCGCGGTGCGCAGGTGGGCGTGGTCACCAACTCACTGGCCGCCAACGACGTGGCCGCGGTGCACGGTGGGTACATGGGCTACCGTGTTCCGCTGCTGAAGGCTGGCGTGCAGCTTTACGAACTCAAGGCACACGGCCAGCCGGATACCAGCCTGTTCGGCAGCAGCGGCGCCAGCCTGCACACCAAGGCCTTCGTGGTCGATGACCGCCGCGGTTTCGTCGGCTCGTTCAACCTCGACCCCCGCTCGGCTTATCTCAATACCGAAATGGGCGTGCTGTTCGACGATCCGGTGCTGGGCGCGCAGCTGCGCGATGAGTACCTGCGCCTGGCCAGCCCCGAACACAGCTGGTGGCTGGCACTGGGCAGGAATGACGAGCTGCGTTGGCTGCAACGGCAGCCGCCGCCCCACTGGGTGGAGGCTGAACCCGGCGCCAGTCTCGGCAAACGCTGGACCGCGAGGGTGATCAGCTGGCTGCCGGTGGAATCGCAGCTGTAGCGCTCAAGGTGCCGCGCCGGCTTCGCTCTGTGCGGCATCATCCAGCGTTTCCACACTGCGCCCGTGCAAGCGCCGCCAGATCCAGCGCAACGCATGCGGCGGCGCCGACGGCAGTTGTTCAAGCAGGGCCAGCATGCGGCTCTGGCTGGCGTGGCCATGGCGGCACAACAGGCTGGCTGCGGCCGCCGCGCTGCCCAGGCGCAGGCTGTCAGCCAGCGGGCCTTCGGCCTCCGGCAACAGCGCCTGGTGCACCGGCTCGGGCAGCTCCCAGGCAGCTGCCACCCGTTGTGCCAGCGGCAACGACCACTGCTGAAGCAGCTGCAGAGCCAGCGCCGGCTCCACGGTTTCGCCGCGTGCCTGGGCTTCCTGCAGCAGCTGGCGCATCACCAGCGCAGACCCCAGCCCCTGCACGAGCCCCAGCCACTGTGCAGCGAAGGCATCACCGAAGGTGACCGTGCGCGCATGGTCGGCGGCCGCACGCGATGCCAGCAGCGCGTGCTCCCAGATGATCGTGCTGAACTGCGGGAACGCATCGCACTGCATCTGCATCACCGGCTGGACCAGTACCGCGCTGATGATCTGCCGCACGCCTTCTGTACCGACCAGGGTCACTGCCCGCTGCAGGCTTTCCACGGGTCGCTCGTGCACCTTGTAGGCCGGGCTGTTGGCGATGCGCAGCAGGTTGCCGGTCAGCACCGGGTCCTGGCCGATGATCGCCGCCATCACCCGCGCCGAGGCAGCATCGTCGTTGACGGTCTGGATCAGCTGCGGCAGCAGCTGCGGGCGGCGCGGCAGCTGCCGGGTGGCCCAGTCGCGGTCCTGCAGCGCGCATGCCACCGCTTCCCCCAACGCCGGATCCTGTACCGGCGCCGGCTCACCGGCCAGTCGTGGGTACAACGCCAACGCGTGCAGGCCGCGCTGCAGATGCGCGGCGATCTCCGCAGACGGCAGGGCTTCACCCTGCAGGCTGGCAGCCGCTGCCGCCACTGCCTGTCGCGATACAGCCGCCAAGCGGGACGGCGCGGCCCCGGTCGAGCGCGCCAGCCAGCCGCGCAGCGATCGCCACCAGGCGGCCGTCATCGCCGCCCGCCCTGTCGTTGTGGTGCCCGTGCCGTCACTGACTGCCCTGCCTCTTCACACGAATCCGGCTACTCGCCGTCGTCGCAGCATCGGCCGCACTTTCATCTTCTTTAACCGGAAGGCTGCCAATGTCGACGGCATCGGCCGAGCGAATGGACTAGAATGGCGCCGCGCGACCCGTCCCCCTGCACCGACGACGTCGCTTTTTTTGTTTTGGGACCCTACCGTTCATTGGCCGTTCGCTGCAGTTCGCCGCTGTTCGCGCCATCGGAGACGCCATGCTATTCGAAACCCTCGCCACCACCGGTCACGAACAGGTGGTGTTCTGCCACAACCACGACGCCGGCCTGCAGGCGATCATCGCCATCCACAACACCACCCTGGGCCCGGCCCTGGGCGGCGTGCGCATGCGCCCCTACGCCAACACCGACGAGGCACTGGCCGACGTGCTGCGGTTGAGCCGGACGATGACCTACAAGAATGCGCTGGCCGGCCTCAACGTAGGTGGCGGCAAGGCGGTGATCATCGGCGACCCGAAGGTGGACAAGACCGAGGTGCTGTTCCGCGCCTTCGGCCGTTACGTCGATTCGCTGGGGGGCCGTTACATCACCGCCGAGGACGTCGGCACCGACGTCAACGACATGGAGAACATCTACCTGGAGAGCCAGTTCGTGACCGGCGTACACCAGGTCCATGGCGGCTCCGGCGATCCGGCGCCGTTCACCGCCTATGGCGCGCTGCAGGCACTGATGGCGTCGATGCGCTTCAAGTTCGGCCATGAGGAAGTGGGCAAGACCAGCATCGCAGTGCAGGGCCTGGGCCATATCGGCATGGAACTGGTGAAGCTGCTGCGTGACCGCGGCGCCAAGCTGTATGTCACCGATCTGGACAGCGCCCTGGTCGATCGCGCGGTCAGCGATTTCGGCGCCGAAGCGGTCAAGCCGGACGAAATCCACGAAGTGAACGCTGATGTGTTCGCGCCGTGCGCGCTGGAAGGTGCGATCAACGCCGATACCCTGCCGCGGATCAAGGCGAAGATCATCTGCGGCACCGCCAACAACCAGCTGTCGAGCCTGGAGATCGGCGATGAACTGCATGCGCGCGGCATCCTGTACGCACCGGACTATGCGGTCAACGCCGGTGGCGTGATGAACGTGTCGCTGGAGATCGATGGCTACAACCGCGAACGCGCGATGCGCCTGATCCGCAGCATCTACCACAACCTCACCCGCATCTTCGAACTGTCGCAGCGCGAGAACATCGCGCCGCAGCGTGCCGCCGACCGCATCGCCGAAAGCCGCATCCTGTCGATCGGCAAGCTGAAGATGCCGCTGGGCCGCAGCACTCCGCGCCTGGGCAACCTGCGCGGCGGCTGAGCCTGCGATGATCGCGCCGGGCATCACCCCGGCGCGACCCGTTTCTCAGAAACCGGTGCTGTAACGCAGCGCCGCCTGGCGCGCGCCCTCGCCGCCCACACGCTGGTCAAAGCCCAGGCTCAGGCGGCCATTGCGGCCCCACCACGATTCCAACGCCACACCGAACAGCGCACTGCCGCGCGGTGCATCCCAACCCGCCAACGGTGCCCAGGCATCGACGCCGACGAAACTGGCCTGCCAGTCCGCGTCGCGTCCATCCAAGCGCTGCTGCCATTCGGCATGACCCCGCAGGGTCCAGCGCCCCCACCCGCGTTCACCACGCAGGCCGGCGAGCATCTGACTGCGTTGCACGCGGTTGGCATCACCGCGCAGGCCGAAACCGAAGCCACCCAGCTCATTGAACGCATCGGTATCCACGCGCGTGGTGCTGGCGCCCAGATACGGCGTCAACGACGCCCCGGCGCGACCGAAGCGATAGCCGCCTTCGACGCTGGCACTGCTGAAGCGGCCGCCGTAGCGCGCAGACACGCCGTACGCGCCGGCGCCCAGCAGCAGCTGGCGGTCCAACGCGCGGGTGAACTGGCCGCTTCCGACCTGGGCCAGTGCGTACCCACGCCCCAGGTTCCAGCCAGCATACAGCTGCGCCTGCGCCTGGCGATCACGTCCGCGGTCACCACCGAAGCTGCTGCCACCGTTGCTGCGGGTCTCGCCAAAGGCCACACCCATCAGGCCGTTGCTGCCCAACGGCAGGTCCTGGCCCGCCATCCAGCCACGGCTCTCGGCAGCGTTGCCGGCAAAGGTGCCCTGACCGGCCTCGCCCAGCGCACTCTGCCAGGTACCGCGCAGTCGCGGTGAGGCCTGCACACGATCGAAGCGTTCGGCAATCGCACGCCGCGACATGTCGATGCTGTCGAAGGTCGCCGCTTCGGCACGGGCATGCGCCTGCCCGGACAGGCTCTGCAGGCTGGCGGCCAGGCCCTGCTCGCCACCGCCGGTCCACTGCAGCGCACCGGCTGCCGCACCGAAGGCCGATCCCTGCAGGCCGGGATTGCCATCGAGCACCGCGAATGCACCTTCCACGCGCTGCGCGGCCGCCTGCGCCGAAGCGTTCAGACCACTGGCCGCAGCGGTGACGCTGACCTGGGTCACGTTCAACCAGGCGTTGTTGCTGTCGTAGCCGTAAGTGGGTGACACCAGCGAGAGCCCCTGCAGCCCGGTGGACGTGGCAGCGGAGCTGAAGGTGCCGGTCAGGCCACCCGCCGCGTGGATGAGGTCCTGGCGGGTGCCGTTCTGCGGCACGTAGCCGGAGACGAAACCATGCACGCGTACACCGCCGTTGATCAGTGCACTGCCGGTGACCTGCAGTGCATTGGCACCGAGGGCGATCATCAGCTGCGCACCGGCCTGCTGTGTGTAGTTGCCCTCGATGGTGCCGGTGGTATTACCGGTGGTGAGGAACACGCTGCTGCCGTTGACCACGTTGCCGATCACCCGCGGCGTGCCGCCGTTGAACTGCAGCCCGGTCGAATCCGGGTCGGGCTGGCCGAGGATCGTCACGTTGGAACGGATCACGCCACCGTTCTGCAGCGACAGGATGCCGCGCTCGATACGGGTGGCACCGCTGTAGCTGTTGTTGCCGGCCAGCACCAGCTTGCCGCCGCCCTGCTTGACCAGGCCGCCGCCGCCGGTGATGTCGTTGCTCCACATCGAATTGGTCGATGCCGCATCCACGTTGGCAACCACATCGCCCCAGTCGAAGCGGCCGGGACCATTGATCGCGCGACCGATATCCAGCAGGCCATAGCCGAACACCGGATCCACGCCGGGGGCGCCGATGTCCTTGGCGGTGCCCAGCAGGGTCTGCCGCACAAGGTTGTTGTCGAAATACGGGAAGCGCTGCCAGACCAGCGCGGCGGCTCCGGAGATCAACGGCGCCGCGAACGAGGTGCCGTAGTTCCAGTAATAGCTACCGCCATTGGCGTCTGGATAGACCGCGCTGCCCGGCGCCGCCAGGCAATAGCGTGCGGCCTGCCCACAGGCATTGGCGTAGCTGGCCAGTGCGCCGGGCGCGTACGGATCGACGGCGGTGGCCACCAGCCAGCCGCGCTCCAGATCGGCCGCAGGCAGTGAGCCGGCCACACCTTTCTGGCTGGGCAGCGCCGCCAGGCTGCTCGGCTCGCTGCGTCCCTCATTGCCGGAAGCGAACACAACAAGGCCACCATGGTTGATCACGAACGGCCGGTATTCGGCAGCCACCTGCGCGGTGGTCGGCAGGTCGGTCCAGTACAGGCCGCCCCACGAGTTGTTCATCACCTTCACGTTGTAGCTGATCAGATCCTGGTGGACCTGTGCCACACCCAGCGGGCCGCTGAAGGCGTTGCCCTGGCCACTGCCGTCATCGGTCGGCGGCTTGTCGGAAATGATCCGTGCCGAGACGATCTGCGCACCCGGCGCGATGCCGCCCGGCCAGGTGCCCACCGCTGCGCCGGCGGCCAGGCTGGCCACTGCCGTGCCGTGACCGACCACGTCGTCAACGGCCAGGTTGTTCTTGGCCGGATCGATGTAGTTGAAGTTGGCCAGCACCCGTCCATTCAGCGCCACCGCATTGCGTTGCACGCCCGAGTCGACGATACCGATGCGCACCCCCTGCCCGGTCAGGCCCGCAGCCTGTGCGGCGCGCGCGTTGGTGACTGCCAGATGCGCATCGAACGTCGGTTCCTGCGGTTTGGCCGGCGGTGGCGGAGTGGGCGGCGGCGTGGTCGGCGGCACCGGGGGAGCCGGCGGATCGATGCGCACGTTGCTGCCCCCACCGCCTCCTCCACAGGCCGTCAGCGCCAGTGCCAGCGCGGTTGCCAGGACAGACCTCATCATCGTCGTGCGTTCCATCGATTCCTTCCCATGAACGTTGGCCTGCCTTCATCCCGGCAGGCATGCGCCGCCGCCCAGCGGCGGCCCTCCCCGACCCTCTATACTTGGGCCGACCCCCACGCAGTCTGCCGGGAAACCGGAGCGCTTCCAACGGCCCCGGTCTCCTTTCCGAACATTGCTTACGCATCAACGAGATTGCCATGTCCAACATCGTCATCGCCGCCGCCAAGCGCACCGCCATCGGCTCCTTCCTCGGCCAGTTCAATGGCGTGCCGACCCCGACCCTCGGCGCCGCCGCCATCGCCGCCGCCCTGGAGCAGTCGGGTGTCCCGGCAAGCGACGTTTCTGAAGTCCTCATGGGCTGCGTGCTGCCGGCCAATCTCGGCCAGGCGCCCGCCCGCCAGGCAGCGATCGCTGCCGGCATTCCGCTGTCGACCGGTGCAACCACGCTGAACAAGGTGTGCGGCTCGGGCATGAAGGCCATCATGCTCGGCCACGACCTGATCAAGGCTGGTTCGGCCAGCATCGTGGTCGCCGGCGGCATGGAGTCGATGTCCAACGCGCCGCACATGCTGCCGAACTCGCGCACCGGCAACCGCTTCGGCAACTTCCAGGCCGTTGACCACATGGCTCACGATGGCCTGGTCAACGCCTACGACGGCAAGGCGATGGGTGAGTTCGCCGAAAACGCGGTGGACAAATACCAGTTCAGCCGCGAAGAACAGGACGCCTACACCATCGAATCGGTCAAGCGCGCACAGGCGGCACAGGCCAACGGTGCGTTTGCCGATGAAATCGTCGCGGTGAAGGTCGCCACCCGCAAGGGCGAGGTCGAGGTCACCACCGACGAGCAGCCCGGCCGCTCGGACATCGCCAAGATCCCGACCCTGCGTCCGGCCTTCAAGAAGGACGGCAGCGTCACCGCCGCCAGTTCCTCCAGCATCTCCGACGGCGCTGCTGCCGTGGTGCTGCTGACCGAAGAAGATGCAGCCGCGCGCGGCATCACGCCGCTGGCCCGCATTGTCGGCCACGCCACGCATTCGCAGGAACCGGAGTGGTTCACCACCGCGCCGATCGGCGCGCTGCACACGCTGCTGGGCAAGACCGGCTGGTCGGTGGACCAGGTCGACCTGTTTGAAATCAACGAAGCCTTTGCCGTGGTGGCGATGGCCCCGATACGTGAGCTCGGCATCCCGCATGACAAGCTCAACGTGAATGGCGGTGCCTGCGCATTGGGTCATCCCATCGGCGCATCCGGGGCACGGTTGGTGGTGACCCTGGTCAACGCCCTGCGCACGCGCGGTGGCAAGCGCGGCATTGCCACCCTGTGCATCGGCGGCGGCGAAGCAACGGCTATCGCCATCGAATTGATTTAAATAGATTTAACGATGATTTCGCAAAAATGAATGCGGGATCGCTTGACACCCAATCTTGGCTTGTCATCATGTTGTCGGCGCGCAGCATGCGCGTTGCCTAATTCTAACGACGAGGATTTACACAATGAGCATCAACAAGCTGCTGGTCGCGATGTCCCTGGCTCTGGCCCTGGCCGCCTGCTCGAAGCAGGAAGCTGCCCAGGACGCCGCTGCTTCGGCCAACCAGGCCGCCACCGAAGCCCAGGCTGCTGCCGACCAGGCCGCCGCTGCTGGCGCCCAGACCGCCGACGCTGCCCAGCAGGCCGCTGACACCGCCGCCACCGCTGCTGACGCTTCGGTTGACGCTGCTGCCCAGGCTGGCGCTGCTGCCACCGACGCTGCTGCCGGCGCCGCTGCTGACGCTGCCAAGGCTGCTGAAGGCACCGCTGAGAAGGCCAAGGACGCTGCTGAAGAAGCCAAGAAGTAATAACTTCTTTCTTCACGCTGTTCTGGAAAAGCCGCTGGTTCGCCAGCGGCTTTTTCTTTGCGCCGATGCCAGGTCTGGCTGGCCCACATCGCGACCCCGTCTTCACAACGGCATGAATAGGCTGGCGTCCCCATCCATTGCAGTACCGGAGACCGCCATGAAGATTCGTCCGATCACCACCACCCTGCTGGCCGCCTCCCTGCTGCTGGCCCTGGCCGCCTGCAAGGGCCCGGAAGCCGAACAGGCCAAGCAGGATGCGCAGCAGGCCGCCGACAGCGCCGGCGCTGCCGCCCGTGACGCTGTCGACAAGGCTGCGGCTGCCACCCGCGAAGCCGCCGACAAGACTGCTGCCGCCTCCGAGCAGGCCGCCGCCGATACCCAGCAGGCGCTGGACAAGGCAGCAGACGCCACCGCCAACGCTGCCGACAAGGCCAAGGACGCTGCAACCGACGCCGCTGCACACGCCAGTGACGCCACCGCCACCGCCGCTCAGAAGGTTGCCGACAAGGCCCGCGATGTCGCCAACGACGCGAAGACGAACGCGGCCAAGGAAGAAGCCAAGCACTAACGGCTCGTTCGCCGGGCATGGCCCGGCGCTACCGGCCAGCCGAGCATGGGCTCGGCTCTACAGGAAAAGCCGCGGCAGTGCCGCGGCTTTTCTGCTTTTCGCTCCCGGCCAAGCGCGGAGTACAGCAGCCCCCACCGCGAGGGGCTCCGCCGTTGGCCGCCCCTACGGCAGCGCGCGCGCCAGCATCGCCGTCAGCTCCAGCCCCGCCGGCAGCGTCCCAAACGCCAGCCCATGCTCCCCTTCCAGCCGGCTGCGCACGAACGCTTCTGCCATCGGGCTGCGCGCACGCAGCAGCAACGCCGCCTGCAGCAGCAGCGCAGTGCGCTCACAGAACAGCCTCGCCTGCGATTCCTCCGGCGGCGGCGCCGCTGCCCAGCGCTGCAATGCCGCTGCATAGCGCGCATCACGGTCTGCCACGGCAGCCAGCTCGGCGCGCAGCGCCACCATCGCCTCCGGCTCACGCGCCAGTGCGCGCAGCACGTCCAGGCACTGGATGTTGCCACTGCCTTCCCAGATCGAATTCAACGGTGCCTGCCGGTACAGACGCGGCAGCATCGATTCCTCCACGTAACCCGCACCGCCCAGGCATTCCTGCGCTTCATTGACGAAGGCGGGCGAGCGCTTGCACAGCCAGTACTTGCCCAGTGCTGTTCCCACCCGTGCCAGTGCAGCCTCGTTGGCATCCACGCCGGCGCGATCCACCGCACGTGCGATGCGCATCGACAGCACCGTGGCCGCTTCCGACTCCAGTGCCAGGTCGGCAAGCACATTGGTCATCAACGGGTGCTCCACCAGCAGCTTGCCGAACGTGCGGCGATGGCGTGCATGGTGCAGCGCCTGCGCCAGCGCCATGCGCATTTCCGCCGCCGCACCCAGCATGCAGTCCAGGCGGGTCATCATCACCATGCCGATGATGGTGGCCACGCCGCGCCCCTCGTCGCCCACCCGCCATGCCTGTGCGCCGCAGAACTCGACTTCGCTGGAGGCGTTGGCCCAATCGCCGAGTTTGTCCTTCAGCCGCATCAGCCGGAACGCATTGCGGTCGCCATCGGCCAGGCGCCGCGGCATCAACAGGCAGGTCAGCCCTCCCGGTGCCTGCGCCAGCACCAGGAACCCATCGCACATCGGCGCGGAGAAGAACCACTTGTGGCCGACCAGCCGGTAACGCTCGCCATCGATCGGTTCGGCGCGCGTGCTGTTGGCGCGCACATCGGAACCGCCCTGCTTCTCGGTCATGCCCATGCCCAGGGTGATGCCGGCCTTGTCCGTCACCGGTACATCGCGCGGGTCATAGACCGGCGCGGCGGCCTTGCGCGCCCACTCGGCCAGATGGGGCTGCGACTGCAGCACCGCCACTGCCGCATGGGTCATCGTCAATGGACAGCTGGTACCGGCCTCGGCCTGGTGATGCAGGTAGCTCAGCGCTGCACGCGCAACATGTGCACCGGGCTGCGGCTCGTGCCAGGACAGTCCTGCAACGCCGTGCTGCTTCGCTGCATCCATCAACTGGTGATACGCAGGATGGAATTCCACCGTATCAATGCGGTGGCCCTGTGCGTCATGCGTGCGCAGGCGCGGACGATCACGGTTTGCGTCGAAGCCGAGCCGGTAGAGCTCATCCCCGGCCAGTGCACCGTACACCGCCAGCCGTGGCGCGAAGCTGCCGGCGTCCTCGCGCTGCACCGCTTCCATCAACGCCACATCGTCGGTCCACAGCTGGCGGCCGGCAAAGGGGGGGGGCTGGTTGAGCACCACATGGGTTTCGAAAGGCGCATTGCTGCTGAAGCTCGGTCCACTCATCCGATCCATCCTGGCGGCAAGAGGTGTGCGTTCCGATTGTGCCGCATCGCCCGCCAAGCGCGCGTTCAGGCCGGTTCTCACCCCGTGCACGAGCCACGCGCCACAGTGATCGCATGACAGGCAACGACGACCTGGTGGTACTGCGCCCGGAGGGGCTGTACTGCGCCGCCGGCGACTTCCACATCGATCCCTGGCGCCCCGTGCCGCGCGCGGTCATCACTCATGGGCATGGCGACCACGCACGCCCGGGCATGGGTGAGTACCACTGCAGCGCGGGCAGCCTGCCGATCCTGCGCTGGCGGCTGGGCGATGTGCCGGTGCAGCCGCATGCCGAGGGTGTGCCTTTCCAGCTTGGCCGGGTACAGGTATCGCTTCACCCGGCCGGCCATGTGCTCGGTTCCTCGCAGGTGCGCATCGATGACGGCGAACAGGTCTGGGTCGCGTCGGGCGACTACAAACGCCAGTCTGATCCGACCTGCACACCGTTCGAAGTGGTGCCCTGCGATACCTTCATCACCGAGGCCACCTTCGCCCTGCCGATCTATCGCTGGCCGGACACCTCGGCAGTCGCCGCGGAGATCGTGGCGTGGCGCCGCGAATGCGAGCAGCGTGGTGAGGCCGCGATCCTGCTCTGCTACGCACTGGGCAAAGCACAGCGGGTGCTGGCCGAGCTGCTGCCACTGGACGACCGCCCGGCCTGGCTGCATGGCGCCATCGCCAACGGCGTGGCGGTCTACCGGCAGGCTGGCGTACCGATGCTGGAGACGCTCACCGTGGCCGAGCAGGGTCGTCAGCCGGAGGCAGCCGGCCAGTTGATCCTCGCGCCACCGTCGGCTGCGGGCACGCCCTGGATGCGCCGCTTCGGCCGTCACCAGCTGGGTTTCGCCTCTGGCTGGATGCAGCTGCGCGGCAACCGTCGCCGCCGCAATGTCGATCGCGGCTTCGTCATTTCCGATCATGCCGATTGGCCCGCACTGCTGCAGACCATCGAACAGACCGCCGCGCAGCGGGTGATCGCTACGCATGGCAATACCGACGCGTTGATTCCTTTCCTGCGCGAGCGCGGCGTGGCTGCAGAAGCCTTCCGTACTGATTTCGGGAGCGAGGAATGAAGGCGTTCGCCGCGCTCTACCAGCGCCTGGACCGGAGCACCGCCACGCTGGACAAGCGTGCGGCGCTGGTCGATTACTTCCGCCAGGCCGGTGCGCATGACGCGGCGTGGGCGCTGTACCTGCTCAGCGGTGGCAAGGTGGGGGGCGCGCGCCGGAAGATCGCCGCCAGTGGTGAACTGCGCGCCTGGATCGCCGAAGAATCCGGATTGCCGCCATGGTTGGTGGAAGACAGCTATGCGCAGGTGGGTGACCTGGCCGAGACACTGACCCTGCTGTTGGATGATCCTCTGCAGCCGGCGCCCGACCGCCCCCTGGCCGAGTGGATCGAACAGCATCTACTGGCCGTGGCCAACCAGGCCGAGCCGGTACGCCGCGAGGCGGTGGTGGCGGGCTGGCAGCAGCTGTGCAGCAGCGAACGCATGGTGTTCAACAAGCTGCTGACCGGCGCCCTGCGCGTTGGTGTGTCGCAACGACTGGTGCAACAGGCACTGGCCGAATGGTCCGGCCTGGACATCGCACGCATCGCGCAGCGCATGCTTGGCGAGTGGGTACCGTCGCCCGGACTACTGGGCCAGTTGCTGTCGCCGGACGAGCTGCCCCTGGACCGCCAGCAACCCTACCCGTTCTTCCTCGCCTCGCCCCTGGAAGGCGCCCCTGCCGAACGTTTCGGCCCCATCGACGAATGGCTGCTGGAATGGAAATGGGACGGCATCCGCCTGCAGCTGCTGCGCCGCCGCGGCGAAGTGGCACTGTGGTCACGCGGCGAGGAACGTCTGGATGGCCGCTTCCCCGAGATCGAACAGGCAGCGATGGCACTGCCGGATGGCTGCGTGCTGGACGGCGAGCTGTTGGCCTGGGACGCGGCCACCGGACTGCCACGCGCTTTCACCGCGCTGCAGACCCGTATCCAACGCCGCAAGCCCGGTGCAGCGACGCTGCGCAACACACCGGTAAGGGTGCTGGCCTACGACCTGCTTGAACACAATGGCGAGGATCTGCGCGAACTGCCGTTGCAGCAACGACGCATCCGGCTCGCCGAGGTCATCGGCGCACTGGGCGACGCGCGTATCCAGCTCTCGCCGGAGGTTCCCGCCGATGACTGGTCGCAGGCTGCAGTGCTGCGTGAAGCGGCACGCGAGCGTGGTGTCGAAGGATTGATGGTGAAGCGACGTGCATCGGCCTACCAGGCTGGGCGACGGCGCGGCGACTGGTGGAAATGGAAGGTCGACCCACTCACCATCGATGCCGTGCTGCTGTACGCGCAGACCGGCCATGGTCGGCGCAGCACGCTGTACACCGATTACACCTTCGGGGTCTGGGACGGAGACGCACTTGTGCCGGTGGCCAAAGCCTATTCGGGACTGGACGACAAGGAGATCCTCGCCCTCGACCGATGGATCCGCGCCAACACGCGCGAGCGTTTTGGTCCTGTACGCAGCGTACGCGCCGAACAGGTGTTCGAGCTGGGCTTCGAAGCGGTCAACCACAGCAGCCGGCACAAGTCAGGGATCGCCGTGCGCTTTCCGCGCATCCTGCGCTGGCGGCACGACAAACCGGCCAGTGAAGCCGATCAACTGGCCAGCCTGCAGGCGCTGGCGCGATGACCCGCAGCCAGGCGCTGCGCCGGCTGGAAGACTGGTTTGCCGGTCGTGGCTGGCGTTCGCTGCCGTTCCAGCGCGCGATGTGGCGGCACTATCTGGCAGGAGAATCCGGCCTGCTGCATACACCCACCGGCAGCGGCAAGACGCTGGCCATGTTCGGCGGCCCTTTGCTGCAGGCCATGATCGATCCACCACCGCCCCCGCGCCGCGCCAGTGCGGTGCGCCCGCTGCAGGTGCTGTGGGTAACGCCATTGCGCGCATTGGCCAGCGACACGGCGCGCGCACTGCAGACCGTGATCGATGGGCTCGGGCTCGGCTGGCGCGTCGGGCTGCGCACCGGCGACGCCAGCAGCCGCGAACGGCGACACGCACGCGAGGGCCGCATCGAGGTACTGGTCACCACGCCTGAATCGCTGGCGCTGTTGCTGAGCCATGCAGACACGCTGCCGCGCATGCGCCAACTCCGCTGTGTGGTCGTGGACGAGTGGCACGAACTGCTGGGCAACAAACGCGGCGTGCTGCTGCAGCTGAACCTGGCCGTGTTGCGCGACGCGTCCCCGTCGCTGCAGCTGTGGGGATTGTCGGCCACTCTGGGCAATCTTGAACAGGCACGCGATGTGCTGCTGCCCGACCGCCCGCAGGCACCCATCGTGCAAGGCGTGCGCCCGCGCCCGATCACCGTGCGCAGCCTGCTGCCCGAACCGGGTGAACGATTTCCCTGGGCCGGGCATCTTGGCCTTGCACAACTGCCGCGTGTGCTGGACGCTCTGATGGCGGCACGCAGCAGCCTGCTGTTCACCAATACCCGCGCGCAGGCTGAGCTGTGGCACCAGGCGCTGGCAGCGGTGTGGCCCGAAGATGCGCACACGCTGGCGCTGCACCACGGCTCGCTGGATCCGGTGCTGCGCCAGCAGGTCGAGGAAGGGCTGCGCGCCGGTACGCTGCGCTGCGTCGTCGCCACGTCCAGTCTCGACCTGGGCGTGGATTTTCCCGAGGTCGAACAGGTGCTGCAGCTGGGCAGCCCGAAAGGTGTGGCACGCCTGCGGCAACGCGCCGGCCGCGCGCGCCATCGTCCCGGTGCCAGCGGTGCTGTGCTGTGCATACCCAGCCACGCCCTGGAACTGGCCGAGTACGCGGCCGTGCGCCGCGCATTGCGCGACGGTGTGGTCGAAGCACGCCGACCGCCGACGTTGTCGCTGGACGTGCTGGCCCAGCATGCGGTCAGCCGCGCCCTGGCCGGCGGCTTCGACAGCGATGCGCTGCTGGCGCAGGTGCGACGCACCCATGCTTTCTCCGCGCTTGCTGATGAACAGTGGCAGGCAGTGCTGACGTTCATCGTGCAGGGCGGCAAGGCCTTGGCGCAGTATCCCGATTTCCACAAAGTGGTGCAGGACGCCGACGGCCATTACCGCATGCACGATCGCCGCCAGGCGCTGCGCCACCGGTTGTCGATCGGCACCATCAGCAGCGATGGCAGCGTGCGCGTGCAGTTCCTGCGCGGTGGCAGCCTGGGCGCGGTGGAGGAACAGTTCGCCAGCCGCCTGCGCCGCGGTGATCGTTTCCAGTTTGCAGGCCGCCTGCTTGAACTGGTGCAACTGCGCGACATGACTGCCTTCGTGCGGCTGGCACGCGGAGGTGGCGACGGTGTTGTGCCGCGCTGGCAGGGTGGTCAGCTGCCACTGTCGATGGCGCTGGGGCACGAACTGGAAGCGGTCCTGTCCGGCGCCGACAAGAGTGTTGAATCACGCTGGTTGGCACCGCTGCTGGCTTTGCAGGCGCAACTGTCCGCACTTCCGGGACCGGGCCGTCTGCTGGTGGAGGACGTGCGGCGCCGCGAAGGCCAGTTCCTGTTCGTGTTTCCGTTTGCCGGCCGCCATGTTCATGAGGCACTGGCCGCCCTGCTGGCGCTGCGCTGCACGCGCCTGCTGCGCAACAGCATCGGCTATGCCGTGAACGACCATGGCCTGGTTCTGGTACCTGCACAGGCCATCGATCTCGACGCGCAGCAGTGGCGCGCCCTGTTCACCGCCGATCACCTGCTCCACGACCTGCGCGCAGCGGTGAACCTGGGTGAGCTGGCGCGTCGCCAGTTCCGCGGCATCGCACGCGTGGCTGGCCTGCTGGTGCCGAGCCTGCCGGGCGGCATGCCGCGTTCGCTGCGCCAGCTGCAGGCCTCGGCGGGCCTGCTGTACGACGTACTGCGCGAGCACGACCCTGAACACCTGCTGCTGGCACTGGCCGAACACGAAGTGCTGCACGACAGCCTGGATCTTCCCGGCCTGCAGCAGGCGCTTGCACGCATCGGCAAGCAGGCGCTTTCCGTGCAGCGCCCGCCGTCGCTCACGCCACTGGGCTTCCCGCTGTGGGCCGAACGCCTGCGCGGACAGTTCAGCAACGAAGACTGGCGGACCCGCGTGCAACGCGCTGCACAACAGCTGGAACGCCGACATGGCCGATGAACTGCCGCTGCTGCTGGCAGGGGAGCCGATGATTCTTGCCGGCAAGCGCGCACTGTACTGGCCCGCCCGGAAGGCGCTGCTGATCGCAGACCTGCACCTGGGCAAAGCCGACGTGTTCCGCCGCGCCGGCATTGCGCTGCCCAGCGGCGGCACCGGTGAAGACCTGCAACGCCTGCAGGTGTTGCTGGAGGAGCATGCCTGTGGCGAACTGTGGATTCTCGGCGACCTTCTGCATGGGCCGGCACATCGCGCGGCGTGGTACCAGCAGTGGCTGGGCTGGCGCGAGCGGAATGCCAGGCTGGACGTGCATGTGCTGCGCGGCAATCACGACCGCCAGTTGCCGCATGCCCGACTGCAGGTGCAGATCCACGAGGAAGCGCGGATGCCGCCATTCCTGCTTCGCCATGAGCCAGAGCCGGATGCAGCGCTGCACGTGATCGCGGGGCACCTGCATCCGCAGGTTGCACTGCCTTCGCTGCGCCGTCGCTTTCCGGCCTTCTGGCTGCGCGAGCGGATCACGGTCCTGCCCGCGTTCTCTGCATTCACTGCCGGCATCGTGCCTGCACCGGTCCGAGGCGAACGCATGCTGGCCTGCGTGGAAGGCAGCCTGGTGCCACTGCCTGCGCCGTGACTCAGGCCGGGCGGAGCTCCGGCATCACGCGGAAGTCCGGCGTGTCATCGTCACGTCGCCGTGGCAGTGCCCGGATCGCCGCCAGCATCTCCTGCGCACAGGCACGGATACGCGCGTGATGCTCCTGCGATGCGTGGCTGATCAGGCTGCCGACATGGAACTCGAACACGTCCTCCAGTACGTCGGGCTGGTCTTCGTGCAGCATCTGCAGCAGTCCGCGCAGCTTGCAGATTTCCGATTCCAGCTCTTCGACCGCGAACAACATGGCGTCCTCCTCTTCAACATCCGACGGCACGTCCGGGCCGCAACAGGCCGCAACGGCACTGCCGCCCGGGCCACGCGCGATGATGATCACGGAAAGGAAAACGGGCGACGCGGCGATTGCGTGCTCCCCTCTTCTCGCATATCCGCGGTGAGGCAACCGTTAATTCAGGTGATGGCGCCCTTCACGCACTGGCCGTTTCGGCAACGATGCGAGGCGGTTCGCCCGCCGTGGCCATTGCATTGATGAAGGCTGGATCCAGCGCGAGCGAACCGAACCAACCATGCTGCGTACCACTGAGCACGCGCAGCATGTGGCCGCGGCCACCGGGCAGGCGTCCCATCGGCCCCAGCAGCACATCGCGGGCCTTCGCCCACGCATCGCGGTCGGACTGGAACAACGGCGTCAGCCAGCGGCTCCAGCGCTGGTACACGGCCACGTGCGCACGCCGCTGCGTCTGGTAGGCCTGCAGTGCAGCGGCACCCCCACCGTGGCTGCGAACCGCATCGCGCAGGGCCAGTGCGTCGATCAGCGCCATGTTCACGCCCTGTCCGAGCTGCGGGCTCATCGAATGCGCGGCATCGCCAGCCAGCACCATGCGTCCATGATGCCAGCGCGTCATCACCGCATCACGATAGACCGCGCGCGCAAGCTGGCCCGCATCACGCAGGTGCACGAAACGCGCGCTGGCCTGTGGCCACAGCGCGTGCAGCTCATCCAGCCAGGGCGCCATGCCATCGGTCTGCCAACGCTCGAAGTCGGCACGTTGCAGACTCCAGAAAAAGCTCAGGCGCGGCGTGTCGTCGCCCGGGCGGGTACCCACCGGCAACAGCCCGATCATCTTGCGCGCAGCGACGTAGCGCTGGCGCAGCTCCTGCATGTGCGGCCAGTCTTCGGCCGGCAGCAGGCACCACAACGCGCCCCACGGATACACGCGGTCCAGCCCGATGCCACCTGCGATCGTGCCGCGCAGCGTCGACGCAGCGCCATCGGCGGCAATCACCAGATCAAATGGACCGTGCTGGCGCCCTTCGCTGTCGCGCAGGCGACCCTGCTCGGCATCCACTTCGGTGATGGTGGTACCGGCATGCAGCTGGCCCGCACCCGCGCGCGCCTGGTCCAGCAGCGAGAACAATGCCCCGCGCTGCATGCCCAGGCCATGCAGGTGCGTATCCAGGCCGTCGTAGCGCATGTCCATCACGGCGCGCTCGCACGGCGTGTCTCCATACAGACGGTGCACCGGTGCGGCATGCGCACGCACGGCCTCAAGCAGCCCCATCTGCCACAGCACCTGCAGGCCGCTGGGCTGCAGCAGGAAGCCCGCCCCGACCGGCCCAGGGGTGGGCACACGCTCGAAGATCTCCACCTCGTGGCCATCACGGGTGAGCAGAATGGCCAGTGCCTGGCCAGCGGTGCCGTAGCCAATCACGGCGATGCGCAGTCGTTCCGTCATGACCGCATTGTGCCCGAGGCGGGTGCGTGCCGAACGGGTCGCGGGGAACCCGCGCAAAAAAAACCCCGCCGAAGCGGGGTTTTCAACGCGCTGTCGAGTGGATCACTCAACCGGCATGATGTTCGACGCCTGGGCACCCTTCGGACCCTGGGTCACGTCATAAGTGACACGCTGGCCTTCCTGCAGGCTACGGAAGCCCTTGCTGTTGATGGCGGAGAAGTGCGCGAACACGTCGGCGCTGCCATCCTCCGGCGAGATGAAGCCAAATCCCTTGGCGTCGTTGAACCACTTGACGGTACCGTTCGGCATGTTGATGCGTGACCTTATGCAATGAATGGGTGGTGTACGCTGAACCCGCGCACAAGCTGAGTATGCAAAGCTTGTTACGCGAAGACAATCACCCCCGTGCCAATTCGCCCACCAGTTCCGGAAGTCCGTTGCTGGCGGCCTGCACATTTGCCAGTACTTCAGCCATCGTGATCTCTTCGCCATCGCCACAGCCGGCGGCCCAGTTGGCGATGATCGCCAGACAGGCGTAATCGAGGCCCAACTCCCGTGCCAGCGCGGCTTCCGGCATGCCGGTCATGCCCACCAGGTCGCAGCCGTCGCGGCGCATGCGCGCGATTTCGGCGATGGTTTCCAGCCGCGGACCCTGCGTCGCGCCATAGCAGCCACCGTCATGGACCGTGACACCGGTCACTTTGGCCGCAGCCAGGATCTTGCTGCGCAGCATCGGCGTATACGGGTGGCCGAAATCGACGTGGACCACGTCGGTGCCTTCTTCTTCACAGATCGTGCTGATACGGCCCCAGGTGTAGTCGATGATCTGGTCCGGGCAGGCCAGCACGCGCGGACCAAAGTGTTCGGTGATGCCACCGACCGTGTTCAACGCCAGCACGCGCTGCGCGCCCAGCTGCTGCAACGCGGCCAGGTTGGCACGGTAGTTGATCTTGTGCGGCGGCAGCGAATGGCCCTCGCCATGGCGCGCCAGGAATGCCACGCGATGGCCGAGCAGCGTACCGACGCGCACCGGGCCCGACGGACGGCCGAAGCGGGTGTCGATCTCGTGGGTCTGCACGTCGTCAAGCTTGGCCAGGTTGTAGACACCGGTACCGCCGATCACGGCCAGGGCGATCTGTTGCATTCGAAGCACTCCATGAAAAGACGAACGCCGGCACCCGAGGATGCCGGCGGCAGAAGAAGACGCGCCGCGGACGGCTGCGCCGTTATTCCTTCATCGCGTAGATGGCCGGCACGCAGCGCAGGGTTTCGTTGACGTCCATGCCGAAGCCGAACACGTAGCGGTCCGGCAGTTCAATGCCGGCGTAGTCGGCGACCACGTCCGGCAGCGCGCGGTCGTGCTTCTTCACGGTCATCGCGGCAATGCGCACATCGGTCGCACCCTGCTCCAGGCACCAGGTGCGCACGCCCTGCAGGGTGTAGCCCTCGTCGAGGATGTCATCAACCAGCAGCACGCGGCGGCCGAACAGCGAGGTGGCCGGCTTGTGCTTCCAGACCAGGTCGCCGCCGGTGGTTTCACCGCGGTAACGAGTGGCATGCAGGTAATCGAACTGCACGTCCTGGCCGCGCGCACCCAGTTCCAGCGCCAGCTGGCCGGCAAACGGCAGCGCACCGTGCATGATGGACAGGAACAGCGGCACCTCGCCCTTGTAATCGCGCGCGATGGCGTCGGCGATACCAGCGATGGCCGTGTCGATGGTGGGGCGGTCGACCAGCAGGTCAGCCTGGGCCAGGGCCTGGGAAATGGTGAGGTTGGGCATCAGACGGTTCTTCCAAGGGTTTCAAGCAGACGGGATTGGGTGTCGCCATGGCGGGCATCGGCCAGCAGGCCGTCCCAGCCGAGCGCGCCGCGGCCGAGCAGGCCCAGCAACGCAGCAGTATTTAGGGAGCGCCCCTGCACCGCGTGCAGGGCTTCATCGACCAGTTCCGGGTGGCAGACCAGCACTACGTCGCAGCCGGCATCCAGATGCGCGTGCACGCGCGCCGGTACGCCGCCAGCGCTGTGCGAGGCGGCCATGCCGATGTCGTCGGAGAACACCACCCCACGGAAGCCGAGCTCGCCACGCAGGATGTCCTGGATCCAGCGCGGCGAGTAACCGGCTGGCTCAGGCGCAATCTGCGGGTAGATCACGTGCGCCATCATCACCGCGTCGGCACCGGCGGCGATGCCGGCCTGGAACGGCACCAGGTCCTGCGCGCGCAGCTCGTCCAGCGCACGCGGGTCGATCGCGGTGTCCACGTGGGTGTCTTCCAGCACGGTGCCATGGCCGGGGAAATGCTTGAGCGTGGCGGCCATGCCGACTGCATGCATGCCGCGCACGTAGGCGGCGGTGAATGCGGCCACCACCTGCGGGTCTTCACTGAAGGCGCGGTTGCCGATGGCGCGGTTGCCACGGCCCAGGTCGACCACCGGCGCGAAGCTCAGGTCCAGGCCGCTGGCACGTACTTCACTGGCCATCAGCCAGGCGTGCTGCTCGGCCAGGGCCAGCGCCTGCTGCGGATCGGTGGCGTACAGCGCGCCGATGTCCTGCAGCGGCGGCAGCTCGCTGTAGCCTTCGCGGAAGCGCTGCACGCGGCCGCCTTCCTGGTCCACGCAGATCAGCTGCGGGCGCGGGGCGGCAGCGCGGATCGCCGCGCTCAGATCGGTCACCTGCTGGCGCGAGGCGAAGTTGCGCTTGAACAGCACCACCCCGGCCACGGCATCGTGCTGCAGCCAGTCACGTTCCTGGGCGGTCAGTTCGGTGCCGGCAACGCCGATCAGCAGCATGGTCGATCTCCACATCGCGCGCCCGCATGGCGCAGTGCCGCATTGTCGCAGAACCGGCCGACAGGCGCAGTGGCCAAGGCAAAAGGGAGTGTGGGGTCAGATCCCCGCAGGGGCTCTGACCCCGATCTGCTCAGACCTTGCAGCCGTCCGGGCCGCAGGCCTCGTCGCCGTCTGCCGCAGTGGTCGGAGCGCCCTGTTCGGCGGCGATCTGGCGCAACGCGTTGGCAAACGCCTCCGGCGGCTGCGCCCCGGAAATGGCCCACTGCCCGTCGATGACGAAGGTCGGCACCGAGGAAATGCCCAGCGCGTGGGCCTCGGCCAGCTTGGCTTCGACTTCGGCCAACCCATGATCGGACGCCAGCATCTGCGCGATCTCCCCGCCGTCGAGGCCGCCTGCCACGCCGGCCTTGATCAGCACCGAGGTGTCGGCAAGGTTCTGGCCGTGTTCGAAGTGGGCGCGGAACAGCGCCTCGCCCACCGCATCCTGCACGCCGTGTTCGCCGGCCAACCAAAGCACGCGATGCGCGGGCAACGTAGTCACCCGCACCTGGCCCTGGTTGAAGTCCATCGGCAGGCCCTCGGCACGCGCGGTGGTCTGGGTCTGGCCGAGGATCTGCTCGGTACGCTCGACGCCGCCGAACTTGCGCACGTAGGCCTCGCGCAGCGGCACCGGCGTGGCGTCCGCATCCGGGTCCAGCTGGAACGGCTGCCAGTGGATGTCGAGTTCAGGCGCGTCAGCGCCCAGCAACTGCACGCCCTGCTGGAAACGATGCTTGCCGATCCAGCACCAGGGGCAGACCACGTCGGAGTAGATGTCGATTCTCATCCCCCCGACATGGGGCTCGCCTCCGTCGATAAAAGGGGACGGAGGGGATTAAGTCGCTTTCCGCACAGGCGGGGTAAAGACGACTTAATCCCCTCCGTCCCCTTTTGAGGGGTTCACCACTGTGAATAGGGGTGATTGGCGAGAGCCACGTTGTAGTAGCGGGCGTCATCGGTCACTTCGGTGCCGATCCAGTCCGGCAGGTCGATGACCTGGTCGGCGCTGTCCAGCTCGACTTCGGCTACCACCAGGCCGGCGTTGTCGCCGAGGAACTCGTCCACTTCCCAGGTCAGGCCAGCGAACTCAACCAGATGGCGGCGCTTGTCGATCAGGCCGCCCACGCACAGCGCCAGCAACGCGCGCGCATCCTCCACCGGAATCGGGTAGTCGAACTCCTGGCGGGTGTGGCCGATGGTGCGCGATTTCAGGTTCAGCGCCGCGTGCTCGCCTTCAATGCGTACGCGAACCGATGCGTTCTGGGTGCCGCGATCCAGCGCACCGAGGTCGTTGATGTACCCCTGCGCCATCGGGATGACCCGATGCGCGGCGGCGCGCCAGCCATCGCGGCTGACGAGGAATTTACGTTCGATTTCGATGCCCATCGCGCCATTATGCGCGATGGGCATGACAGTCGTTCAGCGCTTTTCGAACACCGCGATGCTTTCCACGTGCGCGGTGTGCGGGAACATGTCCATGGCACCGGCGCTGACCAGAGTAAAGCCCTGTTCGTTGACCAGATAGCCGGCATCGCGGGCCAGCGAGCCCGGGTGGCAACTGACGTAGACAATGCGCTTGAACTGCTTCAACGGCAGCTGCTGCAGCACTTCGATCGCACCCGAACGCGGCGGGTCCAGCAGCAGCTTGTCGAAGCCCTGGCGCATCCACGGCGTGCTGCGCTGGTCCTGGGTCAGGTCGGCGCTGAAGAACTGGGCGTTGCCCAGGCCGTTGCGTTCGGCGTTCTCACGGGCACGCGCCACCAGGCCTGCGTCGCCTTCCACACCGACCACTTCGCGCACGCGGCGGGCCAGCGGCAGGGTGAAATTGCCGAGGCCGCAGAACAGGTCCAGCACGCGCTCATCCTCACCCGGCTCCAGCAGATCCAGGGCATGGGCGATCATCTTTTCGTTGAGCTTGGCGTTGACCTGGATGAAGTCCAACGGACGGAACGCCAGCTCCACGTCCCACGGCGCCAGCCGGAACGACAGCGATACGCCCTGCCCGTCCAGAGGCTGCACGGTATCCACGCCGCCGGACTGCAGGTAGATCACGAAGCCATGCTGCTGGCCAAAGGTGGCCCAGGCGGCACGGTCGGCATCGCTGAGCGGCTGCAGGTGGCGCACGGTCAGGACCACGGCCTGGTCACCGGCGATGAATTCGATCTGCGGGATGTCGCGCTTGCCATCCAGCGATTCGACGAAGGTCGACAAGGCCTCGACCTTGGTGCCGATCTCCGGGATCACGGTCAGGCACTGGCTGAGATCGGCGACGAAGCGCGGATCCTGTTCACGGAAGCCGACCAGGGTCTTGTCCTTCTTCTCGACCCGGCGCACCGAGAAGCGGCCCTTGCGGCGGTAGCCCCAGCTCTCGCCGACCAGCGGCGCCAGCACGGTGCCCGGCTTTACGTGGCCGATCCGCTCCAGGTTGTCCATCAGCACGCGCTGCTTGGCGACAATCTGCTGGTCTTCATCCAGATGTTGCAGCACGCAGCCAGCGCAGGTGCCGAAGTGCGGACACTTCGGGGTGACCCGCTGCGGCGAGGCCTGCAGCACTTCCACCGTGCGGGCCTCGTCGAAATGGCGGCTGCGGGCGGTCTGTTCAGCCAGGACCACCTCGCCCGGCAGGGCGCCGCTGACGAAAGTGACCTTGCCGCCTTCACCTTCACGGCGGGCAACGCCGCGACCGTCATGGCTGAGGTCGAGGATTTCGGTCTGGAACGGGGTACGGTCGATGCGGGAACGGGATCGGGCCACGTGGCGACAGGCTGCGGGCAAAAATGGGCACGTATTGTCGCAGATCCTGACCGGCAGGGTCCGGACCCGCTTGCGCCCGCCGCCGCCGTGCTTGATGATTGCAACAGCTGACATGGAGGCAGCCCTGATGCAGATGACCCCGCGGGCCAGCCGGCCCCGCTTCCTGCTTGTCGAGGACGACATCATCAGCCGCGGTTTTTTCAAAGCGGCGTTGGAAACGTTACCGGCAGACGTGGACACCGCAGACTCACTGGCCAGTGCCTTGGCCAGCGCCGAGCCCGGCGCCCATGACCTGTGGCTGATCGACGTCAACCTGCCGGATGGCAACGGCGCGCAGCTGCTGCGCCAACTGCGCCGCTCACACCCCGATACTCCGGCGTTGGCGCATACCGCCGACGGCGATACCTCCATTCATGCCAGCCTGCGCGAGGCCGGGTTCAGCGACACCCTGGTCAAGCCCTTGGGCCGCGACCAGTTGCTGAAGGCCGTGCGCCGCGCCTTGGTCAACAGCCCGGCCGGGATCGTCATGGCCCAGGCGCCGGCAGCGGTCGAGCTGCAGGTTCAGGACTGGGACGAGACGGCGGCGCTGGCTGCGCTGAATGGCCAGCGCAACCACCTGATCGCCCTGCGCGAGCTGTTCCTGGCCGAGCTGCCGGGCGTGCGAGACGCGGTCGAGCAGGCGGTGGACCAGCATGACGAGCGCCAGCTGCGCAGCCAGTTGCATCGGCTGCAGGCCAGCTGCGGCTTCGTTGGCGCGGCGCGCCTGGCCCGTGCGGTGCGCCAGCTGCATCATGCGCCGGAGTCCGGGCAGGCCCAGGCGGGGTTCCGCGATGCGGTGGCGGCCCTGCTGCATTGAGGGTTTTTCGGCAGGGCTGCGCCCTGCACCTGCAGAGGCTTCAAGCCAAGGCAACGGCAACAGCAAAAGCTGGCATTCCGTGGGTTGGCGGGGCGGTGTCGGAGTGCGGGGACGCCGTAAACCCGTCCATGGGGGCTTGGCAGCCGCATCCATGCGGCTGACACCCCGCACTCCGACACCACCCCACCTCTGACAGTTTTCCGCGATCGGGTAGATCCACGCCATGCGGGATGAATTCCTGTCAGATATCGAAATCAATCTGGGGTCGGATCCGTTTTCCTGCGGAAAACGGATCCGACCCCATGCCATTCCGACAGCTCGCAAGAATCTGTCGAAGGCGGGGGTGGGTCCGGTTGCGGGAGTGTCCGCGGCATGAATGCCGCGGCCAAGCCCCCATGGGTGAGGGCGCTTTGCTTGCGAAGCACTGCTTCGCAAGCGCCCGAACGCACAGCCGCCAGCGGCTGG
>NZ_SRHZ01000006.1 GCF_004684085.1 Stenotrophomonas maltophilia
ACAGAACCGCCGGCCAGCGGCCGGCACTACCACGGCATTTGCATAGGGAATGCCGGCCAGCGGCCGGCACTACCCACGAACGAAGGCCGTGGCATGATGTCCGCGCGCCCCCGGCGCGATGACATGGAGTCTGCGATGGCCTGGTTGTCGCTGCTGCTGTTCCTGCCCTGGTTCCTGCTGCTGGGCAGCCTGTACTGGCTGTTCCCGCGCCAGCCGCGTTCCGCGCGACGGCGCCTGTTCGATACCACCACCCTGGCGCTGGCCTTCGCTCTGAGCATCGGCTCGATGCTGTGGGGCTATCACATCGGCCGCGTGCAGCCCGGCGCCGGCCCCATCTGGCCGCAGGTGCTGGCCGTGCTGTATGCCTACGGCGCGTTCCTGGCGGTGCTGGTGCTGGCGTTGCTGCTGCGGCCGCGATGGCTGGAAAGGTAGTGCCGGCCGCTGGCTGGCACCTGCATTCTCCTGGCGATCCCAGGGTTGCCGGCCAGCGACCGGCACTACCCGACCAAAGCCGCATCGAACCTGTCCCCGCTACGCGCCTACCATGGGCATCTGTTCCCGATCCTGCCAGGTGCGTGCCGATGACCGCCGACCCCAGCATCCATACCATCGATACCGGCTTCCAGCGTCCCGATTTCGACGCGGCCTACCTGATCGTTGAAAACGGCCGCGCGGCCTTCGTCGACTGCGGCACCGGCCTGTCCGTGCCGGCCATGCTGCAGGCGCTGGCGCACGCCGGCCTGGGCGTGGAAGCGGTGGACTGGTTGCTGCTCACGCACGTGCACCTGGACCACGCCGGCGGCGCGGGCCTGCTGATGCAGCACCTGCCAAACGCCAAGGCGGTGCTGCACCCGCGCGGTGCACCGCACATGATTGACCCGACCCGGCTGATTGCCGGTGCCACGGCGGTGTACGGCGCCGAGGAGATCGCGCGCAGCTATGGCCGCATCGAGGCGATTCCGGAACACCGTGTGGTGGTGGCCGAAGACGGCCACCGCATCGATCTGGCCGGGCGCGAGCTGTTGCTGCTGCATACGCCTGGGCATGCGCTGCACCACTACTGCGTGTGGGATGCGCGCAGCCGCAGCTGGTTCACCGGCGATACCTTCGGCATCTCCTACCGCGAGCTGGACAGCGCGCAGGGCGCTTTCATCTTCCCCACCTCGTCGCCGGTGCAGTTCGATCCGGAGGCGATGACGGCCTCGATCCAGCGCATGCTGGGCTACGGCCCGCAGGCGATGTACCTCACCCACTACGGTCGTGTGGAACAGGTGGAGAAACTGGCCGACGACCTGTTCGAGCAGATCGATGCGATGGCCGCCATCGGCCGCCAGTGCGATGGCCGTCCGGACCGCCACCGCTGCCTGCTGGCCGCGCTGCAGGCGCTGTACCTGGAACGTGCACAGCTGCATGGCTGTGCGCTGGACGATGCGGCGGTGACCGCCGTTCTGGCGATGGACATCGAACTCAACGCGCAGGGCCTGGCGTGCTGGCTGGACCGCGTATCGCGCTGACCTGGGCGCGCCCTGGCGGAAGGAATCCGTTGTGCCATGCGTAGATCCACGCCGCGCGTGGATGACGTGGGCCCAAGCCGCGCCGCGAAGTCACCACCACGTTACACTCTGGTGACTTCCAAGCTAGCCGTGGTACTGCCGTGAATCCGATGCGCGTGTTGCTGCTGTCGTCCTGCCTGTTCGTGGGTGGGCTGGCCCATGCGGCCAATGACCTGCCGGGTGGCGGCATCGATCCGCAGGCGTTGTCGCGCCACGTGCGTGTGCTGGCGTCGGATGAATTCGAGGGTCGCGCACCGGCCACCGAAGGCGAAGAGCGCACCGTGCAGTACCTGATCGAGCAGTTCCGCAGCTACGGCCTGCAGCCGGGTGGCGTGGATGGCAGCTGGGTGCAGCCGGTGCCGCTGGTGCGCGCACAGCTGGACGGCCCGGCCAAGGCCAGCCTGTCGCTGAAGCAGGGCAGCCGCGCGCTGGCCAACGGCGTGGACGTGACTTTGCAGAGCCTGCAGCCGCGCAAGCGCGTGCAGATCAAGAATGCCCCCCTGGTGTTCGTCGGCTACGGCATCGACGCGCCGGAACGCCAATGGAACGACTACAAGGACGTGGACCTGCACGGCAAGATCGCCGTCGTGCTGATCAATGACGCCGATTTCGAAACCGATGCGGCGGGCGCGTTCGATGGCAAGGCGGTGACCTATTACGGCCGCTGGACCTACAAGTTCGAGGAAGCCGCACGCCGTGGCGCCGAGGGCGTGCTGATCGTGCACGAGACCGCTCCGGCCGCCTATGGCTGGGCCACGGTGAAGAGCTCGGGCACCTCGCCGCTGTTCGACATCGAGCGCGGCCAGGCCGAGGCGATGGCCCAGCACACGCCGCTGCGTGGCTGGATGCAGCGCGAGCTGGCCGAGGCGATCTTCGCCGACGCCGGCCTCGACTTCGATGCCGAGAAGCGCAAGGCGATGCGTGCCGACTTCCGTCCGGTGGCACTGGACAACGCGAAGCTGAGCGTTGATTTCGCGCTCAAGCGCGAGCAGGTGGTGACCCGCAACGTGGTGGCCAAGCTGCCCGGTGGCGAGCATGCAGACGAGGCGGTGATCTTCTCCGCACACTGGGATGCCTTCGGTATCGGCCAGGCCGACGCCAAGGGCGATCGCATCCGCCGTGGTGCGATCGACAACGCTACCGGCGTGGCCACCGTGCTGGAACTGGGCCGCGTGTTCGCCGCCGGCCCACAGCCGCAGCGCACGCTGTACTTCGTGGCCCTCACCGCCGAAGAGAAGGGCCTGCTGGGTGCCAGCTACTACGCTGCACACCCGCTGGCGCCACTGGACAAGACCGCTGCAGTGCTGAACATCGAGATGTTCAGCCCGGACGGCGCGACCCGGGACATCGCCTCGTGGGGCAAGGGCCGTGTCTCGCTGGAAGGCGACCTGGAACGTGTGGCCAAGGCCCGCGGACGCAGCTACAGCCCGGACCCGAACCTGGAGGCCGGCTTCTTCTACCGCGCCGACCACTTCGCCTTCGCCCGCCTGGGCGTGCCGGCCATCACCATCGGCCCCGGCCTGGACAAGCTGGACGGCGGTGTTGAAGCCGGCCGCGCGCTGCGTGAGAAGTACTTCGCTGACTGCTACCACCAGGCCTGCGATGCCTGGACCCCGAGCTGGGACCCGGCCGGCCACGCTGCCGACACCCTGCTGGTGTACGACCTGGGTGCCGAGCTGGCCAACAGCCGCCGCTGGCCGACGTGGGAGAAGGAATCCGAGTTCCGCGGCGCACGCGACAAGAGCGAAGCCGCCCGCAAGTAACGGTAGTGCCGGCCGCTGGCCGGCAACTTCTGGACGCAGGGTAGTGCCGGCCGCTGGCCGGCAACCTCATCAACCTTTCGAAGGAACGTGCAGTTGCCGGCCAGCGGCCGGCACTACCACGTCTTCAGCCACGCGCCCCAACCGGTGGCCACCGGCATTGCACCGGTGGCCGCGATCATGACAGCCCCCTTACTTGCGGGTGCCGTCGAGCCAGTTCGGGCCCTTGTTGGTGAGGAAGAACACGTAGACCACCAGCGACACTGCGATCGTCGCGGTCACGTAGATGGCGAACCAGTCGACATGACCGGTCTTCAGCGCGCCCTGGTACAGCAGCGGGGCGGTGCCGCCGAACAGTGAGTTGGCCAGCGCATAGCCCAGGCCTACGCCCAGTGCACGCACGTGGGTGGGGAACAGCTCGGCCTTCACCACGGCGTTGATGGAGGTGTAGCCGGTGAGGATGACAAAGCCCAGCGCCAGCGTCAGGAACGCCAGGGTGGCGTCATGCTGGTGCGGCAGCTGGGTGATCAGGTACCAGCTGTACAGCACGCCGCCCACGCCGAAGAACACCAGCAGCGTCTTGCGGCCGATGATGTCCGACAGCCAGCCGCCGACCGGTTGCAGCACCATCAGGAAGGCCAGCACGCCCAGGTTGATCAGGGTGCCGGTCATCGGATCATTGGCGGCGAAGGCACTCTGGATCATCTTCGGGCCGTTCACCGAATAGGTGTAGAAGGCCACGGTGCCACCGGCGGTGATCAGGAAGCACAGCAGCAGCGGCCGCCACTGGTGCACGAAGAGCTCGTACATCGAGCCGGACTTCTGCGCCTTGCCCTCGCGTGCTGCCTCGATGGACGACTCCGACAGCGATTCGTCCATGCCACGGCGCAGCCAGAACACCACCACTGCGGCGATGCCACCGATACCGAAGGCGATGCGCCAGCCCCACTCGGAGATTTCCGGCTTGCCCCAGAAGGTCAGCATCAACAGCAGGGTCAGCTGGGCCAGCACGTGACCACCGACCAGGGTGACGTAGTGGAAGGAGGACAGGAAGCCGCGGCGGCCCGGGATCGCAGCCTCGGACATGTAGGTGGCGCTGGCGCCGTATTCACCGCCGGTGGCGAAGCCCTGCAGCAACCGCGCGAACAGCAGGACCACGGCCGCCCAGATACCGATGCTGGCGGCGGTGGGGGTGATGGCGATGAGGAACGAACAGGCCGCCATCAGCGTGACCGACACGGTCAGCGCCTGGCGGCGACCGTGGCGGTCGGCAAAGCGGCCGAAGAACCAGGCACCGATCGGGCGCATCAGGAAGGTCGCGGCGAAGATCGCCCACACGTACATGGTGGAGTTCTTGTCATCCGGCGAGAAGAACTGCGATTCGAAGTACACGGCGAACACCGAGTACACATAGACGTCGTACCACTCCACCAGATTGCCGGCGGAGCCTTTGAGGGTATTGGAGATCGACCGCCGCAGTGCGGCGCCGTCGGTGGCGGGTACAGCAGGTTGGGACGTGGTGCTCATCTGGGTGGGAATCCTCGATGCGGCGCGTCCGTGCGCAGGGAATACGGCGCCCGGCCATCGGGGCGGCGCGGCCGGGCAAGCCTTCTTGGTACTGCATCAGCCGTCAACACGGGGTAGCAGACCAGAGCAGGGTGCATGGATGGGTGACAGCGTGCCACCGTATGGGGTCCCGGACCATACTCAAAACGTCCTAGAATCCGCCTTCCCCCGGCTCCTCTGGTGCGTCATGTCGGCTCCCCCTGTTCCGTCTGCGGCTGCCCCCCGGGGTGGCCTTGTCGCGCTGGCATTGCTGCTGGTCTACGTGGTCTGGGGTTCGACTTACCTGGGTATCGCCAAGGCCCTGCACGGCGGCGCGCTGCCGCTGACGATGGTCTCCGGCAGCCGCTTCATCATTGCCGGCGGCCTGATGTTCCTGGCCTTGCGCCTATTCTGGAAGATGCCGAACCCAACCCTGCGGCAGTGGCGCAACCTGGTCATCATGGGCGTGACCATGCTGGTGCTGGGCAACGGCATGGTGGTACTGGCCGAGCGCGAGGTGTCCTCGGGCCTGGCGGCCACGGCGGTGGCCTCGGTGCCGCTGTGGATGGCGCTGTTCTCGGCGCTGCGTGGCCAGCACGCCAGCAAGGGCGAATGGCTGGGCATCGCGGTCGGCTTTGTCGGCGTGGTCTGGCTCAATGCCGGCAGCAGCCTGACCGCCTCGCCGACCGGGCTGGTGCTGCTGCTGATCGCGCCGATCGGCTGGGCGTTCGGTTCGGTGTGGGCACGCGGGCTGGATCTGCCGGGCCCGTTCATGACTGCCGCCGGGCAGATGATCTGCGGCGGCGTGCTGCTGGTGCTGATCGGCCTGGCCGTCGGCGAGCGGCCGACCTCGCTGCCCGACACCGGTGGCCTGCTGGCGATGGCCTACCTGTGTGTGTTCGGTTCGATCGTGGCGTTCACCGCCTATGTGTGGCTGCTGCAGAACGTGCGCCCGGCGCTGGCGGGCAGCTATGCGTACGTCAATCCCGTGATTGCCGTGCTGTTGGGCGCCGCATTGAATGGTGAACGTTTTGGATGGCGGGACTTCCTCGCCATGGCGGTGATTCTTCTGGGTGTGGTGGTACTGACAATGGCAAGGACGCGAAAGAAATGAGCATGGACGAGAAAGAACAACGCCGTGGCCTGCTGGTCACCGCCTCCACCTTCGTGATCTGGGGGCTGGTGCCGGTGTACTGGCACCTGCTCAACGAGGTGCCCTCGTTCCAGATCATCGCCCACCGCATCATCTGGAGCACCGTGATGGTGCTGGGCTGGCTGCTGCTCAGTTCGCGCCTGGGCTGGTGGCAGAAGATCGCCGCACAGCCGCGCGCGCTGTCGATCCTGCTGGTGTCGAGCCTGACCATCGCCTTCAACTGGGGCCTGTACATCTGGGCGATCAATGCCGGCCACGTCATCGAGACCAGCCTGGGCTACTTCATCAACCCGCTGGTGAACGTGCTGCTGGGCGTGCTGGTGCTGAAGGAGCGGCTGCGCCGCCTGCAGTGGGTGGCGGTGGCAATGGCGGCGGTGGGTGTGGCCTGGCTGACCATCGATGCCGGCACGCCGCCGTGGATCGCGCTGGGCCTGGCCTGTTCGTTCGGCCTGTATGGCCTGTTGCGCAAGCTGGTCTCGGTCGATCCGGTGGCCGGCCTTGGCGTGGAAAGCCTGTACCTGTTCCTGCCGGCGCTGGCCTTTGCGATCTGGGCAGAGAACGGTCATGGCGGCGCGTTCTTCCACGGCTGGGGCTGGCGCAACGATCTGCTGTTGATCTTCGGCGGCGCGATCACTGCGGTGCCGCTGATCGGCTTCGCTTACGGTGTGAAGCGCATTCCGCTGTCGCTGGTCGGCATCCTGCAGTACATCGCGCCGAGCCTGCAGCTGCTGCTGGGCGTGTTCTTCTTCCACGAAGCATTCGACACCGCCAAGGCGATCGGTTTCGCTGCGATCTGGGCGGGCCTGATCCTGTTCGTCGGCGACAACATCCGCACGATGCGCGCCAAGCGGTAGCGCCGGGCCAAGGGGGTCGGATCCCTCCGCAACGCGGAGGGATCCGACCCCGCTTCCCCGTAAAAAAGAACGGCGCCCCGAGGGGCGCCGTTCTGCTTCCATCCACAGCCAGGAGAGAGATGGCTGTGGCGGGAACGCGGTTGCAGGCTTAGAAGCGCTGCTGGTACTTCATGTACATGAAGCGGCCGATGTCGAAGCCACCGAAGTAGGTGAAGCTGCTGTTCGGCTGGCTGTACATGATCGGGCCCTGGTGGTCGAAGACGTTGTTCACGCCCAGCGACACGGTGCCGTCCCACGGCAGGCTGTAACGCACCTGCAGATCGTGGAAGGTGTTGGAGCCCACCTTGCGGCTCGGCTGCGCATCGGTATACGGCGAGACGAAGCCGGCCATGTTGCAGTCCGGGCCACCGCTCAGGTCGTACGAGCAGGCTTCCTTCATGCCCGAGTAGTAGCGGGCGGTCCAACCGATGCCCAGATCGCCGTACTGCCAATCCAGGTTGAAGGTCGAACGCACGCGGAAGTTGCCCTCCCAGCCGGTCCGCTGTTCCACCGGCGTGGTGGCGGCGCTGTCGTTGCGCTGCTCCAGGTACTCGGTGTAGGTGGTGTTCCAGATGGCGGCAAAGCGGCCGAACGAGGTTTCCGGCAGGCGGTAGCGCAGGCTGAAATCGTAGCCAGCGGTTTCGCGGTAGCCGGCATTGACCAGCGAGCGGTCCAGCGCCGTCACCTGGCCCAGCGTCTTGGCGCTGGTCGAACGGGTGAAGCGGCCACAGGCCGAATCCACACCCTGCACGTAGCACTGGTTGAGGATGTCGGTGGCCGATTCACCCACGATCGCGTTGTCGATGCGGATCTTCCACCAGTCCAGGCTGACATCCAGGCCCGGCACGAACTCGGGGCTGTACACCAGGCCCACGGTCCAGGTCTTGGCGGTTTCCGGCTTCAGGTTCACGTTGGAACCGGAGTCGAAATCGGCGATGCCCTGCTGGCCCGGACGGTTGGCAACGTTGCCTTCCGAAGCGGTCTGCTGGCGGAAGTCCGCCGGCACCTTGAGGGCCTGGCAGCGTGCGGCCACGGTCGCGCTGCTGGCGGCGATGCCGAACGAGGTATCGCACGGATCGGTGAACGAATCACGGCTCTTCGTGCCACCGCTGTACAGGTCGTCCACGGTCGGCGCACGGAAGCCGGTGCCGTAGGTGGCTCGCACCAGCAGGCTGTCGATCGGCTTCCACTTCACGCCGAACTTGCTGTTGGTGGTCGAACCGAAGGTGTTGTAGTCGGTGTAGCGACCGGCCAGGTCCAGCGACAGCTCGCGCGCGAACGGCATGTCGGCCAGCAGCGGCACCTGCAGTTCCAGGTAGACCTCGTTGAGCGAGTAGTCGCCACGGGTCGGCTGGCCGGTGGTGCCGGTGATCTCGCCCTTCTGCACCATCATGTCCGGGGTATAGCTGGCTTCTTCGTTGCGGTGCTCGAAGCCCATCGCGGCCATGACATCACCGGCCGGCAGGGTGAACACCGAGCCGGAGATGTTGGCGCTGGCGACCTTGGTGGTGCTCTTCATCTTGTCGACGAAGCGGGTGAACAGGTAGTCCTGCACGTCCGGGTTGCTCAGCGAGCCCGGGCCCGTATAGCCCATCGGAGCGGCCGGGTTCCATGGCACGCAGCCGGCGATCACCGCGCCCGGCGCACCGCAACGGGCCACGTTGCCGTCCATGAAGGACGGGCCGACGGCCTGGTTGACGTGCGGCTGGTACAGGCTGCCGCTACCGATGCGCTCGCCTTCATTGCGGTTGTACATGTAGCTGACGTTCCAGTCCCAGTAACGCGAACCGGTTTCGAAGCTGCCTTCCATGCCGATGCTGGCGCGCGTGGTCTCCAGGTTGTTCTCGGTCGCACGCGGCATTTCTTCGGTGCGGTGCGAGAACAGCACGTCCTGGCCCCAGTGGTTGAACGCGCTGTCCTTGGACAGGGCCGCACGGGAACCGTTGCGTGCCTGCGCGGTGGACACCGAGTAGGGGTAACCGGCCAGGTGCTTGGTCGACTCGCGCTTGCTGTACATCGCGTCGGCCACGATGCGCAGGTCATCGTTGATCGAGAAGCCGCCGTTGGCGAACACCGAGGTGCGCTCCAGGCCGCTCAGCAGGCTCATGTTGGTCTTGGTATTGGAGCCATCGGCCGGATTCGGCGCGTGGAAATTATCCTTGTTGCCCGGGTCGCCGCCCGGGCCGACGGTCAGCGACTTGCCACCGACGGTGACGCTGCCCCACTGCGTGGTCTGGTTCAGTGCCTTGACGTCGTCGGAATGGCGCGGGCCACCCGGGTAACGGCTGAACTCGCGCTCGCTGCCGAGGATCTCGTCTTCCTTGGTGCGCTCGGCGCCGACGCTGAACCAGCCGCGGTCGAAGGTCTTGCCGAAGGTGGCGCTGTAGGAGCGCTTCTGGCCGTCGCCTTCACCGTACTGGCCGACGTAGACGCTGGCTTCGCCACCGTCGAAGTTCTTGCGGGTGATGATGTTGACCACGCCGGCGATGGCGTCCGAGCCATACAGTGCGGACGCACCATCGGTCAGCACTTCCACGCGTTCGACGATGGCCGAGGGAATCGAAGCCAGGTCGGAGTAGCCGCCGGCACTGACGCCCATGCGGCGGCCATCGATCAGCACCAGGCTGCGTTCCGGGCCGAGGTTGCGCAGGCTGACGTACATGCCGCCGAAGTCGCGCGAAGAACTCAGCGACGACGCGCGGCTCAGGCTCGGTGCACCGGCGGCGGTGACGTCCTGCAGGATGTCGGCGACGTTGACGTAGCCCTTCTTCTCGATCTCGGCGCGGTTGAGCGCAACCACCGGCTGGGCGGTTTCGACACTGGCCTGGCGGATGCGCGAGCCGGTGATTTCGATGCGGTCGAGGTTGGTCGGGGTATCGCCGGCGCTCTGTGCGAAGGCGGGGGTGGTGCAGCTGGTCGCCAGCGCGATGACGATCGCGTTGCGCAGCGGATTGGTTTTCAGGGACATCCGTGAAATCTCGTGTTTCAGAAAAAACATGCGCCCGTTCTGTGGGCGCGTGGGGTGCTGCAAACCAACGTGGGGGCCGGGATTCTAGAGTGTTTCCATTCGTAACTGTTTGTCTCTGCGCTGTGGAGGTGCGCGAAAATGAATCGCAACCAACAATCCACAGATGCGCTGTGCGCAGCGTCACGTGCGCTGCGTTTGCGATGGGCAGAGGCATCGATAGCGGCGGATTTCCCGCAATCTGTAGCGGCGCGTGTGCACAGACATCCATCCACGCATGGCGTGGATCTACTGGATCCGCGCGTAATGCATCGGTCAATGCCATACGTGGATGCATCACGCCAGTAGATCCACGCCATGCGTGGATGTGCCGCATCAGTAGATCCACGCCATGCGTGGATGCGTCGCATCAGTAGATCCACGCCATGCGTGGATGCGTCGCATCAGTAGATCCACGCCATGCGTGGATGCATCACACCAGTAGATCCACGCCACGCGTGGATGCGTCGCATCAGTAGATCCACGCCACGCGTGGATGCGTCGCATCAGTAGATCCACGCCATGCGTGGATGACGCTCAAACAAAAAAGGACGGAGCCTCCGCTCCGTCCCCTGCGCAATGCGCGTTCTATAGCTGCGTGATGCTCAGGTTTCGCGCAACGCCGTGGTGATCGGCAATCGTGCCGCACGCAGCGCCGGGAACAGGCCACCCACCAGCCCAATGCCCAGCGCCCATTTCAATCCCGTCCACAGCAGTTCCGGCGACACATGGAACTTGAACACCACCGCGCTGAAGTTGCTGCCGATGGTGGACACGCTGTAACCGTTGAACAACAGCCATGCCACCGCACATCCCAGCAGGCCACCCAGCAGCGCCAGGAGCATCGTTTCCAGCATCACTGCCGTCACCACCGGCAGGCCACGGAAGCCGATCGCGCGCATGGTCGCAATCTCTCTCGCGCGCGTCGCCACCGCGGCATACATCGTATTGAGCGCGCCGAACACCGCACCCACTGCCATGATCGTGCCGATCACCTTGCCGAGGATGTCGATCAGCTTGGTCAGGCCGCCGCCCTGCTTGCTGTAGTAGGTACGCGTGGTTTCCACATCCAGCTTCAGGCGCGGGTCGGCGGCGACGGCGGCCTTGAACTGCTCGAAGCCGGCCTTGCCATCGGTGCGCACGCTGATCGACTGCCACGCACTGCGCTGGTAGGTGGTGGCCAGCGTATCGGCGTCGGTCCACAGCTCCGAATCATGTGCATCGCCGGTGGCGAACACACCTACCACGGTCCAGGTCTGGTTGCCGAGCGTCAGCGTCTTGCCGACATCCAGATCGCGGAACTGGCCCTTGGCGCCCTGGCCGACCACGATTTCGCGCAGGCCGGTGGCGAACTTGCGGCCTTCGACGATCTTGACCTTGTCATGCACCGCCCACGCCTGCGGGCCGACGCCGCGGAACTGCGCATTGACGTCGGTGCCATCGGACTTCGACACCAGGTTGACCACCTGCGACAGCTCCGGCGACAGCAGCGGTCGACCTTCGGCATCGCGGGTGATGCCGGGCAGGGTGGACAGCGTGGGTACCTGCTCGCGGGTGATGACCGAGTTGGTCTCGGCCTGCGAGCCACCGCGCAGCACGATGGCGGTAGTGTCATCGCCGGTGTTGTTGAGCGTGGCCTGGAAGCCTTCGCCCATCGCCAGCATGGCCACCAGCACGCCGACCACGCCGGCGATGCCGACCACGATCACCGAGGACGCGCCCCAGCGCTGCGGCAGGCTGGCCACGCCGATGCGGGTAGCGGCCAGTGCCAGCCGGCCGCCACGGGTCAGCAGCAGCCACAGCGCCACCAGCACAGCCACGGCCAGTACGCCAAACCATGGCAGGCTGATCCACAGCACCAGGCCGATCACCAGCAGGAGCACCGTCACGCCGTTGCCCAGCCACTTCTTGAGTTTGCTCTTGAACATGTGGGTGTCCTCCTCAGCGGCCGGCCAGTGCGTCGACGATCTTCAGGCGCTTGGCACGCAGCGCCGGCAGCAACCCGACGATGATGCCGATCACCACGATCAGGCCCAGCCCCATCAGCCAGGTGGGTGTCGGCACGTGCGGTGGCAGCATGCCCATGCTTTTCGGTCCGATCGCCGGAAGGATCAGCGCGGCCAGGCCCATGCCGATCAGGCCACCCAGGCCAATCAGCAGCACCGACTCCACCATCACCAGGGTCAGCACGGTGCTGTCCTTGAAGCCCAGCGTCTTCAGCGTGGCCAGCTCCGGCACGCGCTCGCGCACCGCCTGCGCCATGGTGTTGCCGGTCAACAGCAGCAGGGTGAAGAACACCGCGCCCATGATCGAGGTGACGATCATGCCGATGTCGGCGAACTGCTTGACGAAGGCCTGCTGGAACGCCGACTCGGTCTGGGTCTTGGTTTCGTGGTCGGAGTTGGCCGAGATCGCATCGATGGCCTGCGCCACCCGTGAGGACTGGTCCGGGTTATCCAGCGTGACCGTGTACCAGCTCACCTGGTTCTTGATGTAGTCGTTGGACTCATCGAAGTACTTCCAGTTCATCATCAACTGGCGTTCTTCGTTGGAGGCCTGTGCCGGATCCCTGGAACGATAGATGCCCTTCAGCTCCAACGGCCAGTCGTTGCTGCCACCCCGCGGGAAGATCGTCGCCTGCAGTGGAATGGTGTCGCCGATCTTCCAGCCGAACTGCTTGGCCAGGGTTTCGCCGACGATCGCGCCGGTGCGCGTGTTCTTCCAGTCCTCCAGCTGCGCCGGGTCGATCTGCAGTTCGCGGTAGACATCGAAGTAGTTGGGCGATACCGAGAAGTTCGGGAAGAAATTCTTCGGGTCCTGGTAGATGCCACCGAACCACATGCCGTAGGCCACGTCGCGCACACCGGCGACCTGGCGTATCTGCGTTTCCAGGCGGATCGGCAGGGATTGGGTGATCGACAGCCGCGAGGCCACCACCAGGCGGTTGGCGCCTTCCACACTGCCGCCGGAGGTGAATGCCACGCGCACCGAGTCGAGCATGCCGAACAGCAGGAACGCAGCCACCACCGACAGCAGGGTCAACAAAGTACGGGTGCGGCTGCGGAACAGCTGTGCCCACACCAACGAGAAGTATTTCATCGCCGTGGCCTCCGTCAGTGGGCCAGCGGCGCGTCGGCCAGCTCGCCCTTGTCCAGGTGCACCGTGTGCGTGGCGTACTCGGCGGCCTTCGGGTCATGGGTGACCATGATGATGGTCTTGCCGTGCTCGCGGTTGAGCTGCTGCAGCAGGCCCAGGATCTCCTCGGCGGACTGGCGGTCGAGGTCGCCGGTGGGTTCGTCGCAGATCAGGAAGGTCGGGTCGGAGACGATCGCCCGCGCGATCGCCACACGCTGCTGCTGGCCGCCGGACAGTTCATTCGGGCGGTGACTGCGGCGGTCGGCCAGGCCCACCAGGGTCAGTGCGATCTCCGCATTGCGGCGGCGCTGGGCGGCATTGAGGTGGGTCAGCAGCAGCGGCAGTTCCACGTTCTTCTGCGCGGTCAGCATCGGCATCAGGTTGTAGAACTGGAACACGAAGCCGACGTGGTGGCTGCGCCAGGTGGACAGCTGGCCGCCGCTCATCTGGTCGATGCGCTCGCCCTCGATGCTGATCTCGCCGCCACTGGGGTTGTCCAGCCCACCGATCAGGTTGAGCAGGGTGGTCTTGCCCGAGCCGGACGGGCCCATCAGCGCAACAAAGTCGCCGCTGGCGATGTCCAGGTCGATGCCGTGCAGCACCTGCACTTTCTCAGGGCCACGCTGGTAGGTCTTGGTGATGTTGCGCAGTGAAACCAGGGTCGACATGGGTGGTTCTCCACGGAAGGCGGGAAACGGGGAAGCGCACCTGCGGTGGCCGCGGGCGTGCGTCGAGCGGTGTTGCCGGCGGCGCCCATGGGCGCCAGGCCGTTACTGCGCTTGTTTCTGTTGCACCTTGGCGCCATCGCGCAGGGTGTCCGGCGGGTTCACCACCACCGATTCACCTGCGCTCACGCCCTTGAGGATCTGGCGGTCCTTGCCCATCGCCTGGCCCGCCTCGACCGTGCGCTGCTGCACGCGGTTCTGGTCACCCAGTACGAAGGCCACCGATGCGCCCTCGCGCTGGACCACGGCGCCACCCGGCACGCGCACGCCCTGCGGCTTGGCGGCCGCCTGCGGCTGGGCCTGCTCCAGGAAGCTGACCCGCACGCCCATCTCCGGCACGATGCGCGGGTCTTTCACCTTCAGCGCCACGCGCACCTTCACCGTGGCCTTGCCGCGGTCGGCGGTGGGGATGATGGCGATCACCTCGCCGGGAATCTTCCATTCCGGATAGGCGTTGAGCGTGGCTTCCACCGGCATCTTCGGCTGCACGCGGCCGATGAAGGCCTCGCCCACCTCCACTTCGATCTCCAGCGATTCCATGTCGACGATGGTGCCGATGCCGGTACGGGTGAAGCCACCGCCGGCCGACAGCGGCGAGACGATTTCGCCGGGCTGCGCCGCCTTGGCAGTGACCACGCCGGAGAACGGTGCGCGCACGATGTTGTTGTCCACGCCCAGATCGGCGATGGCCAGCTGGTCGTTGGCGACCTTGACGTTGCGCTGGGCGGTCTCCAGCTGCGCACGCAGGCTGTCGCGCTGTGCGACGGCCTGGTCGTACTGCGAGCGCGACACCAGCTGCTGACCGACCAGCGCCTGCAGGCGGCTGGCCTCGGCGGTGGCCTGCTTCTGCTGCGCCTCCAGGCCGGCCACCTGGCTGCGTGCGGCCTGCAGCTGCGAGGCATACAGGCTGCGCTGCGCATCGGCATCGATCGGGTCCAGCGTGGCCATGATCTGGCCCTGTTCCACCCGCATGCCTTCTTCGATCATCACCTCGCGCACCTTGCCGGTGATCTTGGCTGACACCGTGGCCATGCGCCGGGCGACCACGTAACCGCTGGCGTCGAGCACCGAACTGCTGGCGCTGCCCTGCTGGATGGCCACGGCGGGCGCGGTTTCCACCTCCACGGCCGGTGCGCGGCCGAACAGGAAGGCGAGGGCGGCGGCGATCAGCAGCACGATCACGATGATTGCGATCCACAGCCAACGGCGGCCACCGCCATTGCTACCACCGGCGGCGGGCGGCGGCGACTTGCGGTCGATACGGAGTTCCTTCAACAGCTCGGCAGAAGCGTTCATTCGTTCCATCACAGGCGTTCGGGCGGGTGTGACCGGAAGGGCGGACGGCGGCGGTTCCGGCGGTGGAGCGTGCGGCACAGCATGAAGGCAGGTACGGCGATGACGGCAGTGACAGCTGTCACCTGATGACACTGACGGCGGCAACTGCGAAATGTGACCACGGCGGCACAGGATGGCAACGTCCCCGCTACCGGTACCGCCCATGGATCCGATCGCCCCGTCGCTGGCCCGCCTGCAGCAGGTGCAGGTGCGCTACCGCGACCATACCGCCCTGCAGGGCATCGACCTGCAGGTCCGCGCTGGCCAGGTGCTGGCATTGCTGGGCCGCAACGGTGCCGGCAAGAGTACCGCGATCAGCGTGCTGTTGGGCCTGCGTCGTGCCGATGCCGGCCAGGTCGAGCTGCTCGGTGGCGACCCGCAACAGCGCAGCAGCCGCCTCGGACTGGGCGTGATGCTGCAGAGCACCAGCCTGCCGCCGATGCTGCAGGTGGACGAACTGGTGGCGCAGGCCAGCGCCTGCTATCCGGACCCGATGCCGCTGCAGGAGATACTGAAGCGCGCCGGCCTGCTGGCACTGGCACGCCGTCGCTACGGCCAGCTGTCCGGCGGCCAGCAGCGTGCGGTGCAGTTCGCCATCGCCCTGTGTGGCCGCCCGCGCGTGCTGTTCCTGGACGAGCCCACCACCGGCCTGGACATCCAGGCGCGGCAGGCGATGTGGCAGGCGATCCGGCAGCTGGTGGCCGAAGGCTGCGGCGTGCTGCTGACCACCCATTACCTGGAGGAAGCCGAAGCGCTGGCACAGCAGGTGGTGGTGCTGGAGCAGGGCCGGGTGCTGGCCGATGCGCCGTTGAGCGAGCTGCGTCTGGCCGATCGGCCGCGCCGCATCCGCTGCCGCAGTGTGCTGCCTGCTGAAGACGTACAGCAGTGGCCGGGCGTGCAGCAGGTGCAGCGTGACGGCGAGCATCTACAGCTGCTGGCGAGCCCGGCCGAGCCGGTGGTGGCGCGCCTGCTGGCCGCCGATGCGCAGCTGCGTGAGCTGGAAGTACAGGGCGCGGCGCTGGCCGACGCTTTCCTCGACATGACCCGGGAGGCCGCATGAACACCCTTGCCCGCACCGCCAGGTTGCCGCTGCCTGCATGGCGCCAGGTTCTGCGCCCGTACCGCGCTGAACTGGTGGCCGAACTGCGCCGCGCCTGGCGCACGCCGGCGTTCGCCGTGCCTTCGCTGCTGTTCCCGGTGCTGTTCTACCTGTTGTTCGGCGTGCTGCTCGGGCGCGGTCACGCACCGCTGTACCTGCTGGCCACCTACTGCGTGTTTGGTGCGATGGCCCCGGCGCTGTTCGGCTTCGGCGTGCAGCTGGCGCTGGATCGCGAAGGTGGCCTGCTGACGCTCAAGCGCGCGCTGCCGATGCCGGCGGCGGCACCGTTGCTGGCACGGCTGGCCATGGCGGTGATGTTCGCGCTGCTGGTAGCAGCGCTGCTGATCGGTGTAGCGCGCGTGCTTGGTGGCGTGCAGCTGCACGTGCTGCAGGTGGTGCAGTTGATGGCGGTGGCCGGCCTGGCGGCGTTGCCGCTGGGGGCGATCGGCCTGCTGATCGGCAGCCATGTCAGTGCCAGTGCGGCACCGGCAATGGTCAACCTGGTCTACCTGCCGCTGGCCCTGCTGTCGGGCCTGTGGCTGCCACTGTCGGCGCTGCCGAAGTTGTTCTCGACGATGGCACCGCTGTGGCCGACCTGGCATCTGGCGCAGCTGGCGCTGCCGGTGGTCGGGCTGCCGTCGGTGGGCAGCCTCGCCAGCCATCTGCTGGTGCTGCTGGCGGTGACCGTGGTCGCGCTGCTGCTGGCGCGCCGCCGCCTGCGCCGGATCGGCTGAACTGGCATGATCGGCAGCGATCGTCCCCGCCTGGATTCTCCCGTGCCGTCGAGTTGGCTTGCGTCCCTGTTGCGCCCCGCGCCGGATTCGGCCGTGGCCGAACTGCTGCGACGTGGCAAGTCGCCCTGGAGCGGTGCGATCCACCTGCTGTGGTCGGTCTGGATCTTCCTCACCCCAGTACTCGGCAATGGCTTCACGCTGCGCTGGCTGCTGCTGACCCTGGTCAGCTATCCGTTGTTCCTGCTGCTCTATGCGAAGGTGATGCTGGCGCCACGGCACCACGCCTGGCGCTATGCGCTGGGCATGATCCTCATGGCCCTGGTACTGCTGCCGTGGTATCCGTCGGGACTGAGCTACTTCGTGTTCGGCAGCGTGATGATCCGCATGAGCAGCCGTGGTGGCTGGTGGGTGTACCTGCTGCAGCTCACCGGGCTGAATCTCCTGTTCTGCAGTGCCGCGCTGTATTTCGGCTACCCATGGCAGGCGATGGTGTGGATGCCGGCGGTGTCGTTCATCGTCGGGCTGGTGGTGAATGTGGAGGCCTTGAGCCAGCAGCGCGACGTTGCCCTGCAGCTGTCACAGGACGAAGTGCGGCGGCTCGCCACCACCGCCGAGCGCGAGCGTATCGGCCGCGACCTGCACGATCTGCTGGGCCACACGCTGTCGCTGATCACGTTGAAGCTGGAGCTGGCGCGCAAGCTGTACGACCGTGACGACGCGCGTGCGCGGCAGGAGATCGGTGAAGCCGAGGCCATCGCCCGCGAGGCGCTGGCACAGGTCCGCAGTGCGGTGACCGGCATCCGCGCCAGCGACCTGGCCGGCGAGCTGGCGTCGGCACGCCTGCTGCTGGAATGCCAGCAGGTACACCTGCAGTACACACCGCCGCCACCGATGCCGGTCGACGTGGAGCGTGGACTGGCGCTGGTGCTGCGCGAGGCAGCAACCAACATCGTGCGCCATGCACAGGCGACCCGCGTGCAGGTGGATTTCAAGCTTGAGGAGCGACAGTTGGCGATGCAGATACGTGATGACGGCCGCGGTGGGGTACAGGCCGAGGGCAATGGATTGTGTGGCATGCGTGAGCGGGCGGCGGCGCTGGGTGGTCAGTTGACGCTGCAGTCGCCGCGCGGGGAAGGCACGGTGTTGACCGTGCGCGTGCCTCTGGTGGCCGCGACCACGCCGCTGTCGCCAGCGTCATGGGTGCAGGATGGTGCCGCATGATCCGCATCCTGCTGGCCGAAGATCAGGCGATGGTGCGCGGTGCGTTGTCGGCACTGCTGGGTCTGGAGCCGGACATCGAGGTGCTGGGCAGCGCTGCCGATGGCGAAGCGGCGTGGCGCATGCTGCAGCAGCTGCAGCCGGATATCCTGGTCACCGACATCGAGATGCCTGGCCTTAGCGGGTTGGAGCTGGCACAGCGCATCGCCCGCCACGAACTGCCGATCAAGGTAGTGATCGTGACCACCTTCGCCCGTGCGGGTTTTTTGCGCCGCGCGCTGGAAGCCGGCGTGCTGGGTTATCTGTTGAAGGACGCACCGGCCGAGAACCTGGCCGATGCCCTGCGCAAGGTGAAACAGGGCATCCGCGCGATCGACCCGCAGCTGGCGCTGGATGCGTGGTCGCAGGCCGACCCCCTGACCGACCGCGAACGCCGCGTGCTGCGGCTGGCGGGCGAGGGCCGCACCGCCAGCGAGATCGCCGAGCAGCTGGGGTTGTCGCACGGCACGGTGCGCAACTATCTGTCCGAGTGCATCGGCAAGCTGGGCGTGGCCAACCGCATCGAGGCGTACCGGCTGGCGCGGCAGAAGGGATGGTTGTAGGGGATCATTTCCGCGCCTGCGGAGAGGTTTCACTTTCTTTGCGCGCAAAGAAAGTAACCAAAGAAACGCTCCGCCGGCCGCGAGCCGGCGTGCTTCGCACGCCGGTGCCCTGCGCTCCTCGGTCCGTCGAGGGACGGTGCGGGAACTCGCTGCGCTCAGACACCCGCACCTCTTCGCCCTCGCCGGACCTGCGGTGCTCGGCTCGCTTGAAGGCGGACTGGAAGGTCAAGATCAACGGCAACGGCAACGGCAACGGCAACGGCAACGGCATCCACGCATGGCGTGGATCTACTGGGTGCAGCTTTTGCCTTTGACGTTGGGTCCGCCTTTTAGCGAGCCGAGCATCGCAGGGGAATCAGGGGCGCAAGGGCGCCACTGCTTCTGTAGAGCCGACTGTTAGTCGGCTGGCTTTCGGCGCCGTCCCCTGATTCACCGAGAAGCGCAGGGCACCGGTGCGCAGCACCGGCTCGCGATCTGGCGGCGTGTTTCTTTGGTTACTTTCTTTGCACGAGCAAAGAAAGTGACACCCCTCCACAGGCGCAGAAACGATCCGCCGGGAACGCCCGGCGAACCCTCTCAATCCTTCCCGCGCGCCATCGCCTGGAACACCCCATCACGCCGCACCCACAGGTGGAACAACGCCGCACCCACATGCATCAGCACCGTGGCGAACAACACATAGGCCAGCAGGCTGTGCGCATTACGCAACGCGGCATACAACGCCGGTGTATGGGGCACGATCGGTGGCAGGTGCAGGCCGCCCCACAGCACGATCGGGTAACCACCGGCCGACAGCATCGCCCAGCCGATCAGCGGCATCGCCAGCATCAGCGCATACAGCATCCAGTGCGAGGCCTTCGCTGCCAGCACCTGCCAGGCGGGCAGGTCGGAAGGCAGCGGCGGCGGACGATGGCACAGCCGGTTGTACAGACGCAGCAGCACCAGTACGCCGATGGCGATGCCCAAGGGGCGGTGCAGATCGATCAGCATCGGCCGCAGGTGCAGCGAGGCGACCATGGTCACGCCGACGAACAGCATGGCGATGATCATCAGTGCCATGGACCAGTGCAGCACCCGCGCCAGCAGGTTGAAGTGGCCGTTGCCGGTGCTCATCGTGCGGCCTCCTTCGGTTGCTCGACGTTGCCGGTGGCGCGCTCGCGTTCGCGGCGGTTGAAGGACTGCGAATACACCGCCGATCGGGCGGCCAGGATCGGATCGTCACTGCCGCGCACGCCGCTGGGCAGGATCAGCGGATCGAAGTTGATCTGGCCGCACGCGCCTTGTTCCTGCGACTGCATGCGGTCCAGGCTGAGCACGCCGGCCACGACCTGATCACGCGACTCGGGCCACGGTACCGACGGATCATCGATGGCATCGCCGGGCTCGGCGGTGGTAACCACCAGGTTCCAGCGCACCGGGCCGCTGGCCAGGCGCTGCTGCAGTTCCTGGCTGAGGAAGTCGACGCTGGCCTGCTTGCGCGTTTCCGCATCCATTTCCACCACCGGCGCCTGCGGCTGCCAATGCCAGCGCACCGCGCGCTTCTGGCCCTGCGCATTGGTGAACCAGAAGCTGTTGACGCTGTTGAAGGTGGTATCGGCCCAACTGCTGGTCCACGGTGCCGTCTTGGCCCACTGCTGGAACGCTTGTGCACTGGGGTATTTCGCCAGCACTGCAGCCATTTTCTGCGGGTCGGGCTTGCCGGTGGCCGGGTCCGGAATGGAGGCGCGCGTCTGCTCGTAGAAGGCCTCGGCATCGGGCACGGCGAAGAACGGGAAGCTGTTCATCGCCATCCGCCATTCCTGGCCGTCATCGCTGACCATCTGCACAGCGAGGCTGCGTACGCGTGCGGTGTTGTCGGCACCGTAAGGGTCGCCGCCACCGATCGACAGGCGGCCCATCACGGGTACTTTCTGCTGCGAAAACACGCGCGCACTGGATAGTGTCGGGGCCTGTGCGCTGGGTTCGAACCAGCCGCTCACGCAGATGCCCTTGCTGTGCGCGCGGCGGAAGCCGGGATGGGCCGGGCCGGTGGCCTCGATGGTGTCGGTGAAGCGCTGCGCGGTCAGGCGGTTGCCGATCCAGCCGGCCAACCAGGCGAAGGCCAGCGCGATCGCACCCAGAATGAGAGCGATCAATGCGATCCAGAGCAGCGGTGAATGCTTGCGCGGTGCGCCCGGTGTCTGGCCGGCGCGGGTGTAGCGGAAGAGCGACATGGTCGGAGTCCTGCCTTCACGGAGCGTGTGGGTGGTCGACCCACACATCCTCGCAGAACCCGGCCGGGGCCGAAATTCAATTTTTCGTCAGATTTGCCGGCGATGCAGCGCCGACCAAGGCCGGCACCCATCGGGAGTGCGGATCGGTACCCGCACCGGCATCGGTAGCGCCGGGCCATGCCCGGCGCCTCCCTCAGGCGTAACGCGCCTTCAGCATTGCCCACGCCGAACGCAGCGCCAGCGCTTCGCCGCCGGCCGGACGGCCCGGGCGTTCGCCGTCGTTCCAGGCGTAGACGTCCAGATGGGCCCAGCGCTGGCCATCTTCCAGGAAACGTTCCAGGTACAGCGCGGCGGTGACCGAGCCGGCCATGCGCGAACCGGCGTTGGCCAGGTCGGCGATGCCGCTGCTCAGGTAACGCAGGTACGGGCGCCACAGCGGCATGCGCCAGACCGGGTCGCGGGTTGCGTCGCCGGCCTGCAGCCACTGCTGGGCGACGCTGTCGTCATTGCTGAAGAGCGCCGGCAGATCCGGGCCCAGCGCGATGCGCGCAGCGCCGGTGAGGGTGGCGAAGTCCAGCACCAGGTCCGGTTTCTGTTCGCTGGCGAAGGTCAACGCGTCGCACAGGATCACGCGGCCTTCGGCGTCGGTGTTGTCGATCTCCACGCTCAGGCCCTTGCGGGTGGCGATCACTTCGCCCGGGCGGAAGGCATCCGGACCGATCGCGTTTTCCACTGCTGGCACCAGCAGGGTAAGGCGCACCGGCAGACCACGTGCCATCACCAGGCCGGCCAGGGCCAGCGCGTGGGCAGCACCGCCCATATCCTTCTTCATGTTGCGCATGCCGTCGGCCGGCTTGATGTCCAGGCCGCCGGTATCGAAGCACACGCCCTTGCCGACCAGCACCAGTGCAGGATCGGTTTCCTTGCCCCAGCGCAGTACCACCAGGCGCGGCGCACGGTGCGAGGCGCGGCCCACGGCGTGGATGGCCGGGAAGTTCTGCTTCAGCAGTTCATCGCCGGTGATCGCCTCGACCTGCGCGCCATGCGCCTCGGCCAGGGCACGCGCGGCGTCTTCCAGCTGCTGCGGACCCATGTCTTCGGTCGGCGTGTTGACCCAGTCGCGCACGCGCAGGCTGGCGGCGATCAGATCGGCCACTTCGCCGGACGGCGCCGCCACCAGCTGTGCCGGGGCGCGATTGCGCTTGCGGTAACGGTCGAAGCGGTAGCTGCCCAGGCCCCAGCCCAGCTGCAGCAGCGCCTGTTCGTCGGCCGGAAGTTCGCTGGCCAGCTGCCACACGCTACCTTCCGGCAGGGCATGCGGCGCATGCGCATAGCTGTAGGCATCAGCGCGGTCACCGACACCGATCACCGCACCGGCCAGGCCATCGGTGCCCGGCAGCAGAGCCACGCTGTGCGCGCCGGCGGTGAAGCCCTGCGATGCCAGCCAGGCCTGGGTAGCGGCCGGCTGGCCATCCTTCCAGGCTGCGAACTGCTCGCGGCCCAGCACATGCAGCGGCAGGGCTGCGGCGGTTTCGGCGGTGAAACCAGTGATCTCGCTCATGCGTCAGATACTCCGGGGTGCGGCGGCATCGAGGTTGTCGTCCAACCAGTCGGCCAGGCCGGTGAGGGTGTCGAACTGCAGGTCCGGCTGCAGGTTCGGATGGGTCCAGGTGGCGGCTTCGCGGTTGATCCAACAGCCGCGCAGGCCAGCGGCGATCGCCCCGGCTACGTCCATCTCGGCGTGGTCGCCCACGTGCAGTACCTGTGCCGGCGCCACACCCAGTCGGGTGCAGGCGGCGTGGAAGATGCTCGCGTCCGGCTTGGCCGCGCCGTGTTCGCGCGCGCCCAGCTGGAAGGCGAAATGATGGGCCAGGCCGATCCGCTCCAGATCGGCATTGCCGTTGCTCAGCGCTGCGACCGGTACCCGCGCGGCAATCCGCGCCAGTGCATCGATCGCATCGGGATAGCATTCGACCTGGTTGCGTGCGGCGTAGAACGCTTCGTAGGCCGGCTCCAGCAACGCCAGGCTGGCACCACTGTTCTGCAGCGCCTCCTGCAGCGTCAACCGACGCAGCGCGCTGAGGTCATGGTGAAGGTGTGGATTGTCTCGGAACGAGCGCTCGCGCAGTTCGCGCATCGCCGCCAGCGGATACATCGCAGCGGTGGCAGGGCTGTGTTCACGCATCCACGCGTGCAGGACCAGGTCGATGCGGGCGCCGATCGGAGCGAACGGCCAGAGCGTGTCGTCGAGGTCGAGGGTGATGGCAAGGACAGGGAATTTCACCCCGCCATTCTACCCCCGCCCGCGCGGGCTTTCATTCCAGCAGGCGCGCCCAGCCCTGCATGCCGTCCAGCCGCGCCAGCACCAGCTTGATGCACACCAGCAGCGGTACCGCCAGCAGCAGCCCGATCATGCCCCAGGCCCAGCCGAATACCATCAGTGCCAGGATCAGCACCAGCGGTGACAGCTTCATGCGCCGGCCCAGCACGACCGGGGTCACCATCTGCCCTTCCAGGGTATGCAGGCCCAGGTAGGCGGCGGCCGGCAACAGCGCCTGCAGCGGGTCGCGGAACTCGACAAAGCCCATCAGCAGCATCAGCGCCACGCCGATCAGCGGGCCCACATAGGGTGCGAAATTCAGCAGTGCGGCCACCGTGCCCCACAACAGCGCTTCCTGCAGGCTGATGCCCAGCAGCATCAGCACGCCGGCGAACACGAGGCCGACCAGGGTATTGATCACGCTGATGGTCAGCACGTAGCGCGAGACCTCGCGTTCGATCGAGCGCAGGATGTCACTGGTGAAGCGTTGCTGCTGTCGGTTCGGAAACAGGGCGATGGCCGCGCGCTGCAGGCTCTGCCCGTAGATCATGAAGAACAGGGTCAGCAGCACCACGGCCAGCACCGAGGCGGCCAGCCGCGGCGCGCGGGTCAGCATGCGGTACGGGTCGTCCAGCTGGGTGCGGATCACCTGCACCTTGCGGTTGCTGTCGCCGCCGGCAACGCGGGCGAAGTTTTCCGCGGCCTGGTTGGCCTGCTGCACCGGCTTGGTCAGGTCCTGCACCTGGCGGGCCACTTTGCGCAGCTGTTGCGGGGCTTCCTGCGCCCATTCCATTGCGGGGCCGATCAGCTGCACCGCCAGCGAACCGGTCACGCCGAGGCCGGCACCGAGAATCAGCAGCGCGCCCAGCGCACGGGGGATCCACAGCTTCTGCAGCAGGCGCAGGATCGGGTTGCCGACCAGCGCGAAGAACATCGCCAGCAGCACCGGCAGGATGATGTCCTGGGCCGCCCACAAGGTGTAGCCCACCGCCAGCGCGGCCAGCACCACCAGCGACATCGGCCCACGCGGGCGCGAGGTGGGCGGCAGTGGCGCCTCGGGCAGTTCCGGGCCGGCTGGTGACGGGGACAGAGGGAACTCGCTCATCGACGCACCAACCGGGAAGGGATACGCATTATCCGCCGGCCGCGATCGGCGCGGCGGATCCCGTGAATCAACGTTCGGACAGCTCAGTGGCTGCTTCGGCCGGTCGCGGTTCGCGCACTTCCGGTTCCGGTGCTGCCTGCGGTTGTGGTGCTGGGGCCGGTCGAGCGCCAGCCGCTGATGCTGCCGCCTGTGCCTGTTCGCTGGCATCGTCGGCTTCTTCGGCTGCATCGTCGGCGGTGGCCGCGGCCTGTGCTGCCATCGCCGTGGCGAACGCTGCCTGTGCACTGGCGAACAGGTTCGAGACCGAACCCACCATCTGCAGCCAGCGTGCACCGTTCACCCGGCCCGGCACTTCCAACTTGCCGGCGATGAAGCCACCGGCCAGGCCGACCACGATGATGCGCACCGGCGACCACCCCTGGCGCCAGACCTGGCTGAGCGTGCCCCAGTGGTCCTGGGTTTCGCCCAGGCGGACGGTCACCACCTGTTCGCAGCGCTTTACCCGCCGCTGCAGCGCGCCGAACTTCATGGCTTGCCCTCCGGCAGCTGTACCCCGGCATCAGGGTCGTCCTCGCTGGGCTCGTCGAACAGGCCCAGGCGCGACAACTGGCGCCGGGTGGCGTGCATGCCGGTGTGGTGGAAGAAGTAGGACACCCGCCAGATCGCGTAGCCGGTCACGGCCAGGCTCAGCAGCGAGGTGATCAGCAGGGCCTGCAGCCAGCTCAGGCCCCAGCTCTGCAGCAGGGCGATGAGGGTGGCGGCCATCAGCAGCCAGGCCGAGGCGCCGAACACGATCGCCACGCCGGCCCAGGCCAGCGCGCGACCGAATGCGCTGCGCGCCAGCGCGAAGTCGGCCGAGGCCAACCGGCGCAGGGAACGTACCGTGTGCTTGGCAGAATCGGCGGCGGCACGACCGGCCGCGCCGACCTGGCGGATGCTCTCATCCAGCGGCGGTGTGGCCGCTGGATCAGGCGCTTGCGCGTTGTCTTCGCTCACGCTGCGGCTTACTTGTCGCTGCTGCCGCGGGCCAGCTTGGCGATGATCCAGCCGGCAGCGAAGGCGACGCCGAACGAGGCCAGCGGACGTTCGCGGATAAGTTCAGCGGCGCTGTCGATCAGGTCCTTGCCCTTGTCCATCAGTGCATCGACCTGTTCCTTGGCGGCGGCTCCGCCGAATTCGGCGGCGGCCAGGCCCGACAGCGCGCTGTCGGACAGCTCAGCCTTGACGTTGGCCTTGCCGATGCGAAGTTCGTCGGTTGCTGCACCGGTTGCGCCCTTGATCGCACCGCCGGCAGCGCTGGCGGCCTGCTTCAGGTGGGAACCGGCTTCACCCAGGTGGTCCTTCAGGTTCTCGGTATTGGTGGGGCTCATCGAATCACTCCTGTTGCGATGGGGGAACGGGGGGCGGCGGTGCCGACCTGGACTGACAGCAATAGCATTGCCGGGGTATAGGGGGTGTTACGGCTGGGCGATCAGCGCATCACGAGCTGGCCCTGCTGCTGGCCATTGTTGCGCAGCACACGCAGCACCAGCGTCGGTGGGCGCTGCTGGAAATTGGCGCGCCAGCTGGCCAGGTCGGCGAATTCACCTACCGTTGCATCGGTGATGATGTCGCCCTGCTGCAGGCCGTTGCTGGCCGCGCGGCTGCCGCGCTTGACCTCGCTGACCAGCACACCGCCAACGCCGGACTGGCGCAGCGACTCGGGCAGGTCGACGAAGGTGGCACCGCCCAGGCGGGGGTCAAGGCTCTCGCCGGTGACCGCGCGTGCCTGTTCCTTCAATATCGCTTTGATCTGCAGCGACTTGCCCTCGCGGCGCACGTCCAGGGCCAGTGGGCTGCCCACTGCGGCCAGGCCTTCCACGTTGTGCAGCGCCTCGGCGCTGTCCACGCGCTGGCCGTTGGCCGACACCACCACGTCGCCCGGCTTCAGGCCTGCAGCGGCCGCGGCCGAACCGGCCAGCACGCGGGTGACCAGCGCGCCGCGGGTTTCGCCCAGGCCCAGGCCCTGCGCGATCTGTGCGGTCAGGTTCTGGCTCTCCACGCCCAGCGTGCCGCGCACCACCACGCCATGCTTGACCAGCTGGTCGACCACGCTGCGTGCCAGATTGGAGGGAATCGCCAGGCCCAGGCCGATGTTGCCGGCCATGCTGCCCTGCGGGTTGAAACTGGCGGTGTTGATGCCGACCAGCTGGCCCTGCAGATCGACCAGTGCGCCACCCGAGTTGCCCGGGTTGATCGACGCATCGGTCTGGATGAAGTTCTGGTAGCCCAGGCCGCGGATGCCGCTGCGGCCCACCGCCGAAACGATGCCCGAGGTGACCGTCTGACTGAAGCCGAACGGGTTGCCGATGGCCACCACGAAGTCGCCCACGCGCAGCTGGTCGCTGTTGCCGAGCTTGATGTCGGTCAGGTTCTGCGCCGGAATGCGGATCAGCGCGATGTCGGTATCGCGGTCCGAACCGAGGAACTCGGCCTTGACCGTGCGGCCATCGGCCAGCGTCACCTGCACGTCATCGGCGTTGTCGATGACGTGGTGGTTGGTCAGCACCAGGCCCTCCTTGGCGTCGATGATCACGCCCGAGCCCAGCGATTCGTTGATGCGTTCCTGCGGAATGTCCGGGAACAGGCGGCGGAAGAACGGATCGTTGAAGAAGGGGTTGCGCACGCGCACCACCTGCTTGGTGTTGACGCTGACCACTGCCGGCATCGCCTTCTCCAGCATCGGCGCCAGCGACGGCACCGCCTGCCCGGCGACCGCGGCTGGCAACGCGGCGGCGGTGGGCAGTACTGCCGGCAGCGGCGCAGCGTCGGCACGGTTGTCCAGGTGCGCATTGAGGCCGGTGGCAACGAAGCCACCGAAGGCGGCGGCGATTGCGAGCGTAAGCAGGGTGGGAAGCGGTCGCATGGGAGTCGGTTCGCTGGCGTGGGTGGGGGCCGTTCGGCTCTACGGTAAAACAAGCTGAATGAGTGTGTCGCGATCTGGATAAATGCGCCATGAAAACCGAATGCCGGGAAGCGGGTTGGCCGGCGTCATCTTCGGGTCGGGCATGGCATCAGCAGAGGGACTGCGTACGCGTTCTTCCTCCATCGGATGCGCTGCGGATACAGGCCGGGACTTGCGCAGTTCCGCGCAACCTGGTGCCGCGATGCGCCATTACGCACACCTTCGCCTGCATTCGAGCAGGCGCGTGCAGTGATCGCCTGCGGCAGCTGGGTCAGGGCGGCGCAGTACTGAAAAGAAGGGGTTTCCTGCACACATGCATCGCCTGCAGGGGTGGCGTGCTACACCATTGGCGTCGCAACAGATGCGATAGTTGGCGCATGCCCCGTTCCACGATCGTCAATGTCGGTATAGCATCGCCCCGTTTTGATACTTAAGGCCCCCAGGAGGGCAACATGAGCAACGGTAATGGTGTGTCGGTCGTGACCGACGCCGTCGAGAACGTGAAAGAAGCCGCCACCAATGTCGGCGAGACCATCGCCCACGCCGCCGAAGACGCCGTGAAGTCGGTCAAGAAGACCGTCAAGCGCGCCACCAAGGCTGCCGGTACCCGCGTTGCCAAGGCCAAGAAGGCTGTGGCCAAGGTCGAGAAGACCGTTGCCAAGAAGGCCGAGAAGGCTGCCAAGTCGGTCGGCAAGACTGTTGCCAACGCCAAGAAGAAGCTGGAAGCCGCCAAGAAGAACGCCAAGGCTGAAGCCGCTGCCCTGAAGAAGGAAGTGGCCAAGAAGAAGGCGGCTGCAGGCAAGGCTGTGACCAAGAAGGCCGCTGCTGCCAAGAAGACCACCAAGGCTGCCACCAAGGCTGCCGGCAAGAAGGTTGCCACCGTGAAGAAGGCTGCCACCAAGAAGGCTGCCGTCGCGAAGAAGACCGTTGCCAAGAAGACCGCGGCCGCCAAGAAGGTTGTCGGCAAGAAGGTCGCCACCGCCAAGAAGGCTGTGGCCAAGAAGACCGTCGCCGCCAAGAAGGTCGCTGGCAAGAAGGCCGTGGCTGCGAAGAAGGTTGTCGGCAAGAAGGTTGCCGCCACCAAGAAGGTCGCCACCAAGAAGACCGCGGCCGCCAAGAAGGTTGTCGGCAAGAAGGCTGCCGTCGCCAAGAAGGCCGTCGGCAAGAAGACCGCCGCTGCCAAGAAGGTTGTCGGCAAGAAGACCGCCGTTGCCAAGAAGGCAGTTGGCAAGAAGGTTGCAGCCACCCGCAAGACGGTCGCCAAGAAGGCTGCGCCGCTGAAGAAGGTCGCCGCCAAGAAGGCTCCGGCCAAGAAGGCTGCTGCCAAGAAGGCACCGGCCAAGTCCGTACGCAAGGTCGCCAAGCGCAAGTAATCGCGCCGTGACCGAAGGCCCTGCCACCCACCGGGTGGTGGGGCCTTTCGCGTATCTGGGGCACGGTCTGGGGCAAGATGCAGGTTCTTCCTGCCGGAGCTCCGACGATGCGCGGTATCGATTTCAGTTCCTGGCAGGGCGTGCTGTCCACCCTGGCTGGCCTGGTCCTGATCACCCTGCTGGGCGTGGGCATCCGCCTGCTGGTGATGCAGACCCTGCAGCAGCGCCGCGAGCGCGAGAACCGGCAGATCAACGAGCGCCTGCGCACGTTGATGGCGGCCTACAAGACGCTGGGCGGTTCGTTTACCGGCGAGTTGGGCGTGGATCCCAGCCACCGCCGTGACCTGCGCCAGCGCGAAGATGCCGAAGGTATCGCCGAACCGCGCTCGGATCGTGCGCGCCGCATCCGCGATGCCGTCGAGGCGGCATTGTCGGACATCCTGCTGCTGGGCACCGACGAACAGGTGCGGCTGGCCGCGCGCGCTGCCAACGAACTGGCGCAGGGGCGGCCGGTACACACCCACGAACTGGTGGTTTCGCTGCGCGACTTCGTGCGCGAAGCACTGGACCTGGCGCCGATCCCCGCCGACCTGCAGATTCCACCGCAAGGCCCGACCCGGCCGGGCGGTGCCAGTGGTGGTGGGAAGGGCCGCGCCGACGCTGATGCGAAGGGCGGCCGCACGGGAGGCGGCGGTGGTGGAGGCGGCGGTGGCGGAATGGGGGGCCTGGGTCTCGGCGCCGGCGCCGCACTGGGCGCCGGCCACGCCTCTGCCAGCGATGAAACGGACGCGCGCTGAGCGCGCGCGCCACGCTCAGCGCGTGAGTTCGTAGATCGGTACGAAGCCGCCGTAGATCATCCGCGCGCCGTCGAACGGCATCGGATTCGTCGCCGGATCAAACCTTGGGTCTTCCATCATCTTCTTCATGCCGGCGTCGCGGGTCGCTTTGTCCGGCCACTCGATCCAGGAAAACACCACCGTTTCGTCCGGCGTGGCTTTCACCGCGCCGAAGAAGTCGGTGGTCTTGCCGTGCGGTACGTCGTCACCCCAGCACTCGACCACGCGCAGCGCGCCGTACTCGATGAAAACGGGATCCCCTGTGCGTGCATGGGCGAGGAACTTCTCTTTGTTGGCGGTCGGCACCGCCAGGACGAAACCATCGATGTAGCTCATTGCCTGCCTCCGGATGGACCGTGCTGCATGCACGGCCTTCAAGTACCCGACGAACCAGGGCGTCGTGGATCGACATCCTGTGTGCGCCTGTTCAGCCCGGGCCACCGGGCAGCGACGCCAGCACCACGTCCGGCGGCTGCTGGCCGGCCAGGTGGCGCACGAAGTAGTCCCACATGCGGTGCGTGTAGGTGGCGTCGTTGCGGAACAGCTCATGGTCCTGCCGGGCCAGGTACAGCAGGTCGTACTCACGCTGGGCCTTGTTCAGGGCGGCGGCCAGCTGCAGGGTCAATGCCGGCGGCGCGTTCTCGTCCAGTTCGCCATAGACCAGCATCAGGTGTCCGCGCAGGTTGCCGGCCAGCGCCGCATTGTCGAGTCCGGCAAAGGGTGGGGGCACACCATCGGCCATGGCCGGGGCTGGCAGCACGCCACTGAACAACCGGTCCATGCCATGGATGGCACCGCCATACATGCCCTGGAAGTTGTGGCTGCCGGCCGAGGCCACGCCCACCTTGAAGAACGCCGGGTAGCGCAGCAGGGCGCGCGCGGCGCTGTAGCCACCGAACGAGTGCCCGTAGATGCCGACCCGTTGCAGATCGATGCCGCGGTAGCGCTCGCCCAGCTGGCGCAGTGCCGCCACGTGGTCATCCAGCTGTACATCGGCGCCGTGCAGGAAGCTGCTGTCATGGAACGCCTTGTCACGGCCACCGGTGCCACGCGCGTCGATGCTGACCACCACGAAGCCAAGCTCGGCCAGGCTGGCGCGAGACACCGGATTCAAGGCCGACACGGCCTCGGCATAGGTGACCGGTGCATTGCTGATGAAGGAGCCGCCGTACATCGCATCGATCACCGGGAAGCGCCCGTCATCGCGATAGTCGCGTGGCAGGTAGACCGTGGCGAAGATCGGCGTATGCCCATCGTCGGCCAGCAGCCGCTCGCGCCGTGGTGGCCGCCAGCCTGCAGCAACGATCGCACTGTCATCCGCTGTTTCCAGCACCATCACTTCGCGGCCGTCATCGCTGGCACGCAGTACCGTGCGCGGGGGCTGCGCTAGGCTGGAGACGGTATCGACCAGATAGTCGCCCCGCGGTGACACGGCCTGTGGCGAGCGCCCTCCGAACAGCGCGCCGCTGCCGGCATCGGCCAGATGGTCGTTGTCGTCGGCGGCCAGGCGCTGGATCGGACCGCCCCGCAGCGATACCCGGTACAGGCCGCGCACGTAGGGGTCGCCACCGTCGACGCCACCGGCGCTGAAGTACGCCCATCCACCCGCAGCGTCCACACCCAGCAGGTCGCGCACCGCCCATTGGCCGCGGGTGAGCTGGCGCAGCACCTTGCCATCGGACAGACGCACCCGGTACAGATGGCCCCAGCCATCGCGCTGCGAGAACCATACTGCCGTGTCCTGGCCGGGCAGGATGGCCACCGCTGGCCGGCTGTACGAATACACGTTGAGCTGCACGCGGGTGTCGCTGGCTTCTTCCAGCACGGTGCGCAATGCACCGCTGCTTGCATCGATCTCCACCAGGCGCAGCCTGCGCGGTATGCCGAAGTGCGCGATCGCGGCATACAACCGGCCGCCGTCCCAGCCGAGTACACCGCCTTCGCTGAGGGTGTTCCAGCCTTCCGGCAGGGCGATGTCATGCTGCTGACCGTTGCGGCTGTCGATCACGTACAGGCTGTCGCGCACCTGCCGGGTGTCACCCAGCAACCCCAGCTTCACCGTATGCACGCGCGGCCGCGCGCTGTCGGTCGGGCTGCTTTCCAGATAGGGATAGTCCTGCAGCGCACGTTCGTCGTAGCGGATGCCGGCGACAAAGTGGCCCTCCGGCGACCAGCTGACCGCGAACGGCCGCGTCGGCATCCTGCCCTGGCGGCGTGGGATACCGCGCAGGCTGAAGTCGGGTAACACACCATAGCCATGCCCGGCTTCACCGCCGGTGGTCAGTGCCTGCGGCGCCGTTCCAGCGCGTTGCAGCCACAGGTTGTGGTCGCGCACCTGCAGCCAGGCCTCGCCATCGGGTGAGGGCAGTGCATCAGCTGGAGGAGTTGCATGCTGCGATCGTGCGCAATGCCAGCGTGGCCATTGGCAGTCGATGGCCGCCTCACCACTGAACCGCAGGCGCAGGCCCGCTTCCAGCACCTGTACGCTGGCCAGCCGCAGGCGCGGCCCGCTGGTACCGAGAGATGCAACCGCCGCGTCCAGCGCAGTGGATTCGAACAGGATCTGGCGCGTAGCGTGGGCTGGATCCACCAGTACTGCCTGGCGTCGGCCCTGCGCGTCTTCGCGCTCGTACCAGAAGCGGCCATCGGCCAGCCAGTTCGGCAGCACCGAGGCATTGCGCAGCGCGCCACGCAGATGACTGTCGTGCACGCGTTCGGCGCGCTGGTAGTCGGCGGCCTGCAGCGCGTGGGCAGGCGAGGATGAAAACAGGGCAGTGCAGATCATGGCTGCAGCGCAGACAGCGCGCCGCAGCGGTTCGGGCAGGTGCAAGGCAACCTCCTGTTGCAATCGTCGATGGATGACAAATGCACGCGCGCGGCGCGCGTATGCCAGACGCAGCCTGAATCAAGCCAAAAAATTCAGCAATGCGAAGACCGCTGTTTTCAGGGAGCGTTGTGGCGAATAACGGAGAATTTACATTCCCGATGCGATGGCGCCCTGGCGCTGCTGCACACCATAAGAAAGTAAAGGTGTACCCCCATGAAGAATTCGCTGATTGCTCTGGCCCTGGCCGCTGCCCTGCCGTTCACCGCCTCGGCTGCTGAGAACCTGTCCTACAACTACGCCGAAGCGGACTACGCCAAGACTGACATCGATGCGTTCAAGGCCGACGGCTGGGGCGTGAAGGGTTCGTACGGCTTCCTGCCGAACTTCCACGCCTTCGGTGACTACAGCCGCCAGGAAATCGACAACACCAACATCAAGCTGGACCAGTGGAAGATCGGTGCCGGCTACAACGTTGAAATCGCGCCGACCACCGACTTCGTTGCCCGCGTTGCTTACCAGAAGCGCGACCAGAAGCACGGCCTGGACTTCAACGGTTACAGCGCTGAAGCCGGTATCCGCACCGCCTTCGGTGCCCACGCCGAGGTCTACGGCATGGTCGGCTACGAAGACTTCTCCAAGAAGCACGGCATCAATCCGGAAGGCCAGTGGTACGGCCGCCTGGGTGGTCAGGTCAAGCTGAACCAGAACTGGGGCCTGAACGGCGAGCTGAAGATGAACCGCGACGGCGACAAGGAATACACCGTCGGCCCGCGCTTCAGCTGGTAATTGCTACCTCGGCGCGCATGCGCGCTTGAAGATGCCTCGACAGGCCCGGCTCATGCCGGGCCTGTTGCGTTGTAGGCATCCGGAACCGCGGCTGACCGCGAATGCGGGGTTTTGCTGCGTTGCAATAAATTGGATTCCGCTGCCTGTGGCGCCGGCCTACGGTGGACGCTTCGTACTGCTGGATCCGCCCTGATGTCGCCTGCTGTTCTCGCGCTGCCTCTCGATCGGCCCCGCCGCCTGGCAATGCTGGCCCCGCATCCCGTACTGCGACTGGGGGTGGAGGTGGTGCTGGCCCAGCATGGGGCCGTGCAGGTCTGCGGCAGCTTCGCCAACGAAGGTGATCTGCTGGATCTGCTGCACCTCCAACCCGGCAGCATCGATCTGTTGCTGATTGACGTGCTGGCGCCGTGCGGACCCGAGGGCGGATTGTCGCTGCTGCGCCTGCTGTCGCATCGCTGGCCACGTCTGCCGGTGCTGGTGCTGTCCGCCCACTGCAATGCCAGCACGGTAACTGCAGCGATGCAGGCCGGCGCGCGGGGATTCCTGCCCAAGGGCACTTCGCCAGCGATGCTGATGCGGGCGATCGACGTGCTGGCCCGTGGTGGGCGCTTTGTTCCCCCGGAGCTGCGCACGCAGTTGAACCGGTCTCGGATGCGGCGTACGCCGGCGCCGATGCTCGCCCCCTTGAGCCGGCGCGAGCGCGAGGTGCTCCGGCTGGTCCTGCAAGGCTGCACCACCGGCGAGGTCGCGCGGCGTTCCGGACGCACGGCCAGCACCGTCAGCACGCAGAAGCGTACCGCCTACCAGAAGCTCGGGATCCAAAGCGACGGCGAACTGTTCCGCATCCGGCATCTGCTCGAATGCGGATGAACGGGCTTATTCGCCCTGGTACTGCTTCTCTTCCACCAGCGCTGAACCGGCCACGCGGTTGATCTCGTTCTTCACCTGCACGCGCTCGCCATTGGTGCCGTACACGCCACGCGCGAGCTGGATGAACGCATTGTCGAACACCTGCGCCGCTTCCTTGTCGCGCAACTGGTCCTGGATGTCCCACATGCGTTCGTTGATCGCCTTCAGCTGCTGCTTCAGCACGGCCAGCGCCGGTTGTGCCTGCAACTGCTGCTGCAACAACGGCAGCAGGCCGTCCAGCTCGGTGCGCACGTTGGCCAGCTTGGCGGCATCGTCGATGCGCTCGGCCTTGATCTCGAGAATGGTGATCTTGTCGATCAGCTCGCCGATCGATACCGGGGTCAGGATGGCGTCCACGCGATTGGTTCCTGGAAACAGGTGGGCATGATACCGCGCCGGCACCCGTGGACCCTGATCCGCGGTGTTTACGCCGAATTTGCGCTGTGGACCCGGCATCGCCCTCGATCCGTTACGGCCACGCCCTCGACACTGCCGTCCCGGCGGCGCGACCGCCTTCGACGAGGAAAACGGTGCAGTGAACAGCAAGGGGATGATGGCGGCGATGGTGGCCGCGCTGGCAGCGGTACTGGGCATCGGCAGCGCGCAGGCGCAGACGCAGGTGAGTGGCAGTGCGGCATTGACCAGCGATTACGTGTGGCGTGGCAGCTCGCAGAGCGATGGCGATCCGGCGGTGCAGGCGGGCGCGAAAGTGGCAGTCGCATCCGGTTGGTACGCCAGCGTGTGGGGCTCCAACGTAGCGTTCAAGCCGGACAACGGTGCGCGCAGCGAGTTCGACCTGGTCGCCGGTTGGTCCGGCGCACTTGCACCGGACTGGACGCTGGATGCCAACCTGACCCGCTACATGTACTCGGGCACCGGCCGCGCGCTGGACTGGACCGAGCTCAACACCACGTTGACGTGGAAGCAGCGCGCCTGGCTGCAGGTCGCGCATTCCAGCGACGCGCTGGCGGGCGGCCATCGCGGCACCTATGCCCAATTGGGCGTGCGTGTGCCGCTGCACGAGCGGTTCCGCCTGGAAGCGGCGGTGGGCCAGTACTGGCTGGCCACCGCACAGGGCCCGGACTACCTGCACGGCCAGATCAGTGCCATTGCCACGCTGACCCCGGCGTGGGAGCTGCGGGCCACCGTGCATGACACCGACAACGCGGCCAAGCGCCTGTTCCCGGGCAACGCCGGGGGGCGTTGGGAGCTGGCACTGCAGGGCAGCTTCTAGTTGGCCGCCGAGGCCTGGCGCGCACGCAGCGCGCCGGGCAACCACAGCAGCAGGGCCAACACGGCCACCGCAGCACCGGCCACGCAGACGCCGGTCCAGCCAAAGCGCTGGTAGACCTGGGCCGACAGCAGCGAACCCAGCGAACCGCCGATGAAGTAACCAGTCATGTAGCCGGCATTGAGGCGGTTGCGTGCCGCCGGCTGCAGCGCATAGATCAGGTTCTGATTGCTCACATGCAGCAGCTGCGCGGCCAGGTCCAGCACCACTACGCCGACCAGCAGCGCCAGCAGCGAGTGCGCCGACAGCCCCAGCGGCAACCACGACAGCAGCAACAGCGCCAGCGCGATGGCAGTGGCGCGGCCCGTCTGGCCACGGTCGGACATGCGGCCAGCAAGGCCCGCAGCCAGCGTGCCGGCGGCACCGACCAGTCCGAACAGGCCGATGGTGGCGTCGCTGTAGGCGTAGGGCGGCTGTGCCAGCAGGAACGCCAACGGCGTCCAGAAGATCGCGAACATGGCGAAGCTGCACGCACCCAGCAGCGTGCGATGGCGCAACACCGGCTCCTGCACGAACAGGGAACCGATCGAGCGCAGCAGGGCGAAATAGCCCAGGCCGGCGCTGTGGTGGAAGCGCGGCAGGCCACGTTGCAGCGCCAGCGCGGTCAGCACCAGGGTACCGGCGGCGATGGCGTAGACCAGACGCCAGTCGCCGAGGCTCGACAGCAGTCCCGCCACGGTGCGTGCCAGCAGGATGCCCAGCAGCAGCCCGCTCATCAGCGTGCCAACCACGCGGCCACGATGCTCTGGAGCGGCCAACGTTGCCGCGAACGGCACCAGCACCTGCGCCACCACCGAGAACAGGCCGGTGATCGCGGTGCCCACCAGCAGCCAGGCCAGCGACGGTGCACAGGCACTGATCACCAGACCGCTGGCCGACAGCAGGCTCATCACCACGATCAGCCGGCGACGCTCGAACAGGTCACCCAGCGGCACCAGCAGGATCAGCCCGGCGGCATAGCTCAGCTGGGCCACGGTGACCACCATGCCGACCTGGCCGAACGGCACACCGAAGGCATCGGCGATGGTGTGCAGCAGCGGCTGCGCATAGTAGTTGCTGGCCACGGCCACGCCAGTGGCGACCGACATCAGCAGCACCTGCCAGCGGTGCAGAGGGGGGAGGGACGGGCTCACGCGATGTACCAGGATGCGGGGTGCACAGTGTCCGCCCGCTGCAGTCATGATGGAAATGAATCATCATCATCCCTGTCATCTGGAAATGAGATGGATGCGTGAATCTCAAGCAGCTTGAATTCGCCGTGGCGCTGGCCGAGGAGGGCAGCTTCACCCGTGCCGCCGAGCGCTGCCATGTGGTGCAGTCGGCGCTCAGCCATCAGATTGCCAATCTGGAACAGGAGCTGGGCACGCCGTTGTTCGAGCGCCTGCCGCGCCAGGTACGCGCCACCGCCGCCGGCGAGGCGCTGCTGGTGCACGCGCGGCAGGTGCTGGCCAGCCTGCGCCACCTGCGTGCCGACGTCGCTGCAGTCAGTGGCGACGTGCGCGGCCTGTTGGCGATCGGACAGATTTCCTCGCTCACCGACATCGACGTGGTGGCGATACTGGCGGCCTTCCAGCAGGCACACCCAGAGGTGGAATTCCAGCTGCGGGTGGACAAGAGTGAGGACCTGATCGCGCAGGTGCAGTCGCGTGAACTGGATGCCGCACTGGTCGGCTTGGCGCCCTCGGCGGGCCTGGATGGCGTCTGCCACCAGATGCTGCAGGAGGAAGACCTGGTGGCGGTGCTGGCACCATCGCACCGGTTGGCCAGGCATACGCAGCTGCCATTGACCGCGTTGCAGGATGAAGCGCTGGTCGACTTCCCACGTGGCACCGGCGCGCGCCGCCAGACCGATGATGCGTTCGCTGCCGCAGGCCTGCCGCACACGGTGCGCTTCGAGGTCAACCTGATGGAGCTCGTCGAGCGTTTCGTCCGCCATGGGCTGGCGGTCGGGATCGTGCCGGCATTGATCGCCGAAGGTTTCGAGGGCGTGGTACAGATACCGCTGCAGCCGACCCCGACCCGCCGCGTGCACCTGGTCTGGCAGCGGCTGCCGACGCCGGCAGCGCGTGCCTTTGTCGAGGCCGTACTCAGCCGCGCAGGCGCAGGCTCAGCCCTTTGAGGAAGTTGCGCAGCATCTGGTCCAGGCAGCGCCGGTAGTTGGTATGACCGGGCTGGCGGAACAACGCACCGATTTCCGACTTGGAGACGTTGAAACCCGCATTGGCGAAGATCTCCATCAGGTCCACGTCACGTAGCTGGAAGGCCACGCGCAGCTTCTTCAGCACCAGGTTGTTGTCGATGCGGGTTTCCACTGCACGCTGCGGCTGGCTCTCATCGCGACCGCGAAGGTGCACGATCAGGCCATCGAGAAAGTGCGCCAGCGCGCTGTCGTTCATCGCCTCGAAGCCGGCTTCGTCATCGCGCCGCAGCCAGGCCTTCACCTGCTCGGTATCCACCGCGAAGGCCGGATCGGCCATCTGGCACAGGGTCACCACGTGGTGGTCGCCCAGGTCCAGGGAGTAGCGCATGCTGCGCAGGACATCGTTGTTGATCATGGCCCAATTGTACCGGTCGCCCGGCAGGTGGGGCCGGATCTGGCCGATCAGGCAAGGCAACCCCCGGCCGACGGTGCCAGAATGGGGGTCTGGTTTTCCCCCTGGAGTTGCCTGATGACCCGCACTGTCCTGATTACCGGCGCCACCTCCGGCTTCGGCGCCGCTGCCGTCCACCGCTTCGCCCAGGCGGGTTGGAAGGTGATCGCCACCGGCCGACGCGGCGAACGCCTGCAGCCGCTGGTCGACCGCTACGGCAAGGACGTGGTGCATGCCGCTGTCTTCGACATCCGCGATCCTGTGGCGATGGAAGCGGCGTTGCTGGCGCTGCCACCGGCCTTTGGTGAGATCGATCTGCTGGTCAACAACGCTGGCCTGGCGCAGGGCACCGCGCCGGCACAGAGCGCAAAGCTCTCCGACTGGACCACGATGATCGACACCAACATCACCGCGCTGGTGACCCTGACCCATCGCCTGCTGCCGCAGCTGGTCGAGCGCAAGGGCGCGATCATCAACATTTCCTCGGTGGCCGGTGTCTACCCGTACCCGGGTGGCAATGCCTACGGAGGCACCAAGGCCTTCGTCAGCCAGTTCTCGCTGGGCCTGCGTTCGGACCTGCACGGCACCGGCGTGCGCGTGACCACGATCGAGCCGGGCATGGCCGAGACCGAGTTCACCGTGGTGCGTACCCACGGCGACCAGGCTGCGTCGGACAAGCTCTATACCGGTGCCAACCCGATGACCGCCGAAGACATCGCCGAACAGATCTTCTGGGTGGCCAGCCTGCCGCCGCACCTGAACATCAATCGCCTGGAGCTGATGCCGGTCAGCCAGTCATTTGCTGGTTTCCAGGTGGCACGCGAAGGCTGACGGTCGTTTGTAGAGTCGAGCAAGCTCGACTCTACGGAAACAAAAAAAGCCGGGCAATGCCCGGCTTTTTCATTCACAACGGCAGACTTACTGTGCCTTGATCGCCATCGCCTGCAGGCCGGTACCGTCCAGCTTCTGCTTGGCTTCGGACAGCTCGCCGGCACTGCCATACGGTCCCATGCGAACGCGGTACACGGTCTTGCCGTTGATCTGCGCCGACTCCACGCGTGCCGCCAGGCCCATCATCGCCAGCTTGGCCTTGGTCGCCTCGGCATCGCCGGAGGCACCGAACGCGCCGGCCTGCAGGATGTAGCGGGCATTGTCGGCGGCAGCCGGTGCAGCAGCCGCCGGAGTGCTGGCCGCGGCCGGCGCGGTTTCCGCGCGCGGTGCTGCGGTAGCGGCAGCCGTATTGGTCGACGCCGTCGAAGCGCTGGCCGGCGGCGTTGCCGCAGCCGGACGCTCGCTCAGCGGCGCCGGCAGCGGACGGCTGGTGGCGGTTACCGGTGCGGTGCTGGCCACGCTGGCGGTTGCCGTTGGTGCCGGCGCAGCGGCTGCGGCCGGAACCGGCTTGCCCTCCAAAGCGGCCTGCGCGCGCTGCGCTTCTGCCTTGGCCCGGCGCTGGTCTTCAGCACGCGCGCTGGCAGCCAGCTCGGCGTCGGACATCTCGACTTCCTTGCCCGGCAGCAGGGTGTAGAAGTCGTACTGGGTGGCGGCCGGCTTTTCCGGTTCGGCCGGCTTCGGCGTGGCTGGCTGCGCGGCCGGCTGGGTGCCGACATCGCTGTCGGCATCAGCGACCGGGGCCGGTTGCGCGTTCGGGTTCGGCTGCGGACCGGCGCGAAGGAAGCCATCGCCCTCGCCCTTGAACAGGTTCGGCGCCGCCAGGAACACCACGGCAGCAATCGCCACGCCAGCTACCAGCCACACCCATCCGGGTGTGCCCTGGCTGCTGCTGTTGCGTCGTGCCTGGTTTTTGCCGCGTCGTGCTGCCATGTGTACTGCGTCTCCTGATGCTTACATTTTTTCCGGGGCGCTGACGCCCAGGAGTTCGAGGCCGTTGGCCAGCACCTGGCGCGCGGCGCAGGCCAGGGTCAGCTTGGCGTTGCGGTCCGCAGCGTCTTCCACCAGCACCGGCGTCCCGTGATACCACGTGTGGAACGCGTGCGCCAATTCACGCAGGTACTGCGCCACCAGATGCGGTTCCAGCGCCACGCCGGCCGCTTCCACCACTTCCGGATACCGCGAGATTTCGTTCATCAGCAGCAGCGAGGCGTCGTCGGACAAGCGGCTGAAGTTGGCCAGGCCACTGCCCTGTTCGTACACCAGGCCTTTTTCCTGCGCCTGGCGCAGCAGGCTGCAGACGCGGGCATGCGCGTACTGCACGTAGAACACCGGGTTGTCGTTGCTCTGCTGGCGGGCCAGGTCGATGTCGAAGGTCAGCTGCGAATCGGGCTTGCGCGCGATCAGGAACCAGCGGGTGGCATCGCGGCCGGCTTCCTCGATCAGGTCGCGCAGGGTGAAATAGCTGCCGGCACGCTTGGACAGCTTCACTTCCTCACCGCCGCGCATGACGGTGACCATCTGGTGCAGCACGTACTCCGGCCAGCCCTGCGGGATGCCCACTTCCATCGCCTGCAGGCCGGCACGCACGCGCGCCAGCGAGCCGTGGTGGTCGGCGCCCAGTTCGGTGATCGCGCGCTCGTAGCCGCGCTGCCACTTGGACAGGTGGTAGGCCACGTCCGGCACGAAGTAGGTGAAGGTGCCGTCGGACTTGCGCATCACGCGGTCCTTGTCGTCACCGAAGTCGGTGCTGCGCAGCCACAGCGCGCCACCTTCTTCATAGGTATGGCCCGACGCCTGCAGCTTGGCCACCGCTTCGGCCACCTTGCCGTCGGCGTACAGCGAGCTTTCCAGGAAGTAGATGTCGAAGTCGACGCCGAACGCAGCCAGGTCCAGGTTCTGCTCGTTGCGCAGGTAGGCCACGGCAAAGCGACGGATCGCCTGCATGTCCTCCGGGTCCTTGGCACCCACCACGAGGGTGCCTTCCAGGTCGACGCTGGCACCGGTCATGTAGGCGCGTGCGACGTCGGCGATGTACTCACCACGGTAGCCGCCTTCCGGCCAGCCTTCCTGGTCCGGGGCTATGCCCTTCACGCGTGCCTGGGTCGACAGCGCCAGGTTCTCGATCTGCACGCCGGCGTCGTTGTAGTAGAACTCGCGCTTGGCGTTCCAGCCATTGGCGTCGAGCACACGGGCCACGCAGTCACCGATCGCCGCCGCGCGGCCATGGCCGACATGCAGCGGGCCGGTCGGGTTGGCCGACACGTACTCCACGCCCACCGTGCGGCCATTGCCGGACAGGTTGCGGCCGTAGTCGTGGGCTTCCTTGATGACCGACGCGGCTTCGCGCTGGTACGCGGCCGGGGCCAGGTAGAAGTTGATGAAGCCGGGACCGGCGATCTCGACCTTGCTGACGTCCTCGCTGCGTGGCAGCGCCTCGACCAGCGCCTGTGCCAGTGCGCGCGGATTGCTGCGCGCAGCCTTGGCCAGCAGCATCGCGGCGTTGGTGGCGAAGTCGCCGTGGTCGCGGGTCTTCGGGCGCTCGACCACGAAGTCCGGCGGCAGGGAGTCGGCGGGCAGGGTGCCATTGGCGCGCAAGGCTTCGATGCCTTGGCTGATCAGGGCGCGGAGGAGATTTTTCACGAGGCCTGCTGTGAGAATGAGCGGCGGAATCGCCCATTTTAGCGCAGATGCCAGCAGCCACGCTGACCGGAACCTGCCTGTGGGGCACCCCGCCAACTGCGGCCGGGCGGCAGTCAGCCGAACAAGCGAGGCTGCGGCGCTGACAGCAGGCCTCGTTCAGCAAACGAAACGGGGCGCCCCTCACCCACCACGAAGTGGTCCAGCAGGCGCACGTCCACCAGCGCCAGCGCCTGCTGCAGTTCGTCGGTGATGCGGGTATCGGCGCCGGAGGGTTCAGGGTCTCCGGAAGGGTGATTGTGGCTGAGGATCACCGCCGCCGCGTTGTGCAGCAGGGCGCGCCGCACCACTTCGCGGGGGTAGACCGGGGCGGCGTTGATGGTGCCGTGGAACAGCTCCTCGCAGGCGATCAGGCGGTGGCGGTTGTCCAGGAACAGGGCCATGAAGATCTCGCGGGCCTGCCCGCGCAGGCGGTGCTGCAGGTAGCGGCCGACCGCGGCCGGGTTGTTGCCGACCGCCTCGCCGTGCTCCAGCTCGGCGGTGAGGTAACGGTGCGCCAGTTCCAGCCCGGCGGCCAGCGTGCAGCTGCGGGCCGGGCCGAGCCCGGGCAAGCGGGCCAGTTCGCCTGCGGGACGGTCGAGCAGCACCCGCAAGGGGCCATGTGCCTGCAGCAGGTCGCGCGCGGTCTGCACGGCATCGCGGCCACCGAAGCCGGAGCCGAGGAACAGGGCCAGCAGTTCGGCGTCGGAAAGTGCGGTGGGCCCGCGGGCGATCAACTTCTCGCGGGGGCGTTCCTGTTCGGGCCAGTCATGGATGGGCATGCCTGCATCATCGCCAGCCCCAGCGGCCTCTCCCATCGGGGCTTGCCGCGGGTGCGGGTCGGTTGATGCCTCAGTCGCGCCGGGTCTGCAGGTAGTCGAACAGCTCCTGGTTGTTCTGCAGGCCCAGCTTGCGCTTGGCCTCGGCCTTCTGCCGGCTGATGGTCTTCGGGCTGCGCCCACAGCGCTCGGCGACTTCGTTCACGTTGAGGCCGGCCGCCAGCAGCTCCAGCACTTCCTGCTCGCGCGCCGACAGCGGCGCCGGTTCGCGTGGGAACAGCAGGTCGCGGGCCTGCAGGTGGTGGCGAAGCTGCTGGGAGACGAACACCTGCCCGGCCAGTGCGGACTTCAGTGCCTGCGGCAGTTCGGTGAAATCGGCGCATTTGTCGACCAGGCCGCTGATGCCCTCGCGCAGCAGGCCATCAAGCAGGCCCGGATGGCGCGCGCCGGTCAGCACCACCACCGGCAGGCCGGGGTGGCGCTGCCGCAATGCGTCGATCAGTTCCGGGCCGTCGGGACCGGAACCCGGCATCGACAGATCGGTCAGCACCGCATCGCAATCGTGGTGGTCCACCAGCTGCAGCAGCCCGGCGCCGTCACTGGCGCTGCCGACGATCTCCATCAGGTGCGTCTGCAGCACGATGCGGATGCCGTGCAGGACCACGGGATGGTCGTCGGCGATGATGATGCGTGGGTGCACGCGGCTCCTTGCAGATCGAACGGACCGCTGCATGCAGCGGCCAACGCCTGATTCTGCAAAATGCCGGGGCCGCAGAGGTATAGGAAAGGTCCGAAACCGCTACCGGATGAGTCCCGGGTCAACGTAGGCGGACTCCATCTGCTGATAGCCGCCCGCTATGTGCGCCCTGCACCGGGACATTACCGACCATCGGGTAAGCTAACGCCCTCGTTTGCACAGGAATTCCAGGTGGCTGACTCCCCCAACGCTTCTCCCGCGCCGGTCCGCGCGCTGGAAGGTCAGAAACTGCTGTTGTGCGTCGGAGGTGGGATCGCGGCCTACAAGAGCCTGGAACTGGTGCGACGCCTGCGCGACGCCGGTGCCCACGTGCAGGTGGCAATGACCGCCGGTGCCCAGCAGTTCGTCACTCCGCTCAGCTTCCAGGCCCTGTCCGGGCAGCCGACCCGCACCACGCTGTGGGACAGCGCCGCCGAACAGGCCATGGGCCACATCGAGCTGGCCCGCTGGGCCGACCGCATCGTGGTCGCCCCGGGTACCGCCGATCTGCTCGCACGACTGGCCCAGGGCCATGCCGATGACCTGGTCAGCACCCTGTGCCTGGCCAGCACCGCACCGCTGACGATCTGCCCGGCGATGAACCATCGCATGTGGCTGCATCCGGCCACCCAGGCCAACATCGCCCTGCTGCGCCAGCGTGGCGCGCAGGTGATCGGCCCGGTGGATGGTCCGCTGGCCGAAGGCGAATCCGGTCCTGGCCGTCTGGCCGAACCCGGCGACATCGTGGCCGCGCTGGCGGCCAATGGCGGCGCCGCTGCGACGGTTGCTGCGCCGGAAACCCGTGCCCTGCAGGGGTTGCGCCTGCTGATCAGTGCCGGTCCGACCTACGAAGACATCGATCCGGTGCGCTACGTCGGCAACCGCAGCAGCGGCAAGATGGGCTTCGCCCTGGCCGCTGCGGCCGCCGCACTCGGCGCCCAGGTGGTGCTGGTCAGCGGCCCGGTACAGCTGCCGACGCCGACGGGCGTGCAGCGCATCGATGTGCGCTCGGCCGCGCAGATGCGCGATGCCGTACTGAAATCGCTGCCGGCCGACATCTACATCGGTGCGGCGGCCGTTTCCGACTACACGCCGCGCCAGGTCGCCGCGCAGAAACTGAAGAAGACCGCCGACAGCCAGTCGCTGGTGATCGAGCTGGTACGCACGCCGGACATCCTTGCCGAGGTGGCTGCGCAGACGCAGTCGCTGAAGCTGGTGGTTGGCTTCGCCGCCGAGACCCACGACGTGGAGAAGTACGCACGTGGCAAGCTGGTCGACAAGCGCCTGGATCTGGTGATTGCCAACCAGGTCGGCATCAGCGGCGGCGGTTTCGAGAGCGACAACAATGCCGCCACTGCCTTCTGGCAGGACGGTGAACAGGTATTCCCGGCCACCTCCAAGCGCGAGCTGGCCGAACAACTGCTGGCGCTGATCGCGCGGAGACTCCAGGCATGACCCAGGCATCCACTTCCCAACCGCTGCAGGTCAAGCTGCTCGATCCGCGCTTCGGCGACAGTTGGCCGCTGCCGGCCTACGCCACCGAAGCCAGCGCCGGCATGGACCTGCGCGCGGCACTGGAAACCGCGCTGACCCTGCAGCCCGGCGATACCGCATTGGTGCCCAGCGGGCTGGCGATCCACATCGCCGACCCGCACCTGTGCGCGGTGATCCTGCCGCGTTCGGGGCTGGGCCATCGCCACGGCATCGTGCTCGGCAACGGCACCGGCCTGATCGATGCCGATTACCAGGGCCCGCTGCTGATCAGCGTCTGGAACCGTGGCCGCGAGGCCTTCACCATCGAGCCGGGCGATCGCATCGCGCAGCTGGTGGTCATGCCGATTGCCCGCGTCAGCCTGCAGGTGGTGGATACTTTCACCGACAGCGTGCGGGGAACGGGTGGATTCGGCCATACCGGGGTGCGTTGACAGGGGACATCGATGAGCGGCATCGGGGAAGGACAGCGGGGACGGTCGTTGGGTCGCAGTGCACCACTATTGGGGGTGCTGCTGATCCTGCTGGCCGGCTGGTTCGGATGGAGCGCGGTGCAGCAATGGCGGCAGGAAGCCAACGGGCAGGCGCTGGAAGAAGCGCGTGACCAGGCCGTGCAGGGCCTGCAGCAGGCCGCTGCGGGCCAGTTGCAGCAGCTGCAGCAGCAGTTGAAGAACGACCGCGTGCAGCAGGCGCTGCAGGCCGGCGATGCGGCTGCAGCGGCGCTGGCCGTGCGCGAGAGCTGGACCGGCGTGGAACAGGTTGAAGTGCTGGTTGCCGATCTGGCCAGCGCCTATGCGGATCCGGCCACCTTCGGCTATGCCCGCCTGGCATTGCTGGAAGCAGCGTTGGCCGAAGGCAAGCCCAGCCTGCGCGTGGTACGCGATGGCGGTGGCAACCGTCTGGGCCTGGCTGCACCGGTGCAGTTGGGCAGCCTTGGGCCGGCGGTGCTCTATGTGCGCCAGCCATTGCTGCGGCTGACCGCGCCGCTGGACCAGGTCAGTGCGCCGACCACGGGGTTCCTCGGTTTGCGCCAAGGGATGCATGATCTGGTCACCCAGGGCGATGCCAGCCTGGCCGAGAGCGCCGAGGCACTGGCGCGACCGATTCCGGGCACGACGCTGCGCCTGGTGGCTGCGGTACCCAATGTTGAAGCCGGTCCACTGGGCCTGGGCGCGCTGGCCAGCGCCATCGTCGCGCTGTTGCTGGCGTTCATCGCTGTGCTGCTGGTGGTCGGCCGTGGCCGCCTGCCGAAGACCCTGCCGCTGCCGCGCCGCGCCGCTGCGGTGAATGCTGACCATGGCCCGACCCTGAGCGAGAGCCTGCAGCAGGCACCGCCACCGGTGGCTACCGTGGCCGGCAGTGGTGATGCCACGCCACCGCCGCCACCGCCGGTGCCGGCCGAGGAGCTGGCCGCCGGCATCTTCCGCGCCTACGACATCCGCGGCGTGGTTGGCAGCGAACTGACACCGAAGACCGCCGCGCTGATTGGCCAGGCCATCGGCACCGTGGCGCTGGAACAGGGCCTGCGCGAGGTGGTGATCGGCCGCGACGGCCGCTTGTCCGGCCCGGAACTGGCCGCAGGATTGGCCGAGGGCCTGAGGCGCGCCGGTTGCGCGGTGATCGACATCGGCCTGGCGCCGACCCCGGTCGTGTACTACGCCGCCTTCCATCTGCGTACCGGCACCTGCGTGGCGGTCACCGGCAGCCACAATCCGCCCGAGTACAACGGCTTCAAGGTGGTCATCGGCGGCGAAACGCTGTCCGGCGATGCGATCACCGATCTCTACCATCGCATCGTCGAAGGCAGGCTGGTGCAGGCCGCCGAACCGGGCGACTACCAGCAGCGCGACGTTGCTGCCGACTACATCCAGCGTATCGCCGACGATGTGCAGCTGGACCGCCCGTTGAAGGTGGTGGCCGATGCAGGCAATGGTGTCGCCGGTGCGCTTGCACCGCAGCTGCTGGAAGCGATCGGCGCCGAAGTCATCCCCTTGTACTGTGATGTCGACGGCACCTTCCCCAACCATCATCCGGACCCCAGCGAGCCGGCCAACCTGGAAGACCTGGTAGCGACGGTCAAGCGCTTCGGCGCCGACCTGGGCGTGGCCTTTGATGGCGACGGTGACCGGCTGGGCGTGGTCACCGGCGAAGGCAGGATCATCTACGCCGACCGCCTGCTGATGCTGTTCGCCGCCGATGTGCTGATGCGCAATCCGGGCGCGATGGTGATCTACGACGTGAAGTGCACCGGCAAGCTGTCCGACCACGTGCTGCGCAATGGTGGCAGCCCGTTGATGTGGAAGACCGGGCATTCGCTGATGAAGGCGAAGATGCGCGAGACCGACGCGGAACTGGCCGGCGAGATGAGCGGCCACTTCTTCTTCAAGGAGCGCTGGTTCGGTTTCGATGATGGCCTGTACGCAGCCGCGCGCCTGCTGGAGATCCTGGCCCAGCGCGAGGAAACACCGGATGAGGTGCTGGCCGAGCTACCGGACATGGTGGCCACGCCGGAGCTGAAAGTGCCGGTGGCCGAAGGTACGCCGCACGCGCTGGTGGCGATGCTGGTGGCGGCGGCGCAGTCGCCGGACAACCCGTACGTGGGTGGGCGGCTGTCGACCATCGACGGCCTGCGCGTGGACTTCGCCGATGGCTGGGGCCTGGTGCGTGCCTCCAACACCACGCCGGTGCTGGTGCTGCGTTTCGAAGGTAACGACGAAGCGGCGCTGGAACGTATCCAGGCGCTGTTCCGCAGCCAGCTGCAACCGGTGCTGGGCGACACCCCTCTGGGGTTCTGATCGGTCGTGGTGGGGCCGGGCTGCGCCCGGCACCGCAATCCACTTTGGTGGGTGCCGACCGTTGGTCGGCACGGGGTCGGATCCCGTTGCTTCGCAACGGGCTCTGACCCCAGGTTCCGGATCGACGGCATCCACGCATGGCGTGGATCTACTTGTCGGGTAGGCGCCGCCATATCACCGCTCTGGTGGGTGCGGACCGTTGGTCGGCACGCCTCACCCCTTGAACCGCAACCCCACGCCCGGTTCGGTGAACAGGTAGCGCGAATCCAGCGCCGAATCGCCCAGCTTGTGCCGCAGCTTGCCGACCAGGATGCGCAGGTAGTGGGTGTCGTGCTGGTGGGTCGGTCCCCAGATCTCCTGCAGGATCTGCGGCTGGGTCACCACGCGCCCCGCGTTGCGCAGCAGCAGCGACAGCAGCGCGTACTCCTTGCGGGTCAGTGCCACCGGCTCACCATCCAGCGCAACCTCGCGGCGCACCAGATCCACATGCAGGTGGCCGTCGTCGAATACCGGCGGCGTGCCATCACTGGGCACACTGCGCGTACGCAGCAGCGCTCGTACCCGCGCCATCAGCTCCTGCGTACCGAACGGTTTGGTGACGTAGTCGTTGGCGCCATTGTCCAGTGCGCGCACCTTCTCGGTCTCGCCGGCACGCACGGTCAGCATGATCACCGGCACCTGGCTCCACTCACGCAGCTGCTGCAGCACTTCGTGGCCCTCCATGTCCGGCAGGCCGATATCCAGGATCACCAGGTCCATGTCTTCGCTGGCCGCCATCTGCAGGCCTTCCTGGCCTGTGGCCGCCTGCCGCACCTGGTAACCCTGCGCGCGCAGGCTGATATCCAGGAACCGGCGGATCTGGGTTTCATCGTCGATCACCAGCACGCGCGCGGCCGGGACGCTGGCATCAATCGGGGTCGGACTCATCGTGGGAGGCTGGCTTGAGCAGGGGCAGGGTGATGCGGATCAGGGTACCGCGACCGTCGCGTCCGGGCAGCGCCTGCACGCTGCCGCCATGCGCGCCGATCATGCCCTGGCAGATGGTCAGGCCCAGGCCGGTGCCGTGGCGGCCGCGATCACCGCGTTCCACGCTGTAGAACATGTCGAAGATGCGCGCACGCTCGTCATCGGGGATGCCGGGGCCGGCGTCGATCACATCGATACGCAGCTGGCCGTCCAGTTCGCGCGCCTGTACCTGCACGGCGGCATCGGGCGGCGAGAACTTGGCCGCGTTCTCCATCACGTTGAATACCGCCTGTTCGACCAGTGCCGGATGTACCCAGATCGGCGCCAGCGTTGCTGGAATGTCCAGCTCCAGTCGTACGTTCGGCTGGTAGCGCTGCAGGCGCCGCGCGGCCGAACCAATCAACTCATCCACACCGATCCAGTCGCGGTTGATCTTCAGGCCTTCATGGCCCAGCCGGGTCATGTCCAGCAGGTTCTGGATATAGCGGTCCAGGCGCTCGCCTTCGACCAGGATGGTGTCCAGCAACGCGCGGCGATCAGCCAGATCCATGGCCGCGCCGTAGCTGGCCAGGCTGTCGGCAGAGCCGATCATCGCTGCCAGTGGCGAACGAAGATCGTGCGATACCGAAGAGAGCAGGGCAGAGCGCAGGCGCTCGGTCTCGTTGCTGACGTGTGCCTGCTCCAGTTCCGCCACCAGCCGGGTGCGCAGCGCGGCCTGCGCGATGTCATCGACCATCGCTTCGGCCAGTTGCCGTTGTTCGGGCAGCAGGCGCGCCTGCGCGCCGGGCAGGTACAGGCCGGCTACGCCGATCGCGCGATCCTCGCCGTCGAGCAGCGGCAGGAACCACCATTGCGCGCCGGCCAGGGTGTCGGTGAAACGCCCGCTGGGCTGGCCGTGGCGCAGCGCCCAGTCGGCGGCAGCCAGGTCGGTGTCGCCGGGCTGGCTGCGTCCACCAGCGGCGGTGTCGCCGCCGATGCGCAGCCACGCCGGTACATCCATGGCCTGTTCCAGGGCATGTCGACCCGCCTGTGCCACCTCGCCGTGGCCGGCGGCGCTGGCCAGCTGGCGGCCCAGCTGCTGGCGCGCACGCGCATGCCGATTCGCCGCACGCAGCGCGATCACCTGCATGCGCAGTCGCGAGGCCAGGCGCCCAGCCACCAATGCGGCAGCCAGGAACAGGAACACGGTGATCACGCCCTGGCGTGCACCGATGGCGAAGGTGAAGCGTGGCGCGATGAACAGGAAGTTGTAGGCGAGGAAGCACAGGATCGCCGCCATCACCGCCACACTGGCGCGGGTGCGTGCGGCCACCAGCACCACCGCCACGATGAACACCATCGACAGATCGGCCATGCCCACCCAGCGCTCGGCCAGCCACGCCACTGCGCAGGCCAGAGCCGTGGCGACCAGTGCCTGCGCAGGCTCGTAGCTGATGCCGCGCATCGGCGGCAGCAGGCCCTCGCGGCGCGAGCGCGCACGCGCCTGCGGGGTGCTGATGATGGTGATCTCGTAATGCGCGCCGCGCTGGATCAGCTGCTGGGTCAGGGTGCGGTTGAACATCCGTGCCAGTGGACGTTCGCGGGTGCGGCCCAGCACCAGGGTCGAGACACCATTGTGTGCGGCATGGTCGAGCAGGGCATCGGCGATGCTCGATCCGTGCAGCAACTCGGCGTCGCCGCCCAGGCGCCGTGCCAATGCGAAGGCGGCATCGATCTCGCGCCGGGTCGCCTCGTCCTGGCGACGGCCCTGCACGGTCACCACCGTCCACGGCGCGTCGCGACGTTCGGCGATGCGCCGCGCCACGCGCACCAGATATTCGCTCTGGCCACCGCCGTCGATGGCCACCAGCACGCCGCGACGCAGTGGCAGGTTGCTCTCGCCGCGTGCGGCACGTGCTTCACGCAGGCTGTTGTCGACGCGGTCGGCCGCCTCCTGCATCGCCAGCTCGCGCAGCGCGGTCAGGTTGGCCGGTGAGAAGAACGCCTGCAGTGCCTGCGCGGCCTGTTCGGGCACATAGACCTTGCCCTGCTGCAGGCGTGCGATCAGTTCGCGCGGCGGCAGATCGACCAGCACGATGTCATGCAGGCGGTCGAGCACGCCGTCCGGCACGGTCTCGCTCACACGCACGCCGGTGATCCGCATCACCACATCGTTGAGGCTTTCCAGATGCTGGATGTTGACCGTGGTCCAGACATCGATGCCGGCGTCCAGCAGCTCCATCACATCCTGCCAGCGCCGCTCGTGGCGGCTGCCCGGCGCATTGCGATGGGCCAGTTCATCCACCAGCACCAACGCTGGATGCCGCGCCAGCACGGCATCCAGGTCCATCTCCTGCAGGGCGTGACCGTGATAGGCCACGTCCTTCAGTGGCAGCTGCGGCAAGCCTTCCAGCAGTGCCTGGGTATCGGCGCGGCCATGGGTTTCCACCAGCCCCACCACCAGATCGACACCACGGCGCAGCTGTTCCTGCGCGCGGGTCAGCATGGTGTAGGTCTTGCCCACGCCCGGCGCTGCACCGAGGAAGACCGTCAGTTTGCCGCCGGCTTCGCGTTGCAGGCCTTCAACCAGGGCATCGGCCTGGCGGGTACGCGCATCAGTCATGGGTGCCGCTGTCATGGCTGCCATTGTGCGCGCAGCCGGTGCAGGCCGGCATCACGGTGCCTTGGGCGCATGGTCCAACGCGAAGTTGAGCGTCACAACGTTCACCCGCGGCTGGCCGAACAGGCCCCACTGGCGCCCTTCGGTATGCGCTTGCACCAGTGCCCGCACCTGTTCCACCGGCAGGCCACGGGCACGCGCGACGCGAGCTACCTGCAACTGCGCTGCAGCCGGGGAAAGCTGCGGGTCCAGACCACCGGCGGACTGGGTGACCAGGTCCGCCGGTACCTGTGCAGGCGCAACGCCTTCGCGTGCGGCCACCGCTGCGGTGCTGGCGGCAACCCGTTCGGCCAGGGCCGGGTTGCTGCGCGCCAGGTTGGAACCGGCCGCGGCCATCGGGTCGTAGTTGGCGGCCGACGGGCGTGCCTGGAAGTAGCCATCACCGGTGAACGGCTGCGCCAGCCATACCGAGCCACGCACCTGGCCGTTGCCATCGCGCAGCAGGCTGCCTTCGGCCTGGGTCGGGTAGGCCAGACCGGCAAAGCCGGTAGCGATGCTGGCGTAGACCGCGCCGGCCAGCAGCAGGGTGGCAAGCCCCAGGCCGATCGCCGGTCGCCAGCTGGCGCCGTCCTGCAGGCTGGCCACGTGGGCCTCGGCCTTCGGTTCGCGCGAAAGGGATGAAGTAGTGGAAGCAGAACGGTTCATGCGCCGAATACCAGGACAAGAAGGAGGTCGATCAGCTTGATCGCCGCGAACGGCAGCAGCACGCCGCCGAGGCCGTACACCAGCATGTTCCGGCGCAGCAGTGCCGTTGCGGTGGCCGGGCGGAAGCGCACGCCACGCAGGGCGAGCGGAATCAGGGCGGGAATCACCAGAGCGTTGAAGATCAGCGCCGCCAGCACCGCGTTGCGCGGGCTGGACAGCTGCATCACGTTCAATGCGGCCATGGTCGGCACGGCAGCGGCGAACAGCGCCGGCAGGATCGCGAAGTACTTGGACACGTCGTTGGCCAGCGAGAACGTGGTCAGCGCGCCGCGGGTGATCAGCTGCTGCTTGCCCACTTCCACCACCGCCAGCAGCTTGGCCGGGTCCGAATCGAGGTCGACCATGTTGCCGGCTTCCTTGGCCGCTTGGGTACCGGAATTCATCGCCAGGCCGATGTCGGCCTGCGCCAGCGCCGGTGCATCGTTGGTGCCGTCACCGACCATCGCCACCAGGCGACCGCCAGCCTGTTCAGCACGGATGCGTGCCAGCTTGTCCTCCGGGCGGGCCTCGGCGATGTAGTCGTCGACGCCGGCCTCGGCAGCGATGGCGGCGGCGGTCAGCGGGTTGTCACCGGTGATCATCACCGTGCGGATGCCCATCGCCCGCAACTGCGCGAACTTCTCGCGCATGCCGTGCTTGACCACGTCCGACAGCTCGATCACGCCCAGCACGTGGCGACCCTCGGCCACCACCAGCGGGGTGGCACCATTGCGTGCGACCTGCTCGACACGCCCGGCCAGTTCGGCCGGCACACTGCCACCCAGTGCCTGCACGTGGGCACGGATCGCATCGGCCGCGCCCTTGCGGATCTGCCGGCCGGGCTCCTGACCAGGCTGGGCCAGATCCACGCCGGACATGCGGGTCTGCGCACTGAACGCCAGGTACTCGGCCTGATCAGGTTCGGCTGTGGCGCACCCCTGCTCACGCGCCAGGCGCACGATCGACTTGCCTTCCGGAGTCGGGTCGGCCAGCGAAGAAAGCAGCGCCGCTTCGCGCAACTGGCTGGCATCGATGCCGGCCAGCGGGTGGAAATGGCTGGCCTGGCGGTCGCCGTAGGTGATGGTGCCGGTCTTGTCCAGCAGCAGCACATCGACGTCGCCGGCCACTTCCACCGCCTTGCCCGACTTGGCCAGCACGTTGGCAGCCAGCGCACGGTTCATGCCGGCGATGCCGATGGCCGGCAGCAGCCCGCCAATGGTGGTCGGGATCAGGCACACCAGCAGCGCGATCAGCAGCAGCGGATCGACCTTGACGCCCACCGAAGCGCCGATCGCCGGCAACGTTGCCACCACCACCAGGAAGGTCAGCGTCATCGCCGCCAGCAGCAGGGTCAGCGCGATCTCGTTCGGGGTCTTCTGGCGGTTGGCGCCTTCCACCAGCGCGATCATGCGGTCCAGGAAGCTGTGGCCCGGTTCGGCGGTCACCCGCACGATGATCTGGTCGGACAGCACCTTGGTGCCGCCGATCACGCCGGAGCGGTCGGTGCCGGCCTCGCGCAGCACCGGCGCCGATTCACCGGTCACCGCCGCTTCGTTGATGGTGGCCAGGCCCTGCACGATCTCGCCATCGGCCGGCACCAGTTCACCGGCACTGACGATTACATGGTCACCCGGGCGCAGCTCGGCGGCCGGCACCTGGGCTTCGGCCGCCCCCGGCTGCGGCGCCGACAGGCGGCGCGCCACCAGATCCTGGCGGGCACGCCGCAGCGAGGCGGCCTGGCCACGGCCGCGCGCTTCGGCCACCGCTTCGGCGAAGTTGCCGAACAACACGGTCACCAGCAGGATCGCGGTCACCGCCAGGCCGAAGCCCAGCGGCGCATTGCCGGTCAGGGTGACGATGGCGGCGACGATCGTGCCGGCCATCACCACGGCCATCACCGGGCTGCGCACCAGATGCATCGGTGACAGCTTGCGCACGGCTTCGATCAGCGCACGGCGCAGGCCGGCGCCATCCAGAAGGGCAGGGCGCGGAGCAAGGGAACTACGGGTGGAACTTGCTTGGGTACTCATCAGGGTGTCCTTAGTGCAGTCCCAGGCTCAGGTGGTCGGCGATCGGGCCGAGCACCAGCGCCGGCATGAACTGCAGCACGGTCAGGATGACGATCACCGAGACCAGGGTCAGGGCGAAGGTCGGGGTTTCGATCTGCAGGCTGCCGGCAGAGTCCGGTGCCTGGCGCTTGGCGGCCAGCTGTGCGGCCACCACCAGCGGGATGATCAGCAGCGGGAAGCGGCCCAGCAGCAGCACCAGCGAGCAGCTCAGGTTCCACCAGGGCGTTGCGTCCCCCAGGCCCTCGAAGCCCGACCCATTGTTGGCGTAAGCCGAGACATACTCGTAGAACACCTGGCTGATGCCGTGGAAGCCGGGGTTGGAGGTGCCCGACAGACCCGGCACGGCCAGGGTGATGGCGGTGAACACCAGCAGGGTGATCGGCTGCAGCAGCACCAGCAGGGCCAGCAGGCGCACCTGGGGTGTCTCCAGCTTGCGGCCGAACAGTTCCGGTGTACGCCCGGTCATCAACCCGGCCAGGAACACGCCCAGCAGCAGATAGACGATGAACTGCTGCAGGCCACAGCCGATGCCGCCCCAGATCGCGCTGACCAGCATGTTGACCATCGCCAGGCCGCCACTCAACGGGCTCAGCGAATCGTGCATGCCGTTGACCGAGCCATTGGACACCTGGGTGGTTACCGCCGCCCAAAGCGCGGTGCCATCGGCACCAAAGCGTACCTCCTTGCCTTCCATCAGCAGCGGGGTGGCGGCGCTGGCACTATGCCCTTCGCTCCACACCATCGCGCCGGTGGACAGCAGCGACATGCCCAGCATGCAGCTGAACACCAGAACGCCGAAACGGCGCCGGCCGGTGAACGCGCCGATCATGAAGATCACCGCCATCGGCACCAGCAGAATGCCGACGATTTCCAGCGCGTTCGACAGCGGGGTCGGATTCTCCAGCGGGAAGCTGCTGTTCGGGCCGTACCAGCCGCCACCATTGGCGCCCAGCTGCTTGGCCGCGACCATCGCCGCCACCGGGCCCAGCGGCAGTTTCTGCTCGGCCATGCCGGCACTGGCATCGATCGGCGTAGCCTGCGGCCCGCCGGCCATCGTCGACGGCACGCCTTGACTGGTCAGCAGCAGCGTCCAGACCAGGCACAGCGGCAACAGGAAGCGCACGCACAGGCGCACCACGTCCACGTAGTAGTTGCCCACCGCCACCTGGCGGTCATCGCCGCTGCCGGTGGCCGCCGCAGCCTGCGGCGCACGCGCGAACAGTGCCCGCAGCGTGGCCACCGCCAGCGCCAGGCCCATCATCGGCGTCACCACCTGCAGGCCGGTGATACCGGTCATCTGCGAGAAGTAGGACAGCTGCGCCTGGCCGGAGTAATGCTGCTGGTTGGTGTTGGTCAGGAACGAGATCATCGTGTGCAGCGCGGTGTCCCAGCGCATGTTCGGGATCTGGTCCGGATTCAGTGGCAACCAGGCCTGGGTCATGAACACCGCCTGGGTCAGTACCGCGACCACCACGTTGCTCAGCACGAACGCCAGCACGTAGCCACGCCAGGACATCGAACGCGCTGGATCGACGCCGAGCACCCTGTACAGCGGCTTCTCGATCCAGTGGAAGAGCACGTCGACCTTCATCGGCGTGCCGCGCATCACCCGCGCCAGGTAGAGGCCCAACGGCCATGCCAGCACCAGGCTGGCGGCAAGAATGGCAAGAATTTCAGTCATGGCAGGCTCCGCTCAGAACGACTCGGGCCGCAGCACGACATATAGAAGATAGGCGGCGGCGACCAGCACCAGCACGCCACACAGCAACGACAGCCAGGGGGACATGGAATACGAGACCTGGTGGAACCCCTCCACCTCAGGCCGTCATCGTGGTCCTGCCCCCCATAAACGCACTACGCGCCGGACCGGGCCGACGCGTAAAGAGTGCATAAATTCCGTGTGCAAACCCGTAACCAGGCCCCGGGTAGCGCCGGGCCATGCCCGGCGGCAGGGGCGTCGTCAGCCCGCCGGGACAGCCGGCGGCACACCCTTCAGCTCGCGATAGCGCTGCAGGCTGCTGTCGATCTCCGCCTTCAACGCCTGCTGCTGCTGCAGGAACCCGGCCTGCAGGCGTTGCTGCGCCTGCAGCTGCACATGCCGCTTGCGGATGGCCTCGGCCTGCTTGTCAGCCACCTTGCCGCCGGCCAGCTCGCGGTCTCCCGCAGCCGACAACAGCGCCACCAGCGACTCACGCAGGCTGGTGACGTTGTATTCGGCGGTCTTGAGGTTGTTGTCGAGTACTTCCTGGCGCTCGGCGAAGACCCGGCGCAGGTCGTCCTCGCTGCCATAGGTGGCCAGCATCGCCTGCTCGGTACGCTGGCGTGTCTGCGTGGCCATCAGGTCCAGTTGCTGCTGCTGCGCCACCGTGCTGGCAGCGGCGCGTTCCTCGTCGGTCAACGCGCGCTGGACCTGCGCATTGCGCAGGCCGCTGTTCGCGTTGAACTCCTCGCGGGCGTGGTTGACCGCATCGGCCGGCAGCGAATCACTGCAGATCCGCTCCTTGCCCTCGTTCCAGCAGTACAGCTTCTTTTCCGCCTTGCCGCTGTCGCGCGACTGCGCCGGCACGGCGAACGGCACGGCCAGCAGCAGGCCGGCAAAGAGAACAGCAGGAACTCGGGACATGACCTTTCCCCTGGGTCGGTCAGCGGATCGAACGAACGCCGTACTGGGCTCGGTAGGCTTCCAGCGGCTGCCGGTACCCCACAAGTTCCGGGTTGCCGGAGGCGAAATCAAGCAGGTCGGCCAGCGATGCCACGGCGATGACCGGAATGCCGGCCTCTTCGGCCACCGACTGCGCCGCCGAACGGCGATCGGCTTCCGAGGCGATCTCCTGGCGGTCCAGCGCCACCACGATGCCGGCCGGGGTGCCACCGGCGTCGCGGATGATGCCCAGCGCTTCGCGGATCGCAGTGCCAGCGGTGATCACGTCATCGACGATCAACACGCGCTTGCCGTTCATGTCGGCGCCGATCAGCTGGCCGCCTTCGCCGTGGGCCTTGGCTTCCTTGCGGTTGAACGACAGCGGCAGGTCACGGCCACGCTGGGCCAGCTCGCAGGCCATCGCGGTGGCCAGCGGAATACCCTTGTAGGCCGGGCCGAACACCACGTCGTACTTGATGCCGGTGGCGTCGATGGCATCGGCGTAGCACGCGCCGAGCTGCGACAGCAGCGAACCGGAGTCGAAACGACCGGCATTGAAGAAATAGGGGCTCAGCCGGCCGGACTTGAGGGTGAACTGGCCGAAGCGCAGGGCGTCGGCGGTCAGGGCCAGCTGCAGGAAACGGTGACGGTGGTCGCTCATCAAAACTCGATTCATCTTCATTTGGAGCACAAATCCTAATCCAGCTGGGCGTTTCGCGCTCGTCCAGCCCCTCCTGAGGGGCGCCCGGGCGGTGCCCGGCGGACTGCGCAGCCCGGCAGGCAACCGGTATGCTTGCCCGGTTTCCCGCCGTAGGTCCCCCGCATGCGCATCATCAGTTTCAACGCCAATGGCATCCGTTCCGCCGCGACCAAGGGCTTCCTCGACTGGTTCCGTGCCCAGGACGCCGACGTCCTGTGCATCCAGGAAACCAAGGCCCAGGAAGACCAGCTGACCGACCCGATGTTCCGCCCGGACGGCCACCACTGCTTCTACCGCGATGCCATCACCAAGAAGGGCTACAGCGGGGTGGCGATCTACAGCAAGCGCGAGCCGGACCAGATCATCACCTCGCTGGGCTGGGCCCCGTTCGACGACGAAGGCCGCTACATCGAGGCACGCTACGGCAACCTCAGCGTGGTCTCCTTCTATATCCCGTCCGGCAGCTCGGGCGACCTGCGCCAGGGCTTCAAGTTCGAAGTGATGGAATGGCTGCGACCAATCCTCGAGGAATGGGCACGCAGCGGCCGCGACTACGTGCTGTGCGGCGACTGGAACATCGTCCGTTCCGCGCTGGACATCAAGAACTGGAAATCCAACCAGAAGAACTCCGGCTGCCTGCCCGAAGAGCGCGACTGGCTCAACGCCCTGTGCGCCGATCATGGCCAGGCCACCGATGTGGCCACCGGCCGCGGCTGGGCCGATGCCTACCGCCTGCTCAATCCCACCGGCGAGGATTACACCTGGTGGAGCAACCGCGGCGCGGCCCGTGCCAACAACGTCGGTTGGCGCATCGACTACCAGTTCATCACCCCGGGCCTGCGTGATCGCCTGCGCAGCTGCTCGATCTACCGCGACGAGCGCTTCTCCGACCACGCGCCGTTCATCGTGGACTACGACCTGTGACTGAGGCGGCCAAGCCGCGCCGGCCGTGGCAGCGGGTATTGTCCAACCTGAGCCAGCGCAAAGTGCTGGCAATGCTGCTGCTCGGTTTCAGCTCCGGCCTGCCGATTTACCTGGTGGGTAACACGCTCGGCTTCTGGATGCGCAAGGAAGGCATCGAGTTGAGCACGATCGGTTTTCTGTCATGGGTCGGCCTCGCCTACACCATGAAGTTCCTGTGGGCACCGATCGTCGACAAGACCGACGTGCCTCTGTTCGGCCGCTTTGGCCGCCGACGGGGCTGGATGCTGTTGTCGCAGCTGGTTGTGGTGGTGGGCCTGATCGGCATGGCGCTTGTCCAGCCCAAGGGCGGTCAGATCCAGTTCCTGGGTATCGCATGGCAGCACATCGTCGTGTTCGGCGTGATGGCCGTGATCGTGGCGTTTGCTTCGGCCACCCAGGACATCGTCATCGATGCCTGGCGGATTGAAAGTGCCGACAACAGCGAGCAGCTTGGACTGCTGACCTCATCCTCGGCGCTGGGCTACCGCACCGCACTGCTGGTCACCGATGCGCTGATCCTGATCATCGCAGCCCGTGTTGGTTGGCAGGTTTCCTACGAGATCATGGCCGTGCTGATGGCGCTTGGCGTCGTGGCCGTGGTCATGGCTCGTGAACCCGCTCGAGAAGTGGCTGCAGTGCAGGCACAGGCGACTTCCTTGTGGACGCCGCGCGGACTGTTCGACGCCGTGGCGGGGCCGTTCATTGCCTTCGTCCGCGAGCACCGCAGCGGCGCGATCCTGATCCTGGTGGCCATCAGCGTCTATCGCATGGCCGACTTCGTCATGGGACCGATGGCCAACCCGTTCTACGTCGATCTCGGTCTGGACGAGGACACCGTTGGCGCTGTGCGAGGCTCGGTGGGCCTGGTCGCGACCTTCGTCGGTATTGCTGCGGCGGGCCTGGTCTCGGTGCGCTGGGGCGTGCTGGCGGCGCTGATGGTGGGTGCCGTGCTGGGTCCGGCCTCCAACCTGGCGTTTGCCTGGCTGGCCTATTCGGGGCCGGACACGACCCATTTCGCCGTGGCCATGGCAATCGACAACTTCGCCAGTGGTTTCGCCGGTACGGCACTGATCGCCTACATGTCGAGCCTGACCAGCATCGGGTACACCGCGACCCAGTACGCGCTGCTGAGCTCGTTCTACGCGATGCCCGGCAAGGCGCTGAAGGGGCTCTCGGGGTGGTCGGTACAGACGCTCGCGCAGGGACGGACGCTGCTGGAGGGCTATGCGTTGTTCTTCGTCGGTACCGCGCTGGTGGCGATCCCGGTGGTGATCCTCTGCGCTCTGCTGATCCTGCAGCAGCGTCGTCGCCAGGCCGCCAGCTCGACCTGATTGCCTGGCCGCCCCGTCTGCGGGATCATCGCCCCCGACGCGCCGAGGGGGCGGTGCCTTGCGAACGGGGAAGTGAGCATGGCCGACGTTGTGCTGCGGGACCTGGACCCGCTGCTGCTGGAACGCATCCGACGGGTCGCGGTTGCCCGCGGATGGACCCATGAACAGACCTGCGAGGCCTTGCTGGAGCAGGGCTTGTTCAGCAGTGAACTGGAAGTCCGCTCCGGCTTCGGTGATCCCGAAGTGGACGCCCTGTCCGATGCAATCGCGGCCCTGCAGGCGCTGCCCGCAGGGCAGGGCTTCGATTAGCACCTTTGTAGCGTCGAGCCATGCTCGACTGCCGTTCCCGGTAGATCCACGCCATGCGTGGATCGCGCCACCTCACGCCAGGTGGATCGCGCCCAGGATCCGCGGCCCCTTCGCCCCGGTCACGCTCGGCAGGTTGCCGGCCAGCCCGTCCATCGTCCGCTGCGCCAGCCAGGCAAAGCCCATCGCCTCAACGTACTCCGGGTCCAGCCCATGCACCGCGCTGGACTCCACCTGCACTCCCGGCAGCCGCGCCGCCAGCCGCTTCATCAGCTGCCGGTTGCGCACGCCACCACCACAGACCAGCAGGCGCCGGGTCTGTGGCTGCTGCGTCAGCAGCGCGTCGGCCACCGTGGCCACCGTCAGCTCCAGCAGCGTCGCCTGCACATCGGCGGCGGCGTACTCGCCTTCGCCCATGTGCGCCTCGGCCCAGGCCAGGTGGAACTGTTCGCGGCCCGTGCTCTTCGGCGGCGGCAGCGCGAACCACGGGTCCGAACGCCAGCCGGCCAGAAGGCTCTCGTCCACCGCGCCGCTGGCGGCGTAGGCGCCGTCGGCATCGAAGGTGCGGCCGGTGTGGCGCTGGCACCACGCATCCATCAGCGCATTGGCCGGGCCGGTATCGAAGCCACGCACCGCGCCCTCGCGCGGGATCAGGGTCACGTTGGCGATGCCGCCCAGGTTGAGCACCGCGCGGTCTTCGTCGGCTGTGCCCAGCATGCCTACATGGAAGGCCGGCATCAGTGGCGCGCCATGGCCACCGGCTGCTACGTCGCGGCGGCGAAAGTCGCAGACCGTAGTGATCCCGGTCAGCTCGGCGATGCGGTTGCCGTCGCCCAGCTGCACGGTGAAGGCGGGGTCGGCCAGCGGGCGATGGCGCACGGTCTGGCCGTGCGAGCCGATCGCGCGGACCTGGCTGGGGTCCACCCCGGCCTCGGCCAGCAGCTGATTGGCGGCCTCGGCGAAGCTGATGGCGATCCGCGCATCCAACTCGCCCAGTTCTTCCAGTGAATCCAGCGGGCCGCCTTCGCCCAGTGCCACCAGCCGCGCGCGCAGCACCGGCTCCCAGCGGGCGGTCAGCCCATGCACGAAGCGGCAGCCACCGCCGGCGGGGAACTGCACCAGCGCGGCGTCGATGCCGTCGGCGCTGGTGCCCGACATCAGGCCAAGGTACAGGGGGGCGTCGCTGTCGGCAGTCGTGTTCATGGCAGGCATAAAAAAAGGACGCGGCAAGCTTGGGCTGCCGCGTCCTTCTTCGTCAACGCAGGGGCTCAACCGCGCTTGCGGCCGGTTGCCTGCTTGTCCTTGGCACTGGCGACTTCGGGGGCGGCTTCGTCGCGACTGGTCGGTGCCGGGCTGGCATCGGCGTAGATCAGCTTCTCCATGCCCTGGATGCGCGCCATTGCCGGTGCAGTCTGCGAGCGGAAGGCGACCAGCTCGGCGCCCTTCAGCGGCTCCGGCGGCGGCATGGTCACGGTCAGCGGATTACGGTGCTCGCCGTTGACGCGGAATTCGTAGTGCAGGTGCGGGCCGGTCGCCAGGCCGGTCGAGCCGACATAGCCGATCACCGTGCCCTGGGCCACGCGCTGGCCGGTCTTGATGCTCGCAAAGCGCGACATGTGCCCGTACAGGGTGGTGTGGCCGCGGCCGTGGTCGAGGATCACGACGTTGCCGTAACCGCGCTGCACGCCGGCAAACTGCACGCGGGCGTCGCCGGCGGCCATGATCGGGGTACCCGTGCGCGCGGCGTAGTCCACGCCCTTGTGCATGCGCATCTTGCCCAGCACCGGGTGCTTGCGCGCGCCGAAGGTCGAGCTCAGCCGCGCGAACGGGATCGGCATGCGGATGAAGCTTTTCTTCAGCGAACGGCCGTTGATGTCGTAGTACTCGGCTTTGCCGTTGCGATCGAAGCGGAAGCCGGAATAGGTCTTGCCGCCGGTGGTGAAGGTCGCCGCCAGGATCTTGCTGGTGTCCACCTTCTCGCCTTCGCGCCAGGTTTCATCCATCACCACGCTGAAGCGGTCGCCCGGCTGCAGGTCCTTGGAGAAGTCGATGTCGTACTTGAAGATGTCGTCGGTCATGGTCGCGATCGCCGACGGCGACAGCCCGGCCCGTCGGGCCGCGGCATACAGCGAGCTGGTGATCTCGCCGCTGGTGACCACGGTGCGCGTGGAGGTCTCGCGCTGGGTCACCTTTTCCTTGATGTCATCGCCGGCCAGGCTCAGCTCCACCCGGTTGTCGGCATCGCGGTCGAAGCGGATGCTGCGCAGGTCGCCGGACAGCGGCATGTCGAAGGCGATCTCGGCGCCCGGACGCAGCCTGGTCAACGCCTCGCGTGCACCGGGATGGTCCAGCACCCGGTGCAGGGTAGTGGCCGGAATGCCGGCCTTGTCGAACAGGTCGCTCAGGGTCTGGCCGCGCTGCACCCGCAGCACCTGCCAGCTGTCACCGGGCACCTGCTGCTGGCGGGCCATGGTCAGCGGCGGCAACGGCAGCGCCAGGCTGGTATGGCTGTCGGCGAAGGGCGCGTCGATGGTGTGCGAGAAGCCGGGGACGATCGTTGCCACCAGCGCGCCAATGGTCGCGAACAGGCTGGCGTGCACCCAGTGGCGACGGGTCCAGCGCTCACTGAAGGCGGCGGGAAGGTGTTGCCTGAGCTTCCGATGCAGGGCGTTGTCGTGCAGGACGTGGAGGCGTTCCTGGAAGCGCTGCTTGCGTGCGCGCCCTTGTTCGGAATTGTGCATCGGCGGTTCTTTCCTGGCAGCCCGGGAGCGCGGGCCTGATCGCCGGTTACCATAGACACCTGAGAAAACCGCGTCAAACCCTTGTGCCCATTGGCTTTTGTGAAGCCAATCGGGTTAACTTTGCTTTAACACCCCACACAAGAATCGGCGTAGCCGGGAGTAGTCACGTGTCCTCGATTGAAGAAGCCCTTGCCCTGATCGGCCGTGGTGCCGACGAGATCCTCAAGCTCGAGGATCTGCGTGCGCGCCTGCAGGAAGGCCGCCCGCTGCGGATCAAGGCCGGCTTCGACCCCACCGCGCCCGACCTGCATCTGGGCCATACGGTGCTGCTGAACAAGCTGCGCCAGTTCCAGGACCTCGGCCACCAGGTCATTTTCCTGATCGGCGACTTCACCGGCATGATCGGCGACCCGTCCGGCAAGAGCCTGACCCGCAAGCCCCTGAGCCGCGACGACGTACTGGCCAACGCCCGTACGTATGAAGAGCAGGTCTTCAAGGTGCTGGACCGGGAGAAGACCGAAGTGCGCTTCAACTCGGAGTGGTTCGGCAAGATGGGCGCGGCCGACATGATCCGCCTGGCCGGCCAGCACACCGTGGCGCGCATGCTCGAGCGCGACGACTTCGCCAAGCGCTATGCCGCCCAGCAGTCCATCGCCATCCACGAGTTCCTGTACCCGCTGGTGCAGGGTTACGACTCGGTGGCCCTGGAGGCGGACGTCGAGCTCGGCGGTACCGACCAGAAATTCAACCTGCTGATGGGCCGTGGCCTGCAGGAACACCACGGCCAGAAGCCGCAGGTGGTGCTGACCATGCCGCTGCTGGAAGGCCTGGACGGCGTCAACAAGATGTCCAAGTCGCTGGGCAACTACATTGGTATCAGCGAACCGGCCATCGACATCGTCACCAAGACCATGAAGGTGGATGACACCCTGATGTGGCGCTGGATCGAGCTGCTGTCCTTCGACATCAGCCAGGCCGAAGCCGTGCAGCTGCGCGAGCAGGTGGCCGATGGCGGCCTGAACCCGCGTGTGGTCAAGCTGCGCCTGGCACGTGAACTGGCGACCCGCTTCCACGACGCTGCGGCGGCCGAGCAGGCCATTGCCGGCTGGGAAGCGGCGGTGACCGGGCAGGGCGACATCACCCAGCTGCCGCTGCAGGACGTGGCGATCCCGGCCGAAGGCCTGCGTATCGCCGCACTGCTGACCGCCGCCGGCCTGACCCCGAGCAATTCCGAAGCCAACCGCAAGCTCAAGGAGCGTGCGGTCAAGGTCGACGGCGAAGTAGTGGAAGACGGCCAGCAGGTGCTGCAGCCGGGCTTCGAAGGCCTGCTGCAGGTCGGCAAGCGCACCTTCGCCCGCGTGCGCCTGGTCGCTGCCTGACACCAGGGAAGGGCCGGCGCAGCCGGCCCTTCCTTATGCTCTTGTAGAGCCAAGCCCACGCTTGGCTGCTCTTCGCGGGATCCTCCCGCAGCGCGACGGATGAACGGATGCAACATCCGTTGAAAAAAATCGCCACACCCCCTTCACAAACGATGGAAATGGGGACATACTTCTCCTCCCCCGTCGCAGGGGTCGCCACCAAGGGGCTTCAGCGACACCAGGGCGCCCACCACCGCCGAACGAGATGATCGAACGAAGGTGTTGACGGACTGAAAAAGTCTGGCATAATGGGCGGCTCGCTACGAAGGAAACTTCGCAGCACACGGGAACGGCGCTGAGGCCACTTCCCAAGATCTTTGAAAGTATGCGCAGGTATCTTGTGAAGGCGCCTGCAGGAAGGATGATTGTCCATCTTGCAGACGTTTGA
>NZ_SRHZ01000060.1 GCF_004684085.1 Stenotrophomonas maltophilia
CCATGGGTGAGGGCGCTTTGCTTGCGAAGCACTGCTTCGCAAGCGCCCGAACGCACAGCCGCCAGCGGCTGGGCCGGCCTGGGGGTTTACGGCGTCTCCCGCAACCGGACCCACCCCGCCATCCCACGGAATGCATGCTGTTGCTGTTGCTTTGGCCTCGGCAGGTGCAGGGCTGCAAGCCCTGCCGGACACCCCTCAACGCCTGGGCGCGAGCTGCTCGATCATTTCCCAGGACTTCAGGCCGCGCGGACCGAGGTGATGGGCCAGCACCCGTCGCATCGGCAGGCGCAGGCTGGCCAGGTCGGCGGCATCAGGTTCCTCGTCAGCGGCCAACGCCAACAGCGCCGAGCCAGTCGCAGCCGCGCGGCGTTCGCCACCGCGCTCGCTGAGCAGACGTTGCGCGCCCTCCTGTGGATCCAGTTCGTAGCGCGCGGCCGGGTCGATCGGCTGACCGTCGCTGGCACTGTCCAACTCGAAACCCAGCCCCAATGCGGACAACAGTTCACGCTCGAAGCGGCGTAGGGTCCAGGCCAGGCCGGCGCCCACTCCCAGCCGCGCACGCGCTTCGCCGTAGGCCAAGTACAACTCAGGCAACGGGTCCTGGCGCGGGGCCAGGCGCAGGGTCAGCTCGCTCAGGTAGAAGCCGGCCAGCATCGCCTGGCCGACCAGGCGTGGTGCAGCGTCCAGCGCCTCGGCGCCACGCAACTGGGCCAGTTCGCCACGCTGCAATGCACTGAAGCGTATCCACTGCAGCGGCTGCAGGGCAGCGCGCAGCACCTGGCCCTTGGCGGTGGAGACGCCGCGCGCGAGCAGGCCGATCCGACCATGCTGCGCGCTCAGCACTTCGACCAGCAGGCTGGTCTCGCGGTAGGCCCGTGCATGCAGCACGAAGCCGGTGTCGTCCTCGATCAGCATCGAAGCGACCGCGACCGCTTATTCGTAACCGAAGGCCTTCAGTGCGGCCTCGTCGTCGGACCAGCCTTCACGCACGCGCACCCAGGTTTCCAGGAAGACCTTGGCCCCGAACAGGCGCTCCATCTGCAGGCGGGATTTGGCTCCGATCTCCTTCAGGCGAGTGCCTCCCTTGCCGATCACGATCGCCTTCTGGCCCTCGCGCTCGACCCAGATCACCGCACCGATGCGCAGCAGGTTGCCGTCCTCGGTGAAGCGCTCGATCTCCACCGTGGTGGCGTACGGCAGCTCTTCGCCCAACTGGCGCATCAGCTGTTCACGCACCAGCTCGCCGGCCAGGAAGCGCTGGCTGCGGTCGGTGATCTCGTCTTCGCCGAACATCGGCGGCGCTTCCGGCAGCAGTGCCAGCACGTCGCGCACCAGCGCCTCCAGACCGTTGCGCTTCTGCGCCGAGATCGGATGCACGGAGGAGAAATCGCGGCCCGCAGTGACTTCCTGCAGGAACGGCAGCAGCGCGCCCTTGTCCTTCAGCCGGTCGATCTTGTTGACCACCAGCACCACCGGGATACCGGCGTCGCGCAGCACGTTGAAGGCCAGGCTGTCTTCTTCGTCCCAGCGGCCGGCTTCGATCACCAGCAGACCGGCGTCGACGCCTTCCAGCGAGCCGCGCGCAGCGCGGTTCATCACCCGGTTCATCGCCCGCTTCTGCACCTTGTGCAGGCCGGGGGTGTCGACCAGCACCAGCTGGCCTTCCGGGTAGGTGGCAATGCCCAGCAGGCGATGGCGCGTGGTCTGCGGACGGTTGGAAACGATGCTGACCTTGGCACCGACCAGGGCATTGGTCAGGGTCGATTTGCCCACGTTCGGGCGGCCGATGACGGCCACGCTGCCGCAATGATGGGAAGTTTGTTCGCTCACTTGGAATCCAGTTGTTCTAGGACGGCCGCAGCCGCCTGTTGTTCGGCAAGCCGCCGCGAGGCGCCTTCGCCCTCGGTGCTGGCGGCCGGGTCGGCTACATTGCAGCGTACCCGGAAGTGTTTGGCGTGGTCGTCACCGGATTCTGACACCAGTTCGTACTGCGGCAACGCCTTCTGTCGGGCCTGCAGCCATTCCTGCAGGCGGGTCTTGGGGTCCTTCTCGGGCCGGCCGGAGGCCGGCAGTGCCTCGATCGAAGCGCTAAACCAGGGCAGTACCACCGCCCGGCAGGCCTCGAAGCCGGCATCCAGATAGATCGCGGCCACCACGGCTTCCACCGCGTCGGCCAGGATCGAGTCGCGGCGATGACCGCCGGACTTCATTTCACCCGGGCCCAGGGTCAGTCGCTCGCCCAGTTCCAGGGTGCGCCCGATCACCGCCAGCGCGCCTTCACGCACCAGCTCGGCGCGGGCACGGGTCATCGCCCCTTCGTCAGCCTTGGGCCAGCGCTGGTACAGCGCCTCGGCCGCCATCATGTTGACGATGCTGTCGCCGAGGAATTCCAGGCGCTCGTTGTGCGGCGCACCGGCACTGCGATGCGTCAGCGCCTGCTTGAGCAGGGCCGCGTCGCTGAAGGCATGACCGATCAGGTCGCCACGTTGGATGAATTTACTGGGCACCGCTTCGTATCAGGTCCTGGGAAGAATCGAATTTGCCAACCACATCGAGGTTGCCGACCAGCGGACGGCGCACTTCGTAGTTGACCTTGAGGGTCCAGCCATTGTCACGACGATCGAACTTGACGTTGGCCGGCTTCACATTGTCCGAGTAGTTGATGTACAGGCGCTTGAAGAACAGGTCCTGGATCCGCGCCGGCTCCATGCTGCCCACGCCCGGCTCGTTGGCCAGGCTCTTCATCGCCGAGCGCACCGCGTAGTACTCCTGGTACATCGGGAACAGCTTCATGCCGATGTAGAGGAAGAAACCGACCACGATCAGGACCGCCAGGAACGAGGTCAGTGTCATGCCGCGCTGCGTGTTCATCGTCTTCATTGCGTTCTCCCCAGATACGCGTTGGATGTGAAAATACTCAGTTGATGCCCGATCAGTTGATGCTCGAACCGATCCGCGACGGCTCGAAGCCATCCTTGCAGAACCAGCCCTGGCAGTTGAGCCAGATCAGGAACGCCTTGCCCCGAAGGTTCTCTTCCGGCAGCAGGCCCCAGAAACGGCCATCGTCGCTGTTGTCGCGGTTGTCACCCATCACCAGGTACTTGCCGGCGGGAACGGTCCACTGGCCCTGGCCACGCGGGTAGTCGGTCTCCAGCACCGTATGGGTGCGGCCCGGCAGGTGCTCGACCAGCAGGTTGGCGCCTTCGCCCTGGCCCTTGTGGCCGGCGTAGATGCCCTTGTTGTCGTACTTCAGCGGCTCGCCGTTGAGGATCACGCCGTCGCCTTCGAAGACCACGGTGTCACCTGGCACGCCGATCACGCGCTTGATGAAGTTCTCGCCCTTGGCCGGATCCTGATCGCTGTGGCCGGGGAAGTGGAACACCACCACGTCGCCGCGCGACGGCTCGCCAACCGGCACGAACTTGGTGTTGCTGATCGGCAGGCGCAGGCCATAGGAGAACTTGTTGACCAGGATGAAGTCGCCGATCAGCAGATTCGGCATCATCGAGCTGGACGGGATCTTGTACGGTTCGGCGATGAAGCTGCGCACGATCAGCACGATCGCCAACACCGGGAAGAACGCACGCGAGTAGTCCACCAGCACCGGCTCGGAATCGAGCAGGCCCGCGCGCTGGGCGCGGCGCTTGGCGAGGTACAGCTTGTCCGCGAGCAGGATCAGGCCCGAGGACAGGGTCAGCACGACCAGGAGGATCTCAAACAGTTTCATTCAGGGTCCTTTGCAACGTCACCAGACGACCGGCCCCTCAGGGCCGGTGCGGGCTTACTTGTTGTCCATCTGCAGCACGGCCAGGAACGCTTCCTGCGGGATCTCCACGCGGCCGACCTGCTTCATGCGCTTCTTGCCTTCCTTCTGCTTTTCCAGAAGCTTCTTCTTGCGCGAAACGTCGCCACCATAGCACTTGGCCAGCACGTTCTTGCGCATGGCCTTGACCGTGGTGCGCGAGATGATCTGCGAGCCGACGGCGGCCTGGATGGCCACGTCGAACTGCTGGCGGGGGATCAGGTCCTTCATCTTCTCGCACAGCTCGCGGCCGCGACGATCGGCATGGCTGCGGTGCACGATCAACGACAGTGCGTCGACCTTGTCACCGTTGATCAGCACGTCCACGCGCACGAACGGGCCTGCATCGAAGCGTACGAAGTGATAGTCCAGCGACGCATAGCCGCGGCTGACCGACTTCAGCTTGTCGAAGAAATCGAGCACCACTTCTGCCATCGGCAGCTCGTAGCTGATCTGCACCTGGCTGCCCAGGTAGTTGATGCCGATCTGGCTGCCGCGCTTTTCTTCGCACAGCTTGATGATGTTGCCGATGTACTCCTCGGGGGTGAGCACGTTGGCGCGGATGATCGGCTCGCGGATCTCCTCGACATGGTTCACCGGCGGCAGCTTGGCCGGGTTGTCCATGTTGATGATGGTGCCGTCGGTCTTCAGTACCTCATACACCACCGTCGGCGCGGTGCTGATCAGGTCCAGGTTGTATTCGCGTTCCAGGCGCTCCTGCACGATCTCCATGTGCAGCATGCCGAGGAAGCCGCAGCGGAAACCGAAGCCCATGGCTTCGGAGCTTTCCGGCTCGAAGCGCAGCGCGGCATCGTTCAGGCGCAGCTTGTCCAGCGCCTCGCGCAGGTCCGGGTAGTCTTCGGCATCGACCGGGAACAGGCCGGCGAACACGCGCGGCTGCATTTCCTGGAAGCCCGGCAGCGGTTTCGGCGCAGGGTCGCCGGCCAGGGTCAGGGTGTCGCCGACCGGCGCACCATGCACGTCCTTGATGCTGGCGGTGACCCAACCCACTTCACCGGCACGCAGCGCCGGCATCACCTTGCGCTTGGGGGTGAACACGCCGACGTTGTCGACCTGGTGGTTGCGGCCGGTGGACATCACCTGCAGCTTGTCACCGGCCTTGATCTCGCCCTGCATCACGCGCACCAGCGAGACCACGCCCAGGTAGTTGTCGAACCAGGAATCGATGATCAGCGCCTGCAGCTTGTCGGTATCACGCGGCTTCGGCGGCGGAATGCGGTGCACGATGGCTTCCAGCACGTCCTGCACGTTCAGGCCGGTTTTGGCACTGACTGGCACGGCGTCGGCGGCATCGATACCGATCACGGCCTCGATCTCGGCCTTGGCGCGCTCGATGTCGGCGGTGGGCAGGTCGATCTTGTTGATCACCGGCACCACTTCCAGGCCCTGCTCCACAGCCGTGTAGCAGTTGGCCACCGACTGCGCCTCCACGCCCTGGGCGGCGTCGACCACCAGCAGCGCGCCTTCGCAGGCGGCCAGCGAGCGGCTGACTTCATAGGAGAAGTCGACGTGGCCCGGGGTGTCGATGAAGTTCAGGTGGTAGGTCTGCCCATCCTTGGCCAGGTACGGCAGCGACACCGACTGCGCCTTGATGGTGATGCCACGCTCACGCTCGATCGGGTTGGAATCGAGCACCTGCGCTTCCATCTCGCGGGCCTGGAGGCCGCCGCAGAGCTGGATGATGCGGTCGGCCAGCGTGGACTTGCCGTGGTCGACGTGGGCGATGATGGAGAAGTTGCGGATGTTCCGCATCGAATCAGAAGACATAGGTGGCGGCGGCGCGCGGCGTCGTCAGGGTAACGGTGGATTATCGCATGCCCGGGGCCCTGCCGCGAAAGCCGCCTCATCGGGCCGGGTCCAGAATGCCCGAAGCCCCGCCAGAGCGGGGCTTCGGGGGGAACAGCAATGACCGCCAGGGCGGCCCCGGCAGGCCTTACTGGCCCGCCTTGACCGCCACGAAGGCGCTGTTGCCGTTGCCGGTACGTACCAGCAGCATCACCACATCGTCCTTCTTGTAGCTGGACAGCGCGCGGTTCAGGGCATCCACGCTGCCGACCGTGGTACGGCCGACCTGCAGGATCACCATGCCTGGGGACAGGCCTGCATCACGTGCTGCCTGGCCCTTGACCCCGGTGATACGCACACCCTCGTTGCCGTCCAGGCCGAACTGCTTGCGCTGCGGCGCGGTCAGATCGCTGACATCCAGGCCGAGCAGCGCATTGGCACCGGCCTGCGGCGCCGCATCAGGCTTGGGGCCTGCGGCCGTGCGGGCATTGCCCTGGCCCTCCTCGCTCAACGCGGTGAGCGTGGCACTGAGGTCACGCGGCTTGCCGTCGCGGATCACACCGAGCGTGACCCGGCTGCCCGGCGCCATCGCACCGATCAGCGGCGGCAGGTCCGACCAGCTGTTGACCGGGCTGCCATTGACCGAGCGCACCACATCGCCGATCTGCACGCCGGCCTTTTCCGCAGCACTGCCCGCCACGATCTGGTTGACCAGCGCGCCACGGCTGTCCGGCAGGCCCAGCCCCTGTGCCTTCAGCGAATCGATCGGTTCGACCACCGCGCCGAGCTGGCCACGGGTGACCTTGCCGCTCTTCTTGATCTGCTCGACCGCACTCATCGCCAGGTCGATCGGAATCGCGAAGCTGATGCCCATGTAGCCGCCGGAAGCAGAGAAGATCTGCGAGTTGATGCCGACCACTTCGCCGCGGGTATTCAGCAGCGGACCGCCGGAATTGCCCTGGTTGATCGCCACATCGGTCTGGATGAACGGCACATAGCGCTGATCGGCGCCACCGGTGCTGCGGCCCAGCGCGCTGACGATGCCAGCGGTAACCGAATGGTCCAGGCCGAACGGCGAGCCGATCGCTACAACCCACTGGCCCGGCTTGAGGGTATTGGAATCGCCCACGCGCACGGTCGGCAGGTTCTTGCCGTCGATCTTCAGCAGGGCCACGTCGTACTGCTGGTCACTGCCCACCACCTTTGCGTTGAATTCGCGGCTGTCACCCAGCTTGACCTTCACCTCGCTGGCATCGGCCACCACGTGGTAGTTGGTCAGTACATAGCCGTCGGGCGAAATGATGAAGCCCGAGCCCATGCCACGGCCCTTGATGCTGGGGCCACCGTCCTGACCGCCCGGCCCCTGCCCCGGCATCGGGAAGTCCGGGTCGAAGAAGCGGCGGAAGAACTCCGGCATGTCATCGTCGCCGCCCATCGGGCCACGAGAGGCCTGGCGATTGTTGCGAACGATGGTGGTGTCAACGTTGACCACGCCGGGCCCGACCTGCTCGACCAGGTGGGTGAAATCTGGCAGGCCGCTGACCAGCGGCTGCGCCGGCGCACGCGGGGCTGCCGCAGCGGCAGCCTGGGACTGGGCGGCAGGCGGCGCAGGCTGGGCGCAGGCCACCAGCGGCAGGGTCAGTGCGAACAGGCCCATGGCCTGCGTGCGGAGTCGGGGAGTCATCGGACGGCAACCTCCGGATCGGATGGAAAGAGGAATACGGGCCCCGCCGACGGCGGGGCGTGAAAGCGCCCGGCTCAGTCGCGCGGGCGCGGCGGCACCGGCAGGTCGTCCTGCAGGCGCGGCTCGAACGGGTAGAACGCAGCGCCACCAGCATGGGCCGGGAAGCTGGCATTGAGCGCGCCACCGGCGGCAGGCGCCATGCTGGAGCGCGGCCACGGTCGTGCCTGCAGGCTGCCGACTTCACCGAATGGCAGGTTGCGGCTGGCATTGGCCGGCACGGTCGGGGTCAACGGCGCCTGCGCGGCAGCCACGGCACGCTGTGGAGCATCGTCGCGCTGGGCGGCACGCGCAGCCTGTTGGCTGCGGGTAGCACTGGCACGGCGGGTATCCTGACGGCGGCCGGCAGCAGCCATCGCCACGGCCGGCGCAGCAACCACGGCCATCGCAGCGGCATCCACCGACGCTTCGGTGACCGGAGCCGGGCCGGCCGGTGCCGGCGCCAGTTCAGCCTGGCTGGCGATCACCTGCGGCGCCAGCGGCTCGCCCGGAGTGGCCTCCTGCAGCTTCTCACCCCCCATGAACAGGGCCACGGCAGCCACCGAGGCGGCCAGTGCGGCACCACCGCCCCACGCTCGCCATCCGGTACGACGCACCTGGCGGCGCGGCGCGGCCTGTGGCGCTGGTTCGGCCGCGATGGCGGCGGCCACGGCGGCACTGAAGCCAGCGGGCGCCAGCAGCGAGGCCTGGCCACGCATCACGTCGCCGAGCAGTTGCCAGCGTTCCTGGCAGCCTGCCAGCTCCGGATCATGTTCCATGCGGCGCAGCAGAAAGCGCGCCTCATCGGCGCCCAGCTCGCTATCGACCAGGGCCGACAGCTGCTCGCGATGGCGCTGGTCCAGGCGTTGCCCGGCGGGCGATTGATGGTTCTGCGATTCGTTCAACGGGTGACTGGTCATACGCGGCTCTTCTCACGGGTGGCGCTGCCGATGTCCAACAGCGGCCGGAGTTCGGTGTCGATCGCCTCGCGCGCCCGGAAGATCCGTGAACGCACGGTGCCGATCGGGCACCCCATTTTCTGCGCGATTTCGTCGTAGCTCAGGCCTTCCACCTCGCGCAGGGTGATCGCCAACCGGAGTTCTTCCGGCAGCGCGTTGACGGCCTTCATCACCGTCTGTTCCAGCTCCTGGCGCATCAACTCGCGTTCGGGCGTGTCGGTGTCGCGCAGACGCGTACCGCTGTCGAACTGTTCGGCATCGCCGATGTCGATGTCATCGGTCGGCGGGCGGCGATTGTGTGAAGCCAGGTAGTTTTTGGCGGTATTCACGGCGATTCGATGCAACCAGGTTGAGAACTGGGCATCGCCACGGAAACTTCCGATCGCGCGGTAGGCACGGATGAAAGTGTCCTGGGCGACGTCCTGACATTCGCTCCAGTCGGCGATGTAGCGACCGACCAGAGCCACGACCCGATGCTGGTACTTGCGTACCAGAACATCGAAGGCGGCACTCTCGCCGTGCTGCACGCGCCGGACCAGTTCCAGATCCAGCTCCTGAGGTGTATCAACATCGGCCATGAGGGGCCGCACTCCTGTCAGCCCAACCGACGTCGGGCAATGAGACTGCCAATCCCGGGAAAAGTTCAGTCGCCGATCACCTGGCGCCGCACCAGCTTTTAACCACCGTTCCGTTAGCGTCCCTGTCCAAGGCTCTGGATCCGGGGGCATCACCCCCTGCTATTGGGATTTGACGCGGGGGAAACAACCTCTGGATCATAGCCGCTTCTCCATACACAACCGGATGGAACGTCCATGCTCTCAGGCTTCGATGGTCTCCGCTTCAGCCACTGGCACCCCGAGATCCGCGACGACGGCGTGGTGGTCCTCTCCCTGGATCGTCAGGACAGCAGTGTCAACGCGATGTCGCAGGACGTGCTGCTGGAGCTGGGCGACCTGCTGGAACGCATCGCGATGGACCCGCCCAAGGGCGTGGTGATCCAGTCGCTGAAGAAGGCCGGCTTCATCGCCGGTGCCGATCTGAAGGAGTTCCAGGAGTTCGACCGCCGCGGCACCGTGAACGATGCCATCCGCCGCGGCCAGTCCACCTACCAGAAGCTGGCCGAGCTGCCCTGCCCGACCGTGGCGGCGATCCATGGCCACTGCCTGGGCGGCGGCACCGAGCTGGCACTGGCCTGCCGCTACCGCGTGGCCTCCAATGACAGCAGCACCCGCATCGGCCTGCCGGAGACCCAGCTGGGCATCTTCCCGGGCTGGGGCGGCAGCGCGCGACTGCCGCAGCTGGTGGGCGCACCGGCGGCGATGGACATGATGCTGACCGGCCGCACCCTGTCAGCCTCGGCTGCACGTGGCATCGGCCTGGTCGACAAGGTGGTGGCACCGGCGGTGGTGCTCGACACGGCCGTAGCGCTGGCGCTGTCCGGCACCACCCGCCCGTTCAAGCAGCGCGCGACGGCATGGGCGACCAACACCTGGCTGGCACGCACGCTGCTGGCGCCGCAGATGGTCAAGCAGGTCGCACGCAAGGCGAAGAAGGACCAGTACCCCGCGCCGTATGCGCTGATCAGCACCTGGCAGCGCAGCGGTGGCAAGCCGGTGCAGGCACGCCTGGATGCCGAACGTCGCGCCGTGGTGAAACTGGCCAGCACCCCCACCGCGCGCAACCTGATCCGCATCTTCTTCCTTACCGAGCGCCTGAAGGGCCTGGGTGGTGGTGATTCGGGCATCCGCCACGTGCACGTGGTCGGTGCCGGCGTGATGGGCGGCGATATTGCTGCATGGGCCGCCTACAAGGGCTTCGACGTGACCCTGCAGGACCGCGAGCAGCGCTTCATCGACCCGGCCATGGAGCGCGCGCAGGCGCTGTTCGCCAAGAAGGTGCGCGACGAGAGCAAGCGGCCTGCTGTGGCCGCGCGCCTGCGTGCCGACCTGGAAGGCAATGGCGTGGCCGAGGCCGACCTGGTGATCGAAGCGATCATCGAGAACCCGGAAGCCAAGCGTGCGCTGTACCAGACGCTGGAACCGAAGATGAAGCAGGACGCGCTGCTGACCACCAATACTTCGTCGATCCCGCTGGTGGAACTGCGCGACCACATCCAGCGCCCGGCACAGTTCGCCGGCCTGCACTACTTCAACCCGGTGGCGCAGATGCCGTTGGTGGAAATCATCCACCACGACGGCATGGCGCCGGAGACAGAACGCCGCCTGGCCGCGTTCTGCAAGGCGCTGGGCAAGTTCCCGGTGCCGGTGGCCGGCAGCCCGGGCTTCCTGGTCAACCGCGTGCTGTTCCCGTACATGCTGGAAGCCGCCACCGCGTATGCCGAGGGCATCCCGGGCCCGGTGATCGACAAGGCCGCGGTGAAGTTCGGCATGCCGATGGGCCCGATCGAACTGATCGATACCGTCGGCCTGGACGTGGCCGCAGGCGTCGGCCGCGAGCTGGCGCCGTTCCTCGGCCTGCAGATTCCGGCCGCATTGCAGACGGTAGAGCCGGACAAGCGCGGCAAGAAGGATGGCCAGGGCATCTATACCTGGGAAAACGGCCGTGCGAAGAAGCCGGACGTGGCCAGCGATTACCAGGCCCCGGCCGATCTGGAGGACCGCCTGATCCTGCCGCTGTTGAACGAAGCGGTGGCCTGCCTGCACGAAGGCGTGGTGGCTGATGCGGACCTGCTGGATGCCGGCGTGATCTTCGGCACCGGTTTCGCCCCGTTCCGCGGTGGTCCGATCCAGCACATCCGCGCGGTGGGTGCCGATGCGATCGTCGAGCGGTTGAAGGCGCTGCAGCAGCGCCACGGCGACCGTTTCGCCCCGCGCCCGGGCTGGGACAACCCCGCCCTGCGCGAACCGGTGGTTTGATCGGCCGGGCCTGCGGCCCGGCACCCGCTCAATCAACGGCGACAGCCAGAGCAAGAGCAGAAGCCAGAGCCAAAGCGGCTCTGGCTTTTCTGTTTGTTGGGCGGGGCGGTGTCGGGTTGCGGGGACGCCGTAAACCCGTCCTTGGGGGCTTGGCCGCGGCATCCATGCCGCGGACACCCCGCAACCCGACACCGCCCCACCCCCGACAGTTTCCCGGTGACGGTGGGTGAACTCCGCTTCCGGTAGGTGTCGACCTTGGTCGACACGCTTGGTCCACGCTTGCGTGGATGCGAGCGCAGCGACCGGCGTTTGATTTTGATTTTCTTTCTTCTTTTCCGTGGCTGGCACGCCCGGAAACTGTCAGGGGCCGGGCGGGTGGGTTGCGCAGGGGCGTGAGCCGCATGGATGCGGCGACCGAGCTTACATGGACGTACTTGCAGCGTCCCCTGCGCAACCCAC
>NZ_SRHZ01000061.1 GCF_004684085.1 Stenotrophomonas maltophilia
AGCCGCATGGATGCGGCGACCGAGCTTACATGGACGTACTTGCAGCGTCCCCTGCGCAACCCACCCGCCCGGCCAAGCGCGGCTTTTGCTTTACGCGACCAAGCAACCAGCCACGAGGGGCTGCGCCGTTGGCTGGAACAACCTGTTACCCATACGGGGCATGTGCCCGTCACAGCTGCATGCGATGCTGACCACCTGATCCCTGCCAGCGAGAACGCCCGCATGACCACCATCATCGCCCCGCGCGTGCACGACATCGGCGGACTCGAAGTCCGTCGCGCCGTCCCTACCCTGCAGGCGCGCAGCATCGGCTCGTTCGTATTCGTCGACCAGATGGGCCCGGCACTCATGCACCCCGGCACCGCCATCGACGTGCGCCCGCATCCGCATATCGGCCTGGCTACCGTCACCTATCTGTGGTCGGGCGCCATCGGCCACCGCGATACGCTGGGCTCGGACCAGGTGATCCGCCCCGGTGACGTGAACTGGATGACCGCGGGCCGGGGCATCGCTCATTCCGAGCGCACGCCGACCCCGGACCGCGACCATGACAACCCGATCCACGGCATGCAGACCTGGGTCGCGCTGCCGAAATCGCATGAGGAAATCGAACCGGCGTTCTACCACCACGCCGCCGCCACCCTGCCCGAGCAGCGTCGCAATGGCGCATGGCTGCGCGTCATCGCCGGCCGTGCGTATGGCGAGGAGTCGCCGGTAAAGGTGTTTGCCGACACCCTCAACGTGGCGATCGACCTCGACCCGGATGCGGAGATCGACATCGACGACGGCCACCGCGAGCGTGCGTTGTACATCCTCGAGGGCGAGGCGCAGCTGGACGGCGTGGACATCCCCGCCCAGCACCTGGTGATCCCCGAGGCCGGTGCGCGTGGCCGCCTGCGCGCGAAGACGCCGGTGAAGGCGATGCTGTTCGGTGGTGAGCCGCTGGATGGCCCGCGCCACCTGTGGTGGAACTTCGTCTCCAGCTCGAAGGAGCGCATCGAGCAGGCCAAGCACGACTGGGAAGCCGGCCGCTTCGGCACCATTCCCGGCGACGACAAGGAATTCATCCCGCTGCCGCAGTACTGAACATCGCGTGTTGCACACATCCAAAGGTGTATCCCTGCACCCGGCGTTGACACTACAGTCACCCGCTGATCACTGAAATGTGACATAAATCACACTTTAGACCGTCAAAGGAGTGCAACACATGAGCATGGGTAAACGCTTGTCCGCCGAATTCCTCGGCACGTTCTGGCTGGTTCTGGGGGGTTGCGGCAGTGCGGTGCTGGCCGCCAAGTTCGGTGGCGACGGCAATCCGCTGGGTATCGGTTTCCTCGGCGTAGCGCTCGCCTTCGGCCTGACCGTGGTGACCGGCGCCTATGCGTTCGGTCACATCTCGGGGGCGCACTTCAATCCGGCGGTGAGCGTCGGCCTGTGGGCCGGCGGTCGGTTCCCGACCAAGGACCTGATCCCGTACATCATCGCCCAGGTGGCTGGCGGCCTGCTGGCCGGCTTCATCCTGCTGCAGATCGCCTCCGGTGCCAGCGGCTTCGCCATTGATGGCAGCCAGGCAGGCGCATTCGCCAGCAACGGCTATGGCGCACTGTCTCCGGGCGGTTACAGCGTGGCCGCAGCCTTCCTGTGCGAGGTCGTGCTGACGGCGGTGTTCCTGATCATGATCATGGGTGCCACCCACGGCAAGGCACCGGCCGGCTTCGCGCCGCTGGCGATCGGCCTGTCGCTGACATTGATCCACCTGATCAGCATCCCGGTCACCAACACCTCGGTGAACCCGGCCCGCTCCACGGCGGTGGCCTTCTTTGCCGGCAGCGGCGCGGTCAGCCAGCTGTGGCTGTTCTGGGTCGCCCCGCTGCTGGGCGGTGCGATCGGCGGCATCATCTACAAGTGGATCGGCAACGACCGCTGAGGCCTGTGCGGACCATTGCGGCCGACCTTCGGTCGCAATGGTTACGCTTGTAACCGCGATTTGTGCGATCGCTCACGTTCCGTTAAGGTTGAGTTGACCGTCCGTGCACATGCCGGACGGGGCGGCATCCGGGGATGGGATGCCACGGCCGCCGCCCCTGTGGCGGAGCCAAACGACACATCACCTTGGGGGATGCATGAAGTTCGCGCCTGTAGTGTTGTCGAGCCTGCTGTTTGCTGTGGCCCACGCCGCCGCTGCACAGGCTCCCACCGAATGCCCTTCGCTGCCGGCCAGCAGTGGCCTGCAATGGCAGCAACAAGTGCAGACCGATTTCCTGATCTGCCGCGCCAGCACCGGCGATGGTCGTGAAGTGCTGAGTCTGATGCTCAGCGCGCGTGACCCGTCCATTCCGCTGAACCGTTCGCTGCGCCAGGAAAAGGGCAGCTTCGGCGGTGAATCACTCTACTGGTACCAGCCTGATCTCGGTGGCCAGCAGCCGCCGGGCTATGCCGAGCGACGGATCAGTGTGGTCAAGCTCGACAAAGGGCGTTACGCACAGATTTCGCTGTATCCGGATGGCCCGCAGGAACTGGGTTCGCTGCAGCAGCTGGCGCAGGGCATGAGCCTGACCCCGTCGGCCGTGGCCGCCGGGCGCTGACCGTGACGGGGATGACTGCCTTGCAGCATCCCCGCAATGCGACCCGATCCGACGGTAGTGCCGGCCGCTGGCCGGCAAACGCCTCGATCCCGATCAAAAGAGGTTGCCGGCCAGCGGCCGGCACTACCTCAGAACTTGCCTTCCTGGAAATCGACGAAGGCCTGCATCAGTTCCTGCCGCGTGTTCATCACGAACGGGCCGTGCCGCATCACCGGCTCATGCAGCGGACGACCCGCAACCAGGATCAAGCGTGCACCTTCGCTGCCGGCCGAGATATGCAGCTGTTCGCCACCACCCAGCACCGCCAGTTCCTGGCGCGCAACGTCGCGTGCCGCATCCTGCTCTCCCACCGTCATCGCGCCTTCGAACACGTAGGCGAACGCGTTGTGGCCTTCCGGCAGCGCGTAGGTCCAGGCGCGATCCGGCGCCAACGTGATGTCGAGATAGAGCGGATCGGTGGCCGGTTGCACGATCGGGCCATCGATGCCGTCGACACGGCCGGCGATCACCTTTACCTCCACGCCAGCTTCCGGCTGCACCACGGGAATGCGCTCGGGCGCGAATTCCTGGTACTTCGGGTCGGTCATCTTGTCCTTCGCCGGCAGGTTCACCCACAGCTGGAAACCGCGCATCTGCCCGCTTTCCTGCTCGGGCATCTCCGAATGCACCAGGCCGCGGCCGGCGGTCATCCACTGCACGCTGCCCGGGGTCAGCAGGCCTTCGTTGCCGTGATTGTCGCGGTGCCGCATGCGCCCGTCGAGCATGTAGGTAACGGTCTCGAAGCCGCGGTGCGGGTGTTCCGGGAAGCCAGCAATGTAGTCCTCGGCACGGTCGGTGCCGAACTCATCGAGCAGCAGGAACGGATCCAGGTCGGGCAGCGTCGGGCCGCCGATGACGCGGGTCAGGCGCACGCCGGCACCGTCGGAGGTGGGCATGCCACGGATGGTCCGCAGCACGCGGACCGGTTCGGGAAAGCTCATGGCGACTCCTGTTGGATGGATGCCAGTGAAGATGGACGCCACACCGCCGCACGCCAATGGATGGCTCCGCAACCGATTGTTCCATCCTTGATGTTCGCTGCATGTCAGCGACCCTGCCTTACGACCAAAGTACTAACGCTGATTCGTCCTGTGCCAATTGACCCTGTCGAGGGCACGCGGGACTCTTTGTCTGTCTTTCCGGGAGAGAGCACCTCATGAAAGGGTTTTCCAAAATAGGCTGGGCGGCCCTCGCCCTGCTCGGCGCATTCTGTCTGGGCACCGTGGCCCTGCGCCGCGGTGAACACATCAATGCATTGTGGATCGTGGTCGCGGCGGTATCGCTGTATCTGGTGGCTTACCGCTTCTACAGCCTGTTCATCGCCAACAAGGTGATGCAGCTGGATCCAACCCGGGCCACTCCGGCGGTGATCAACAACGATGGTCTGGACTACGTGCCGACCAACAAGCACGTGCTGTTCGGCCACCACTTCGCCGCCATCGCCGGCGCCGGCCCGCTGGTCGGCCCGGTACTTGCCGCACAGATGGGCTACCTGCCCGGCCTGCTGTGGCTGGTGGTGGGCGTGGTGCTGGCCGGTGCGGTGCAGGACTTCGTGGTCCTGTTCCTGTCCAGCCGCCGCAACGGCCGTTCACTGGGTGATCTGGTGCGCGAGGAAATGGGCCAGGTCCCCGGCACCATCGCGCTGTTCGGTGCCTTCCTGATCATGATCATCATCCTGGCGGTGCTGGCGATGGTGGTGGTCAAGGCACTGGCAGAGAGTCCGTGGGGCATGTTCACGGTCATCGCAACGATGCCCATCGCGCTCCTGATGGGCGTGTACATGCGTTACATCCGCCCCGGCAAGATCGGCGAGATCTCGGTGGTCGGCCTGATCCTGCTGCTGGCCGCGATCTGGTACGGCGGCAAGGTTGCCGCTGACCCGGTGTGGGGCCCTGCCTTCACCTTCACCGGCACCCAGATCACCTGGATGCTGATCGGCTACGGCTTCGTCGCCTCGGTGCTGCCGGTGTGGCTGCTGCTGGCGCCGCGTGACTACCTGTCCACCTTCCTCAAGATCGGCACCATCATCGCGCTGGCCATCGGCATCCTGGTGGTCATGCCGGAACTGAAGATGCCGGCACTGACCCAGTTCGCCGCCAGCGGCGACGGCCCGGTGTGGAAGGGCGGCATGTTCCCGTTCCTGTTCATCACCATCGCCTGCGGTGCGGTATCCGGCTTCCACGCGCTGATTTCCTCCGGCACCACGCCGAAGCTGCTGGCCAATGAAGCGCACATGCGCTACATCGGCTACGGCGGCATGCTGATGGAATCGTTCGTGGCGGTGATGGCACTGGTGGCCGCATCGATCATCGATCCGGGCATCTACTTCGCAATGAACAGCCCGGCCGCCGTGATCGGTGCCGATGCAGCCTCGGCGGCGCACTACATCACCAACACCTGGGGCTTCACCATCACGCCCGAGCAGCTGACCGCGACCGCGGCGGCCATCGGTGAACCCACCATCCTGCATCGCGCCGGTGGTGCGCCAACACTGGCAGTCGGCATCGCGCAGATCCTGCACGAAGCCATTCCCAGCAGCAGCGATGCGATGATGGCGTTCTGGTACCACTTTGCGATCCTGTTCGAAGCACTGTTCATCTTGACCGCGGTTGACGCCGGTACCCGTGCCGGTCGCTTCATGCTGCAGGACCTGCTGGGCAACTTCGTGCCAGCCCTGAAGAAGACAGAGTCGTGGACCGCCAACATCATCGGCACCGCCGGCTGCGTCGCGCTATGGGGCTACCTGCTCTACACCGGCGTGGTCGATCCGTTCGGCGGCATCCAGACGTTGTGGCCGCTGTTCGGCATCTCCAACCAGATGCTGGCCGGCATCGCGCTGATGCTGGGCACGGTGGTGCTGTTCAAGATGAAGCGTGACCGCTACGCCTGGGTCACTGCGGTACCGGCGCTGTGGCTGCTGATCTGCACCACCTATGCCGGCTTCATCAAGATCTTCGACAGCAACCCGGCGCAGGGTTTCCTGGCGCAGGCACACAAGTTCCAGGCCGCCATTGCCAGTGACACCATCACTGCCCCGGCCAAGTCGGTGGCACAGATGAAGCAGATCGTGGTCAACGCCTACGTCAACACCAGCCTGACCGCGCTGTTCCTGCTGGTGGTCGGCGCGGTGCTGGTGTATTCGATCAAGACCATCCTGGCGGCGCGCCGCAATCCGCAGCGTAGCGACCGCGAGACCCCGTACGTGGCGCTGAAGCCGCATGAAATGGTGGACCTGTGATGAGCACCCAACTGGTTCCTGCCGGTCAGTACCAGGCGCACCGCCGCATCTGGCGGCGTCTGGTGCAGACCGCGCGCCTGTGCTGTGGCATTCCTGATTACGACAACTACGTCCGGCACATGCTGGAAAAGCATCCGGACCAGCAGCCGATGGACTACAAGACGTTCTTCCGCGAACGTCAGGAAGCGCGTTACGGCGGACGCAACGGTGGTCGCTGCTGCTGAAGTTCGAGGTGGGTGCCGGGCTTGCAGCCCGGCGCCCCATCGCGGGCAGCACGCTGGTGATGTCCGGTAGAGCCACGCCATGTGTGGATGAGATCTGTCAGATACCGAATCGAAAAAGGGGGCAGATTCTTACTTGAATCTGCCCCCTTTGTTGTTCATGCGTGCCGATGCATTTCATCCACGCATGGCGTGGATCTACCGTGTCGACCCAGGTCGACACCTGCCAACGGCAGCGCGAAGACGCCCGGCCCGCAACCCTCAGGCACCGGCCATCCACTTCAGGATCAGGCCGGTGACATAGGCCAGTCCGGTGCCGGTGGCATAACCCACCGTCCCCAGCAGCACGCCCACGGGCGCCAGCGTCGGATGGAACGCCGCTGCCACCACCGGGGCAGATGCCGCCGCACCGATGTTGCCCTGCGAACCAATCGCAAAGAAGAACAACGGCGCGCGCAGCAGCTTGGCCACCACCCACAGCACCAGCACGTGGGTTGCCATCCAGATCGCGCCAAGCAGGAACAACCACGGCCGATCCAGCAGCGACAGCAGATTCATCTGCATGCCGATGCAGGCGATCAGGAAGTACAGGAACACCGTGCCCAGCCGCGAGGCGCCCGCTGCTTCCAGCCGGCGCGCACGGGTGAAGCTGAGCGTCAGGCCCATCGCGGTGGACAGCAGGATCACCCACACGAACTGGCTGTCCAGGCTGAACTGGCTGGCCCAGCTGACATTGGCCTTGAACCAGCCCGACAACGGCGCAGCGATCGCATGGGCCAGGCCGACACCGCCCAGCGCCACGCCGACGATCACCATCAGGTCGGTCATGCTGGGAATGCGTGCGTTCTGTGCCTCGTAGGCACTGATGCGTGCCTTCATCTCGTCGATGGCACGAGTGTCTGCACCGTTGCGGGTATCGATCTGCTGCGCGCGATTGGCCATGAACAGCAGGATGGCCATCCACAGGCTGGCGCAGGCCACATCGACCACGGCGAACTGGCCGAAGGTGGTGGCATCGGTACCGAACACTTCGCGCATGGCGACCATGTTGGCGCCGCCACCGATCCAGCTGCCGGCCAGTGCAGCCATGCCGGCCCAGGTATCACCGGCCACCGTCTCCGGATGGATCAGCTTCATCAGCTGGAACGAGACGATGGCACCGAGCATGATGCCCGCGGTACCGGCGCAGAACACGATCAGCAGCTTCGGGCCGAGCTTGGCGATGCCCTTCAGGTCGATCGACAGGGTCAGCAGGACCAGCGCGGCTGGCAGCAGCACGTCGCGCGCGACCGGGTTGTACAGCGACGTGTTGTGGCCATCGATGACATCGGCGGTGTTGTAGATGGCGGGGATGAAGTAGCACAGCAGCAGTGCCGGCACCCAGGCGAAGATCTTCTTCAGCAAGGGCGTCGGTCCACTGGCAGCCCAGAAGATCAGGGCCAGGGTGGCGGCAATCAGGCCCAGGCCAACGATATCGTTGCTGATCAGGGCAGTAGCGGGTTCGGTCGGCATGGGATCCTCTGTCGATCGAAAGAGCGGAGAAAAAAAAGCGCCGCATAAAGCGGCGCAGGTCGAGATTAACATTGTCTTCACGCCGGGTCATGCTGCAGTGCTGACCACACCCTCATTCCCTCAGGGAGCCCTCTCATGCAGCTTGGCGCCTTTTCGGTCAGCCTCTCGGTGAAGGATCTTGCGGTTTCCCGTGCGTTCTACGAGGCGCTCGGGTTTTCGGTCACCGGCGGTGACCCGGCGCAGAACTGGCTGGTGATGCGCAGCAACGGCACCGTGATCGGCCTGTTCCAGGGCATGTTCGAGGGCAATCTGTTGACCTTCAACCCCGGCTGGGACCAGCACAAGCAGGAACTGCCCCGGTTCCAGGACGTGCGTGAGCTGCAGTCCGAGCTGGATGCCAGGGGCATCGAGCTGGCGGTCCGTACCGATCCTGATGGCCAGGGTACCGGCTACCTGCAGCTGGCCGATCCCGATGGCAACGTGATCCTGATCGACCAGCACGTTGAGCGGCCGAACGGGCGGTAATGCGGACGGCCATTGCGTGGGTAGGCGTCGACCTTGGTCGACGGACAGCATGCCAACCAAGGTTGGCATCTACCAGGACGGCCGGATCAGGCCGGGCGCGAGGCACCGAAGTCCAGGGTGACACGCGTTCCGCGCGGCTCGCAGGGCTGCAGCTGCAGGGTCCAGCCCAGGTGCTCGCACAGCCGCGCGATCAGGTCCAGCCCGATGCCGCCGCGATCGGTTCGCTCCCCCCGCGCCATCCGCGCATGGATCGCTGCGATCTCCTCGGGGCTCATGCCATGTCCCGGGTCCTGCAGGGTCAGCACCGCAGAAGAGCTCAGCCGCAGCTCGATATGGCCACGCCCACTGTTCTCGATGGCATTGCGCAGCAGATTGCCGATCGCCGCCTGCACCACCGCCAGCGGCGCAACAATGTCCACCGGTGCCGCTTGGATACCGATGCTCAGGTCCTTGTCGCCCAGCAGGTGTCGATGATCGTCAACGATCTCCGGCAGCAGCTGGTCCAGCGCGATGCGTTCGGCACGCGAGGCCAGGCGAACCGGATCCCGGGCCAGTACCAGCAGCAGCTCGATCAGCTGCTCCACACCCTGTGCCGTACGCAACACGCGCTGCATCTGCTGGCGCGCACGTTCGGGCAGGCCAGGCTGCTCCAGCGCCAGTTCGGCGGCACCAGTCATCACCGCGATCGGCGTGCGCAGTTCATGGCTGGCCGTGCTGATGAACACCCGCTCGCGTTCGACGAACTGCTCGTTGCGGTCCAGATAGTCGTTCAGTGCACCGGCAATCGTGTGCAGCTCGGAGCTGCCGCGCGGATCAACATCGATGCGCTGGCCCTGCGCCCCGGGACGCAGGGCGGCAATGTGCTGTGCCAGCAGGCTCAGCGGGCGCACCATCCGCTCCATGCCGAACGAGGCCATCAGCACAGTTACGAAGATCATGATCACGCCCGCCAGCATCACCCAGCGCGTGGCGAATTGCTCCAGATCGTGGAAGTCGGAGATGTCCAGCGCCAGCGCCACCCGCCCCATCGATTGAGTCTCGCGCACCATCACCGCCATCTCGCGGCCCTTCACCATTACTCCGTCATGCAGCCCGGGATGCAGGATACGCAGGCTGTCGGGCAGGTTGACCGCATCGAAGCGATAGAGACTGAGCGTGTCCGAATCCTGCCAGCGGTAATGCGGCTCGTGTTCGACATGCTCGACGATGCTGTCCAGTTCGGAATTGAGCAGCGCGCGCCAGGCAGCGTGCTCGGCATGCTCATGCACGTAATTGCCGACGCTGAACACTGCCAGTGACAGCAGGGCCAGATACCCCAGCAACCACCACAGCACGCGCCGGTACAGCGGCCCGGGCTTACGCGCCTTCATCAGGATCCTTGCCGGCGTCGCTGCCGGTGGTCGCGGCCAACCGATAGCCGACCCGCGGCAGGGTATGGATCAGCTTTTCGCCGAATGGCCCATCGACGCTGCGGCGCAGTTCGTAGACATGCGAGCGCAGCAGATCACCATCCGGCGGCTCGTCGCCCCACAGGGCGAACTCCAGCTGCTGTCGGGTAACCGCACCCGGGCTGGCCCGCATCAGCACTTCCAGCAGTTTGCGGCAGGCCGGGTACAGGTGCAGCACCTGGCCGTCACGCTGGGCCTCCAGCGTCGCCAGATCCAGCACCAGGTCGCCAACCTGCAGCCGTTTGCGCGGATTGCGCCCCTGCGCACGCAGGAGCAGGGCCTCCAGCCTCACCTCCAGCTCCGGCAGGGCAAATGGCTTGGTCAGGTAGTCATCGGCACCGGCGCGGAAGCCGGCGATCTTGTCGGGCAGCTCATCGCGCGCGGTCAGCATGATCACAGGCACCTCCGAGGCATGCTCCGCGCGCAGCCGGCGCAGCACCTCCGGCCCCTCCATGCGCGGCAGCATCCAGTCCAGGATCACTGCATCGTAGGGGTGGCTGCCGGCCAGATGCAGGCCGGTGATGCCGTCCGGGGCCACGTCGAGCACGTGCCCGCGCGACTCGAAATAGTCGAACAGGTTGGCCACCAGTTGGCGGTTGTCCTCGATCACCAACAGACGCATGCACGAAACATCCACGGAAGTTCGTAGCATGGTAACGCTGCCCATGTCGGAATGCGGTCGCCCTGCCCCGTTCTGACGCTTTTTCCACCTTTGCCACCCCAGAGTGGCTGTTTTGCTCCCGGAGCCTGCCGTGCCCGTAGCCCTTCCCCGCCAATGGCGCCTGCCCCTGTTGTGGCTGCTGATCATCGCTGCACTGGCAGCGGGTATCGGCCTCAGGCAGCCACAGCCACCGGACGAGCCACGTTTCGTGCTGGCGGCCAGGACCATGGTCGAAAGCGGGCAATGGCTGTTGCCGCACCGGGGCGCCGAGCTCTATGCGGAGAAGCCGCCGGTGTTCATGTGGCTGCAGGCGGTCGCCTACGAGGTGGTCGGCAGCTGGCAGTGGTCGTTCCTGTTGCCATCATTGCTGGGCGCCCTGCTCAGCCTGTGGCTGGTGTCGGATCTGGCACGGCGATTGTGGTCACCGCGGCATTCCGTCTATGCCTTGGCCGCGCTGTTCTGCACCCTGCAGTTCGGGTTGATGGCCAAGCGCGCGCAGATCGACATGGCGCTGGTGGGCATGACCACCGTGGCCCTGTGGGGGCTGATGCGCCATCTGTGCGAACGCCGCAATCTGCCTGCGCTTTGGCTGGCCGGCTTTGCTGCCGGGCTGGGTACGGTGACCAAGGGTGTGGGCTTCCTGCCGCTGCTGATGGTGCTGCCCTGGTTCGGCTGGTGGCTGTACCAGTGCCGTCGCGGGCACCGTGTGGAGGGTCCACATCCTGCCACCCTGCTGTGGCTGATTCCCGCGTTCCTGCTGGGCGTGGGCGTTTGGCTGGCGCCGCTTGGCTGGGCCCTGCTGCATTCACCCAGTGCCGAGCTGCAGGCCTATGCACATGAGCTGTTGTTCAAGCAGACCGGCACCCGCTACGCCAATGCGTGGCACCACCGGCAGCCGGTCTGGTACTACCTGCAGGTGATCCTCACGCTGTGGCTGCCCGGTAGCCTGCTGCTGCCGATACTGTTCAAACCCTGGTGGCGCCGCCTGCGCCGTGGCGACCTCCGGCAGTGGCTGCTGCTGGGCTGGGCCCTGCTGGTACTGGTGTTCTTCAGCGCCAGCCCGGGCAAGCGCGAGGTCTATCTGCTGCCGATGCTGCCGGCAATGGCATTGGCCGTAGCACCACTGCTGCCGGGCCTGTTGCGTCGGTTGTGCGTGCGCCGCTACCTGTTCGGCTACAGCCTGATGCTGATGCTGGCCACCGGCGTGCTCGGCGTGATGTTGATGACCGAACATCCTTGGGCGGTGGCACAGCTGGAACGCCGGGCCATGCCCGACACCCTGCTGCCGGTGCTGGGCGATGGCCTGCTGACCTTTGCCATTGCCTTGGCCACGCTGATCGTGTGGCTGCGGGTGCGTCGTGCCGCAACGCTGGTGCTGCTCACCCACGGCATGCTGTGGATGCTCTACGGCCTGGTGCTGATCCCGGCGCTGGATCCGTATGCCTCGGCCTCCGCACTGATGCGCCGGGTCGGTGCACGGATCGGCCCCGACGCCGAACTGGCCCTGGTCGCCTGGCGCGAACAGAACCTGTTGCAGGCCGACCGGCCAGTGCGTGAGTTCGGTTTCAAGCGGCCCTGGGCCGAGCAATGGCATGACGCCGGCCCGTGGCTGGCCGAGGCGCCGGACAAGCGCTGGCTGCTGGTGCTGGATGATGCGATGAGCCCATGCGTGGATCCCAGCAAGGTGATCGATATCGGTGTTGCCAACAGGAATCGTTGGCAACTGCTTCCAGGTACGGCGTGGGACCCTCAGTGCCATGCCGAACGAACCGGGTCGACCGCCGAAGAAGACTGAACGTTGGCACGCGCCGGGCAGACATTAACCCGGCACGAACGAGCGTCCGACCCTTCTCCGACATCCAGGTGACGAGCATGACCGCGGATTCCCGAACCGCACTTTCCCAGCATGCCCGTCCGTCCCCTTGATTCGGTAGCGCCGCTTGCGACATCGCCACTGGCGTCACGATTTGCCGTAACCCACTTCTGGCTGCCTGTCGCAATCGGTCTGCCGCTATTTACGCTGCTGATGGGATTCGGCGGCGATCAATGGGTGGCCGATCACCTGTTCCGCCTTGAGGGTGGCCATTGGGCACTGCAGGACGCGTGGATCACCCGCTCACTTGTGCACAAGGCGGGCAAATGGCTGAGCACGGCAGCAGCGCTTGTGGCGATTCTGCTGTGCTTCCACCACTGGCGTAAGGGTCGCGATCGCACCCTGCGGTGGGCGCTGCTTTATGTCGTAATTGCCATGGCACTGGGGACCGGCGTGATCTCTCTGCTGAAATCACTGGTGCCGATGGAATGCCCCTGGGACCTGCTGCGCTATGGCGGCAATCAGCCCTTCATCGGGCTTTTGACCGTGCGCCCGACCGGCATGTCGCCCCAGGCCTGCTTCCCGGCGGGCCACGCCAGCGCCGGTTACGCCTGGCTCTGCCTGTACTTCTTCGCGCTGCTGTGGCGTCCTGCCTGGCGCTGGGCCGGGTTGTGGATCGGCCTCGGCGCCGGCCTGGTGTTCGGCATCAGCCAGCAGTTGCGCGGCGCCCACTTCCTCTCCCATGACATGGCCACTGCAATGATCTGCTGGCTGCTTTCGCTGGGCCTGTACTTGATCGTCAAACGCGTCCTGATCCGCCGTCAGCTGGACCGTCCCAACCGCCAGGAGGCAAACGCATGAGTGCATCGGTCCAACGCCCCGCGCGCCTTCCTGCGTTGGCAAGTCTTCGTCGCTGGCGTCCGCAGCTTTCCACCGAAGCATTGATCACGCTGACCAGCCTGTTCTTCGCGGTAGCCGGCAACGGCCTGTTCTGGCACAGCGCGATGGCCAGCCATCCGGGCAGCCTGCGCTACGCGCTTTCGCTGCTGCTGCTGCTGCTGGGCGCACACGGCCTGCTGCTGGGCATCCTGGTCTGGCGCTGGAACGCGAAGGTGGTGATCAGCGTGCTGCTGCTGGTGACCGCGTTCGCCGCGCATTACATGAGCCGCTACCACATCTATCTGGATGCGGACATGCTGCGCAACGTGCTGGCGACCGACCCGAAGGAAAGCCGCGAGCTGATGACCGTGTCGCTGCTGTGGCCGGTGCTGCTGCTGGCGGTGCTGCCGATGATCGTACTGTGGCGCGTGCAGCTGCGTCGCCGCAGCTGGGGCCGCAGCCTGCTCTGGCGCATCGGCTTCCTTGTGGTAGCGGCAGTGACCGCCGTGGGCGGCGCGCTGATTTCGTTCCAGGACGTTTCGGCGCTGATGCGCAACCAGCGTGAAGTGCGCTACCTGGCCACCCCGGCCAATGTGCTGCTGGGCCTGCCGCGTGCACTGCGCGGAGACAATCCGGTGCAGCGCGCACCCAAGTTGCCGATCGGTACCGACGCCAAGGCGACGCCACGCGCCCCGGCCAGCAAGCCGCGCCTGCTGGTGATCGTCATGGGCGAGACCGTGCGCGCGCAGAACTGGGGCCTCAACGGCGGCCGCAACACCACCCCGGAACTGGCCCAGGCCAGCGTGGTCAACTTCCCTGACATGCATTCGTGCGGCACCAGCACCGAGGTTTCGTTGCCGTGCCTGTTCTCGCCGTGGGGCCGCCATGACTACGACGAAAAGAAGATCCGCGCGCACCAGTCGCTGCTGCACGTATTGAACCGCGCCGGCATCGCGCCGTTGTGGCGTGACAACCAGTCCGGCTGCAAGGGCGTGTGCGAGGGGCTGGACTTCCAGTCACTGTCCGATGCCACCACGCCGGGCCTGTGCGCCGATGGCCGCTGCATGGATGAAATCCTGCTGCAGGACCTGGCCACCCAGGTACGTGCGAAACCTGGCGACCGCGTGGTGGTGCTGCACCAGCTGGGCAACCACGGCCCGGCTTACTTCGAGCGCTACCCACCTGCATTCCGTCGTTTCACCCCGACCTGCGACACCCGTGACATCGGCCGCTGCTCGCGCGAAGAGATCACCAACAGTTACGACAATGCCGTGCTGTACACCGATCACTTCCTGACCAAGACCATCGGCACGCTGCAGGGCATGCAGGACTACGACACGGCGATGATCTACCTGTCCGACCACGGTGAGTCGCTGGGCGAGAAGGGCCTGTTCCTGCACGGCGTGCCCTACGCGATTGCCCCGGCCGAGCAGACCCGGGTACCGATGACGATGTGGTTCTCGCAGGGCTTCGCCAGCAGCCGCGGGCTGGACCTGCAGTGCGTGCGCAAGCGTTCGGCGGCGTATACCGACCACGACAACCTGTTCCCGTCGGTGCTGGGCCTGATGCAGGTGAAGACCTCGCTGTACGAGCGTGATCGCGACGTGTTCGCCAACTGCGAAGGCTGAGGGTTGTTCGGCAGGGCTGCGCCCTGCACCCGCCGAGGCCAATGCACAAGCAACGGCAACAGCAGAAGCAGGCATTCCGTGGTTTGGCGGGGCGGTGTCGGAATGCGGGGACGCCGCAAGTACGTCCATGTAGGCTTGGCAGCCGCATCCATGCGGCTGACACCCCGCACTCCGACACCGCCCCACCTCTGACAGTTTTCCGGTGTCTGGTAGATCCACGCCATGCGTGGATGCTCTTCGAATTCAATCCGAGATATTCGATTTCGATGAAGATTGATCCACGCATGGCGTGGATTTCCAACAGATCGCGGAAATCTGTCGAAGGCGGGGTGGGTCCGGTTGCGGGGGCGTGAGCGCCATGGATGGCGCGACCGAGCCTACAGGGACGT
>NZ_SRHZ01000062.1 GCF_004684085.1 Stenotrophomonas maltophilia
AGGCGGGGTGGGTCCGGTTGCGGGGGCGTGAGCGCCATGGATGGCGCGACCGAGCCTACAGGGACGTATTTACGGCGTCCCCCGCAACCGGACCCGCCCCGCCAAACCACGGATAGTCCGCTGTTGCTGTTGCTTCGGCTTTGCCGTTGCTCGAAGGCCTCTGCGGGTGCCGGGCGCCGCCCGGCCGACTTCCGCCACTTGCGGTGGCAGCGACGGCCCACTAGCCTTCGGCCGTCGTTCACCACCCAAGGACCGCCCGTGAAACACCGTCATCTCCTGCTGGCCTCGGCAATCGCCGCCGCCACGCTGGCCCTGGCCGCCTGCAAGAAGGAAGCTGCCCCAGGCACCGACACTGCCAGCAGCAGCGCGCCGGCCGGCGAAACCGCCGACCAGTTCGTCGCCCGCATCAATGCCGAATTCAAGGCGGCCTACCCGGAGATGACCTCGGCGCAGTGGCTGTCCTCCACCTACATCAACAGTGATTCAGAGCGCATCGCAGCCAAGGCCAACGAGCGCTCGCTGACCCAGCTCAACAGCTGGATCGAACAGGCCGCCAAGTTCGACGGCAAGCCGATGAGCGAAGACAGCAAGCGCGCGATCCACCTGCTGAAACTGATGTCGTCGATGCCGGCACCGCGCGATCCAGCCAAGCTGGCCGAACTGACCCAGATCGCCACCCGCATGGAAGGCAGCTACGGTGCTGGCAAGTACTGCACCGACGCCAACGATCCGAACTCCTGCCGCCAACTGGGCGAGCTGGAACAGGTGCTGGCACGCAGCCGCGATTACGACAAGCAGCTGGACGCCTGGCAGGGCTGGCACAGCACCACCAAGAGCATGCGCGGCGACTACCAGAAGTTCGTCGGGCTGGTGAACGAAGGTGCCAAGGGCATGGGCTTCACCGATGCCGGCCAGATGTGGCGCAGCGGCTACGACATGCCGCCGGAGCAGATCGGCCCGGAAACCGACCGTCTGTGGGAACAGGTGAAGCCGATGTACGAGCAGCTGCACTGCTACGCACGCGGCAAGCTGGACAAGACCTACGGCAAGGACAAGGCCGAAGTGGGCAACGGCCTGATCGCCGCGCACCTGCTGGGCAACATGTGGCAGCAGGACTGGTCCAACCTGTGGGACCAGCTGGAGCCGTATCCGGGTGCCGGCAGCCTGGACATCACCGCTGCGCTTGAGAAGCAGTACCAGACCAACCTGAGCGCAGCGCTGGCCAAGGCCGGCAAGGACGCCAACGTGGCCGCGCAGTACAAGGCCCAGCGTGAGGCCGAGCTGCGTACCGCCAAGCAGATGACCGAGCGCGCGCAGGACTTCTACGTGTCGCTGGGCATGCCGTCCCTGCCGCAGTCCTATTGGGAAAAAACCCAGTTCATCAAGCCTGACGACCGCGACGTGGTCTGCCACGCCAGCGCCTGGGACATGAACATGGAAGGCGATGTGCGCACCAAGATGTGCATCAAGCCGAACGAAGAGAACTTCACCACCATCTACCACGAGCTGGGCCACATCTATTACGACCTGGCCTACAACCCGCTGCCGCCACTGTTCCAGGGCGGTGCCAACGATGGCTTCCATGAAGCGATCGGCGACACCATCGTGCTGGCGATGACGCCCAAGTACCTCAGCTCGATCGGCCTGGTGGATGCGCCGACCGAAAGCCGCGAGGCGGTCATCAACAACCAGATGCGCATGGCCCTGTCGGGCGTGTCATTCCTGCCGTTCGGGCTGATGATCGACCGTTGGCGCTGGGGCGTGTTCGATGGTTCCATCACCGCCGACAACTACAACAAGGCGTGGTGGGACCTGAAGGCCAAGTACCAAGGCGTGGCTCCGGCCAGCACCCGCGGCGAAGAGTTCTTCGACCCGGGTGCGAAGTACCACGTGCCGGGCAACACCCCGTACACCCGCTACTTCCTGGCGCGCATCCTGCAGTTCCAGTTCTACAAGGGCCTGTGCGATGCCTCCGGCTACAAGGGGCCGCTGCATGAGTGCACCTTCTACGGCAACAAGGAAGCCGGCCAGAAGTACTGGGCAATGCTGAGCAAGGGTGCCAGCCAGCCGTGGCAGGCTACGCTGAAGGAACTGACCGGTACCGACAAGCTCGATGCCGGCCCGATGATCGAGTATTTCAGCCCGGTCAACGCGTGGCTGAAGCAGCAGAACGAAGGCCAGATGTGCGGCTGGCAGGCCAACGCGGCTCCCGCGGCGAAATGAGAAAAGGGGCGGATCCGCGAGGATCCGCCCCTTTTTTTCGGTAGCGCCGGCCGCTGGCCGGCAACTGCACGGTGGAAATCCAACGGGCAGCCGGCCAGCGGCCGGCTCTACCGCAACAGCGATCAGCTGTGCTTCTTCGCGGCCATCGCCGCAGCCAGCGCGGCCTTGAACTCCTCGAAGGTCTGGCCCTTTTCCTTCGCTTCGGCCTGCGCGGCATCGCGCAATGCATCGGAGTACACGAGACGTACTGGCGTACCCTTGCGTTCGTGCAGTTCGCCGGCCTGCATGATCAGGGCAAGCACCTGGGCAGCACTCTCGCTCTGGCCCGCGATGCGGCCATCCATGCCCAGCACCCATTCGCCATCTCTACGCACGACACCGGCCAGCAGGGTGCGCTGCGCGTCGCGCAGTTCGGCATGCGGCTCCACCGGCGAGGCCTGCGCGGCAGCCTTGTTGGCGGCCTGCTTTTCCTGGCGACGGCGCTGGTCGCGGCGGATCTTGGAGCTGGTGGACATGGTGCGGTACCGCTGCGAGGGGGGCGCAAGGATAACGCACCCCGCCCGCAGCGCCGCTTCACGCTCCCATTCAGTCCAGCACCTTGCCGTGCCGCCAGTAGCCCATGAAGGTGATGGCACGACGGTCCAGCCCGCAGTCACGCACCAGGTGACGGCGGATCGCCATCACCGCTCCTGCTTCGCCCGCCACCCACGCATACAGCGGCCCGGCCACGCTGGCGTCGGCCTGCTCCCACAGGATCTGCGCATCGACGTCGATTTCCTCCAGCGCATCACCATCGGCCACGCTTGAGGTCGCTGCCAGCCGCGCCTGTACTGCCCGCAGCAATGGCTGGCCGTAGGCCGCCTGCCCACGCGGCAGCCACACCAGCTCGGCGGTGGCAGGTGCCTTCAGTGGCACCGCGTCGCCGCCCTGGGCAACTTCCAGCAGGGCCAGCGTACGCGGCGGCTCAACCATGTCCGCCAGCTCCTCAAGGATGCCTGCCACCGCAGGCAATGCTGTTTCATCAGCCACCAGCAGCACCTGGCCGACACCGGCCGGCGGCTTCCATTCCCAGCCTTCGCTGCTCTCGGCGCAGTCGGCGTCCGGGGCCAGCAGCACGACGCGGTCACCCGGGCGGGCGTGGATGGCCCAGCGCGAGGCGGGGCCGGTTTCGCCATGGATGACGAAATCGACATCGACCTCGCCCTGCTCGGCCCGCAACTGGCGGATGGTGTAGGTACGCATCGGCGGGCGCTGATCGTCCGGCAGGGCCCGGTAGCGCGGGTACCAGTCGTCACCGCTGGGTACCTGCGGCAGGTCCTGGCCGGGCAAGGGGAAGAACACCTTGATCCGCTGGTCGGGGCCTTCGGTCTTCATCCGCGCCACGTCGGCGCCGGTGAACACCATGCGGTCCAGGGAAGGGGAAAGAACACGGCGCTCTTTCAGCGCCACCTCGAACAGGCGGTAGGTCTGCTGCGCAGCCATGGGGGTACCTCGTGCAACGACATCGGAATGGCTGGCTGTCGTGCATCCACGCACCGGCTGGCTGGAGTGCCCAGCCTAGTCCGGCCGTTCCCTGTCGCAAGGGTTGCGGGCCTCACGGCCCGCCCTACCCCTGCGCGCTGCTCAATGGCCCGTGCAGGCCGCCTGTGCCGCGCGTTCACGCTGGTGTTCCCAGTACCAGAACACGAAGCCGGCGCCGAAGAAAGCCGCTTGGCCCAGTGCCAGGTGCAGCGGGCTGGCGCTCAGCAGCGGCGACACCACGCCAGCCACCACGGTGCTGATCATCAGCTGCACGAAGGCCTGCAACGACGACGCCAGGCCACGCTGGTGCGGATACATGTCCAGCACCGCCAGCGCCAGGATCGGGAAAATCAGCGCCATGCCCATGCCGCCCAGGAAGATCGGCAGCACCGCCCACGGCAGCACGAACTGTGGAGACAGCGCCACGTAGCCGACGTTCAACAGCGCCGAAAGCGCACACAAGCTGAAGCCGATTGCCACCTGGCGGGTGGGCGTGGTGTGCCCGGCCATGCGTCCGGACAGGAACGAACCGGTGGTCATGCCGCCAATGGTGGGAATGAACAGCCAGGCGAAACCGCCTTCGCCCAGATGCAGGTGCTGCATCACGAACACCGGCGCCGAAGAGATGTACAGGAAGATGCCACCGAAGCCGATGCTGCCGGCCAGCGCCAGGCGCAGGAAGCGCGGGTTGAAGCCGATGCGCACGTAGTCGCGCATCAACGTGCGTGGCGACAACGGCACGCGTGCTTCGACCGGATGGGTCTCCGGCAGATAGCGCGCGGTGGCTGCGAGCAGGACCAGCCCGAATACCACCAGGAACCAGAAGATCAGCGGCCAGCCGGCGCCACTGAGCAGGATCCAGCCACCGATGATGGGCGCGATGGCCGGGGCGATGCCGAACAGCATCGACACCTGGCTCATCAGGCGCTGCGCGTCGTGGCCGTGGTACAGGTCGCGGATCACCGCGCGGCCGACGATCATGCCGACACCCGCCGACAGGCCCTGCAGCGCACGGAACGCCAGCAGCGTGGTCAGGTCGGTGGACAGCGCGCAGCCGACCGAGGCGCCGACGAACACCACCAGGCCACCGAGGATCACCCACTTGCGGCCCCAGGCATCGGACAGCGGGCCGTGCGCCAAGCTCATCAGGCCATAGAACAGCAGGTACACGCTGATGGTCTGCTGCACCGCCACCTCGTCCACCGCCAGGCGCTGGGCCAGCTGCGGGAACGCCGGGAAGATGGTGTCGATCGAGAACGGACCGAACATGGCCAGGCCGGCGAGCAGCAGGGCCATGCGGCGGGTGGAAGGAGCAACAGCGGCGGTCATGGGAAAGGCGTCCGGCAGGGCCATGCGCGGCACGCACAGCGGGCGCCGGTCCCCTTCTGCAGGGACAGCGCCAGATGAATTCGGGTATCCGCCCATCATAGGTGTGGATTGCGCCGGGCGCCATGCAGGGATGCACAAAACGCACGACCGGGCCATCGGCCATTCAGCCGCGGCAGGCGCCGGGGGGAGCGGTCCACGGGCCCGCAACGGGCTATAATCGGCGGGCAACACGGTGGGAGAAGCGGAACATCGCTGCCGAAGGCGCAACGCCCGTAATCGCTCAGGCCCGATACCACCCGTAACAGAACTCTGGAGAGACCGGTTCGATCCGGCGCCGAAGGGGCACGAAGCTGCGGTCCGCCGCGCTTTTAAACTCTCAGGCAAAAGGACAGAGGGGCGCCCCGCAGACCGCCGACCGGCGGCTTGTGCCCGTGCGTGTGCCCTTTCCTGACGGATCCTTCGCCATGTCCCAGAACACCCCTTCCCTGCGTGAGCTCGAGCACCATTCCGCGTTCGTCGAGCGTCATATCGGCCCCAACGATGGGGAGATCGCGCAGATGCTCGGCGTCATCGGCCACGCCTCGCTGGATGCGATGACCGATGCCATCGTCCCGGCCAAGATCAAGTCGCCGGCACCGCTGGCACTGCCGGAGTCGATCACCGAAGTGCAGGCGCTGGCGAAGATCCGTGCGATCGCCGACAAGAACACCGTGCTGCGCAGTTTCATCGGCCAGGGTTACTACGGCACCCACACGCCGAACGTGATCCTGCGCAACATCCTGGAAAACCCGGCCTGGTACACCGCCTACACCCCGTACCAGGCGGAAATCTCGCAGGGCCGCATGGAAGCGCTGATCAACTTCCAGACCCTGTGCGCCGACCTCACCGGCATGGAAATCGCCAACGCCTCGCTGCTGGACGAAGCCACCGCCGCCGCTGAAGCGATGACCCTGGCCAAGCGTTCGGCCAAGTCGAAGTCGGACACCTTCTTCGTGCATGACGCGGTGCACCCGCAGACGCTCGAACTGCTGCGCACCCGCGCCGAGCCCATGGGCATCGTGCTGCGCGTGGGCACCCCGGCCGAAGCGCTGGAAGCGGACAGCTTCGGTCTGCTGCTGCAGTACCCGGACACCTTCGGCCAGGTCGGCGACTACAAGGCGCTGGTCGATGCCGTGCACGCACGCGGCGGCCTGGTGGCCGTGGCCACCGACCTGCTGGCCCTGACCCTGCTGGCGGCCCCCGGTGAATGGGGCGCGGACATCGTGGTCGGCAACAGCCAGCGTTTCGGCGTGCCGTTCGGCTTCGGTGGCCCGCACGCCGCGTTCATGGCCTGCCGTGACGCCTACAAGCGCTCGATGCCGGGCCGCCTGATCGGCGTCTCGATCGACGCGCAGGGTAACCCGGCCTACCGCCTGACCCTGCAGACCCGCGAGCAGCACATCCGTCGCGAGAAGGCCACCTCCAACATCTGTACCGCACAGGTGCTGCTGGCGGTGATGGCGTCCATGTACGCCGTCTACCACGGCCCGGAAGGTCTGACCCGTATCGCCCGCCGCACCCATCGCCTGGCCTCGATCCTGGCCAGCGCGCTGCGCGGTGCCGGCGTACAGGTCGGTGGCGACTTCTTCGACACGCTGCATGTCACCGGCGTACACGCCGATGAGATCCACGCCAAGGCACGCGCTGCCGGCTACAACCTGCGTGCGATCGACAGCGACTCGGTCGGCATCAGCCTGGACGAAACCACCACCCGCGCCGACATCGTTGCCGTGGCGGCGGTGTTCGGTGCAGCGCTGGATGTGGACGCACTCGATGCCAGCACCGCCGACGCGCTGCCGGCCGGCCTGCTGCGCCAGTCCGCGTTCCTCACCCACCCGGTGTTCAACACGCACCACAGCGAGCACGAACTGCTGCGCTACCTGCGTTCGCTGGCCGACAAGGACCTGGCGATGGACCGCACGATGATCCCGCTGGGCTCGTGCACCATGAAGCTCAACGCCACCGCCGAGATGATCCCGGTGACCTGGCCGGAGTTCTCGCAGATCCATCCGTTGGTGCCGGTTGACCAGGCGCTGGGCTACAAGGAACTGATCGACTCGCTGGAAGCGATGCTGGTGGAATGCACCGGCTATGATGCGGTGAGCCTGCAGCCGAACTCCGGTGCGCAGGGCGAATACGCCGGCCTGCTGGCGATCCGCGCCTACCACCGTTCGCGCGGCGAAGATCATCGCGACATCTGCCTGATTCCGGATTCGGCGCACGGCACCAACCCGGCCTCGGCGCAGATGTGCGGCATGAAGGTGGTGGTGACCAAGACCGACGCCAACGGCAATGTCGATGTGGAAGACATCCGCCTCAACGCCGAGAAGTACAGCGACCGCCTGGCCGCGATCATGATGACCTACCCGTCCACGCACGGCGTGTTCGAGGAGGAAGTGGTGGAGATCTGCGAGATCATCCACAAGCACGGCGGCCAGGTGTACACCGACGGCGCCAACATGAACGCCCTGGTCGGCGTGGCCAAGCCGGGCAAGTGGGGTTCGGATGTTTCGCACCTGAACCTGCACAAGACCTTCTGCATCCCGCACGGCGGCGGTGGCCCGGGCGTTGGCCCGTGCGCCGTCAAGGAACACCTGGCTCCGTTCCTGCCGGGCAAGCTGGGTGACAACGGTCCGGTCGGCATGGTCAGCGCGGCCAGCTTCGGCAGCGCCTCGATCCTGCCGATCAGCTGGATGTACATCGCGATGATGGGCACCGAAGGCCTGCGCAAGGCCACCCAGGTCGCGCAGCTCAACGCCAACTACATCGCCAAGCGCCTGGCCCCGCACTTCAAGACGCTTTACACCGGCCGCAACGGCCTGGTGGCGCATGAGTGCATCCTCGACGTGCGCCCGCTGGAGAAGACCAGCGGCATCGGCGCCGAGGACGTGGTCAAGCGCCTGATCGACTTCGGCTTCCACGCCCCGACCCTGAGCTTCCCGGTGGCCGGCACGCTGATGGTCGAACCGACCGAGAGCGAATCGCTGCACGAGCTGGATCGCTTCATCGACGCGATGATCCAGATCCGTGAAGAGATCACCGCGATCGAAGACGGCCGCCTGGACCGCGAGGACAACCCGCTGAAGAACGCGCCGCACACCGCGACCGCCGTGACTGCCAGCGAGTGGACCCACGCCTATCCGCGTGAACTGGCTGCGTTCCCGCTGCCGAGCCTGAAGCTGCAGAAGTACTGGCCGCCGGTGGCCCGCGTGGACAACGTGTACGGCGACAAGAACGTGATGTGTGCCTGCATCCCGGTCGATGCCTACAAGGATGACGAAGTCGAGGCGTAATCCCTCGATCCATCGGTAAAAGAACGGCCCGCGCAAGCGGGCCGTTTTCGTTTCCATCCACGCATGGCGTGGATCTACTACCTGCCACGGCGAAACCGGGCCGTTCGGGTTTCCATCCACGCGCGGCGCATTCTCCGGTAGATCCACGCCATGCGTGGATGCCGTGTTCTCACGGATCCGGCATCTGCCCCAGGCTCAACTGCCACGACACGCCGAAGCGGTCCTGCACCCAGCCATAGCGGTTGCTGAAATCGTAGTCGCCCACCGGCATCAGCCAGTGCCCGCCCTCGCCCAGCACGCGCGCCGCGCGCTCGAACTGCTCGGCGCCGGAACACTCGACGAACAGGGAGATCGATGGGGTGAAGGTAAAGTCGTGCACGTCCAGGCTGTCGAAGCACAGGTAGTGGGTGCCACCGAGCAGGAAGATGGCCTGGCGCACCTGCCCCGGCACCCCCGCTCCCGGGCCTTCCGGGTGGCGCTGCAGGGCCAGCAGGCGGAAATCGGCGAAGGCTTCGGCGTACAGGGCCAGGGCGGCCTCAGCCTGGCCGGTGAACATCAGGAAGGGACGGCTGCGCAGCATGCGGTACTCCCGGTCGACGGGCCGCTGGCGGCCCACACGATCAGGATGGCACGCATCATGTGCGCAGGGTGTATCGGTAGCGCCTGGCCATGCCCGGCGGGATCAATCACGCCTCGCGCATGCGCCGCGCGATGGCGCTGCTGGCGGCGATGGTGGCCGTCAGCGCGACCATCGACAGGAACTGCAGGCGGGTATGCGATTCGCTCAGCAGCAGGCCGAAGATCAGTGCCAGGATCGCCAACGCACAGACCGTCAGCCATGGGAAGCCAGCCATGCGGAACGGCAGGCGGGTGCCCAGGCGATCCGCGCGGCGGCGCAGCACGAGCTGCGAGACCAGCGACAACGTCCACACCAGCAGGCAGGTGGAACCGACGATGTTCAGCAGCACCGGCAGCACCTTGTCCGGGAACAGCAGCTCCATCACCGTGGCCGCGAAACCGAACAGCACACTGGCCAGCACCGCGATCACCGGCACCTGGCGCGGATCGGTCCAGCCAAGCACAGCCGGGGCTTCGCGACGCTGTGCCAGCGAGTACATCATGCGCGAAGCGCCGTAGAGGTTGGCATTGAGTGCCGACAGCAGCGCGATCACCGCGATCAGGGTGATGGCGGTACCGGCGCCGGGAATGCGGGCGATATCCAATACGGCGGCAAACGGGGACTTCAGCGCTTCGCTGGTCCAAGGCACCACGGCGATGATCACGCTCAGCGAGCCGATATAGAACACCAGGATGCGCCAGGCCACGGTACGGATGGCGCGGGCGATGCTGCGTTCCGGGTCTTCCGTTTCAGCTGCGGCCACGGCCACGATCTCGGTGCCGCCAAAGGCGAACACGACAACCAGCAGCGCCGCGCCGATGCCGGCCAGACCCTTCGGGGCGAAGCCGCCATGCTCGGTGAAGTTGCTCAGGCCTGGCGAGGTCACCTGCGGCAGCCAGCCCATCAGCAGCGCCACGCCGATAGCGATGAAGGCCAGGATCGCCACCACCTTGAGGATGGCGAACCAGAATTCGAACTCGCCGAAGTTCTTCACTCCGAGCAGGTTGATCGCGGTGAAGAACAGCATGAACGCCAGCGCTGCCATCGGCACCGGTATCGCCGGCCACACCGAGGCCAGCAGGCCGGCCGCCCCGACCGCCTCGGCAGCGATCACGATCACCAGCTGCACCCACCACAGCCAGCCTACGGTGGCGCCGGCGGTCGCGCCCATGGCGTCGGCCGCATACACCGAAAACGCGCCGCTGGTTGGCTTGGCCGCCGCCATCTCGCCCAGTGCGTTCATCACGATGATCACCAGCGCGCCAGCCACCAGGTACGACACCAGCACTGCCGGACCGGCCGCCTGCACACCCACGCCCGAGCCGAGGAACAGGCCGGCGCCGATGGCGCTGCCCAGGCCCATCATGATCAGCTGGCGGGGCTTGAGCGAGTGCCCGAGGCGGGACGGCGAAGCAGTCGGAATCGAGTTGGGCATCGGCAGGGCTGGCGGCGGGCTACAGGGGCGACACCTTACCCTGTCCCATGCCCACGGGGATAGGCACAGCGCAGCAGGCGGCTCAGGCCAGCGCGGGCTCGCCGACATTCCCACCAATACGGGCCCGGTAGGCACGCGGCGAGAAACCGGTTTCAGCCTTGAACTTGCGGGTAAAGGCGCTCTGGTCACTGAAACCGCAGGCCTGGCCGATGCAGGCGATGCTGTCGTCGCCATGCAGCAGGTGCATGGCCATCTGGATGCGCAACCGGGTCAGCACCTGCTGCGGGGTCATCTGGAACACCTTGCGGAAGCTGCGCTCCAGCTTGGACAGCGAGAAGCCGGTGATGTCCAGCAGAGTCTGCATGCGCACGTTCTCGGCGTAGTGCGCATTGAGATGGGCCAGGGCCAGACGCAGCTGCTCGTACTGGGTACCCAGGCTGTCCTTCTGGCCAAGATCGCGGGAAATGCCGATCAGGCCCTCGATGTTCCCATCGACCACCAACGGGCGCTTGCAGGTCAGGCACCAGCCCGGTTCGCGGTTGGCGAACAGGTGCAGCTCCATCAGGTTCTCGATCACCTCGCCGGACAGCACGCGGGCGTCCTGGTCGACGTAGTCGGCACTGAGGCCGGTCGGGTAGATCTCGGCAGCGGTACGTCCGATCACGTCCTTGCGCGCGCGCAGGCCCAGCCGTCGCAGCATGGTCTGGTTGACGTGGGTGTAACGCCCCTGGAGGTCCTTGATGAAGAACAGCACATCCGGGATGGCGTCGAACAGGGCTTCGATGTCGGCGGGCTCGACTCGCATGCGGCAAGCATAGCCGAGGCCCCTTGCCGGTGCGATCACCCTTGCGGGACTTGCGCTTAACGCCGCCAGCGCCACCGTGGGGGCCAGCCCCCACTGGAGAACCGGCCATGCCCCGCGGTGACAAGTCCGCCTATACCGAAAAGCAGAAGCGCCAGGCCGAGCACATCGAGGAGAGCGAGCGCGAGCGCGGTGCCAGCGAAGGCACCGCAGAGCGCATTGCCTGGGCCACGGTGAACAAGCAGGACGGCGGCGGCAAGCGCAGTGGTAGTGGGCGCAAGGTGGCGAAGAAGGCACCGGCGAAGAAGGCGCCTGCCCGCACGACGACCACGAAGAAGGCGGCAAAGAAAGCTGTCGTCAAGAAAGCCGGCACCGCCGCCTCACGCAGTGCTGCGGCGAAGAAGGCAGCGAAGACCCGTGCGGCGAAGAAGACCGTGCGCAAGGTGACGGCGAAGAAAGCCGCGAGCACCCGCGCGCGCGGCTGAGAGCATCTCAGTGCGACAACGTCCTCATCCACGCGGCAACTTCGGCTGCAGCTGCGTCAGCGCGCGCCTGCAGCAGCAGATGCGGCCCCTCCAGCGACACATGCCGGGCATTGGGCAACAACGCCTGCAGCTCGGCCACGCTGGGCGGCCACAGCAGGCGGTCCTGCCGGGCATGCAGGCATAGCGTCGGCAACACGAGTTCCGGCAGCAGTGCACGAACGTCCACCTGCAGCGTCGCTGCGGCGCGTTGCCGCAACGTGGTCGCCGGAATCTGGGCCAACGCATCGCACAGCATCGACATGTGCTCGCGGGTGCGCCACCGCCCCAGCAGCAGGCGCGCCAGCAACGCCACGGGAGGCAGAGGCCAGGCCGGAGACAGCAGGGCTGCGCTGGCTGCCGGCAAAGGCACCGGCCGACGCGCAAAGGTCGCGGCAAGCACCAGTCCGCGCAGCGCCGCGGGCCGTCGCGCAGCCAGTTCGACCGCCAACGGCCCCGAGAAGGACTCGGCAAGCAGGATGAAGGGGTGGTGGGGCAGCTGCGGCCAAAGCCATCTGGCAAGCGTGGGGTAATCCTGCCGGCCCTGCGCAGGCAGCGCGAGCGCCTGCGTCGTCAGCCCATGAGCCTGCAGTGCGGACAGCAACGGGGTCGACATGCTGCCGGTGCCATCCAGGCCTGGCAGCATCAGTACGGGCGGCGGCGGGACCGACGCGGCATCACAGCCCTGTTTTTCCTCGCGTCCGGTTCCCATGCCAGCTCCTTTGCTGGCAAGCATCGCCTGGATCGGCAGGCGAGGGAACCTCTTCTTTGGTTCTCCCCTGCTGTGCCGGTCAAGGTTGCGCGATACTACCGGCTTCGCCGCAGGATGCGGCTACCAGAGAGAGCTGTTGATGCGATGGACCGACGCACTGGCGATGATGGCCCTGCTGCTGCCACTCACCACCTTTGCCAGCGATGGCTGGATAGATGGCGACGGCAAGACGGTGCCGCAGACCGATGCCATGAAATCCAGCGATGGCTTTGCGGCATCGCTGCTGGTCACCTCCGACGCCGACTGGCGGGCCAAGTGGGAAACCCCAGCGGACACCACGCCGGACTTCACCGAGGCCAGCGAAGTCCATCTGGGTGGAGAGTTGTTCGTACTGACGTTCCTGTCCAACCCGCAGCTGGGCGAGGATGGTGCAGCGAAGGTCCACTGCGACGTGCGCATGCTGCGCCCGGACGGCAGCGCCAGCGCGGATGAGCGCGATGTTCCCTGCTTCACCGCCCGTCTGCCGGGTCCACCCACCCTGCTGTACATGACCAACGTGCAGCTGAAATTCGTCGCCGAGCCCGGCGATCCGAAAGGTACGTGGACCGCGCAGGTGGTGGTCAAGGATCTGCTGCGGGGTGTCAGCCTGCCACTGCAGGCGCGCTTCGACGTCCGTTGAAGGGAGGCCTGCAGATGAAGACGCGACGATTGTTCAGCTGGACCGGCCTTGCGCTGTGCGTGGCCTACCTGCTGTTTACCGCGTGGCTGGTCCACGGCGCGCAGACGGACACCGACCCGAAGGGTACCTACATCCTGATGGCACTCCCCATCACCCTGCAGTCTGCCGCGCTTGATGCCGTCGGCGCGGGCAGCCTGTTGTACGGCAAGCCCTGGTCGACCGCGTATGCGATGCTGGTTCCGCCAACATTGCTGTTGCTGTACGCGGCCGGTTGGTTGATCGAGCGTTCCGCGCGCGGGCGCTAGCGGCACCCAACCGTTGCGTGCATCGACGCCCTGCATGCGGGTCATCGCATACAGGGCACCATCCAACATCGCGCTTCCGTTGGCTTACGCCGCGCGTGCAGGCACGATGGTCTTGCGCGCCCCCTGCTCCAGCTGGAACACCGACACCGACGTGGTCAGTGCATGCGCCTGTTCTTCCAGCGCGCGGCTGGCAGCGGTGGCCTCTTCCACCAGCGCGGCGTTCTGCTGGGTCACCTGGTCCATCTGCACCACCACCTGGTTGACCTGCTCGATACCGGCGGCCTGTTCCTTGCTGGCCGCTGCGATATCGCTCATCAGCTGCGTAGTGCGCGAGCTGGCCTGGGCCACGCGCGCGATCGCGGCTTCCGATTCAACGGTCACCGCCAGGCCACTCTTCACCTTGGCAGCGGCGTCTTCGATCAGCTCCTTGATCTCCTTGGCGGCGACACCGGCACGCTGTGCGAGCGTGCGCACTTCGCTGGCAACCACGGCAAAACCGCGGCCCTGCTCGCCTGCACGCGCGGCTTCCACTGCAGCATTCAGCGCCAGGATATTGGTCTGGAACGCGATGCCGTCGATCACCGTGGAGATTTCCGAGATGCGTGCCGAGGACTGATCGATCTCACCCATGACCGACGCCATCTGTGTCATCGCCTGCTCGGTCTCGCGCACTGCGGCACCGGCGGCATGCGCTTCACTGTCAGCCTGACGCGCCAACTCGGCGTTCTGGCGCACGGTGGAAGTCAGTTCCTCCATCGATGCAGCGGCTTCTTCCAGATTGGCCGCCTGCTGCTCGGTGCGGCGCGACAGGTCGTTGTTGCCGGCGGCCAGTTCCTGCGCCGCGTTGTTGATGCTGTCGGCGGCCACTTGGATGCCACGCACGATGCCGGTCAGCTGTGCGGTGGTGGTGTTGGCGTCATCGCGCATAAGCGCGAACACACCGTCGTACTCGCCATCCATGCGTGCAGTCAGGTCACCGTGCGAGATCGCGCGCAGCACGTCGGAAACATCGGCGATGCTGGCCTGCGAACTGGCCATCATGCCGTTGAGGTGTTCGACCATCGCCTTGAACTGGTACTGGAACGCAGCGGCATCGCCACGCATGCTGAAGTCACCGGCGCGCGCGGCGCGGGCCAGTTCATCGATCTGCGCGTTGATCGCCATCAGGCTCTGCTTCACCGCCGCCAGGGTGCGGGTCAGCGCGCCCTTCTCGCCGGGGTAATCCGGCAGGTCACGACTGAGATCGCCAATGGCGTAGCGCTGCATCACCTCGGCCATCAACAGTTCCACCTGCACGTGCGATTCCACCAGATGGTTGGTGGCCTGCACCATGCGGCCGAAATCACCGGGGAATGCACTGGCATCCATGCGATAGCGGATCGCACCAGCCTCATGCTGCTCAGCCATCTGCAGCTGCGCGCCGATCGTCGCCTGCACGCTCTGGCGCACACTGGCCATGGCTTCGCCCAACTGGGTCAGTTCATCGCGGCCGCCGAGGCGGAACTCCTGGTCCAGCTGGCCCTTTGACAGGCGTTCGGCCAGGTTCACCGCGCGGGCCAGCGGACCGGTCAGGCTGCGGCCGATCATCACCGAGGCACCGATGCCCACCAGCAGCGCGACGCCGCCCAGCACCAGCAGCTGCAACAAGCTGCGCTCACCCAGGCGGATCGCCTCGGCGGCCGCATCGCGGCTTTCCTTCTCTTCGAAGTCCACGCCATCGGACAGCGCCTTGTTCCAGCCGTTGGCAGCCTCCTGCACCGGACCCAGGGTCAGCGCCACGGCGCCGGGGTAATCACCCTGCTCCATCAGTTCGCTGGTCTGCTTGTTGAGCGGGCGCGCAGTGGCACGCTTGGCGGCGATGGTTTCGGCAATGGCCTTGCCCTCGGCATCACCCGGCAGCGCCTGGTAGGCGCTCCAGCTGGCCTCGTAGCGCTTGACCAGATCGGCAATGCGCTTTTCATCGCTGGCGCGGTCTTCGCCCTGGCGGATCAGCATCTCGCGGCGCACCACCATCATCTGGTTGTTGGCATCGAGCATCTGCGACAACAGGCGCACCTTGGCCACGCTGACGTCGACCACCTGCTGCATCGCGCGCTTCTGCACGACCGTTGCCGTGGCGCCGGTAGCGACCACGGCAGCAACCAGCAGCAGCAACAGGCCAAAGCCAAGGCCAAGACGCCAGGCAACCCTGACGTTCCTCAAGTAGTTCATGGGGGCATCCAAAACGGGGGGGATGCGCCCTTATCGGCGGCCCGGCAGGCAATCTTGATCGCCACCCATCGATGGCGTCGGGCACCGTTCACCTTGGTGAGGCCCCCGCCCAGCGGCACCTGCGCGCGGGAACGGGCTGCTACGGCCATGCCTGCTCATGCGGACGTCAGATCCCTTTCACGGCGCTTCGGCGCCGGCTGCGGGCAAGGTGGTGGCGTTACCTGCTGGAGATGCCAATGCCTTTACCCGTGTCCCGATCCGCTCTGCTCGCTCTCTCGCTACTGGCGTCGCCGGCCTTCGCAGAGACGCCGCCACACGGACTGCCCGCCCCCATTGCCGAGAAAGCCGGACCGGACACCGCATCACGCTCCGCCCTGCACGCCCAGGTGCTGCTGGATCGCGCGAATTTCTCTCCCGGCCAGATCGATGGCGAAATGGGCAGCAACCAACGGCGCGCAGTGTCAGGCTTCCAGGCAGCACATGGGCTGACCGTAACCGGCGAACTGGATGACGCCACCTGGAAGGCCCTGCAGGCCGATACGGTCGGGCCGCTGGCCAGCTATACGCTCACTGCTGAAGATGTTGCCGGTCCGTTCAAGGCCACACCGAAAGGGCCCGCCGCACAGGCCAAGCTGAAATCGCTGGACTATGGCAGTGTGGAAGAAGCCCTGGGCGAGCGCTTCCATGCTTCCCCTGAGCTGCTGAAGGTGCTCAATCCGGGTGTTGATCTAGCCAAGGCAGGCAGTCGCATCCAGGTGCCCAACATCGCACCGGCGGCATTGCCGAAGGCGGCGAAGATCGTGGTCGACAAATCCGATTCCACGCTGCAGCTGCTGGACGCGCAGGGCAAGCTGATTGCTCAGGTGCCGGTGTCGTCGGGCAGCCAGCACGACCCGTTGCCGATCGGCGAATGGAAGATCCTGGGCGTGTACCGCGACCCGCCGTTCCACTACAACCCGAAGCTGTTCTGGGATGCCCGCAAGGGCGAGAAGAAGGCCACGTTGCCGCCAGGCCCGAACAATCCGGTCGGGCGGGTCTGGATCGATCTGTCCAAGCCCCATTACGGCCTGCATGGCACGCCTGAACCCGGCCACGTGGGCAAGACCGAATCGCATGGTTGCGTGCGCATGACCAACTGGGATGCGCTGCGCGTAGCCGATGCTGTGGATACCACGGTTCCCGTGGTGATGCAGGAGTGAGCCGATGCGTCTTTCGCAGTTGATCGTGCTGGGTGTGCTGCTGGGGCTGGGTGCAGGCTGGTGGCTGCATCGCGATGCAAGTGAGCCGGTATCCACCTCACTGCCGGAAGCGCAACCGGCAGTGACTGCGGCGCCGGCGAAGGAATCGGTAGCGCCAACCGCAACTGCCCCCGCCTCCATCGCTGCACCGTCAGTCGCGCAGGCTGCGGATGCACCGTCCGCGCTGCTGCTGCCGGTGCAGGGCATCCAGGCGTCTCAGCTGCGCGACACGTTCACCGATGCACGCAGCGAGGGCCGCGTGCACGATGCCATCGACATAATGGCCGATGCCGGTACGCCGGTACTCGCGGTGGCCGATGGCACGGTGGAAAAACTGTTCGACAGCGAACGCGGTGGCTTGACGATTTACCAGTTCGAGCCCAGCGGGCGCTGGTGCTACTACTACGCGCATCTGCAGCGCTATGCCGATGGCTTGGCCGAGAAGCAGGTGATCAAGCGCGGGGAGGTGATCGGCTACGTCGGCAGCACGGGCAATGCCAGCGCCGAGGCTCCGCATCTGCATTTCGAGGTGCACGTGCTGGGAGCGGAAAAACACTGGTGGAAGGGAGAATCGATCAATCCTTACCCGCTGCTGAAAACGGCGGTCGTAACGTCCGATGCCGCCAGCGCCGCAAGGTGATGGTGAATGCCGCCAAGGCGGCCCCGGGAATCAGCAGGAACAGCGCCGCCACCTTCCAGAAGAAGAACGGCCACAGCCAGACGTAGTCCAGGTCGGTCAGTTTGAGCACATCCAGTGGCGGCAGCAGTTCCACCGAAGCCACACGCCCCGCCAGCGCAGGCTCGACCTCCAGCACGGTTACCCGCAGCCACGAACGTCCGCGTGGCAGCGCATCGCCCCGGCCATACCCGAAGTACGAGGCTGCAAATCCAGCAGGCTCAACCGATTCCAGCGCGCGGGTGATGCCGGAGCCCGGCACGCCCGAACGCGTGTCGGCGCGGAAGTCTGTCTGATCTGTCGGGGTTTGCGCGCGCAGGCGCACCTCAGGATCGATCGCCGTGGCAGTAGCGTCATCCGCATAACGCAGACGCAGCCGCAGTTGGTCATCGACGAAGCGGTAAACCGTCACCTCGGCCGTCGCGCCCGGGCTCAGCAGCAGCGGCAGGGTCTGGGTACGCGACGCCAGATGGTTGGCGATGGCGCCCAGCGCCAGCACCACGCAGGCGACGCCCCACAGGCTCCACAACACCCACAGGGTGATCCGCACTACTGTCTCGCCCTTCACGCTGACATCCTGGTCATCGCGTCGCTTCCCCGCTGGCCTTGGCGACACAGTAACGAAAAAGCCCCGCGTTTGCGGGGCTTCTTCTTTCAGCGACGCCGGGCATGGCCCGGCGCTACCTGTGCGGCAGCGTTGCCAGGCAAAGCCTGGCATCGCCGCATCGCTCAGGCGAACGGATCCTGCAGGACCATGGTGTGGTCGCGGTCCGGGCCGGTGGAGACGATGCTGATCGGGCAGCCGGCCAGTTCTTCCAGCGAACGCAGGTAGGCGCGTGCGGCCGGCGGCAGGTCATCCCAGTTGGTGATGCCGTGGGTATTCTCGCTCCAGCCCGGGAACTCCAGGTACACCGGGGTGCAGTCTTCCCAGCCCTGTGCGTCCAGCGGTGCGTACTCGGTGCGCTTGCCGTTGTATTCGTACGCGATGCAGACCTTCAGCTTTTCCATGCCATCCAGCACGTCCAGCTTGGTGATGCACAGGCCGCTGATGCCGTTGATGGCCACGGCGCGCTTCAGCGCGACGATGTCCATCCAGCCGCAGCGACGCGGGCGGCCGGTCGAGGCACCGTATTCGGCACCGCGGTCACGGATGCCCTGGCCGATTTCGTCGTCCAGTTCGGTCGGGAACGGGCCGCCGCCGACGCGGGTCGCGTAGGCCTTGGCGATGCCCAGCACGTAGTCGATCGAATCAGCGCCCACACCGGCGCCAGCCAATGCACCACCGACCGTGGTGTTGGAACTGGTGACGTACGGGTAGGTGCCGTGGTCGATGTCGAGCAGAGCGCCCTGCGCGCCTTCGAACAGCACGCGCTTACCCTGCTTGCGCAGGTCGTGCAGGATGCCGGCCACGTCGGACTTCATCGGCTGCACGTACTCGCCGAAGGCCAGTGCTTCATCGAAGGTCTTCTGGAAATCGACGGCGTCGGTCTTCAGGTAGTTGGTCAGCACGAAGTTGTGGTAGTCCAGCGCAGTGCGCAGGAGCTCTTCCAGCTGCTTCGGGTAGTGCAGGTCGGCGATGCGGATACCGCGGCGCGCCACCTTGTCTTCGTAAGCCGGGCCGATACCACGGCCGGTGGTGCCGATCGCCTTGCCGCCGGCAGCGCGTTCGCGCGCCTGGTCCAGAGCGATGTGGTACGGCATGATCAGCGGCGCGGCCGGGGAGATCTTCAGGCGCGAACGCACTTCCACGCCGGAGGTTTCCAGCTCGGCGATTTCCTTCTGCAGCGCGGCCGGCGAGATCACCACGCCGTTGCCGATCAGGCACAGCGCATCGTCACGCAGGATGCCCGACGGGATCAGGTGCAGGACGGTCTTCTTACCGTTGATGACCAGGGTGTGGCCGGCATTGTGGCCGCCCTGGAAGCGCACGACGGCGCCGATTTCCTCAGTGAGCAGATCGACGATCTTGCCCTTGCCTTCATCGCCCCACTGGGCACCAAGCACTACGACAGACTGACCCATGACGGGCTCCTCATATGTTGCGGCCATCGGGGCCGCGGACGGGTAAACCGTGGCGGGGCTGGCCAGCACCTGGATGGCGGCTCCAAACGGGGAGCAGCCGGCGATGGAAGGCCCAGACACAGAAAAAGCCGAACGGGGAGGCCCGTCCGGCTTTTGTGCATTATCCGGGTTTCAGGGGTCCGCTGCCACCTTTCCGACGGACGGCTTCACCGGCCGCTCAGCCGCCCCGCCCGGTGGTGCCGACCGCTGGCCGGCAATGCCAACCAAGGTTGGCATCTACCAGAGCCGGGCCACGCGTGTGCCGGCTGGTCAGCCACCTCGCCCGGTAGTGCCGGCCGCTGGCCGGCAATGCCAACCAAGGTTGGCATCTACCAGAGCCGGGCCACGCGTGTGAACGCAGGCGGCCGGCCGGACCTTCAATGCCGCACCCACCACAGCAGGCTCAGGCCGGCCAGCAGCACCAGCCCGCCGAAGCTGCGCAGGGCCGGGCTGGGCAGATCCAGCAAACGTTCTGCCATGCGCTTCCAGGCGAACGGCGCGACGAACAGGAACAGGCCTTCCAGCACCGCGACCAGGCAAACGGCGGCGAACAGATCTTTCATGGGGGAACTCCGAAAAAGCACGGGGCCCGGCATGTGGCCGGGCCCCGCAGGGTCTTGCTGGGCGACCTCAGCGGTCGCTCTTGAGGTACTGCAGGAACGGGTCGTTCTTGTCGAGCACGATCACGCTGTTGCCGTCGGTCATGGAGCCGCGGTAGGCCTCCAGACTGCGGTAGAACGCATAGAACGACGGATCGGCGGAGCCGGCCTTGCCGTAGATGCGGGCGGCGTCGGCATCACCTTCACCGCGCAGGCGCTGGGCATCACGCTCGGCCTCGGCGATCAGCACGGTGCTGTCACGGTCGGCCTGGGCACGGATGGTCAGCGACTGCTCCTCACCCTCTGCACGCAGCTTGGCGGCTTCCTGCTTGCGCTGCGCGCGCATGCGCTCGTACACGTCGTTGATCACCTGGCTGTCGGTCGGCAGGTCCACCTGCTTGATGCGCAGGTCGATCATCTGCATGCCCAGGCCAGCCACGGCCTCGTTGATCCCCTTCAGCTGCTCGGCGATCAGCTCGCTGCGATCGCCGGAGACCAGCTGCTGCAGGGTGCGCGAGTTGATCTGGTTGCGCAGCGAGTCGGTGATGATCGGTGCCAGGCGGGCATTGGCGATGCGCGGATCGCCGCCGGTGGCACGGAAGTAGTCACCTACGTTGGAGATGTAGCCGATGGCGAAGAAGTCGACGCTGACGTCTTTCTGTTCAGCAGTGAAGTAGCGCGCCGGCGCGGTGTCGAGCACCTGGAAGCGGCGGTCGAAGACCTTCACCGTTTCCACCACCGGCACCTTGAAGTGCAGGCCCGGCTTGATGTCCGAACGCACCACCTTGCCCAGGTTCAGGACCATGGCGGTCTGGTCCTCACGGACCACGTACACCGAGCCGAGCAGGCCCAGCACCACCGCCACGATCACGGCGATCCAGATAGGACTTTTCATCGGCTGCCCTCCTCACGGCCGCTCGGTCGCCCGGTCGGGCGGCCCACCGGCCGGCCCGGATCTCGGGAAGCTTCCACCGCTGCACCGGGCAGCGACGGCATCACCACGTCCGGGTTCGCCACTGCGGCCGGAGCCGAGGTGCTGGGACGGGTATCGCCGGTCATCGGCACGTAGATCAGCTGGCGGCCATCGCCACCGATCACCTTGCGGTTCTCGCTCAGCACCTGCTGCACGGTCTCCAGCCACAGGCGCTTGCGGGTCACCTCCGGGGCGTCCTTGTACTGGGCCTGCAACAGGCTGAAGCGCTGTGCGTCACCCTCGGCCTTGGACACCACGGCCTGCTTGTAGCCTTCGGCGGTGGTACGGGCGCGCGAGGACTGGCCCCGGGCTTCCGGCACGACCTTGGCGGCGTAGGCCTGGGCTTCGTTGATCAGACGTTCCTTGACCTGCTGGGCACCGTTGACCTCGTCGAAGGCCGGCTTCACTTCCTCCGGCGGACGGGCGTCCTGCAGGGTCAGGCCGGTCACGGTCAGGCCGGTCTTGAACGCCTTCAGCAGCGCCTGCAGGCGCTCTTCGGCGGCCACGGCCAGCGGGCCACGGTTGTTCAGCACGGTGTTGAGGTCGGCACGGCCGACTTCCTCACGTACCGCGCTCTGTGCCGACTGCTCCAGCACCTGGTTGGCATCGACTGTACCGAACAGATACTGCTGCGGGTCATCGATGCGGTACTGGACGTTCAACGAGACGTTGACGATGTTCTCGTCGCGGGTCAGCACAGGCACCTGGATCGAGAAGGTCTTGATCTCGGTGGCGTTGACCTTGGTGACCGATTCGATCGGCCACGGCAGCTTGAAGTTCGGGCCGGGCTGCAGGATCCGCGAGAACTGGCCGAAGCGCAGCACCACGCCACGCTGCTGTTCGCCGATCAGCTGGAAGCTGGAGAACAGCACCAGCAATACCACCGCTGCTGCCACCCAACGCAGGATGCCACCGTCGAACAGGTCCTTCAGCGGCCCGGGCAGTCCGCCCCAGCCACCACCATTGCCACCACCATTGCCACCGCCACGCGACCCGAAAGGCCCGCGTCGCTTGTCCTCGGGGCCTTGTCCGCCCTTGTTGCCGCCGGGTGTATTCCAGGCCATGCACGCTCCATCAAGATTTGGGCTGCGGCGCGGGCCCTTCCCGCAACGCCAGCCGTGAAACCATCACCGATCATACAAGATGGGGCGGTTCCGCAGGATCGAAAGGGGGGCAAGGGGGTAAGGTGGCGTTTTCCTCGAAGTCAGGCAACGCCGATGGCCCCCACCGCCCCGTTCACCGCCTTCCGCATCGAAAATGACGATGCCGGCTACCGCACCGGCCTGGCCGAGCTCAGCGTCGACGACCTCAGCCCCGGCCAGGTCTTGATCCGCGCCCACTGGTCCTCGGTCAACTTCAAGGATGCTCTGGCCGGCACCGGCAAGGGGAAGATCCTGCGCCGGTTTCCGTTGGTGGGCGGCATTGACGTGGCCGGCACCGTGGTCGCCTCCACGGACCCGATGTGGCGCGAAGGCGATGCGGTGCTGGCCACCGGCTGCGGGCTGAGCGAAACCCGCGACGGCGGCTACAGCCAGTATGTGCGTCTGGAGTCACGAGCCGTCATCGCACAGCCGGCAGGGCTGAGCCCGCGCGAGGCGATGGTGCTGGGCACCGCCGGCTTCACCGCCGCGCTGGCCCTGCTGCGCCTTCAGGACAACCGGCAGACACCCGAACTCGGCCCGCTGGCGGTCACCGGTGCCAGTGGCGGCGTCGGCGCGCTGGCGCTGTCGATCTTCAGCCGCGCCGGTTACTCGGTGCATGCAATCAGCGGCAAACCGGAGCAATCCGACTTCCTGCGCGGCATCGGCGCCGCGGAGGTGCTGCCACGCTCGGCGCTGGCCGAGACCGGCCCGCTGCAGTCGGCCCGCTTCGGCGGAGGCCTCGACAATGCCGGAGGCGACATGCTGGCCAGCCTGCTGGCGCAGACCGTACCGTACGGCAGTGTGGTCAGTGCCGGCCTCGCGGCCAGCCCGACGCTGGACATGACGGTGATGCCCTTCATTCTTCGGGGCGTGTCGCTGCTCGGCGTCTCTTCGGCCAATGCACCGCGCGGGCTGCGCGAAGAAGTGTGGTCGCGCCTGGGTGGCGAATGGAAGCCGCAGCACCTGGACCGCATCTGCACCGCCGAAGTCGGCCTGGACGGCCTGCCGGCGGTGTTCGAGCGGATGCTGGCCGGCGGCTCGCTGGGCCGCACCGTGGTACGGATCGACTGAACGTTGCAGGCAGGCGACGGACGGCAGATGCGGCCCTCCCGCCGGTAATGGGCCCGCACTACACTGCGGGCATTACATGGGGAACAACATGGCACGCATTCTGATCGTCGACGACTCACCGTCGCAGCTGTTGGGGATACAGCGCATCGTCGAGAAGCTCGGGCACCAGATCCTGACCGCCACCGATGGCGCCGCCGGGGTCGAAACCGCCAAGGCCGAGCTGCCCGACCTGGTCCTGATGGACGTGGTGATGCCCAACCTCAACGGCTTCCAGGCCACCCGCACGCTCGCCCGTGATGAGGCGACCCGGCATATCCCGGTGATCCTGGTGACCACCAAGGACCAGGACACCGATCGCATGTGGGGCATGCGCCAGGGCGCCAAGGCCTACATCACCAAGCCGTTCTCGGAAGACGAACTGTCCGAGGTTCTGGAGCGGGTGTTCGCCGGACAGGGCTGAGAGGCGCGCGGTAGTGCCGGCCGCTGGCCGGCAACCACGCATCACCGTCCCGGGTCATGAAATTGCCGGCCAGCGGCCGGCACTACCGCAAGGCGTGCTCAGATTGACTCGCCGAACGCCTTGGCCAGGTTGCGGTAAGCCTTCTTCTGCGCTTCGTCGGTCGCGGCCGGAGCCACGATCTCGATTTCGACGATCTGGTCGCCGTCCGGGTTGCCAGGCAGGCCACGCCCACGCAGGCGCAGCTTGCGGCCGGCATCGGAATCGGCCGGAATCTTCAGTTCCACCGCACCACCCAGGGTCGGCACGCTGATGCTGGTACCCAGCGCGGCCTGCCACGGGGTGACCGGCAGCGTATAGAGGATGTTGCGGCCGTCGACCTCGAATTGCGGGTGCGCGGCGAACTCCACTTCCAGCAGCAGATTGCCGCCGTGGTTGCCCTGCCCCGCCAGGCGGATCACCTGGCCCGGGCGGATACCCTTGGGCACGCGTACATCCAGCTGCTTGCCGTTGACCGTGATGCGCAGGCTGTCACCGCTGTAGGCGGCTTCCAGCGGCACCGACAGCTTGGCGCGGGTATCGCGGTTGGGTGCATGGCCCTGGCTGCTGAAGCCCGGCCCCGGACCCGCGCCGCCACCGCCCCGCTGGCGCGCGAACAGGCTCTCGAAGAAATCGCTGAAGCCACCGTTGGGGCCACCGCCGCCGAACACTTCCTCGAAGTTGAAGCCACCGGCACCGCCGTAATTCGGCGGTACGTTGAATTCCTCGCCCGGGCGGTAGCCCTGCGCGCGCAGCTGGTCGTAGGCCGCGCGCTTCTCCGGGTCACGCAGCGCCTCGTAGGCCTCGTTGACCGCCTTGAACTTGTCCTCGGCCCCGGCCTCCTTGCTGACGTCCGGGTGGTACTTGCGTGCCAGCCGGCGGTAGGCAGTCTTGATTTCCGCCTCGCCCGCGCTCGGTTCCACCCCCAGGGTGGCGTAGTAATCCTTGAATTCCATCCAGCTACCTCGATCTGCTTCGGCCGCGCCGGTGGCGCCGCCCCGAGTTCATTCTACGCGCCGGCGATGCTACGCCGCCCCCCGTGCGGCCCCGGTGAGGCCGACTGATCCTGCGCAATGCGGCTGCCATCCCCATCCGCCACGCTGTGGCTGGAAGCTCCCGCCGCGAAGCCTGAAGATGGGGCCTGCACACGGGTTTTCCAATGTCTTGACGTCCCTGTCCCATCCGGCCCACTAGCCTGCCCCAGCAAGGAGTTTCCCATGACCATCCATGTCGGCGACCGCATTCCGGAAGTGACCCTCAAACGCATCCGCGAGGGCATCGAAACGCTCGATACGCATTCGCTGTTCGACGGACGCAACGTGGTGTTGTTTGCCGTGCCCGGCGCGTTCACGCCCACCTGCTCGGCACGCCACCTGCCCGGCTACGTCGAGTCGTTTGACGCGTTCCGCAAGCGTGGCATCGAGGTCTATTGCCTGGCCGTCAACGATCCGTTCGTGATGAAGGCCTGGGCGGCCGACCAGGGCGTGCCCGATGGCCTGCTGATGCTGTCCGACGGCAATGCCGAACTGACCCGTGCGCTCGGTCTGGAACTCGACGCCAGCGCCTCGGGCATGGGCATCCGCTCGCGTCGTTTCGCCCTGTATGTGGTCGATGGCGTGGTTCGAGCCGCCTGGGTCGAGCAGCCCGGCCAGTTCGAGGTGTCTTCGGCCGAGTACGTGCTGGAGCACCTTCCCACCTGACATCCACCGCAAGAGGAAACGGCCAGCCATGTCCACCAAGCCAGCCAAAGCCAGCAAGCCCGCCGTAAAGGTTCCCGGCATCAGCGACCGCAAGACCCTGCGCGAACGCGCCCGGCGCAACATCGAAGACGGGGCGATCACCGACAGCTACAGCGCCGACCGCAAAGGGGTGATCAAGCTGCTCAATGACGCACTGGCCACCGAGTACGTGTGCGTGCTGCGCTACTACCGGCACTACTTCATGGCCAAGGGCATGCTGGCCGATGCGATCAAGGCCGAGTTCCTCGAACACGCACAACAGGAGCAGGCGCATGCCAGCAAGCTGGCCGAGCGCATTGTCCAACTTGGCGGCGAGCCGGACCTCAACCCCGATACGCTGACCGCGCGCTCGCATGCCGAGTACAAGGAAGGCAGTGACCTGCGCGACATGGTGCGCGAGAACCTGGTGGCCGAACGCATCGCCATCGACAGCTACCGCGAGATGATCAGCTTCATCGGCGACCGCGATACCACCACCAAGCGCATCCTTGAAGAGATCCTCGCGCAGGAAGAGGAACACGCCGACGAGTTCGCCGACCTGCTGGATGGGTGGATCGGGGAATAGCGGCCCCGCATACGCCCGGGTGGATGCCCACCTTGGTGGGCGCATTTATCGCGTGCCAACCAAGGTTGGCACCTACCAGAGCATGGATGCGTCGGGTCGCCGGGCCATTCCCAGCACCTACCGCAGGACGTTGAACCGCACCTGCGTCCATGCGCCGTCAGCCGCCAGCGCAGTCAGGGTGTGAGCACCGGGGTCAGCGAACTCGCGCTGCATCAACTGTGCGCCATGGGTCCGTGCAATCCAGCGACCATCCAGCAACCAGTCCACCGCCTGCTCGCTGCCCAGCGCGCGCAGCTGCAGCCGCACGCCGTGCTGGGCATTGGGCGCCCGGGCCAGGGTGGCACCGTTGTTGAGACCATCGATATGCAGGGCCACACTGGCATCGCGTCCATCATCGCGGCAGTCCGGCGACAGTGCTGGCAACTGCGAGGCCTCGCGCGTGGCCTTGGGCAACCACGGCGACAGCAGCGCCGGCCAGCGCGCGATCTCGCGTGGTACTTCCTCATGTGGCGCGCGGCAGTCGGCCGAGACACGCAGGCCGGTCAGCGCATCGGCCAGATAGCGCTGCCGCCCCGGCTGCCAGCGGCGCGCCTCGCGCTCGGGGAAGGTCGGCGGCGCCGCGCCGTCCAGCAGATAGGCCGACATCCGCCGTTGGCAGAGTGCTGCGGGCAATCCCTCGGCACGTTCGCCGGTCGGCCAGCAGATGTCTTCCTGGCTGACACTGGACGGCATCGGTGCAGCAGCGGAATCGCCACGCTGGCGCGGCAGGCTGTCCACCACTTCAAACATCAGCGGCAGTGCAGTGACTGCGCCGTACTGGCCGGGCAATGGCGTGCCGTCCGGCCGGCCCACCCACACGCCCACGGTGTAGTGACGGGTACTGCCGATGGCCCACGCATCGCGATACCCGTAGCTGGTGCCAGTCTTCCACGCCACACGCGGGCGGCCACCGACATCGAAGGTGCCGACGCTGTATCCCGGACGCGGATTCGATTCCAGCATCTCGCGCACGATCCAACTTGCGCCCGGCGAGGCGAGGCGCCGCTCGATCATCGGTTCGTCGTCGGTGTAACGCACGCGGCCGGCGATGCCGTTGCGGTTGAGCGCGGCGAACGCGCCGACCAGGTCTTCAAGCCGCGCACCGGTACCGCCCAGGATCAGCGACAGATTGGGCGTACTGCCCGGCGGGAAGCGCAGCTGGATGCCGGAGTGCGAAAGCCGCGCAGCAAAGCGCGCCGCGCCCACCCGCTGCAGCAGATCCACCGAGGGAACGTTGAGCGACAGGCGCAATGCGCTGGAGGCACCGATCGGCCCATTGAAGGCCATGTCGAAGTTGCCGGGGCGATAGCTGCCGAAACTCTGCGGCGCATCGACCAGCAGGCTTTCCGAATGAATCAGACCATCATCGAGCGCCATCGCATACAGGAACGGCTTGAGCGTGGACCCCGGCGAGCGCCAGGCCTGCACCATGTCCACGTGCCCCAGGCGCTGACGGTCACCGAAGGACAACGTGCCAACATAGGCACGCGCCTGCAGGGTCTGGTTGTCGACCACCAGCAAGGCAGCCGAGGTGCGCTCGGGCAGCGTCGAGAAGTAGCTGGCCACGCGTTCTTCCAGCGTGCGCTGCAGGCCGATATCGATGCTGCTCTGGATGCGCGCTTTGCCCGGCTGCGCTGAATGCAGCCGCTGTGCAAGCAGCGCCGCATGCAGCGGCGGCCGCAGCGAGCGTGCGACCACGTTCTCGATGCGTGCGTCTTCCACTTCTTCCGCTGTCCACACGCCCAGCTCGTTCATGCGCGCCAGCACCTTGTTGCGGGCCTTCTGCGCGGCTTCGGGGTGACGGTCCGGGCGCAACCGGCTCGGCGCCTGCGGCAGCACCGCCAGCAGCGCGGCTTCGGCATGTGACAGCTGTGCCGCCGGCTTGCCCAAGTAGGCCCAGCTGGCCGCTTCCACGCCCTCGATGGTGCCGCCGTAAGGCGCACGCTCCAGATACAGGGCCAGGATCTGCTGCTTGCTCAGATGCACTTCCAGCTGCACCGCGCGCAGCATCTGCTTGAGCTTTCCCCAGGGCGTACGCGTATGCGGATCAAGGATGCGTGCGACCTGCATGGTCAGGGTCGAGCCACCGGACACGATGCGGCCACCACGCAGCAGCTGGCCACTGGCACGCAGGATCGCCAGCGGGTTGATGCCTGGATGGGTCCAGAACCAGCGGTCTTCATAGGTCAGCAATGCCTGCAGGTACAGCGGCGAGACGCTGTCGATCGAGGCTGGATAGCGCCACACGCCCTCGGCATCGGCGAACGCACGCAGCGGCGTGCCATCGGAAGCCACCACCAGGGTGCTGGTATCGCGTTGCTTCGGCAGCGGCGGCGGGAAAGCGAAATCCAGCACCAGCAGCAGCGCCAGCAGAGCCGCCGTACCCCAGCGCAGCCACGGCCACAGCGGCCGCAGCCGGCGGCGCAGGGCCGCCAGCCGGGTCGTCATCGTGTTCTTCATTGCAGGTTGCCAGCAGGACGGGCCGCGCCGTCGCGGCCCGTCCGCGCGGTCACGGCTGTACCACCGTGATCGTGGTCGGGGTGCTGCGACCCACGCCGCGCAACTGCGGCCGGTACATGTCCTCCACCAGCGGCGGCGGCACCGAGTAGGTACCCGGGGTCACCGCGCGCACCAGATAGAACACGTTGGCCTTGCTGCCACGCGAGAGCTTCAGCGCGGCCACGTAGCGGTCGTCGCGGAACTCCTCGTGCTTGGTATCGGCGGCTTCACCACGGTCGCTGATGGTGATGCCATCGACCACCACGTCGGCCCACTGCTTGGCATCGCCCAGGTTGAAGTTCTCGATCTCCAGGCCCGCCGGCAGCAGGTCCGTCAGCAGTGCATCGGGCATCGTGGTGTCGGCGGTGACGGTGACGCGCACGATCAGGGCTTCACCTTCCTTCAGCGGGCGCGGCGCCCACGGCTTGCCATCGGTGCCGTAGTAGCTGCGCTCGACGCCCAGCACGCTGTTGTCCGGTGCCGGCGCGCTGCGCGGGATGCCGGCCACGTCGATGCTGGCGAACATCGGCGGCTGGCCCTGCGGGGTGAAGCGCACGCCACTGGCCAGCTCACTGGCGCTGAAGTTGCGGCCGAACAGCTTGCGTTCGCCGATGGCTTCGGTGTTGCCACCAATCACCAACTCACCGGCCACCAGCGCCTTCTGATTGGCGGCGAGCGCTTTGCCAAGACGGGCAATCGCCACCTGTTCCTGCGTGCTCAGCCACATCCAGCCGGCATTGCGGCGCGCATCCAGGCCACGACCCAGATCGACCGCACGCGCATCCCAGGCCGGCTTGGCCAGCTTGTTTTCGTGGGTCAGCGCAATCATCAGCGCGTCATCACGGATCGCACTGCCGTAGTCGCCGAAGTAGGACGGGCGTTCGCTGCTGGACTTGGCGAAGGCCGCAGCCAGTGCGGCCTGGCCGCGCTTGGCATCGCCCTGCAGCGACAGCGCCACACCCAGATGGACCAGCGACAGGCCACCGACCGCCTTGCTGCGCTCGTTGTCGTACAGCGTGCGCAGGGTACCCAGCGGCGCACGGTTGACCCGGGCCAGCACGTAGCCCGAGTACGCCTGGTTGGCGAACTTCAGCTTCTCGCGGTCATCCTGGCCGTAGAACTGGTTGCCACCGGACAGCAGATCCTCGCTGAGGCGGTTGAGTGCCTTCTGCAGCACGTTGTCGGGCACGGCGAAGCCGGCGTCCTTGGCATCGAGCAGGAACTCGGTGATGTAGGGGGTCAGCCACGGATTCACGTAGCCGTCGTCACCCCACATCGAGAAGTTGCCGTTGGCCACCTGCATCGACGCCAAGCGACCGAACGCGCCTTCCATGCGCTCGCGGCGGGCCTTGGCATCCAGCCCGTCAGCACCGAGCATCGACGACGTCGCCTGGTCCAGGATCAGTGCGGCGTAGCCCTTGCTGGTGGTCTGCTCGGCACAGCCGTACGGGTAGTTCAGCGCGCCCTGCAGTGCGCTGGCGAACGGGATCGGCGGCAGCGGGCTGACCAGCAGGCGCGCATTCACCGACTCGGACATCAGGCCATCGGTCAGACTGTTGTCGAGACTGACCGCCGCCAGCGGATCAAGCGTGCGTACCTGCGAACGCAGCACCTGCGGCCACGCCGCTCGCACCGGCAGGTCGTAGCGGCGGTCGGCCTTGAATCCATTGCCGTCCACCCGCACCCGGACCTTGGCCACGCTGTGTCCCTCGCGTGCCGACAATGGGAAGCTCAGTGTGGTCTTGGCATCGGCGTTCAACTGCACGCTGCGGCTGCCCTCGCCCAGGTTCAACGGGCCTTCGCTTTCCACCTTAACGTTGAACTGGCCCGGCTTGCCGGTGAAATTCTGCACGTCCAGGGTCACGGTGCTGCGGTCACCCGGGGCCAGCACGCGCGGCATGCTGGCTTCGGCCAGGATCGGCGCGCGCACCACGGTTTCCACATCGCGCTTGCCGTACTGGTCATCGCTGTAGACCAGTGCCGATACGCGCAGGGTGCCGTTGAAGTCCGGCACCTTCAGGCGGATGCGGGCGATGCCCTTGGCATCGAGCTGCACCGGGCCGGAGAACAGGTCCACGGTCTGCACGCGCGCGGTCGGACGCTTGGCCTGCGGCAACGCCTGCAGCGCCATGTCGCCACCAAACTTCAGCTTGCCGCTGCTGCCGTCGAAGCTCTCGATCACCCGGCTGTAGATGTCGTAGGCATCGATGCCGAGGCGACGCTGGGCGAAGAAGTGCGCACCCGCGTCGGGCACCGGGAAGCGGGTGATGTTGAGGATGCCTACGTCCACCGCGGAGACGGTGACGTGCGCGGTCTTGCCGGCCAGCTGCGGTGCGCTGACCGTCACCGGCAGGTCCTGTTCCGGTCGCATCTGCTTGGGCGCCGCCAGGCCGACGGCTACGGTGCGGCCCTTGCGGTCCATCGGCACGTGCACCACGCCCACGGCACGGGCCGGGGTGATCTTGCTCGGCGCACTGCCGCCGCGGAACACCAGCGCGGTGATGTAGACGTCGTGGCGCTCCCAGTCGGCGGTGACCGGGATCTTGAAGGTCGAACCCGGCTTGGCCTCGATGTCCTGCACGTACAGCATGCGGTCGGTCTCGACCATCAGGATGCCCTTGCCGGCATGCGGCGGGGTCACCGTCACTTCCAGGGTGTCACCGGCCTTGTAGCCGGTCTTGTCCAGGCCCAGCTTGACCTTGTCCGGGCGCGCGTCCAGGCCGCGGTTGTCATCGCCCCAACTCCAGCCGGCGCGGAACGGGTAACGGCTGGTCAGGCCGGTGGACGGATCGAACACGTCCACCCGGTACTCGCCCCACTCCACCGGGAAATCGAAGGCGACCGCGCTGCTGCCGGCATCGACGGTGCGGGTGTCCTTGTTCTCGAAGCGGCGGGTGTAGTCGTAGTCCCAACGGTTGTCGTTGAATGTCCAGTGGTAGTCGCGCAGTTCGCGCACCAGGGTGATCTTCAGGCCCTTGGCCGGCTGCGGAGCACCGGCGGCATCCACGCGCATCAGCTCGAAGCGCGCATTGCCGTTGGAATCAGCACCATCCTCGGGGTTGAACAACGGGCGTACACCGACCAGCGCATTGGCCGGCCACATCACCCGCTTCAGGGTGCGGGTGACCGTGCGGCCACCGGTTTCATACAGGCTGCCGGACAGCACCACGGCGATCGGCGCCTTGGCCTTGGCTGCCTCTTCCGGCAGCGCCACATCCTCACGCAGCTGGCCATTGCCCGGCAGCGTGGTGTCGATCACGTCCTTGGCTTCGCGCGGCAGCTGCAGGGTCGGGTCACCGAAGAAGTAACCCGGCAGGCCTTCCACCGGCTTCTGTTCGGCGGCCACCGACATACGTGCGGTGAAACGGTTGCCATCGGCCGGCGCGCCATACAGATAGGCACCATTGGCCTGCAGGCGCACGTCCTCGCCCGGCTTCAGGGTCTTCTGCGCGCTGTCCAGGTCCAGCTTCATGCGCTCGGGCAGGAACTCCTCGATGCGCAGGGTCATGCCCTGGATCGCTTCCTTGCTGGCCGGGTCGGTGCGGAACTCGACCTGCCAGCGCCCGGTGGGTGCCTCGGCAGGAATGACCTGCTCGAAATTGATGTAGCCCTGGTCACCCGGCTGCAGGCGGGTCTCGCGGAAGGTCTTGCCGTCAGGCTGCTTCAGGCGCAGGAACACCGGCTGGGCCTTGACAGGCTTGCCGTCGTTGTCGCGCAGCAGCGCGGACAGGCGCACGGTCTCGCCCGGGCGGTACAGGTCGCGGCCGGACCAGGCATAGACGTCGAACCACGCGTTGTCACGACCGGCCACGGCGAATTCGCTCAGGTCCAGCGCCGGCTGGTTGAACGGCAGGAAGCTGGTGTCCTTGCCAGTGCTGGCCACCAGCACGTGCGTCGCATCCAGGGCGTAGTTCAGCAGCGCATTGCCGTTGCCGTCGGTGCTGCCCTTCAGCACCACCTCGCCCTTCGCGTCGAGCACCCGCAGGTCGATGCCCTTCAGCGGTGCACCGTCCTTGAGGCCGGCGGTGTGCACGAACAGCTTGTCCTTGTAGGCACGGGTATGCAGGCCGATGTCGCTGACCGAGAAGAACGCGGTATCGAATTCGCCTTCGTAGTCGCCGGTGCGCTTGAGCAGGGCGAAGTACAGGCCCGGCTCCTGCAGTTCCTTGATGTCCTGGGTCGGCAGGTAGGTCAGCACCCGCTCGTTCTTCTTGCCGCCAAGAATGAAGCGGTTGACGTAGACCGGCTCGGCCAGCTTGTTGATCGGGCTGCGCTCGTAGTCGCTGCTCAGCTCCCAGCTGCCGCGGCGGCCGCCGCGCTGGTACTGGCTGAAGAAGGTCGGCAGGTCCTTCTCACGCACGCGCAGGAACTCGACGTCGACCTCGGGCACGTTCACCGACACCACCGGCAGGCCGCGGCTGTCCTTGGCCGGCAGCACGCTGCCCTGCGAGGCGAAACCGACCACCGGCTTCAGCTCGCCGCTGAACACCTTCTGCTTCAGTTCCTTGCCCAGGCGGCTGCCGTCGGCGGCCAGCAGGTCGGGCGAGACCACCAGACTGAACTCCTTGCCGGCCTCGACGAACGGATAGCGCAGGGTCAGGCCGTCATCAGACAGCGTCCAACTGCTCTCGTCGGTGCCGACCTTCTCCTCGAAGCGCACCAGCTTGTCGAAATCCTGGGTGCCGACCAGCGGGCGCGAGAACTCCAGCGCCAGCGACAGGCCCTCGTTCTTCTGGTCCGGGTAGGCACGCAGCAGGGTGAACTCCTTCACCTGCTCGGCCTGGGTGGTGATGGCCTCACCGCTGCTCTTGGGCAGCTGCCCGCTGTCGTTGCGGCAGCCGGCCAGACCCAGCAACAGGCCTCCTGCCACTACAGCCGCCGCCCATCCCCACCGCTTCCGCCGTGCCGGACCGCTCATGTCGTCACTCCTTGATCGAGGCGGTCATTATAGGCAGGCCGCGTCAAGGTGTTGACGCGAATTCGGCAATTGCCCCAGCTGCGGGTAGTGCCGGCCGCTGGCCGGCAGTCCGGTAACCGCCAACCTGGGTTGGCGTCGGCCGTGCCAACCAAGGTTGGCACCCACCAAAGCGTTGCTACCCCGGCAGGTACAGGTCCACGTAGTCGGTCACCGGCATCGCCGCCAGCGCTACCGGGTCCAGCGATGCCGCCAGGATGCGCTGCTGCTGGGCGGTCGGGAAGCGATGGGCCAGGTGCCGACGGAACTTGTCCATCAGCAGCGGGATGCCTTCCTCGCGGCGCCGGGCGTGGCCGAGCGGGTACTCCACCAGCACCTCCGGCAGTTCGCTGCCATCGGTGAAGCGCACGCTCAGGCCGTTGGCGATGCTGCGCTTGTCCGGGTCCAGATAATCGGCACTGAGTTGCGGGTCTTCATGGCAGGTCATCTTCGCGCGCAGCGCATCGATGCGCGGATCCGCCGCCACATCGTCCTCGTAGTCTTCGGCCACCAGCCGCCCATGCAGCAATGCGATGGCGGCCATGTACTGCACGCAGTGGTCGCGGTCGGCCGGGTTATGCAGTGGGCCCTGCTTGTCGATGATGCGGATGCAGGCTTCCTGGGTCCGGATCGCGATATGCGCGATGTCCTCGACCCGTCGCCCGATCGCGCGCAGCTGCTGGTGCAGCGTGATCGCCGCCTCCACCGCGGTCTGGCCATGGAACTCGGCTGGGTAGCTGATCTTGAACAGCACGTTCTCCATTACATAGCTGCCCAGCGGTCGCTCCAGCGTCAGTGCCTTGCCATGCATCGACACCGCTTCAAACCCCCAGGTGGGTGCGCTGAGCACGCTGGGGTAGCCCATCTCGCCGCTGGCTGCCATCAGCGCCAGGCGCACGCCACGGCTGGTCGCATCGCCGGCCGCCCAGCTCTTGCGCGAGCCGGTGTTGGGCGTATGCCGGTAGGTCCGCAGGGCCTGGCCATCGACCCAGGCCAGCGACAGCGCATTGAGCATGCGTTCGCGATCCAACCCGAGCAGCTGCGAAACCACGGCCGTGGTGGCCACCTTGACCAGCACCACGTGGTCCAGCCCGACCCGGTTGAAGGAATTCTGCAGCGCCTGCACGCCCTGGATCTCATGCGCCTTGATCATCGCCAGCAGCACGTCGTGCACCGTAGGCGGCGGACGACGCAGAGCCTGCGCGTTGCGCCCCAGCCAATCGCACACGGCCAGGATGCCGCCGAGATTATCGGAAGGATGGCCCCACTCGGCGGCCAGCCAGGTGTCGTTGAAATCCAGCCAGCGCACCATCGCGCCAAGGTTGAAGGCGGCCTGCACCGGGTCCAGCACGTAGTGCGTACCCGGTACGCGCGCGCCGTTGACCACGCTGATGCCCGGCACCAGTGGACCAAGCAGCTTGCTGCAGGCCGGGAAAGACAGTGCTTCCAGGCCGCAGCCCAGGGTATCGAGCAGGCAGTGGTGCGCGGTCTGGAAGGCCAGCGGTGAATCGATGCGTGCCTCGCGCACGTAATCGACGATGTCCACCAGCAGCGTATCCCACGCTGCACGTTCGTTGGATGGGGTGTGGTTGTCAGACATCGTCGATCTCCTCGTTGCGGTGCAAGGTTGCCCGTACACCATGCCAACCAAGGTTGGCATCTACCAAAGCAATCGGTCTCCGCGGCCCGGTAGTCGCCAACCTTGGTTGGCGCTTACCAGCGCATCACTCGGCGGGCACCCGCACCTTGCCCTCCATCAGCACACGGGCGCTGCGGCTCATGATGGCCTTGGTCACTGTCCACTGGCCATCAACGAAACCGGCCTGCGCACCCACGCGCAAGGTGCCGGAAGGATGACCGAAGGTCACTGCCTCGCGTTCACCACCACCGGCCGCACGATTGACCAGGGTGCCCGGAATCGCCGCGGCGGTTCCGATCGCCACGGCGGCGGTACCCATCATCGCGTGGTGCAGCTTGCCCATCGACAGCGCACGCGCGTGCAGGTCGATCGCCGAGGCCGGGATGGCCTTTCCGCTGGAAGACACGTAGTCCTGTGCCGGTGCCACCAAGGCCACCTTCGGCGTGTGCTGGCGGGTCGCTGCGTCTTCCAGGTTCTTGATCAGACCCATGCGCAAGGCGCCGTAGGCGCGGATGGTCTCGAACTTCTGAAGCGCGGCCTTGTCCTCGTTGATCGCCGGTTGCAGCTCGGTGCCGGTGTAGCCCAGGTCCGAGGCATTGAGGAAGATGGTCGGGATGCCGGCGGTGATCATGGTCACCTCGAAACTGCCCACGCCGGGCACTTCCAAGGTGTCCACCAGATTGCCAGTCGGGAACATCGCACCCGCATCGCCGTCATCGGACGGATCGATGAATTCCAGTTGGATCTCAGCCGCCGGGAAGGCCACGCCGTCCAGCTCGAAATCGCCGATCTCCTGCACTTCGCCATCGCGCATCGGCACGTGGGCGATGATGGTCTTGCCGATGTTGGCCTGCCAGATGCGCACGGTGCACAGGCCATCGCGCGGCACCCGCGCAGGATCGATCAGCCCATTGGCAATTGCGAACGGCCCCACCGCAGTGCTGAGGTTGCCGCAGTTGCCACTCCAGTCGACGAAGGCGGTATCGATCGAGACCTGGCCGTACAGGTAGTCCACATCGTGGTCAGGCACAGAAGAGGTGGAGATGATCACGCACTTGCTGGTGCTGGACGTTGCACCGCCCATGCCGTCAGTCTGCTTGCCGTACGGATCGGGCGAGCCGATCACGCGCATCAGCAGCGCATCGCGTGCGGCGCCCGGCACCTGAGCGGCTTCGGGCAGGTCCTGCAGGCGGAAGAACACGCCCTTGCTGGTGCCACCGCGCATGTAGGTGGCGGAAATACGGAGTTGCGGGAGGAAGGTCATCGTCGAATCCACGCGTTTGAATTTCAGGAAATGTCTTGCATCAGTGCGTCAAGACCACGATCAACGCACCACACACGCATGATGTCCACGCGGTCCGGTAGATCGAGGTAATAGACGAGGTAGCGTTCGAAGCCCGGAACCAGCATGAACCGCAACGGCACCGGCAGCTGTGTTGCAAGGTCGGCGTGCCGGGTGGAACCCGAGCCTGGAAACACCACGATGCGCTGAAGCGTGGCCTCCAGCTCGGCGAGAAAGCGCCGACCCAGTACCAGCCCACCCTGCCGTGCAAACCACAGCGCGGCATCGGCTGCGTCGGCTTCGGCCCTGGGCCGCCATTCAATCGCCTTCACGCTCCATCCTTTCGGTCAGTTCGCGACGCATGCGCTCGAATGTGTCGGCCGTCACCGGGACGCCAGGACCAGAAGCCAGCCCCTCGGCAATCAGCTGCTTGAGCAGTTCTTCGGCCTTGCCGCGCTGGCGCTGGCGGATCAGGTCACGCACATAGTCCGACGTACTGGAGTAGCCGCCTTCGCGCACTTCTTCGTCCACGAACTGCTTGAGCGGATCGGTCAGCGAAATGTTCATGGTGGCCATGAAACTCTCCTTTGGCAGTTTTTGCCAAGTCAGTGTGCGCCCCACCCTCGTGTCGGACAAGCCCGCCCCCGGTCTCCGGGGGCAGGCATTCAGCCGGCTATCACGCCACCTTGGCGCCTTCCAGGAAGTCCTGGGCGAAGCGCTGCAGCACGCCGCCGGCTTCGTAGATCGCTACTTCCTCGTCGCTGTCCAGGCGGCAGGTAACCGGCACGATCACGTCCTGGCCGTCACGCCGGTGGATGACCAGGGTCAGCTCGGCACGCGGGGTGCGCTCGCCGATCACGTCAAAGGTCTCGGTGCCATCGATGCCCAGGGTCAGGCGGGTGGTGCCCGGCTTGAACTCCAGCGGCAGCACGCCCATGCCGATCAGGTTGGTGCGGTGGATGCGTTCGAAGCCCTCGGCCACGATCGCCTCCACGCCAGCCAGACGCACGCCCTTGGCGGCCCAGTCACGCGAGCTGCCCTGGCCGTAGTCGGCACCGGCGATGATGATCAGCGGCTGCTTGCGGTCCATGTAGGTCTCGATCGCTTCCCACATGCGCATGACCTTGCCTTCCGGCTCCACGCGCGCCAGCGAGCCCTGCTTCACGCTGCCATCGTCGTTGCGCACCATCTCGTTGAACAGCTTCGGGTTGGCGAACGTTGCGCGCTGCGCGGTCAAGTGGTCACCGCGGTGGGTCGCGTAGGAATTGAAGTCTTCTTCCGGCAGGCCCATCTTCGCCAGGTATTCGCCAGCGGCACTCGAAGCCATGATCGCGTTGGACGGCGACAGGTGGTCGGTGGTGATGTTGTCCGGCAGCACGGCGAGCGCGCGCATGCCAGCCAGCGTACGCTCACCGGCCAGTGCACCCTCCCAGTACGGCGGGCGGCGGATGTAGGTGCTCTGCGGGCGCCAGTCGTACAACGGGCTGACCGCCGCACCGTGCTCCACGCGCACGTTGAACATCGGGTTGTAGACACGGCGGAACTGCTCGGGCTTCACCGCAGCCTTCACCACCGCATCGATCTCGGCGTCAGTTGGCCAGATGTCCTTCAGGCGCACTTCGTTGCCGTCGGCGTCCACGCCCAGCACGTCCTTCTCGATATCGAAGCGCACGGTACCCGCGATGGCGTAGGCGATCACCAGCGGCGGCGAAGCGAGGAAGGCCTGCTTGGCGTACGGATGGATGCGGCCATCGAAGTTGCGGTTGCCCGACAGCACAGCCGTGGCGTACAGATCACGGTCGATGATTTCCTGCTGGATAACCGGATCGAGCGCGCCACTCATGCCGTTGCAGGTGGTGCAGGCGAACGCCACGATGCCGAAGCCAAGCTGCTCCAGTTCCGGCAGCAGGCCCGATTCCTCCAGGTACAGCTGTACGGCCTTGGAGCCCGGCGCCAACGAAGACTTCACCCACGGCTTGCGCTGCAGGCCGCGCGCGTTGGCGTTGCGCGCCAGCAGTGCGGCGGCAATGACGTTGCGCGGGTTGGAGGTGTTGGTGCAGCTGGTGATGGCGGCGATGATCACCGCACCATCGGGCATCAGGCCCTGCGCCTGCTCGGCCTTGCCTGCCTCCAGCTTGGCCGCGTCGGCGATGCCGCGCTCGACCAGCTCAGACACCGGCAGACGGCGATGCGGGTTGGACGGACCCGCCATGTTGCGTACTACGCTGGACAAGTCGAAGTGCAGCACGCGCTCGTACTGCGCGGTCGCCAGGTCATCAGCCCACAGGCCGGTGCTGCGCGCATAGTTTTCCACCAGCGCCACCTGCGATTCCTCGCGCCCGGTCAGGCGCAGGTACTCGGTGGTCTGCGCATCGATGTAGAACATCGCCGCAGTTGCACCGTACTCCGGGCACATGTTGGAAATGGTGGCACGGTCACCGATGGTCAGTGCCGCGGCACCTTCGCCAAAGAATTCAAGCCAGGCGCCGACCACACGTTCCTTGCGCAGGAACTCGGTCAGGGCCAGCACCACGTCGGTGGCGGTGATGCCCGGCTGCGGTTTGCCAGTCAGCTCGACACCGATGATGTCCGGCAGGCGCATCCACGACGCGCGGCCCAACATCACGTTCTCCGCTTCCAGGCCGCCCACGCCGATGGCGATCACGCCCAGCGCGTCCACGTGCGGGGTGTGGCTGTCGGTGCCCACACAGGTATCGGGGAAGGCGACGCCATCCTGCACGTAGATCACCGGCGACATCTTCTCCAGGTTGATCTGATGCATGATGCCGTTGCCCGGCGGAATCACGTCCACGTTCTCGAAGGCCAGCTTGGTCCAGTCGATGAAGTGGAATCGATCCTCATTGCGGCGATCCTCGATCGCGCGGTTCTTTTCGAACGCCTGCGGATCGTAACCACCGCATTCCACCGCCAGCGAGTGATCGACGATCAGCTGCACCGGCACCACCGGATTGACCTTGGCCGGGTCGCCACCCTTGTCAGCGATTGCATCGCGCAGGCCAGCCAGGTCGACCAATGCGGTCTGGCCAAGGATGTCGTGGCAGACCACACGTGCCGGGAACCACGGGAAATCCAGGTCGCGACGGCGCTCGATCAGCTGCGTCAGCGAATCGGTCAGCGTGGCCGGATCGCAGCGACGCACCAGGTTCTCGGCCAGCACGCGCGACACGTACGGCAGGGTGGCGTAGGCGCCCGGCTGGATCGCATCGACAGCGGCACGCGCGTCGAAATAGTCCAGCGAAGTGCCGGGAAGGGTCTTGCGGTAATCGGTATTCATGGGCTGGCGGAATGCTCGTGGCGGGCCGGGTGCCGGCGGTACGGCGGTGAAGGCATCCGGCCGGCACAAGGCCGGCCGGATGCATGCAGCAGGTGCAGCGATGTGATCAGGAGCGCTTGTCGATCGCCACGAACTCACGATCTTCCGGGCCGATGTAGTTGGCGCTCGGGCGGATGATCTTGCCGTCGATGCGCTGCTCGACGATGTGCGCGCTCCAGCCGGCGGTGCGGGCGATCACGAACAACGGGGTGAACATCGCGGTCGGCACGCCCATCATGTGGTAGCTGACGGCGCTGAACCAGTCCAGGTTCGGGAACATCTTCTTGATGTCCCACATCACCGTTTCCAGGCGCTCGGCGATGTCGTACATCTTCAGGCTGGACTGCTCTTCAGACAGCTCGCGGGCCACGTCCTTGATCACCTTGTTGCGCGGATCGGACACGGTGTAGACCGGGTGGCCGAAACCGATCACCACTTCCTTGCGCTCGACGCGGGCCTTGATGTCTTCCTCGGCTTCGTCCGGATTGTCGTAGCGCTTCTGCACTTCGAACGCCACTTCGTTGGCGCCGCCGTGCTTCGGGCCGCGCAACGCACCGATGCCACCGCAGATCGCGCTGTACATGTCGCTGCCGGTGCCCGCAATAACGCGGCAGGCGAAGGTGGAGGCGTTGAACTCGTGCTCGGCGTACAGGATCAGCGAGGTGTGCATCGCCTTCACCCACGAATCCTGCGGCTTCTCGCCGTGCAGAAGATGCAGGAAGTGGCCGCCGATGGAGTCGTCGTCGGTTTCCACGTCGATCGCGCGGCCGTTGTGGCTCCAGTGGTACCAGTACAGCAGCATGGAGCCGAGGCAGGCCATCAGCTTGTCGGCGATGTCACGCGCGCCCGGATGGTTGTGGTCATCCTTCTCCGGCGACACGCAGCCGAGCACGGACACGCCGGTGCGCATCACGTCCATCGGATGTGCCGACGGCGGCAGCTCTTCCAGCGCGGCCTTCACTGCAGCCGGGATGCCACGCAGCGACTTCAGCTTGGCCTTGTACGAGACCAGCTCGGCGCGGGTCGGCAGCTTGCCGTGCACCAGCAGGTAGGCGATTTCCTCGAACTCGCTGGTGTTGGCCAGATCCAGGATGTCGTAGCCACGGTAGTGCAGGTCGTTGCCACTGCGACCCACGCTGCACAGCGCGGTGTTGCCGGCAGCGGTACCGGACAGGGCGACGGACTTCTTCGGCTTGAAGGTCGGGGTTGCGGTCGTATCGTTCATGTTTCCCTCCGAAACTTGATGGTGCAGGGTACTGCTTATTTCTTGGCGGCGAACAGCGCGTCGAGCTGCTGCTCGAAAGCGTGGTAGCCGATGCGGTCGTACAGCTCTTCGCGCGTCTGCATGGCGTCCACCACAGTGCGCTGGTGGCCATCGCGGCGCACCGCCTGGTAGACATTCTCGGCAGCCTTGTTGGCCGCACGGAACGCCGACAGCGGGAACAGCTGGATGGCTACGCCAGCCGAAGCAAGTTCGTCGCGGCTGAACAGCGGGGTGGCGCCGAATTCGGTGATGTTGGCCAGCACCGGCACCTTCACCGCGTCGACGAAGCGACGGTAGGTGTCGAGGTCGTAGGCGGCCTCGGCGAAGATGCCATCGGCACCGGCCTCGACACAGGCGATGGCGCGCTCGATGGCCTTGTCCACGCCGTCCACCTGGATGGCATCGGTGCGCGCGATCAGGAAGAAGTCCGAATCGGTCTTGGCATCGGCAGCGGCCTTCACACGGTCGACCATTTCACCCTGCGAGACGATTTCCTTGCCCGGGCGGTGACCGCAGCGCTTGGCGCCGACCTGGTCTTCGATATGGCAAGCGGCGGCACCCGCCTTGATCAGCGACTTCACGGTACGCGCGATGTTGAACGCGCTGGGGCCGAAGCCGGTGTCGATGTCGACCATCAGCGGCAGGTCGCAGACATCGGTGATGCGACGCACGTCGATCAGCACGTCTTCCAGGGTGTTGATGCCCAGGTCCGGCAGGCCCAGCGAGCCCGCGGCAACACCGCCACCGGACAGGTAGATGGCGCGGAAGCCGGCGCGCTTGGCCAGCAGGGCATGGTTGGCGTTGATCGCGCCGATCACCTGCAACGGCGATTCGGCAGCCAGCGCCTCACGGAAGCGGGCACCGGCGGAGAAAGGGGCGGAAGCGGTCATGCGGCAATCCAGGTTGAAGAACAAGAGATGAAGCGCAAGCACCATGCCAAGCTGCAAGCCGTTGATTTCACGAGGATGACCGCCGCGCAACAGTGAAACAAATGAAACACTGAAACAGATGTATCATGAAACATCCCGCCCAAGCCAAGCCGCCATGTACCTGCCCCGCTCGCCCGTGCACCACGTCGATGCCGACCCCGGCCGCCCGGTGATCTGGACGGTCAGCGTCTCGCGGCTGACCGGACTGCTCGGCGACGTCATTCCCGAATTCGACCGCCGCGCGCGCATCGAGCAGATCAACCTCGGCTTCGAAGAGGCGGTTGAAGTGATCGGCCAGCGACTGCGCCGCGAGCACTGCGACGTGGTGATTGCCGGCGGCTCCAACGCGGCCTGGCTGCGCGGCCGGCTGGAACTACCGCTGGTGCCGATCCAGGCCAACGGCTTCGACCTGATGGAAGCACTTGCGCGTGCACGCCGCATCGCCAGCCGCATCGGACTGGTCACCCACGCCAGCGATGTACCGGTGTTCAGCAACTTCCAGCAGAGTTTCGGCCTGGATATCGAGCATCGCCGCTTCGTCACCCGCGAAGACGCGCGCGACTGCATCGCCGACCTGCGCGCCAATGGCATCGAGGTGATCGTCGGCACCGGCATGGCCATCGACCACGCCGAACAGGCCGGTCTGCCCGGCGTGCTGCTGTACTCGGCCGACTCGGTACGCCAGGCCTTCGAGCATGCGCTGGAACTGACCCAGACGCTGGCCCGCTCCAGTGGTAATCGGCCTACCCCGCGCCGGCGCCAGGCAGCGCGTGCCGACGCGCATGAGCTGCTCGGCGACAGCGATGCGATGGCGCAGGTGCGCGCACAGATCGCGCTCTATGCACCGCACGACAGCACCGTGCTGGTCAGCGGCGAAACCGGCACCGGCAAGGAACTGGTGGCACGCCAGCTGCACGCCGCCAGCGGCCGTCGTGGGCGCTTCGTCGCGCTGAACTGTGGCGCCATCAGCGAATCGCTGCTGGAAGCGGAGCTGTTCGGCTACAGCGACGGTGCCTTCACTGGCGCACGTCGTGGCGGACGCGTCGGTCTGGTTGAGGCCGCAGACGGCGGCACCCTGTTCCTGGATGAAATCGGCGAACTGCCGCTGCCGCTGCAGACCCGCCTGCTGCGCGTACTGGAAGAGCGCGAAGTGCTGCGTGTCGGCGCCACCGAACCGACCCCGGTCGACCTGCGCGTGGTGGCCGCGACCCTGCAATCGCTGGAGCAGCGCGCAGCGGCAGGCAGCTTCCGCCGCGATCTGTATTACCGCCTGGCCGCGCTGCGCATCGCGCTGCCCTCGCTGCGTGCCCGGCGTTCGGACATCCCGTTGCTGGCGCAGCATTTCTTCCGCCAGCTGCGTGGCATCGACGCGCCACTGGATGAGGATGCACTGGCGCTGCTGACCGCCGCCGAGTGGCCCGGCAACGTGCGTGAACTGCGCAATCTGGTGGATCGTCTGCGCATCCACTGGCGGCCGGGTGAAGGGCTGATCGATGCCGCGCGACTGCTGCAGCTGGCACCGGAGCTGGTGCATGAGGGCGCTGCAGCTTTGCCGGCGGAAAGCAACGGCAAGCGCCCGCCGCGAGCGCAGCTGGAAGCACTGCTGCTGGAACATCGCAATGACCGCGAGGGCATGGCGCAGGCGCTGGGGGTATCACGCACCACGCTGTGGCGGTGGCTGCGTGCGGAGGGGTTGTAACCACTCGTTACCTGGCGGGAGCGAACCGATGCCTGGTGGGGGCGAACCTTGGTTCGCACTGCTCTTCGGTCAAGCACCGCATCCACGCATGGCGTGGATCTACCGACGAGGACCACGCACCGAACCCAGCGTCTCGATAGCGAACCGACCGCTGCCCACTGCCGCAATCCACAACAGCAGCACGCCCAGCGGCACTTCACTCAGATAGAAGAACCAGCTCAGCCAATCCGGCACGCTCAGCCCCGCGGGAATGCGCGCGATGCCATCGGTCAATGCGGCCACCGCACAAATACCCGCCAGCAGCAGGGCCGAGGGCCGGCTGAGCACGCCCAGCACCAGCAGGCCGCCGGCAATCCACTCAATGCCGCCGAGCACCGGCGCACTGAACACCGGGAACGGAATACCCGCCTCGACCAACGTGTGCACCATGCGCTCGCGACCCGCGCCGGTGAACACCTTGTTCCATCCGGAGACGCAGAACATCACACCGGCGACGATGCGGGCAAGCAGCAGCAGGCATGCTTCCACGCCGCGATGCGCTGGGGGCACGACAAACAGACAACGCCAGGACGGCATGGCAACTCCGGAAGTCGAGGGCATTCGTCGGAGTGTGCCGGTCGCCGGCCTGCTCGCAGATGAAGCTGACCGGACCTTTCGCGACAATCTGCTCTCGTAGCGGATGCCTTGGCACCTCCATCCACGCATGGTGTGGATCTACTGCGCCCCATCGGCCAGCAGCAGCTCGTTCTCTTCCACCTGCACCATCGCCACCTGCCACGAGTGATCCAGCGCGGGCGCCGGCACGAATACCGTCACGCCATACAGCGCCACGCGCCTCATCACTGCGCCTTACGGGTACAGCAGGCGCTTGCTCCAACGCCCTTCGGCGCCGGCTTCATAACACCAGCGCTCGTGCAACCGGAACTGCGCGCCGTACCAGAACTCGATGCGGTCGGGCACCACGCGCAGGCCGCTCCAGCCGTCCGGGCGCGGCACGTCCTTGCCCTCGAAGCGGGCTTCGATCTCGGCAACGCGTGCCTCGAACTCTTCGCGCGTTGCCAGCGTCCTCGACTGCTGCGAAGCCCAGGCACCGACCTGGCTCATGCGCGGGCGGCTGGCGAAATAGGCGTCAGCCTCGGCGTCGGCCACCTGCTCCACGCGCCCTTCAATGCGCACCTGGATGCCGGCCTCGCGCAGGCTGCGCCACAGGAACAGCAGCGCGGCCTGCGGATTGGCCTGCAGTTCCTGGCCCTTGTGGCTGTCCAGGTGGGTGTAAAAGACGAAACCACGTTCGTCGAAGGCCTTCAGCAGCACGGTGCGTGCCGAGGGACGGCCCTGCGTATCGGCGGTGGCCACGGTCATTGCGTTCGGCTCGACCTCGCGGCTCTGTTTGGCCTCGTCGAACAGGCCGGCAAACGTGGACAGGGCTTCGGCGTACAGGTCGCTCATGATTGCGTTCTTCTCACACGGATTGGGCTATTGTGGCTGTATGGCCGCTGCTGCGTATATGCCCCAGGTGAAAGGATTCCCCGAAACATTGGCCGAACAGGTGCTGGACGATGCACTGGGCAGCGGCGCAGCAGTTCCAGTATTGGCGATCAGCGGCCTGCAGGGGAGCGGCAAATCGACGCTGGCCGCGCAGGTGGTGGCCCGCGCCCAGGCACGCGGTCTGAACGCGGCCACGTTGTCGATCGACGATGTCTACCTCACCCGCGTGCAGCGCCAGCGACTGGCCCGCCAGGTGCACCCGCTGCTGATCACCCGCGGCCCGCCGGGCACCCATGACCTGCCGTTGGCCCACGCGGCGCTGGACGCCGTGGCCGCACGCCAGCCCTTCGCGATGCCGCGCTTCGACAAGCTGGCCGACGAACGCCTGCCCGAAGCGCAATGGCCGCAGCTGCAGCAACCGCTGGACCTGCTGGTGTTCGAAGGTTGGTTCCTCGGCACGCCAGCGCAGGATGACGACTCGCTGGACAGCCCGCTGAACGCGCTGGAACGCGATGCCGACGGCGATGGCCACTGGCGCCGCTGGTGCAACCAGGCGCTGGCCCGCGATTATCCGGCGTTGTGGCAGCGCTGCGATCGCCTATGGTTCCTGCAGCCACCGGATTTTTCGGTGGTGCCGCGCTGGCGCTGGCAGCAGGAGCAGAACCTGCAAGCGGCACAGCCGGGCCGGCACGGCATGAGCCGGCCGCAGCTGGAGCGCTTCGTGCAGTACTACGAACGGGTCAGCCGACAAGCGCTGCGCACCCTGCCCGGCCGCGCCGACCATGTGGTGGTGCTGGACGGTCAGCGGCAGGTACAGGACGTGCGCTGAGGGCGCCTATTCCACGAGGAAGGTCACGCGCAGATTGACCCGCCACTCGGTGATCTCACCGTTGCCATCGGTGACCACCTTGGTTTCGTTGATCCAGGCGCCCTGGATGCCCTTGACCGTCCCGGACACCTTCTTCAAGCCACTGCGTACGGCGTCCTCCACGCTCTTGGGCGAGGACGCGTTGATTTCGATGACCTTGGCGACCGTCATGGCCTGTACTCCGGCTGGCGCGGGAGATCCCGCAGGAGCGTCCACCCTGACGTGAAGAACGTAAAGGCCAGGGCACGGAGGTGTTAGGATCAGAGGGCATGAATCCTGCTCCGAACCTGATCCTGATCGGCCCGATGGGCGCCGGTAAAACCTGCATCGGCCGCCGCTTGGCCGAGCGCTTCACGCTGGACTTCGTCGATGTCGACCAGGCCATTGTCGATGCTGCAGGCGCCAGCATCCCAACCATTTTCGAGCACTCGGGCGAAACCGGCTTCCGCACCCATGAGCGCGAAGCCCTGGCGAGCGTGCTGGAAGGCCGCGGCCAGCTGGTCTCCACCGGGGGGGGCGCCGTACTCGATCCGGATAACCGTGCACTGATCGCCCGACGCGGCTTCGTGGTCTACCTGCGGGTCAGCGTGGCCGAACAGCTGGAGCGCCTGGCCCGTGACAAGGGCCGGCCGCTGCTGCAGCGCCCGGACCGCGAACAGGTGCTGCACGATCTGGCCGCACACCGCGACCCGCTGTACCGCGAGCTGGCCGACCTCACCCTCGATACCGACCCGTACACCGCTGCCGATGCGACCGCCCACCTGGTGGTCAAGCTGGCCACGCAATGGCAGCGCCAGGACCTGACCGAATGACTTCCCCCGCCCTGTTGCAGGTTGCCGTTGGCGGCGACCGCCCCTACTCCATCACCATCGGCGCCGGTGCGCAGGCCGACGGCACCGCGCTGGCCTCGCATGTGCGTGGCCGCCACGTGCTTTTGCTCAGCGACAGCGAGGTGGCTCCGCGCTATCTGGCTGCCGTGAAGCAGACCCTGCTGGCCGCGCGCCCCGACCTGATCGTCGGCGAGCACGTGCTGGCCGCGGGCGAAGCCTCCAAGACCCTGGCCGAATTCGGCCGCGCGATCGAAGCGCTGGCCGCGTTGGGCGCCACCCGCGATGCCTGCGTGTTCGCCCTGGGGGGCGGCGTGGTCGGTGATCTCGCCGGTTTTGCTGCGGCCTGCTGGATGCGCGGTGTGGACTGCGTGCAGCTGCCGACCACCCTGTTGGCGATGGTGGATTCGTCGGTGGGTGGCAAGACCGCGGTCGACATCCCAGCCGGCAAGAACCTGGTCGGCGCGTTCCATCCGCCGCGTGCGGTCATTGCCGATACCCGCGTGCTGGCCACCCTGCCGCCGCGCGAACTGCGTGCCGGCCTGGCCGAAGTGGTGAAGTACGGCGCGCTGGGTGATGCCGTGTTCTTCGAATGGCTGCAGCAGCATGCCGATGCGCTGCTGGCCGGTGAGGATGTGGTACTGGCCGAAGCCATCGCGCGCAGTTGCCGGCACAAGGCCGCCATCGTCGAGCGCGATCCGTTCGAGAAGGGTGAGCGTGCCCTGCTCAACCTGGGGCACACCTTCGGCCATGCCATCGAGACCGAACAGGGCTATTCGGCCCCGGGCCGCGATGCGCTGAACCATGGCGAGGCCGTGGCGGTGGGCATGGTGCTGGCCGCGAAGCTGTCCACCGATCTCGGCCTGGCCGATGATGCCGACCGTGCTCGCCTGCAGGCGCTGCTGGAACGCCTCGGCCTGCCGGTGACGATCCCGGCCGGGCTGGATCCGCAGGCCCTGCTTGGCCGGATGCGGTTGGACAAGAAGAACGTGGCTGGCCGCCTGCGCCTGGTGCTATGGCGCGGCATGGGCCGTGCCGAGGTGGTGCCGGACGTGGATGAAGCGGCGGTGCTGAAGGTGCTGGGCGCGGGCTGATCGTTTCCGCGTTCACCGGGCATGGCCCGGCGCTACCGGGGAGGTTTCATGAGGCTGCCGGCCAGCGGCCGGCACCATCGCGTTGCGGCCGGGGTCACCCTGGCCCCGCTACAATCGGCACCATGTACGTCTACCTGCAACATCCCGACGCCGGTGCGCAGGCACCGCGCTTCCTGCGCCTGAGCCTGCAGCCGGATCTGTTCGGCGGCTGGGAACTGCTGCGCGAGAGCGGCCGCGTCGGTGCGCGCTCGCAGCTGCGGCGCGAACTGTTCCTGCAGGCCGACGAAGCCCGCCACGCCTTCGAGAAGGTCCGCGATGCCGAACTGCATCGCGGCTTCCAGATCCTTTCGCACGGCGACTGACGCCGCTGCCCTCTTGTCCAAGGAATGCCCATCGTGACCAGCCCTCTCCGCAACGATCGCCTGCTGCGCGCCCTGCGCCGCGAACCGGTGGACTGCACCCCTGTCTGGCTGATGCGCCAGGCCGGCCGCTATCTGCCGGAGTACCGCGCGACCCGGGCCAAGGCCGGCAGCTTCCTGGCCATGGCCAAGAATCCGGAGATCGCCTGCGAGGTCACCCTGCAGCCGCTGCGCCGCTTCCCTCTGGACGCGGCCATCCTGTTCTCGGACATCCTCACCATTCCCGACGCAATGGGCCTGGAGCTGTACTTCGTCGAAGGCGAAGGCCCGAAGTTCCGCCACCCGGTGCGTGATGAAGCGGCCATCGCCAAGCTGGCGGTGCCGGACATGGAACAGGACCTGGGCTATGTGATGGACGCGGTGCGCCTGATCCGCCGCGAGCTGGACGGCCAGGTGCCGCTGATCGGCTTCTCCGGCAGCCCGTGGACGCTGGCCTGCTACATGGTGGAAGGCGGCGGCAGCAAGGATTTCGCGCGCATCAAGGCGATGGCGCTGAACCACCCGCAGGCCCTGCACCGCCTGCTGGAGGTCACCACCGAAGCGGTGATCGCCTACCTCGGCGCGCAGCGCGCGGCCGGTGCGCAGGCGCTGCAGGTGTTCGATACCTGGGGTGGCGTGCTCTCACCGTCGATGTACCGCGAGTTCTCGCTGCGCTATCTGCAGCGCATTGCCGAAGGCCTGGAGCGCGGCGAAGGCAGCGAGCGCACGCCGCTGATCCTGTTCGGCAAGGGCACCGGCCTGCATCTGGAAGCGCTGTCGCAGACCGGCGCCGATGCGCTGGGCCTGGACTGGACCCTGGACCTGGACGAAGCGCTGCGCCGCACCGGTGGGCGCGTCGCCCTGCAGGGCAACCTCGACCCGACCACGCTGTACGCCTCGCCGGATGCGATCGCGGCTGCCGCAGCCCGTGTGCTCGACACCTATGCCGCCGGCAACGGTGGTTCGCGCGAGGGCCATGTGTTCAACCTCGGCCACGGCATGTCGCCGGACATGGACCCGGCACACGTGCAGGTGTTGGTTGACGCGGTGCACGCGCACAGCCAGCGCTGAACACTGCGCATGCGGTTGCGGCGCGATGTTGATCGCGCCGTGACCCGCAGTGCGCGATCATGGCCTCCCCCACGCTGCACCGGCCGCACCCCATGTCCACATCGCCATCGACCTACACCCGCCAGCGCCCCCTGCTGTGGCTGGTTTCGTTGGCGATCTTCATGCAGATGCTGGACTCGACCATCGTCAACACGGCCTTGCCGGCGATGGCAGCCAGCCTGGGCGAGAGCCCGCTGCAGATGCAGTCGGTGGTGTTCAGCTACGCGCTGGCGGTGGCTACCTTCATCCCCGCCTCCGGCTGGATCGCTGACCGCTACGGCACCCGCCGCACCTTCCTGGTGGCGATCATCCTGTTCACCCTCGGCTCGCTGGCCTGCGCGCTGGCCCAGCACCTGCACCAGCTGGTCGGTGCGCGCGTGCTGCAGGGCATCGGCGGTGCGATGCTGCTGCCGGTCGGTCGCCTGGCGGTGATGCGTTCGGTGCCGCGCGAGGATTTCCTGCGCGCGATGAGCTTCATCGCCATCCCCGCGCTGGTCGGCCCGCTGATCGGCCCGACGCTGGGCGGCTGGCTGGTCGAGATCGCGTCGTGGCACTGGGTGTTCCTGATCAACCTGCCGATCGGCGTGATCGGTTTCATCGCCGCCATGAAGATCATGCCCGACCACTACGCCAGCCATCGCACCCGTTTCGACCTGCGTGGCTACATCATGCTGGCCTTCGCGATGGTGGTGCTGTCGCTGGCGCTGGACGGCATCTCCGGGCTCGGCACGCCACATGCGCTGGTGATGCTGATGACCGTGGCCGGCCTGGCGGCGCTGGTGGGTTACTGGCTGCACGCCGCCAACTCCACCGCGCCGTTGTTCTCGCTGGCCCTGTTCCGTGTGCCCAGCTACCGCATCGGCATCCTCGGCAACCTGTTCTCGCGTATCGGCAGCAGCGCCATGCCGATGCTGATCCCGCTGCTGCTGCAGGTCGGCCTGGGCCTGGGGCCAATGAACGCCGGCCTGATGATGGTGCCGGTGGCGGCCGCAGGCATGGTGTCGAAGAAGCTGGCCGTGAAACTGGTCGAGCGCTACGGCTACCGCCGCGTGCTGATGGTCAACACCGTGCTGGTGGGCCTGGCGATGGCCAGCTTCATCCTGATGACACCCGGCCAGCACCTGGCCTGGCGCCTGCTGCAGCTGGCCTTCTTTGGTGCGGTCAACTCGCTGCAGTTCACCGTGATGAACACCGTGACCCTGCGTGATCTGGACCGCGAGTTCGCCAGTTCTGGCAACAGCCTGCTGTCGATGGTGATGATGCTCGCCGCCGGTTTCGGTGCCGCGGCCGCCGGCAGCCTGCTGGCCGCGTTCGGCAATCACCTGGACAGCAACAGCGCGACTGCGGCGCTGCATGCAACGTTCCTGTGCGTGGGCGCGATCACCCTGACCTCGACGATGATCTTCTGGCAGCTGCCAGATACCAAGCCGGAGCCACGGCAGGTCGAGCACGTAGCGGAGTGAGGGGGTTCGGCAGGGCTGCGCCCTGCACCCGCGGTAGTGCCGGCCGCTGGCCGGCAACAGCAACAGCAGCGGGTATTCCGTGGGATCGCGGGGCGGTGCGGTGTCTGGTAGATCCACGCCATGCGTGGATGCTTTTCTCGGTTCGAAATATTCGATTTCAATGGACGTTCATCCACGCATGGCGTGGATCTACTGCAGATCGCAGAATTCTGTCGAAGGCGGGGTGGGTCCGGTTGCGGGAGTGTCCGCGGCATGGATGCCGCGGCCAAGCCCCCATGGACGGGT
>NZ_SRHZ01000063.1 GCF_004684085.1 Stenotrophomonas maltophilia
GCGGGAGTGTCCGCGGCATGGATGCCGCGGCCAAGCCCCCATGGACGGGTTTACGGCGTCTCCCGCAACCGGACCCACCCCGCCATCTCACGGAATGCACGCTTTTGACGTTGACGTTGATCCGGCGCGTACCAGGGCCGCAGGCCCTGCCGAACCACCTACCTGCCCATCACCCTGGCAATCGCTTCCACCAGCAACTCGCCGGTCACCGGCTTGCGCAGGAAGCCGCCGATGCCGGCCGCTTCCACCTGCTGCTGCAGATCCGGATCGGTCCGCGCGGTCACTGCCAGCAGCGGCAGCATGTAGCCCTGGTTGCGCAGGTGCTGGGCCAGCTCGAAACCACTCAGACCCGGAAGATCCAGGTCCAGCAGGCCGACGTCGAAGTCACCGGCGCTGATCTCGCGAAGCGCCGCCAGCGCATGACCGGCATGCACCACCTCGTGGCCGCGCGCGCTCAACAGCCCACGCACCACATCGGCCACGGTGGCATCGTCCTCGACCAGCAGCACGCGCAGCGGGGGCATGTTCGCCGCTTCTTCGCGGTGCGCTTCACCAGCGGCCTCGGCATTGGCGTCGACCACCAGCGCCAACGGCAGGGTCACGCTGAAACAGGTGCCCCGCCCCAGCTGGCTCTCGACCTGGATCCGGCCCTGCATGGCCTGCGCCAGCTCGCGGCAGATCGCCAGGCCCAGGCCGCTGCCGCCGTACTGCGCAGCGGTACGCGCACCATCGGCCTGTTCGAAACGGCGGAACAGGCGTTGCTGTTGCTCCTGGCTGATGCCCGGACCGGTATCGCGCACCTCGAAGTGCAGCGCGCGCAGTTCGCCATCACTGCGCGCGTGCAGGGTGATGGTGCCGCGGCTGGTGAACTTCACCGCGTTGGACAGCAGATTGAGCAGGATCTGGCGTACCCGCATCGCATCGCCGGTAGCCTGCAGGCCGGGCGGCAACTGGTTGTCGAGGGTGAAACGAAGGCCCTTCTGCGCGGCCAACGGCCCCATCAATGCGGCCAGGTCCTGCAGCAGACGACTCAACGCGAACGGCTTGGACTGCAGCTCCAACCTGCCCGATTCGATCCGCGCCAGGTCCAACGCATCGTTGACCAGGTGCAGCAGGTGCTCGCCGGCGTGGCGGATCGATTGCGTGTAGCCGCGCTGCTGCGGATCCAGTGGCGAGGACAGCAGCAGCTCGCTCATGCCCATCACACCGGTCATCGGCGTGCGTATCTCATGACCGAGGTTGGCCAGGAAACGGGTCTTGGCGGCCGACGCCTGTTCGGCCAACTCCTGCTTGTGCAGCGCCAACTGGTAGGCGTGGCGACGCTGCAGACGGCGGCGGTACAACCAGGCGAACCAGCTGGTCAGCAGCAGCGCGATCGACGCCAGCACCAGCAGGCCGGACAGGCTGCGCCACCATGGCGGCTGCACACGGAATTCCAGGCTCTGTACCCGCGACCAGACGTGGTCGGCCGAGCGCGCCTGCACTTCCAGGCGATAGCTGCCGGGCGGCAGCCGCGAGAACAGGCGTTCACCGGCCGGCCCCACTTCAACCCAGTCCGGATCGTAGCCCGCCAACCGGTAGCGGTAAGTGTTGGAGGCCGAATCGGCAAACGACAGCAGGCGCGCGACAATGCGCAGGTCACGGTCGCCATCGGCAATCTGCAGTGGCGTGTCGTGGGTCAGGTCCAGCACCTGCTCGTTGCGGCGCACCTCGACACGCTCGATCACCAGCGGCGCACGCCGCACCGATGGCCGCACCTGTTCCGGGTCGAACACCACCACGCCGGCCGGTGTGCCCGCCACCAGATGTCCATCGCCCGAGGTCGTCAGCGTGTGCTCGCGGAACTCCTGGCTGGGCAGGCCGTCATGCACGCCATACAGCCGCACGCTCTGACCATCGGCACCAACCCGCACCAGCCCGCGTGCACTGGTCGCCCAGGCCACGCCCTGCGCGTCAACCACCAGGCCAGAGGCGGAGATCGCCGGATAGCCCTGTTCGGCACCGACCACGGCCTGCCGTTCCAGCCGGCCCTGGCTCCAGCGATAACGCGACAGGCGCCCGTCTTCGGACAGCCAGACCTGGCCATCGCGGCCCACGTGCAGCGCATGGATTGCCGTCGCCGGCGCACCCGGCACCGGCTGGAAGCGTTCGCTCTCCGGCAGCCACTGCAGCAGGCCACGGCTGCTGGCCAGCCAGATGTGGTCCTGTGGGCCGCATTCCACGTCGAGGTTGAGCTGGCCCTGCTGCAATCCACGCTGGCCGTTGTCCAGTTGCCGGCGCAGGCGCCCATCCAGGTCGCGTTGCTGCAGGCCGGCCGGCAGCATCAGCCAGAGGCTGTCGCCATCGCAGGTCATCATCGATTCGATAACGCCTTCCATGGTCGCGTCGGCACCGGCATCACGGCCCCAGCGGCGCAGGTCATCACGCTTGGGGTCGTAGCGCATCAATGCGTCGGTCGAGCCGATCCAGACCTGCCCGCGCCGATCCTCCCGCACCGAGGTCAGCCAGTACATGCCGTTGACCCAGGTACGGTGCTGCTCGATCTTGCCGGTCTTCGGGTCGAAGCGGTCCAGTGCGCCGTGGCTGCCCACCGTCCAGATACCCCCATTGCTGGAGGGGCTGGTGCCCAGCACGAAGGCATTGCGCAGCGAGCTGGGATCGTCCTCCAGCCGCGACAGCACCGAGAACTGCCACCAGCGCGGCAGCAGGTGCCACAGGCCGGCATTGGTGCTGGCCAGCCAGATGCCGCCTTCGCGGTCCTCGTAGGCGCCGGTCCAGTTCGGCCGTACCGGGCCGCGCGCAACCGCGCTGTACAAAGGAACGGTCTGGTACTGGCCGTCCACCGCCCGGCCCAGGCCACTGCGGGTATCCAGCCAATGTCCGCCCTGCTCGTCGCGCAGCATCATGCCGAGCACCTGCTCGCCCTGCGGCAGCTTCCACGGCAACGCTTCGAAACGACCATCGGGACGACGCACGGTGGCACCGGCCATGGTGCTGATCCACAGGCTGCCGTCGGGTTCGCTGGTCAGGCCGTTGATCAGCAGACTGGGAATCACGTCCGCGCCGATGCGCTCGAAATCGGTGCCGGTCCAGCGCGCCACGCCATGCTTGGTGCCCACCCACAGGCTGCCGTCGGCCAGGGTGACCAGGTAGGGCACCGACGCGGCAGGCAGGCTGCGCGGATTGTTCGCCTCCGGCAGGAAGCGCTGCAGGCGGTCCTGGCTGTCCAGGCGGTACAGGCCACCCTCGTGGGTGCCGAACCAGACCGAGCCGTCCGGCGTGGTTGCCAGGCTCCAGATGGTGTTGGTGCCCATCAGCGGCTGGCTGCTGCGGTCGTAGAAATGCAGTTGCCGACGGTCGGCCGACATCCGCACCAGGCCAGCGTTCTCGGTGCCGATCCAGAGCTGGTTGCGCGCATCCACCAGTACCGTCCAGATGCGGTTGTCGCGCAGCCCGTCTTCCGAGCGCCAGATCCGGTAGTTGCGGCCATCGTAGCGGGCCAACCCGTCGTTGGTGGCGATCCACAGGTAGCCGTAGCGGTCTTCGGCCATGCGATTGACCGTATTGGATGGCAGGCCATCGAACACCGTCACCTGGCGCGGGCTCGGCGGCACCGGCTGCGCCGCAGCAGGCGACAGGCAGCACAGGAGGACCAGCAGCAGCATCGCCGCCCGCAGATACACCACCGATTGCCTCCTCACGCTGCGTCTGATTGATTCCCGCGCTGCGGGCGTCGGCATGGTAAACCGAAAGTCACGCTGTTCACGTCCGGCACCGACGCTTTCAATGTGCGACCTGTCGTTTTGTGCGAGCCTGGGCAATCGCGGTCACCAGCAGATCGCCAGTCACCGGCTTGCGCAGGAATCCATCGAAGCCGGCTGCCAGCACCTGGCTTTCGGCATAGGCGTCGGAACGTGCGGTAACCGCCACCAGCGGTAGTTCATAGCCCATGGTACGCAGCTGGCGGGCGATGGCGGTGCCATCCAAGGCAGGCAGGTCGAGGTCGAGCAGGCCGACATCGAAACCATCCGTGGCGATCTCCGACAACGCTCCCAGCCCGTGCAGCACATGCACCACCTGATGGCCGCGGCCACGCAGCAGCCCGGCGATGACCTCGGCCACGGTGGCATCGTCTTCGACCAGCAGGATGCGCAAGGGCGGCAGCACGGGCAACGCCGCAGAGTCGCCCTGTGCGTTGGCCGCCTGCCGGGTCCAAGGCAACGGCAGCCGCACCTGGAAGCGCGCGCCCTTGCCCGGCTGGCTGTCCACTTCGATGCATCCGCCCATCGCCACCGCCAGTTCCTGGCAGATCGCCAGGCCCAGGCCGCTGCCACCATAGCGTGACGCCGTGCGTGGGCCGTCGGCCTGCTCGAAGCGATGGAACAACCGCTCCTGCTGCTCGGCATTGATGCCCGGCCCACTGTCGTGCACCTCGAAGCAGAGGCCAGCGCCGTTGTCATCCAGACGCACGGCCAGGCCGACGTGGCCTCGTTCGGTGAACTTGATTGCATTGCCCAGCAGGTTGAGCAGGATCTGGCGCACGCGCATCTCATCCCCACTGACGCTGATCGGCCCGGGGGGATCGTCACCTCGCTGGAAGGCCAGTTGACGCTGCTGCGCCATCGGCTGCATCAGCGCCTGCACCTGGTCGAGCAGGCCGGCCAGGTCGAACGGACGCAGGTCCAGCTCAAGCCGTCCAGCCTCGATGCGGGCCAGGTCCAGTGCATCGTTGACCAGCCGCAACAGGTGGCTGCCCGCCTGCTGGATCGAGCCGGCATAACTGCGCTGCACCGGGTCGAGCGGCGTGGCCAGCAGCAGTTCGCTCATGCCCAGCACGCCGGTCATCGGCGTGCGCACTTCGTGGCCCAGCGTGGCCAGGAAACGGCTCTTGGCCTGCGACGCCTGCTCGGCCAACTGCTGTTTGTGCACGGTCAACTGCCATTGCTGGCGGCGACGCAGGCGCGCCCGGATCGACCAGACCAGGGTCACCACCAGCAACGATCCCAGCAGGATGTAGCCGAAGATCGCCATGCCGCTGCGCCACCACGGCGGCAGCACTTTCACCTGCAGCCGTTGCGACGGGGTCCATGTGCCGCTGGCCGTCGCCGCCTGCACTTCGATGACATAGCTGCCGGTGGGCAACCGCGAGAGCGTGCGTTGGCCATCGCCGCCCTGCTCGACCCAGTTCTGGTCGTAGCCGCGCACCCGGAAGCGATAGCGATTGCCCTGCGGATTGGCGTAGGACAGCAACCGCGCATCGATCTGCAGATCGCGGTCATCCGGCCCCAGCAGCAGGGTGCCTGTATTCGGCAGAGGCTGCCAGCCACGCGCATCGTCACGACGTACGCGCACTCCGGCAATGACCAATGACGAGGGCGGTAGCACTGCGTCAGCCGCGTTCACGTCGAACGCGACCAGCCCGGTCTGGCTCACGGCCAGCACACGACCATCGGCGTTCACTGCCGGCGGCCGGCTGGTGAACTCGGCATCGGACAGGCCATCGCGTTCGTTGAACTGCTGCAGGCGCCGTGCCTTGGGATCCCAGCGCAGCAGACCGCGTGGCGTGGTCGCCCACAGGCGGCCGTCATCGGCCAGCGCCAGGCCGCCCATGCTGACCGCAGGCACTCCGGCGCTGCCATCAACACGCTGGATCAGGCGCAGACTCATGCCATCCCACTGGTAGCGCTCGAGCGCGCCCTGCCGGGCCAGCCACAGCTGTTGCGGATCAATCCAGACCAGATCGTAGATGAGTCCACGCGAGACACCCGGCACCGCCTCGAATCGCCCCGCGTGCTCGCGCCACATGCCCATGTCACCCATTACCCAGGCCAAGCCATGGGCATCGAAACGGATCTGCTCGATCGGCGAATCTGCGGTACCACGGATGTCGTCCAGCGGGAAACTGCGCAGCAGCCGGCCCTCGGCGCTGCGCTGCTGCAGGCCCAGGTTCATCACCGACAGCCAGACAGTGCCATCCGGCGCCTGCCGCATCAGATCGATTCGCTGGCGCAGGTCGGCGCCGCCCTCGATACGCCAGTCATGCAGCGCCCGGGTGGCCGGATCGTACACGCTGATGCGGCCTGCGCGCCCCAGCCACAGGCGCCCATCCGGCCGCGGCAGCACCGACCACACCGCACCACCACCAATCTCACGGTCGCTGGCCAGCAGGCGAAGCGTGCCCTGCGCATCCAACTGGTACACGCCATGCGCCGAGCCGACGTAGTAGTTCGTGCCATCGCTGGCGGCACTCAACAGATACTGGCTGTCCAGCGGTTTGCCATCGAGTTGATTCCAGATCGAGAAGCGGCGCCAGTCCGGCGGCAGGTAGGCCAGACCCTGGGTCAACAACGCGACCCACAACCCACCTTCATGGTCCTGCAGCAGATCAAGCACACCGCTTTGCGCGGTCAGGAAGCCGCTGCCACGGTCTGCCTCGAGCCGGCGCAGCGCACTGGCGTCACCGCGCAGCAGTCCATCGGAGGTGCCTGCCCAGTAGCCGCCCTGGCGATCAGCCAACACCAATGCCGAACGCAGGCTGGCGCTGTCGGCCCAGCGCGGACGGCTGACCCGGTCCTGTGCATCGATGCGGTACAGGCCCTCGTTCTGGCTGCCAACCCAGATCGAGCCGTCAGGATCCTGGCTCAACCGCAGTACGCTCAGCGTGCCCAGCTCGCGCGGTGCCACGGTTTCAAAGCCACTGCCATTCCAGCGCGCCAGGCCGGCTTCGGTGCCGATCCACAGACGGCCCCGTGCATCGACCAGGCTGCTGAAGATGGTGTTGCTGGGCAGTCCACCAGAATGCGCCGGATCATGCTGGAAGAAGCGCAGGCTGCCGTCCTCGCCGAAACGGCAGACACCATGGCCGCTGGTGCCGATCCACAGCGCGTCCTCGGCATAGGCCAGGGTCCAGAACTGGCTCATGCACGGGCCGTTGACCGTGTCGAAGGTCTTGAAGCGCTCGCGATCAGCATCCAGGCGGGCCACGCCCTTGCCGTTGATGCCCACCCAGACACGGTCCAGCGGATCGACCAGCAGGGTCTCGATCTCGTTGCCGGGCAGCGAACCCGGCTGTTCCGGATCGTGCTCCCAGACCCTCAGGCCGCCCCCGTCGTAGCGCACCAGGCCACCGTCGGTGGCCGCCCAGACATGCCCCTGGCGATCCTCGGCCAATGCCAGCACCATGCGTGATGGCAAGCCTTCGGCGGCACCGAAGCGCCGCAGGCGTGGTGTTTCTGCCATGTCCACGGTCGCAGCCGCCACGGCAAACGCCATCAGCAGCAGTCCCGTACCCGCGATGCCTAGGCACCACAGGCGCCAGCCGCTCGTCATCCTGAACCCCCTGTCCTGTCCCGATTGTCACACAGGGGCGGGTTCATGGCTGCAACAGGCTGTTTCCACACAAGTTCCCACCACGAACTGTTGCAACCATGCACGCAACGTTGGCAGGGGCCTATGCGTATGATCGCAGCGTCCCCTTCCGGAGCCCGCCATCGATGCGTCCCTGCCTGGCCCTGCTGCCGATGCTGCTCGCCACCGCCCCCGCCTGGGCGGATGCAGACACCTATCGCCTCGACCCAGTGCATACGCGGGTGTTGTTCACCATCGACCATGCTGGCTATTCGCAGGCGATGGGTACGGTCTCCGGCAGTGAGGGCCGCCTGCAGTTCGATCCCGACAACTGGCGCGAGGCTACGCTGGACGTCACCGTCCCGGTATCGCGATTGGATCTTGGCGATGCCAAGTGGAACCAGGCCACGCTGGCTCGCAGCCTGCTTGATGGCGAGCGTTTCCCGAGCGCGCGCTTCGTCTCCACCCGGGTTGAACCGATCGATGCCAAGCATGCCCACGTGATCGGTACGCTGACCCTGCGCGGGGTCAGCCAGGAGGTCACGCTGGACGTGAGCCTCAACGCCATCAAGCGCTATCCGTTGCCCCCGTTCCGACGCACCGCCGGTTTTTCCGCCAGCACCACGCTGAGCCGGCGCGCCTTCGGCATCACCGCCTGGCCGGGCGTCATCGGTGATGCAGTACAGCTGAGGATCGAGGCTGAAGCCACCCTCGACCGCAGTGACGCCCCGGGAACTCCCGCTCCCGTTTCACACTCCGACCCCAAGACGGCCCCCTAGAGGACCCTTCATGACCGCCAAGAACACCCCCGCCGCCTGGGGGAGTGTCAGCCAGATCCTGCATTGGTTGATCGCATTGCTGATCCTCGCCCTGGGCGTGGTCGGCCTGACCATGGGCGAACTGCCCAAGACCCCCAAGTATTTCTGGGTCTATACCGCGCACAAGTCGATCGGCATCACCGTGCTGGCGCTGGTGCTGTTCCGCTTCGGCTGGCGCCTGTACGCCGGTGCGCCCAAGCCGGTACCGGGTGTACCCAGCTGGCAGGAACGCGTCGCCAGCGCCACCCACGTGCTGCTCTACGTGCTGATGTTCGCCATCCCCCTGTCGGGCTGGCTGTACGACTCGGCCAGCGGCCTGCGTCCGTTCCGATGGTTCGGCCTGGTCGACGTACCCAAGCTCAGCGGCCCGGACCCGCAGGTCGTGGCGGTGTCCCATGCCATCCACGAATACGGCTTCTGGCTGTTGATCGCAGTGGTGCTGGCCCATGCCGGCGCTGCCCTCTACCACCACCTGTTCCAGCGCGATGCGACGTTGTCCCGCATGTTGCCGCGCGGCTGGCTCGCCTCCCCCCAGAAGGACTGACCGATGAACCTGAAACTGACCACCCCGGCCGCCGTGGCCGCCGCCCTGGCCGGCATGCTGGCCACCGCCCCGGTGCTCGCCGCCGACTATGCGCAGGCGCCGGGCGCTGGCTCGATCCTGGTGTTCGCCACCAAGTACGACGGCGAAGTGTTCACCGGCAGCTTCCCAGGCTTTGCCACCAAGCTCAGCTTCGACCCGGCCAACCCGGCCGCCGGCTCGCTGGACGTGGTGATTCCGCTTGCCGGCGCCAAGAGTGGCAACAGTGATCGCGACTCGACGCTGCAGACCGCTGATTTCTTCAACGTCGGCAAGTTCGCGACCGCGCGTTACACCGCCAAGGGTTTCCGTGCGGTGGGCAACGACCAGTTCGCCGCCGATGGCACGCTGGAACTGCGCGGCGTCAGCAAGCCGGTCACCCTGACCTTCACCTGGAAGCCGGGCGCCCAGCCGGTGCTGACCGGCAAGGCCACGGTCAAGCGCCTGGACTTCGGCGTCGGCGGTGGTGACTGGGCCGATACCAAGACCATTCCGGACGACACCGCGATCAGCACGATCGTGAAGTTCGACGCGAAATAAACCGCGTCTGGTAGTGCCGGCCGCTGGCCGGCATCACCGGGCATGGCGGGGCTGCCGGCCAGCGGCCGGCACTACCGATCGACGGCCAGCCAGGCCTGCACCGCAGCCGCATCAAAGGGCCAATCCAGCTCACGGCCGCCAGCCTCGTCACGCAGCACCGGCACCCGGGCGCCATAGCGCGCTTCCAGCGCCGGCTGGTCGTCCAGGAACACCGATTCGAACTCCGGCGCCCTGGCCTTGGCCAGCTCGGCCAGCGCCATGTCGCACAGGTGGCAGTCGTCACGCTGGAACAGAGTCAACACCGGATGGCCCCCTTGGGCGAAATGCTGCGCCGCAGCCATGGAAGTGCGGCATGAACCGCTAGAATAGCGGTCTCTTCCGGTACCCGCAGTACGGCAACCATGGCTGTCAGCACGTTCGACGTTTTCAAGATCGGCATTGGCCCGAGCTCCTCGCATACCGTCGGGCCGATGAAGGCCGCCGAGCGATTCATCCACCGTTGGCTGCTGGACCCGGGCCGCCTGCACGAGGTCGCGCGTATCCGTGCAGATGTCTACGGCTCGCTGGCACTGACCGGCCGCGGCCACGGCACCGACAAGGCGATACTGCTTGGCCTGGAAGGCCAGCGGCCGAACCTGATCGACCCGGACATCATCCCGGCCACCCTGGAGCGCATCCGCAGCAGCAAGCGCATCCAGCTGATGGGCCAGCACGAGATCGCCTTCGACGAGAAGCGCGACCTCGGCATGAACAAGCGCCAGAAGCTGCCCTACCACACCAACGGCATGCGCTTCACCGCGTACAACGCCGAAGACGAAGTGATCGCCACCCGCGATTACTACTCGGTGGGTGGTGGCTTCGTGGTCAACCAGGACGATGCGGCCGATGACCGCATCGTGCCCGATGAAACCCCGCTGCCCTACCCGTTCAAGAGCGGCGATGAGCTGCTGGCGCAGACCGCGCGCAGCGGCCTGAGCATCGCCCAGCTGATGTTCGAGAACGAGAAGTGCTGGCGCAGCGAGGACGAGATCCGCGCCAACCTGCGCGAGATCTGGAGCGCGATGCAGTCGTGCGTGAACCGCGGGATCCGTGAGGAAGGCGTTCTGCCGGGCGGTCTGAAGGTGGGCCGTCGTGCACCGGCGCTGTACCGCGAGCTGTCCTCCAAGCCGGAAGCCGCGATGCGCGACCCGCTGACCACGCTGGACTGGGTCAACCTGTACGCGCTGGCGGTGAACGAAGAGAACGCCGCCGGTGGCCGTGTGGTAACCGCGCCGACCAACGGCGCTGCCGGTGTGTTGCCGGCGGTACTGCATTACTTCGACCGTTTCTGTCCCGGTGCCAATGAGCAGCGCGTATTCGACTTCCTGCTGACCTCGGCGGCGATCGGCATCCTGTACAAGGAAAACGCCTCGATCTCCGGCGCCGAAGTCGGCTGCCAGGGCGAAGTGGGCGTGGCCTGTTCGATGGCAGCCGGTGGTCTGGTGGCGGCACTGGGTGGCAACCCGAGCCAGATCGAGAATGCCGCGGAAATCGGCATGGAACACAACCTCGGCCTGACCTGCGACCCGATCGGCGGCCTGGTGCAGATTCCCTGCATCGAGCGCAACGCAATGGGCGCGGTAAAGGCGATCAATGCCTCGCGCATGGCGATGCGTGGCGACGGCAAGCACAAGGTGTCGCTGGACAAGGTGATCAAGACCATGCGCGATACCGGCCGCGACATGCAGGACAAGTACAAGGAAACCAGCCGCGGTGGCCTGGCGGTGAACGTCATCGAGTGCTGAGTTGTAGAGCCGAGCCCATGCTCGGCGCTACATCGGACGACACCGTCACCGCGTTCCGGTTAGGCTCGGGGCTCCCTCGCCCCGGACTGCCCCATGCGCGTGATCGCTGCCGCCCTGCTTGCCTGCCTTCCGCTGCCTGCCCTGGCCGCGCCCACTTACGGGCCGCGGCTGGAGGGTTTCGACTACGGCTATCCGGTGAAGGCCTTCGCACTGGAATCGCAGCGGCAGCCGCTGGAAATGGCCTACCTGGACATCGCGCCGAAGAAGGCGCCCATCGGCGTGGTGGTGCTGCTGCACGGCAAGAACTTCTGTGCGGCCACCTGGAAGGAATCGATCAAGCCACTGGTCACTGCCGGTTACCGGGTAATCGCCCCGGACCAGGTGGGCTTCTGCAAATCCAGCAAGCCCGAGCGCTACCAGTACAGCTTCGCGCAGCTGGCGGCCAACACCCATGCTCTGCTGCAGCAACTGCAACCAGGCAATGTGCCGGTGCACCTTGTCGGTCATTCGATGGGCGGCATGCTGGCGGTGCGCTACGCGCTGATGTTCCCGCAGGACCTGCGCAGCCTGTCGCTGGTCAACCCGATCGGACTGGAAGACTGGAAGGCGCTGGGCGTGCCGTGGCGCAGCGTGGACACGTGGTACGCCGGCGAAATGAACATCAGCTATGACAGCATCCGCCGCTACCAGCTGGACGTGTACTACGACGGCAAATGGAAGCCGGCGTATGAACCGTGGGCGCGGATGCAGTCGGGCATGTACGAAGGGCCCGGGAAGCAGGCCGTTGCATGGAGCCAGGCGTTGGCTTCGGACATGGTGTTCAACCAGCCGGTGGTCTACGAACTGAAGAACCTGCAGGTGCCGACCACGCTGTTCATCGGCCAGAAGGACCGCACCGCGATCGGCCGTGACCTCGCGCCGCCTGCAGTAAAGGCGACGCTGGGCAATTATCCGGCGCTGGGCAAGGCCGCAGCTGCAGCCATTCCCGGTGCGACGCTGGTCGAGTTCGCCGAGCTGGGACACTCGCCGCAGGTGCAGGACCCGAAGCAGTTCAACGCGGCGTTGTTGAAGGCGTTGAAGGCGCGTTGAAATGCCGATCCGCCGGGCATCGTCCGGCGGACATGGACCGTAGCGCCGGGCCATGCCCGGCGAGCCCAGCGGCAGGCCGTCAACCCACGATCCGCAACACATCATCCAGCAATGCGGCAGCGGTGACTTCCGCGCCCGCGCCCGGCCCCTGTATCAACAACGGCTGGCGCTGATAGCGGTCGCTGTGAATGGCCACGCGGTTGTCGGTGCCTGCGCCCTGTGCCAACGGATGATCGGCTGGCAGTTCACGCAGGCCCACCTGGGCACCTTCACCATCAACGCGGCCGACAAACCGCAGCACACGTCCGTTGTCGCGCGCCTGTTGCCAGCGCGCCTGCAACGGCACATCCAACTGTTCCAGCGCAGCGACCGCATCCTCCAGCGGCAGGGCCGCAAGCGTCTCGGGCACCAGCGAATCCACCTGCACCTGCGAGGCATCCAGCGGCAGCCCGCTGCTGCGGGCCAGGATCAGCAGTTTGCGGCGCACGTCTTCACCGGACAGATCCAGGCGCGGATCCGGTTCGGTGTAGCCAGCCGCCAGCGCCTCGCGCACCGCCGCCGAGAACGGCGACCGGCCGTCATAGCGATGGAACAACCAGGCCAGCGAACCGGACAGCACGCCCTCGATGGCATGGATATGGTCACCACCGGCCACCAGCGCGCGCAGGCTGCTCAACAACGGCAGGCCGGCACCCACGGTGGCGCTGTCGCCATAGCGCGCGCCGCTGTCGGCGCAGCTGTCAGCAATGGCCTGCGCACGCGTCAGGTGCGCGCCACGGCCCAGTTTGTTGGCGGTCACCACGTGCACGCCGCGCGCCAACCACTGCACGTGACGCGCGGCCACGTCTTCACTGGCGGTGGCATCGACCACCACATCGCCACGCTCCAGCCCTTCGGCGTTGGCCCACGGCGGCGGAGTGTGCCCATCGCGCGGCGCGCGTCGGGCAAGCTCCAATGGCAGCGCGAGGTCGCGATCAATTGCCAGTGCGGTGCGCGAGTTGGCCAGCCACTGCACGCTGGGCAGTTCCAGCCCACGTGCCTGCAAGGTCTGGTAGCGCTGCACGAAGGCAGAGCCGACGGTGCCCGTGCCCAGCAGCGCCAGGCGTCCCACGCCCAGTGCGGGAATTTCGGCAGCAAGCGCGCTCATGCATCCACCACCTGTTTGCGGCGCGCGGCCGCATTGATCACCGCTTCGGCGCGCTGCAGCGCGGCGCCGAGATCGGCCAGCAGGTCACGCTCGGCCTCGATGCCCACCGACAGGCGCAGCAGGCCTTCGCTGATACCGGCGGCAGCGCGCGCCTCTGCGGTCATCGCCGCGTGGGTCATGGTGGCCGGATGCGCGATCAGGCTTTCGACGCCGCCCAGCGATTCGGCCAGGGTGAAACAGCGCAGGCCATCGACGAACGCACGCACTGCTGCGTGCGGATCGTCACCGGCACAATTCGCCAGTTCGAACGACAGCATGGCGCCGAAGCCACTCTGCTGACGTGCAGCGATGGCATGGCCTGGATGATCGGCCAGGCCCGGGTAGTACACCGCGCCCACCGCCGGATGCTGGTCCAGCAGGGCAACGATCGACGCGGTGTTCTCCTGGTGCACGCGCAGGCGCGCATCCAGCGTTCGCAGGCCACGCAGGGTCAGGAAGGCATCGAACGGCGAGCCGGTCAGGCCCAGCGCGTTGCCCCACCACACCAGCTGCTCATGCAGAGCCGGATCACGAGCGACCACCGCACCGCCAACCACATCGCTGTGGCCGTTGATGTACTTGGTGGTGGAATGCAGCACCAGGTCCGCACCGAACGACAGCGGCTGCTGCAGTGCCGGCGACAGGAACGTATTGTCGACCACCACGAGTGCACCGGCCTTGTGCGCGGCATCGATCACGAAGCGCAGGTCGGTGATGCGCAGCAGCGGGTTGGACGGCGTTTCCACCAGCACCAGCTTCGGCTGCGTGGCCAGCGCCTGTGCCAGTGCACGCGGATCGGTCAGGTCGGCGGTGACCAGCTCGAAGTGGCCCTTCTTCGCCAGCGCGTTGAACAGGCGCCAGCTGCCACCGTACGCGTCATGCGGCACCACCAGGGTGTCGCCCGGCTGCAGCAGTGCGTTCAGCACCAGGTTGATCGCCCCCATGCCGGTGGCAGTGATGACACCACCGGCGCCGCCCTCCAGTTCCGCAAGCGCTTCACCCAGCAGGTCACGCGTGGGGTTGCCGCTGCGCGTGTAGTCGTACTGGCGCTTGTTGCCGAAGCCTTCGAAGCTGAAATTCGACGACAGCACGATCGGCGGCGTGACCGCCCCATGCGCGGTGTCACGATCAATGCCGGCGCGGACGGCGGCGGTGGTGCGACTACAGGACGGCTCGTTGGCGTGCAGGCTCATGCGGACTCTCCAGAAGTGCGGAAGGCGGTGGCGAGGATCGCGTCGATGCGATCGGTTTCTTTGAGGAAGGCGTCGTGGCCGTAGGGCGAGCGCAGTACGCGCAGGCTGCCGCGCGGGCCCAGCCCTTCGACCAGGCCGACCAGGTCGGCCAGCGGCACCAGGCGGTCACCCTCCACGGCCACCACCACGGTCGGCGGCAGGATCGCGGCGGGGTCGACGCGGTGCAGGTCGATCGATTCGGACAGACGCAGGTAGGCGGTCACCGGCGTACGCGCGACGTACTGCGCGCCGGCCGCGTCGAGATAATCTTCGGCCGCCACGCGCACGCGGCCATTGATGACTTCCGGTGCGGCATCGAAGCGCTCACCGAATTCTTCCGGGGTACGGTAGCTGAGCATGGCGAACTGCCGCGCGAGGGCCAGGCCGTGGTCCTCGCCGCACTGCAACTGGCCGAGCGCGACGGCACGACGCTGCAGCGCACGCCAGGCGGCGGCATATGGATGCGGACGATGTGCGCCACTGACCAGCACCAGCTGGCGCACGCGGGCGCGATGGCGGATCGCGAACTGCTGGCCGACCAGTGCGCCGTAGGAATAGCCGACGAACGCTTTCAGCGCGCGGATGCCGAGATGGTCCAGCAGCAGCGCCAGTGCATCGGCTTGGTCGGCGGTATCGATCGGCACGTCCAATGCGCCGTCAGCACCGATGAAATCGAAGGCCAGCACGCGCAGCTGCTGCGGATCCAGCGCGCGCCCACTGCCGACCAGGTCTTCGGCCCAGCCCTTCTCGCTGAACTGTGCGTTGGACGCCACATGGCGATGGGCGGAGATGCCACCCGCCAGTACCACCACCGGCGCATTGGCCGGGCCGACCCACTCATAGCGCAGGCGCACCGGGCTGGGGCCGGCGTGACGCATCGGCAGTACCGCGGCGAACTCGCCGCGCTCGGCGTGCACGCGGTCTTCGACCGGCACGCTGACGGGGACAAAGGGTTCGGGGCGAACGGCGGTGCTGGTGGCGAAGCTCATGGCGGGTTCCGTTAGGGAAATCGGCCATCGAGCCTTCGCGGGGCTCGCGTTCGAACTGCACGTCGGTGCAAGGTTCGAACCATCTTTCGGTGGACGCCACGGTCCCCGCAGGATTTGGCACCTGACAGGCGCTTTCGCGTCTGCTGGCTGCCCCGGCTTCAAAGGGCCTGTCCCTCTGCCGGTCTCGATGGTGGAGCTACGATGCCAGCCGGCCCAGGTACTGTCAATCCCTTCATGCGGATAAAGCGATGAATATTTTCAGAGCAGCCATGCGAAGGCGGTCCCGGTCGTCCCGTTCAGGATCGGGTACAGTCGCGGCGGTCCTTTTCGCTGGAGCCGTCGATGCCACGCCTGCCCCTGTCCTGCCTGCTGTTGGCCCTGTTGGCGAGCGCGCCTGCCGCCGCCGGCAGCTGGCGCCAAGGCTGGGGACTGGTGCCCAAGCCCGCCCCCGCCGCCAGTGCGCCCTCACACCCGGAGGCCGCGCCGATGGCCCAGCTGCGCCTGCAGCCGATCGGTGAACAGTGGCAGGCCCGGATCGACAATGCCTTGGCAGGGCCACTACAGGTCGAGCTGCGCGCCGTGCCCGGACACCCTGTCGAGGGCCTGCCGCTACAGTCGTTGATCCAGGGCAGCAGCAGTCTGGTGGTCGGTCATCTGCCCGCCCCGGTCAACGGCCGCACGCTGGACCTGCGCCTGCAGTCGGTGCCGGGCAACCCGGCCGCACAGGCCGAGGACGTGGCCTACCGCTTGCCCTTCGATAACGCCCGCCTGCGCGTGGACCAGGCACCACAAGGCCGTTTCAGCCACGACGACGAAGAAAACCGCGACGCCGTCGACTTCGCCCTGCCCGAGGCAACGGTGGTACTGGCCGCACGCGAGGGCACGGTGATGCAGATCCAGGATGGCTTCCGTGGCAACGGCCAGGACCGCGAACGCGATGGTGGCCGCGCCAACTTCATCCGCGTGTTGCACAGTGACGGCAGCATGGCCCTGTACGGCCACCTGCAGGCCGGCGGCATGCGCGTGCGTCGTGGCCAGGCGGTGGGCGCCGGGCAGCCGATCGGCCTGTCCGGCAACAGTGGCTTCAGCAGCGCGCCGCACCTGCACTTCGTGGTGCAGGTCAACCGCGGCATGGGCCTGCGCTCGGTGCCGGTGCGCATCTTCGCCGAGCAGGGCCAGCTGCAGTTCGCCCGCCAGGGCGAGGCCGACGGCGGTACCGGGCGCTGACCGGCCCCGGCCGGTATAATCGGGCGCTTATCTCTTTGAAAAGCGCCCCGGGCGGGCGCCACTGCCATGTCCGAAGTCGCCAACGAAGCGTCGCGTCGCCGCACCTTCGCCATCATTTCCCACCCTGACGCCGGCAAGACCACGCTGACCGAAAAGCTGCTGCTGTTCGGCGGCGCGATCCAGATGGCCGGTTCGGTGAAGGGCCGCAAGGCCGCCCGCCACGCCACTTCCGACTGGATGGCGCTGGAAAAGGAGCGCGGCATCTCCGTCACCTCCTCGGTGATGCAGTTCCCGTACGAAGGCAAGATCGTCAACCTGCTCGACACCCCCGGCCACGCCGACTTCGGCGAGGACACCTACCGCGTGCTGACCGCGGTGGATTCAGCGCTGATGGTGATCGACGTGGCCAAGGGCGTGGAAGAGCGCACCATCAAACTGATGGAAGTGTGCCGCCTGCGCGACACCCCCATCATGACCTTCATCAACAAGCTCGACCGCGAGGGCAAGGACCCGATCGAACTGCTGGATGAAGTGGAAACCGTGCTGGGCATCCAGTGCGCTCCGGTCACCTGGCCGATCGGCATGGGCCAGCGCCTGAAGGGCGTGGTGCACCTGCTGACCGGCGAAGTGCACCTGTACGAACCGGGCCGCAACTTCACCCGCCAGGATTCGACCATCTTCCCGTCCATCGATGCCCCCGGCCTGGCCGAGAAGATCGGTGCGCAGATGCTGGCCGACCTGCGCGACGAACTGGAACTGGTGCAGGGTGCCAGCCACCCGTTCGACCTGGACGCCTACCGCGCCGGCAAGCAGACCCCGGTGTTCTTCGGCTCGGGCGTGAACAACTTCGGCGTGCAGCCGCTGCTGGACTTCTTCGTCGAGCACGCACCGCCGCCGCAGGCGCGTACCACCACCGGACGCGTGATCGCTCCGGAAGAGAACAAGCTGACCGGCTTCGTGTTCAAGATCCAGGCCAACATGGATCCGCAGCACCGTGACCGCGTGGCGTTCATGCGCATCTGCTCGGGCCGCTTCAGCGCCGGCATGAAGACCTTCCACGTGCGCACCGGCAAGGACATGAAGCTGGCCAACGCGCTGACCTTCATGGCCAGTGATCGCGAGATCGCCGCCGAAGCCTGGCCGGGCGATGTGATCGGCATCCACAACCACGGCACCATTTCGATCGGCGATACCTTCACCGAAGGCGAAGCGGTCACCTTCACCGGCATCCCCAACTTCGCCCCGGAACTGTTCCGCCGTGCCCGCCTGCGCGATCCGCTCAAGCTCAAGCAGCTGCAGAAGGGCCTGGCCCAGCTGTCCGAGGAAGGCGCGACCCAGTTCTTCCGTCCGTTGACCAGCAACGACCTGATTCTGGGTGCGGTCGGCGTGCTGCAGTTCGACGTGGCCGCCTACCGCCTGAAGGACGAGTACGGCGTGGAAGCCACCTTCGAGCAGGTCAGCGTCAGCACCGCGCGTTGGGTCCACTGCAGCAACGAGAAGAAGCTGGAAGAGTTCCGCGAGAAGAACGCGCTGAACCTGGCGCTGGATGCGGCCGGCCATCTGGTCTATCTGGCACCGACCCGGGTCAACCTGCAGCTGGCACAGGAACGTTCGCCGGATGTGCGCTTCTCGGCCACACGCGAAGCGGCGCATACCGTTTCGGTGGGCTGATGCCACGGGGGTCGGATCCCTTTCCGCCGGGAAAGGGCTCTGACCCCAGCAGTCGCGGGCGGTTCACCCACACATGGCGTGGATCTACCGATCACGGGTTCATCGGCGCAACGCAGGGATTCACCCACCATACGGTGACGGGCGTGCACGCGACGGCCATCGCGGCGATGATAGGGGGACGCGGGTCCCCCTCCCCGTGAACGATGCCCATGCCCATGTCCACGACGTCCATTGCTTCGATCCGTGAAGAAATCGCCAGCGCCCTGACCCATGGGTTGGGCGCGGTATTCGCCCTGGCCGCCAGTGCGGTATTGATCACCCTGGCCGCGATCTACGGTGACGGCTGGCAGCTGGCCAGCGCGATCGTGTTCGGTATTGCGCTTTTGCTGCTGTACACCGCCTCCACGCTGTACCACGCCATCCAGCATCCGGTCGCCAAGGGGCGATTGAAGGTATTCGATCACTGCGCGATCTACGTGCTGATTGCCGGCACCTATACGCCATTCACCCTGATCGGCCTGCGCGGCCCCTGGGGCTGGGGCCTGTTCACCGCAATCTGGGCGCTCGCACTGGGCGGCGTGGTGTTCAAGCTGTTCTACACCGGCCGTTTCAAGGTGCTCTCGACCGTGATCTACATCGCCATGGGTTGGTTGGTGGTGGTGGCGATCAAGCCGATGTGGGCGTCGATCGACGGCGGCACCCTGGCCTGGCTGTTTGGCGGCGGCCTGTCGTACACGCTGGGCACGTATTTCTATCACCGTGAATCGATCCCCTATTCGCATGCGATCTGGCACCTGTTCGTGATCGGCGGCAGCGTCTGCCACTTCGTCGCAGTCACCATGCAGGTGCTGTAAACCGCCATCCGCGCCGGGCTTGTGCACACCGTGCACATGGACGCTTCGCGCCCCCTCCACGATGAGGGGGCAACCATGGCAGCGTGAATGCTGCCGCCTCCCCTGCCGCACCGCGCGCATCCCGCTGGCGCTTCCGCCGCCCAGGCCGGCGTGGCCAACGCTGGCTGGCGGTACTGGTCTTCCTGGTGGCCGCGATCCTGCTGCTGATCGCATTGTGGGACTGGAACTGGTTCAAGGGCCCGGTTGAACGCGCGGTGCAGGCGCGTACCGGCCGCGCACTGCACATCGGCCATCTGGATGTCGACCTGGGGAGCACCAGTACGATCCGCGCCGATGCGATCACGTTCGCCAATGCCGGTTGGGCCAAACAGCCAGACATGGCCAGCGCTGACCGCGTTGAGATCGATGTCCGGGTCTGGCCCCTGCTGCGCGGTAGCGTGCAACTGCCCGAGGTGCGCCTGACCCGGCCGGATGTACTGCTGGAAACCGCACCCCGCAAGGACGAGCCTGGCAATTGGGATTTCCTGGGCAACCGTTCCGGCGGAACCACGCCACAACTCAAGCGCCTGCGCATCGATGACGGCCGCCTGCAGTTCCTCGACGCACGGGGCCGCACCGACATCCGCGTGGATGTCCGCAGCGGCTCGCCGAAGCAGGCCGACGCCGCACCGCCGCTGCTGGTGCAGGGCAAGGGCCACTGGCGGGGCAACCCGTTCACCCTGCGCGGCGGCACCGAATCGCCATTGCAGCTGACCGACAGCGATCATCCGTTCCGCATCCACCTTGATGGCCGCGCGGGCGCCACCCATGCGGTGGCCACCGGTACGCTGACCAATCCATTCCAGCTGCGTGTATTCGACCTGCAGTTCGCACTCAGCGGCCAGGACCTGGCCGATCTCTATCCGCTGCTGGGCATCGCCATTCCCCCGTCCCCGCCCTATGCGCTGGACGGCCGTCTCAAGCGTGACCACGACGTCTGGCGCTATGAGCAGTTCACCGGCAAGGTCGGCGACAGTGATCTCGGCGGCAACCTGCAGTTCGAAGTAGGCGGCACGCGCCCGAAGCTGACGGCCACGCTGGAATCCAAACGCCTGGATTTCGACGATCTGGCCGGTTTCGTCGGTGCGCCACCGAAGACCGGCAACGGTGAAACTGCGAACGCACAGCAGAAGGCCGAGGCCGCACGCGTTGCGGCCAGCACGCGGGTGCTGCCGGATACGCCGTACAACCTGGGCAAACTGCGCGCGATGGATGCCGACGTGCGCTGGAAGGCCCACCGCATCAATGCGCCTTCATTGCCACTGGACGACATGGATGCACACCTGCTGCTGGACGATGGCGTGCTGCGGCTGGACCCGCTGAACTTCGGCGTGGCCGGCGGCGATATCCGCAGCACCATCCGCATGGACGCACGCCAGCCGCAGATCGCCACCGCGCTGAAGGCCAGCGTGCGCGGCGTACAGTTGGGCCAGCTGTTCCCGGATGCCAAGCTGGCCGAGCAGGCCAAGGGCGGCATCGGCGGTAACGTGGACCTGAGCGGGCGCGGCAACTCGATCGCCGCAATGCTCGGCAGCAGCAGCGGCAAGGTCGGGCTGGCGATGGGCCGTGGCCATGTCGGCAACCTGGTGATGGAGCTGGCCGGCCTGGATATCACCGAGTCGCTGAAGTTCCTGGTGACCGGCGACAAGCAGATCCCGCTGCGCTGCGCCTTCGCCGACTTCGGCGTACGCGACGGCCTGATGACCAGCCAGGCATTGGCGGTGGACACCACCGATACCATCCTCATCGGCGAAGGCACGGTCAGCCTGCGCGAGGAGAGCCTGGACCTGCTGTTGAAGCCGCGCCCGAAGGACAAGAGCATCCTGGTGCTGCGCTCGCCGCTGCACATCACCGGCACGTTCAAGGATCCGTCATTCCGCCCGGACTTCAAGGCGTTGGGCATCCGTGGTGCCGTGGCCCTGGCGCTGGGCAGCATCGCGCCGCCGGCGGCGCTGCTGGCGACCATCGAACTGGGGCCGGGGAAGGACGCCGACTGCGGCGGGCAGTATGCGAAGTAGGATTACAGCGTTGTTCGAGGCGCCTGCATTGATGGTGGCTTGAGGGGGACGGGTGACAGTTTCCTGCGCGCGCGGAACGAGAGTGGAAACTCAAAGTCAAAAGAAAAAAGCAAAGTCAAAAGCCGTTGCCAACCAAGGTTGGCAGCTACCAAAGGCGAGGCACCGCGCATGGATGCGCCGATCGAGCCCCCATGGATGGGTTTACGGCGTGTCCTGCCCAGCCGCACCCTCCGCCTCCCGACGTATCAGAGAGGCGCTCCTTTGGCTTTGGCTGTGAGCTTCGAAAAGCGGGCCGGCGGGCCGCAGGCCCGCCAGCGAACACCTCATCCCGCCACGATGTACTGCTGCAGCTGATCCAGCTCCCGCCGCTGCGCGTCGATCACCGACTTCACCAGGTCACCGATGGAAATCACTCCCAGCACCTGCGCGCCTTCCACCACCGGCAGATGGCGGATGCGGTAATCGGTCACCAGCTGCAGGCAGTGCTCCACCTGCTCGCCGGGCGACACCGTCACCACCTTGGCCGTCATGATCTCGGCCACCGCCGTATCGCGCGACGAACGATCACGCAGCACGATCTTGCGTGCGTAGTCGCGCTCGGAAAGGATGCCGACCAGTCGCGGCCCATCCATCACCAGCACCGCGCCAATGCCCTTTTCCGCCATCAACCGGATCGCATCGATCACCGCCGCATCCGGCGTGACCGCATGTACTTCAGGAGACTTGCCGTCCAACAGTTGCCGTACCGTCGTCATCCGCCTGCCCTCCGAGGGTGGGTTGCAGGACCGAGTCTGCCACGGCGGATGCTAGCCAGGCGTCAACCAGATACAGCGGGCGCTGTTTGGATTCCTCGTACAGCCGCCCCAGGTACTCGCCGATCAGGCCGAGTGCGATCAGCTGTACCCCGCCCAGGAACAGGATCACGGCCATCATCGTCGGCCAGCCGGCAACCCGATCGCCGTACAGCGCCGCCTTGGCAATCACCCAGACCCCGAATACGAAGGCCACCGCCGCCGTCGCCAGGCCCATATAGGTCGCTGCCCGCAGCGGTACGGTCGAGAATCCGGTGATGCCTTCCAGAGCAAAATTCCACAGCCGCCACAGGCTGAACTTGCTGGACCCGGCCACGCGCGCATGGCGGTGATAGGGCACGGCGATCCGCTTGAATCCGACCCAGCTGAAAAGGCCCTTCATGAAACGGTGGCGCTCACGCATTTCACGCAGTGCACTCAGCGCGCGCGCCGAGAGCAGGCGGAAATCGCCGGTATCGGCAGGGATCGGCGTGCGCGAGAGGCGGCCGATTATCCGGTAGAACATCGCGGCCGTGGCGCGCTTGATCCAGTTCTCGCCATCACGCACCAAGCGTGTGCCATAGATGTTGTCGTAGCCTTCGCGCCAGCGCTCGACAAACTGCGGCACCAGTTCCGGCGGATCCTGTCCATCAGCATCGAGAATCATCGCCGCACCTTCGCGCACCAGATCCAGGCCCGCGGTCAGTGCCGCTTCCTTGCCGAAGTTGCGCGACAGCTTCAACGCCGAAACGCGCCCATCGGCCTGCGCCAACCCCGCGATCACCTCCCAGCTGCCGTCGTGGCTGCCATCGTCCACGTACAGTATGTGGCCGTCGATGTCCGGCATTGCGTCCAGCACCGCACACAAGCGCGGATGCAGGCAGGGCAGTGCCTGGGCCTCGTTGTAGGCGGCGATGACGAAAGTAAGGCGTTCGCGAGTCATGCCGGGATTGTACGTTGGCGGCAGGCGCGCAGCCTGCCGACCCGCCCATCGCGGCCTCAATCCTCCGACAGGTACGCCGCTCCGCCCAGTTGCCGCGCCTGTCGCTGGATCCATGCCGCACGTCGCTGTACGTACGGTCCCGGTGCCGCCGCGTTGTAGCGCCGCGGCGCCGGCAACACCGCCGCAAGCCGCGCACTCTCCGCCGGGCTGAGCCGCGCCGCGTCCTTGCCCCAGAATTTCTTCGCTGCCGCCTGCGCGCCGTACACGCCATCACCGAACTCGGCGATGTTGGCGTACACCTCCAGGATGCGTTCCTTGGGCCACAGCGCTTCGATCAGCACCGTATACCAGACTTCCAGGCCCTTTCGGATCCAGCTGCGGCCCTGCCAGAGGAACAGGTTCTTGGCGACCTGCTGGCTGATCGTGCTGGCGCCACGCAGGCGCCCGCCCTTGGCATTGTGGTCACGGGCCTTCTCGATGGCCTGCAGGTCGAAGCCGCTGTGCTCCGGGAAGCGCTGGTCCTCGGCCGCCACCAGCGAAATCGGCAGGCTCGGCGCCATCTGGTCCAGGTCGCGCCACTGGTAATGCAGGCGATAGGACCAGTCCGCTTCGCCCAGTGCCTCGCCATAGCGCCACAGCATGACGGTGGACAGCGGCGGGTCGACGAAGCGCAGCACCAGCACCTGCAGGCAGCTGAAGGCGGCCAGCAGCACCGGCAGCCACAGCAGCCGCTTCCAGTGCCAGCGACGACGGCGTGGCGGAACTGCAACCGCCTCTACCTTGTGCTGCTCTCCCGCTGCCCCCATTACTGGTGCATCCTTCTTCTGTCTGGTTGTCGGCACATTATCCGGCAACCGCCCCCGTTTACGCGCGATGTGAGCCGATGACCGCCAACCCCGATTCCCTGATCCGCTTCCTGCTCCCCGACGCCGGCGTCCGCGGCGTCCATGTGCGCCTGCAGGCGACCTGGCAGGAGATCCTGTCCCACGCCCAGTACCCGGATACCGCCGCCGAGCTGCTCGGCGAGGCCTGCGTGGCCTCGGCACTGTTCACCGGCCATACCAAGATCGATGGCCGCCTGTCGATCCAGCTGCGCAGCAGCACTGCACTGCGTACCCTGTTTGCCGAATGCACCGCAGCCGGCACCCTGCGCGGCATCGCCCAGCTCAGTGAAGGCGCCGACGCGCCGCGCGACCTGTCCGACCTCGGCGACGATGCCCTGCTTGCCATCACCATTGAAAACCCGGGACTGGACCCGCGTGAACCGCAGCGCTACCAGAGCCTGGTCGGGCTGACCGCGCCGGAACTGGACGAGGCCTTCGAAGACTACTTCCGCCAGTCCGAGCAGCTGCCGACCCGCCTGCTGCTGACCGCCGACCGCAACGGCGCGGCCGGCCTGCTGCTGCAGAAGCTGCCCGGTGACGAAGGCGACGAGGATGGCTGGGCACGCGCCAGCGCGCTGTTCGAGACGCTGGGCAAGGCCGAACTGCTGGCGACCCCGGCCGAACAGCTGCTGCATCGGTTGTTCCACGAAGAGCGCCCGGCGTTGCTGGGTGACAAGCCGCTCTCCTTCGCCTGCTCCTGCTCCCGTGATCGGGTGGCCTCGATGCTGCAGTCGCTGGGCGAGGACGAGGCGCGTGCTGCCGCCGAAGCCAGTGGCGCAGTCGAGGTCCGTTGCGAGTTCTGCGGGCGGGAGTATCACTTTCCGTTGACGGAGTTCGGCATACTGTTCCACGGTGCCGAGGGGACTGTACCGGCGCCTGAACGGCTTCAGTAATCGGCTTGTCTTGCATCTGGGGGGATCAAGGCTTGTTAAGAATTCATAAACACCCTAGGATCAAGTTCCCGTATTCGCGGGAACTTCCGTTGTCCGTCCCTGTCTGAACTGGTCCGATGCGTACCTTCCTGCGTCTACCGCTGGCCCTGCTGATCGCCCTTGGCGCGATCACGGGCGTGCACGCGCAGAGCAAGGACACCCGCACGGTGCTGCCGGTGTGGAACAAGGGCAGCGGCAAGGTCGAGGCCCTGCTGTACCTGGAGCCCACCGGCGAACAGGCGGCTGGCGCCCGCTGGCACTTCGGCCGCAATTCGCTGGATGCGGCCTTCGGCCTGTCGTCGGGCGATTCGCTGGGCCTGCTCTGCAACAGCAGCAGCGGAACCAGCATGAGCGGCCTGGCCAGTCACTGCATGCTGGCCAGCCTTGGCGACGAGGATGACCTCAACAGCCGCCGCTTCACCGGCACCGCTGCGCTGAACCGTGGCAACAGCCGCTTGGGCATCACTGCCGGCACCGGCCGTGAAACCCTGCCCGCCTGGCTGTCCGGACCGAACAAGACGCCTTCGCTGCGCGCCGAGCAGAACGATCTGACGGTCTTCGCGCAGAAGAACATCGGCCGCGAAGGCTTCGTGTCCATTGCTGGCACCTACGCCAAAGCCCGCCTGGTGCCGCTGGCCGACGCCGCACCGGCCATCGTCGACCGCTGGGACAGCAAGAGCCTGAGCATCGGCGCTGGTTATGGCAATTTCACCGGCAGCATCATCGGCCGCGTGATCGACGTGCCGGGTAAGCCCGGCAAGTGGGAAGGCCTGGGTATCGGCCTGACCTGGCGCACTCCGTGGTCCGGCCAGCTCACCGTCGGCGCCGAAAATGTGATCAGCCGCGGCAAGAACCCCTTCTCGCCCCGCAACGAGAGCAACGACGACGGCACCGTGCCGTACGTGCGTTACGAACAGGATCTCTGATCCCACTCCGCGGATACCGCAGTGACTTTCTCCCGGGCGCCGAATGGCGCCCGTTGTACGTGTGTGTCTGGAATCCTCCGGAGCAAACACGTAGCACGGCAAAGATACTGCGGAAAACATATTGATACGTATCGACATACATCAAAGGAGACTTTTTTCGTCATTCTGCGTTAACAAACGAGGCAGCCCGTCACTCCATACAACGCAAGCGTTTGATTTTTCTGAAAACAGTGCATTTTTACCAAAATCACAGGTTTGATTAACACAGCTTTAATTCTTGGCGAACGCCCGCTACTATCGGCTCAGCCTCGCGATTTGGGAGCGCTTTTCGCTCCCCCGCCGGGCATTAACCCAGCCAAGATTTCTTGGAGAGAGAGAGCCAATGAAACTCAAGTCCAGCCAGCTGCGTGACGCAGTTGTGATCGCGCTTGTCGCCGGTGCCACCACCGCGACGGCACATGCCCAGGAAGCCACCAACCTCGACCGTATCGAGGTCACCGGTTCGCGCATCCGTCAGGTCGATACCGAAACCGCCCAGCCCGTTCTGAGCATCAGCCGTGCTTCGATCGAGAAGAGCGGTTTCAAGACCGTTGCCGATGTCCTGCAGAACATCGCCGCCGCCGGCAGCCCGGCCATCAGCCGTTCCGAACCGCTGTCCTCCGGTGAAGCCGTCGGCGGCTTCTACATCGACCTGCGCAACCTCGGTGCCGAGCGCACCCTGGTGCTGGTCGACGGCAAGCGCCTCGGCGCCAGCGTCAGCGGCCTGCAGGACGTCTCGCAGATCCCGTCGGCCATCGTCGAGCGCATCGACGTGCTGAAGGATGGTGCTTCGTCGATCTACGGCTCCGACGCGATCGCCGGCGTGATCAACATCATCACCCGCAAGAACTTCGAAGGCCTGGAAGCCAATGCCTACGTCGGCCAGTACGGCGAAGGCGACGGCCAGAAGACCAGCTACGACTTCGTGGCTGGCTTCACGGGCGACCGTGGCTCGATCACCATCGGTGCCGAGTACTCCGAAGAAAAGGAAGTCTGGGCCAGGGATCGCTGGTTCAGCCGTTACTCGCGCACCACCTACCACCCGGAACAGAACTGGAGCCCGGTCAGCCAGTGGGGCACGATCATCGATCCGGACACCGATGACTGGCTCACCCTGAACCGCGGCGGCGACTACCGCGACGTCAACCAGTATCACGACCAGGACTTCGCCGGCATTACCGGTGATACCAGCAACTCGAACGAGCAGATGCACCTGCTGACGCCGACCAAGCGGCGTTCGGTGTTTGCCAATGTCCAGTACGACCTCACCGACAACGTCCGTTTCGTCTCCGACCTGCTGTACACGCGTCGTGAAGCGCAGGCCCAGGTCGCCGGCTATCCCCTGCAGTCTTCTGCCTATTCGCGGCAGGGCGCAAAGTGGGACGCTGACAGCTACTACAACCCGTTCGGCAAGGACATGGGCTTCATGCGCCGTGGCTGGGAAGTGCCGCGCCTGTCGACCAACAAGCTGACCACCTTCCGCTTCACCGGCGCCCTGCAGGGCAGCTTCCAGTTCAACGACAAGTACTTCGACTGGGAAGCTGGCTACATCTACCAGAACTCGGAGAACCTGCAGACCCAGACCGGTAACTACAACGTGCTGGCCGTCAACGCAGCTACCGGTCCGTCGTTCTTCAACCCGGCCACCGGTCGCGTCGAGTGCGGCAGTGCGGCCGGGCTGGTGGATGGTTCGAACCCGATCTACGGTTCCGGTGCCGGTGGCTGTATCCCGTGGAATCCGGCCATTCCGGCGGGCCGTACCGGCGACGGTGGCCTGAGCGGCAACCCGGACCTGCAGCAGTTCCTGTTCCCGACCACCAAGAACACGGGTGAAGTCACCACCAAGACCTACTACGCGAACATCGCCGGCAGCCTGTTCACCCTGCCCGCTGGCGACCTGGGCTTCGCGCTGGGCTACGAGTACCGTGAAGACAAGGGCTCCTACAATCCCGACGCCCTGTCGCAGACCGGTTACTCCACCGATCTGGCCGCAGGTCCGACCGGTGGCGGCTACAACGTCAACGAAGTGTATCTGGAGCTGAATGTTCCGATCCTGGCTGACCTGCCGGGTGCCAAGGAACTGAGCTTCAACGCGGCCACGCGTTATTCCAAGTACAACACCTTCGGTAACACCACCAACAACAAGTTCGGCCTGAAGTGGAAGCCGATCGACCAGCTGCTGGTGCGTGCAACCTACGCTGAAGGCTTCCGCGCGCCGACCATCGACAATCTGTACGGTGGCAGTTCGCAGACCTTTGCGTACTTCACCGATCCGTGCGACACGTCGTTCGGCTCGACCGGCGATCCGGCCGTCGCCGCTCGCTGCGCCGCCGCCATCGGCCCGACCGCCAGCACCTTCCGTCAGCTGCGCCAGGGTTATGTGCCGGCCAGCGGACCGGATGAGCAGACGCCGGACCCGTTCAATGCGATCTCCAATCCGGACCTGACCCCGGAGAAGTCCAAGTCCAAGACCGTCGGCCTGGTGTGGAGCCCGACCTTCGCCCAGGGCCTGAACCTGAGCCTGGACTGGTGGAACATCAAGATCACCAACACCATCGTCACCGACAGCCCGGATGACCAGCTGAACGACTGCTACGTGCTCGGCATTGCTGAGCGCTGCAACTCGTTCTCCCGCGATCCGAACCGCCACAACGTGGTCAACCTGACCTATGCACCGCGCAACGCTGGTTACCAGGAAACCGAAGGCTTCGACTTCGACGTGGCCTACCGCTTCGAGACCAGCAGCTGGGGTACCTTCAACGCCAACCTGCAGAACAGCTACGTCAGCAAGAACGTGCTGAAGACCACCAATGCGCAGGAAGTGCCGGTGTCGATCCTCAACGGCTTCGGCAGCAACTTCCGCCTGCGTTCGAACCTGGTGCTGGGCTGGGAGCGTGGTGACTGGGGCGTCACCTGGGGCACCCGCTACTTCTCGGGTGTCAAGGAGCGCTGCTACTACAGCACTGAGTGCACCCTGCCGGACTTCGGCTCGCCGGATCCGGTGCGCGACCGCGCAATGAACGAGCGTGGCTCGACCATGTTCCACGACGTCCAGGTCTCCTGGAACGCACCGTGGAATGCGACCATCGCGGTTGGTGCACGCAACGTGTTCGACCATTACGGCCCGCAGATGTACTCGGCGCCGAACTCGCAGTACTCGTACTACGGCGGCTACGACATCGGTCGCTTCATGTACATGCAGTACAAGCAGAAGTTCTGATCGATCCACTGATCAGCTGATGCAGCAACGGCCCCGCAAGGGGCCGTTGTTCTTTGTGCCGCCGGGCAGGTGGCTGACCGGCGCCCAACAAAAAAGGCCGTAGCAGGGCTGCGGCCTTCCAGCAATCTCATCGCAGGGCGCTTATCCGTTCGGAATCAACGTGTCGATCAGGTGTTCGACATACGCCTCGAAATCCTCACGGGCCTGCTTGGGCTGCTGCAGTTGCAGCGACAGCTGCAGGAAGCCGACGTAGGCTGCATAGGCCAGGCGCGCACGATGGCGTGCATCGGTAGAACTGAGCCCTGCCTGACGGAAGGAAGCGATCAGGTAGTCCAGGCGACGCTGCGAAACGCGGTCGATCACCGGGCGCACCATCGGGTGGTCCAGCGCCTTCAGCAGTTCGCTGTAGATGATGTGCGGCTGCACTTCATGGGCGACCATCTGGAACAACTGGCGCAGGCGCACGCGCGGATCCGGTACGTCCTCGAGGCTGCCGAACACTTGCTCCTGTTCGAACAGTTCCCAGCGTTCCAGCGCGGCCTGCAGCAATGCATCGCGCGAAGGGAAATGCCAGTAGAAACTGCCCTTGGTCACGCCAAGTCGCCGCGCCAGCGGTTCCACCGCCACGGCGCCCACGCCTTGTTCAGCAATCAGATCGAGGGCCGCCTGGGCCCAGTCTTCGGCACTCAGGCGGCTGTTGCGGCCGGCGCGCGGTTCGCCGGCGGAAGCGTCAGGTTGATTCATGGGCTGATTTAACCATACGCCGGGGTTCGTTGCAGTACGCGGTTGCGGGCAATGCCGTCAAAAGGCCCCACTGACGGCCTGCCGCACCGCACCATACGACACAGTATTGACTTCCCCTCCAAGCACTCCATACTAGTAAGTATGGTTACGTCCCCTACTCCCGCTGTGTTCCATGACCTGCGCCTGGACGCGGCCCATGGCGCCCGCCTGGCGGCCACCGCCAGCGACCATGGCCGCCAGGGCCGGGTGCTGTTCGCGCACGGCTTCGGCCAGACCCGCCATGCCTGGAATGCCACGGCTCGCGCCCTGTCTGCGGCGGGCCTGCAGACCCTGGCCTACGATGCCCGCGGCCATGGCGATTCGGACTGGAATGCCGCCGACCTGCCCTACCACGGCGAGCAGTTCGCCGATGACCTCATCGTGCTGGCCGGCGAACAGCCGCGCCCGCCGGTGCTGGTGGCCGCCTCCATGGGTGGCCTGTTCGGCCTGCTGGCCGAATCGCGCTGGCCGGGTCTGTTCTCGGCGATGGTGCTGGTCGACATCACCCCGCGCTGGGATACCGCCGGGGTCGAACGCATCCTGGCCTTCATGACCGCCCATCCCGATGGCTTCGCCTCGCTGGCCCAGGCCGCCGACGTGATCTCGGCCTACATGCCGCACCGTCCGCGCAAATCCGAGCAGTCGCTGCGTGCGCTGCTGCGCGAAGACGGCCAGGGCCGCTGGCGCTGGCACTGGGACCCGCGCCTGGTGGCCGAACTGGCCCGCGACAGCGAACAGCACCAGGACGCGTTGGCCGAGGCCGCGCGCCAGGTGAAGTGCCCGCTGCTGCTGGTCAGCGGCGGCCGCAGCGATCTGGTCACGCCACAGACCGTCGCCGAATTCCTGGCGTTGGCGCCGCACGCGCGCCATGTACAGCTGCCGCAGGCCACGCATATGGTCGCCGGCGATGACAACGACGCCTTTACCGCTACTGTGTTGGACTATCTGGACGTGTTGCCCGCAGCGGATGCTGCAGCTTCGTCCGCCATAAACGAGCACGTCACCGGAGCACGCTCATGAGCCTCGTCATTCCCTTCCTCGCCCTGCTGCTGGCAGGCGCGTTCGTCGCCTACCACCGCATGCGCCTGCTGACCTGGACGCTGATCAGCGTGGCCCTGCTGGTCGCCTGCTGGTTCATTCCCTACGTCAACCAGACCGCCACCATCGTCGCTGCCGCCGTACTGGCCGTGATCGTCGTGCCGCTGCTGCTGCCGTTCATCCGCAAGCCGCTGCTGACCGCCCCGATGATGAAGGTGTTCCGCAAGGTGCTGCCGCCGCTGTCGCAGACCGAGCGCATCGCCCTGGAAACCGGCTCGGTCGGCTTCGAAGGCGAACTGTTCACCGGCGACCCGGACTGGAACATCCTGCTGAATTACCCGAAGCCGCAGTTGAGTGCGGAAGAACAGGCCTTCCTCGATGGCCCGGTCGAAGAGCTGTGCAAAATGGTCAACGACTGGGAGATCACCCACGTCCATGCCGACCTGCCGCCGGAGCTGTGGAGCTTCATCAAGAAGAACAAGTTCTTCGGCATGATCATTCCGAAGGAATACGGCGGTCTGGGCTTCAGCGCGCTGGCCCACCACAAGGTGATCCAGAAGCTGGCATCGGTGTCCAGCGTGGTCAGTTCCACCGTTGGCGTACCGAACTCGCTGGGTCCGGGTGAGCTGCTCAACCATTACGGCACCCAGGAACAGAAGGACCAGTACCTGCCGCGCCTGGCCGATGGCCGCGAAGTGCCCTGCTTCGGCCTGACCGGTCCGTTCGCCGGCTCCGACGCCACCTCGATTCCCGATTACGGCATCGTCTGCAAGGGCGAGTGGAACGGCGAGCAGGTACTCGGCGTCAAGCTCACCTTCGACAAGCGCTACATCACGCTGGCTCCGGTGGCCACGCTGATCGGCCTGGCCTTCCGCATGTACGACCCGGATGGCCTGATCGGTAACACCCGCGATATCGGCATCACCCTGGCCCTGTTGCCGCGTGACACCGCCGGTGTGGAAATCGGCCGTCGCCATTTCCCGCTCAACTCGACCTTCCAGAACGGCCCGATCCGTGGCAAGGATGTCTTCATCCCGCTGACCCAGCTGATCGGCGGCGCCGAGAAGGCCGGCAAGGGCTGGAACATGCTCAACGAGTGCCTGGCCGTCGGCCGCTCGATCACCCTGCCCTCCACCGCCAGTGGCGGTGCCAAGGCCGGCGCGGTGGTGACCGGTGCCTACGCGCGCATCCGCAAGCAGTTCGGCCTCTCGGTCGGCCGCTTCGAAGGCGTGGAAGAAGCGCTGGCCCGCATTGGTGGCAAGGCCTACAAGATCAGCGCGCTGTCGCAGGCCACCGCTGCCGCTGTGGACCGTGGTGACGTGCCGTCGGTGCCGTCGGCGATCGCCAAGTACCACTGCACCAACATGAGCCGTGAAGTGATCTCGGACGTGATGGACGTGATCGGCGGCAAGGGCATCATCCTGGGGCCGCGCAACTTCGCCGGCCGCAGCTGGCAGGCCGCGCCGATCGCGATCACCGTGGAAGGCGCCAACATCATGACCCGCAGCCTGCTGATCTTCGGCCAGGGTGCGATCCTCTGCCACCCGTGGGTGCTGAAGGAAATGAAGGCCGCGCAGGACCCGGACACCCGTGCTGGCCTGCAGGACTTCGACCGCAGCCTGTTCGGCCACATCCGCTACGGCATTTCGAATGCTGTTCGTTCGTTCTGGTTCGGCCTGACCGGTGCCCGCTTCGGTGCTGCCCCGGGTGACGCTTACACCCGCCGTTACTTCCGCAAGCTGGACCGTTACTCGGCCAACCTGGCGCTGATGGCCGACATCTCGATGATGACGCTGGGCGGCAAGCTGAAGTTCAAGGAATCGCTGTCCGGCCGCCTGGGCGACGTGCTGAGCCACGTCTACATGACCAGCGCCATGCTCAAGCGTTATCACGACGAAGGCGCACCGCAGGCCGACCAGCCGCTGCTGGCCTGGGCTTTCCACGACAGCGTGCACAAGATCGAGGAATCGCTGTCGGCCGCCCTGCGCAACTTCCCCATCCGTCCGATCGGCTGGCTGATGTGGGCGCTGATCTTCCCGCTGGGCCGTCGCGCAGAGGCCCCGGGTGACCGCCTGAGCCGCCGCGTGGCCGCCCTGCTGATGGCACCGAACGAAGCCCGCGACCGCCTCGCCAACGGCGTGTTCCTGACCCCGTGCGAGAACAACCCGGGTGGCCGCATCAACAGCTACCTGAGCAAGGCGATCATGGCCGAGCCGGTGGAGCGCAAGTTCATCAAGGCGCTCAAGACCAAGGGCATCGAGGCGCTGGACTTCGTCACCCAGCTGGACGAGGCCGTGGCCGAAGGCGTGATCACCCAGGACGAGCGTACCCTGCTCGAAGAGCTGCGCACGCTCACCCTGGAAACCATCACCGTGGACGACTTCGATCCGGAAGAGCTGCGCTCTGCGGGCTACTACAAGCGCGAGCAGAAGGGCGCGCAGTCGCAGGCCGCGTGATCGCAGCCACCCTGTAAACGACAACGGCGGACTTCGGTCCGCCGTTTCTTTAGGGAGACCCCCGATGTCCGCTCCACTGCTTACGCTTTACCACCGCCTGCAGCGCTGGCCCGCCGGCGACTGGTTGTTCTCGCGCGCGGTGTGCTTCAAGGCGCCCTACTTCGCCAGCATCGCCCCGCGTATCACGCGCCTGGAGAACGGCCGCTGCGAGGGCACGCTGGCCGACCGCCGCGCGGTGCGCAACCACATCGGCACGGTGCATGCGATCGCGATGTGCAACCTGGCCGAGCTGACCGCCGGTCTGATGGTCGACGCGTCGCTGCCGAAGGGCATGCGTTGGATCCCGAAGGGCATGCAGGTGCAGTACCTGGCCAAGGCGCGGGGCACGCTGCATGCGGTGGCGCTGCCGGCGCAGCCGATTGTGGTCGCTGCCGAAGGCTACGCGCTGCCGGTAACGGTGAGCGTGCGCGACGGGGCGGGGACGGAAGTGTTCAGCGCGGTCATCGACATGTGGATGTCGCCGGCGAAGTGAGGTTCCCGCGAACGGCGCAGCCCCTCGTGGGTTGGTCGCTGGAAGCGGGTCATGGGTTGGGCCGGAGGGCTGGGGCCAGGCGGGGACGCCGCAAGTACGTCCGTGTAGGCTTAGCCGCGCCATCCATGGCGCGGATAC